>JAHUUK010000001.1 GCA_019218375.1 Dermabacteraceae bacterium TAE3-ERU5
AAATAAAAAGAAATAACCCTGACAGAAACAAACATCTAGCATTAAAACTAGCTGTCCAATAACTGCCAAAAAACTTTTGGCATCAATAAACAAACACGCTATTGAGATTTCAAACAACACCCGCACTTCAAGTATGACCTGCATAAACAGGCTTTCCTAGAAGGCTTGCTTTCCGAAGATTCCTCTTCGGTGCGGATCACTACGTTACCAGATTGTTTCTTTCGAAGCAACCCCGCGTAACTTTCGGTTTCCCGAACCCGGCAAGCCGGGCTGTTCCGCTCGCCAACCTCGCGGCTGACAGGTAGAAACATTACGGGGTTAGCCAGACAGCGTCAAACCGACGTAAAGCATCCCGCAAGTCAGCCCTCTAAGCAGACATACATGCAGGTCAGAGGCGCATGAATAGCAAAAAGGCGGTGTTTTGGAGGCCCAAAAACCCACCAAAACACCGCCTTCTGTCGCCGCCGTCACAGGAAAAAGCCGTGTGACCTGCGGCGCAGCCGGGCTTAAAAAAGCCCTTAAACCTAGCTGACCTGCAGTTTTACCATTGCGGCAGTCTTGCGGCCCCGGCGCAGCAGCAGCCAACCGCCCTCTAGCGGAGTGACAGAGCCCAGGGGCGCCTCCGCATCGCTCAGCTTCTCCCCGTTAACCGACAGGCCACCTTCGTTGATCGCACGCCGCACCGCACTCTTGGAATTAACGATGCCCACGCTGACGAAAGCATCCGCAAAGGAAACCTCCCCGGAAAGCTCTGCGGTAGGCAGCTCCGCGGCAACAGTGGCCAGCGCCGCCGCATCCAGCTCGCGCACGTCGGCCTTACCGAACAGAACCGAAGCAGCCGCCTTCACCGCAGCCGTCGCCTCTGCCCCGTGCACCAGAGTGGTCATGTCATCGGCCAGCGCGCGCTGCGCCTTGCGTGCGTGCGGTTCTTCCTCGGTCGCACGCTGCAGTTCGGCGATCTCCTCCTGCGTACGGAAGGTGAAGAACTTCAGGTACTTCACGACGTCGCGATCGTCGGCGTTCAGCCAGAACTGGTGGAACGCGTACGGGCTGGTGAGTTCGGGATCCAGCCAGATGGCGCCACCCTCGCTCTTACCGAACTTGGTGCCGTCGGCCTTGGTAACCAGCGGGGTGGTCAGCGCGTGTACCTCTTCACCCTGGGTGCGGCGGATCAGTTCAACCCCGCCAAGCAGGTTGCCCCACTGATCGTTGCCGCCGTACTGGAGGGTCACGCCGTAACGCTTAAACAGTTCCTGGAAATCAATCGCCTGCAGGATCTGGTAGCTGAACTCGGTGTAGCTAAGCCCCTCCCCCTGGAGACGCGAGGCCACGATTTCCTTCGCGAGCATCGTGCCCATGCGGAAGTTCTTGCCGACGTCGCGCAGCAGTTCCAGCGCGCTCATCTGCCCGATCCAGTCCAGGTTGTTCACCATCGTGACCGGGTTTTCGCCCTCCATATCGAGGAAGCGGCCGATCTGATCGCGCAGGTTATTGACCCAGCCCTCAACTACCTCGGGAGAGTTAAGCACGCGTTCGCCCGACATGCGGGGATCGCCGATCAGGCCGGTGGCACCGCCAACCAAACCGAACACCCGGTGCCCGGCCAGCTGGAAGCGGCGCATCGTAATGATCTGGGTCAGGTGTCCCACGTGGAGCGATGACGCGGTCGGATCGAACCCGCAATAGAGGCCGACCGGACCCGCCGCGAGGGCGGTGCGCAGTTCGTCGATACCGGTCGACGAAACGATCAGGTCACGCCACTGGAGTTCGTCCAGGATGTTTTCCACGTCTTTCCTTCCCGTGGGGAGCCTTTCCCCAACCTCTCCTATTGTGCCCCATGCTGTTCCTGGCACGCCGTAACCTAAGGCAACAAAAGCGGGGACGCCCCCAAGGGAGCGTCCCCGCTTTCGCGATGTGTTTTAGCGCCCGCTAGCTAGCGGCAAACTCGCGCAGCTCGGCGATGACTTCCGCCACCCGCGCTTCCTGCTCGGCCACGCGGTCGGGGGCGGTGCCGCCCTTCGCGTTGCGCGAGGCAAGCGAACCGGGCACGTGCAGCACCTCCCGCACGGCGGGAGTCAGATGCGGCGAAATCTGGCTAAATTCCTCGTCGCTCAGATCCCACAGTTCCCGCCCGCTCTCCTCGCAGACTCGCACGCAGCTGCCGGAGATCTCGTGCGCTTCGCGGAAAGGCACCCCCTCGCGTACCAGGAACTCGGCGATGTCGGTCGCCAGGGAGAATCCCTGCGGCGCGAGTTCCTCCATGCGCGCGGTGTTGAATCGCGCGGTAGCCATCATGCCGGTGAACGCGGGCAGCAACAGGGTCAGGGTGTCTACCGAATCGAAGATCGGCTCCTTGTCCTCTTGCAGGTCACGGTTGTATGCCAGGGGCATCGCCTTCAACGTGGCCAGCAGGCCGGTGAGGTTGCCCAGCAGACGGCCGCTCTTACCGCGCGCCAGCTCCGCGATGTCGGGGTTCTTCTTCTGCGGCATGATCGAGGACCCGGTGGAGAACGCATCATCCAGCGTGATGAACGAGAACTCCTTGGTGTTCCAAAGGATGATCTCTTCCGACAGGCGGGAAAGGTCCACCCCGATCATCGCGCACACGAACGCGAACTCTGCGGCGATATCACGCGAGGCGGTGCCATCGATCGAGTTCCAGACGGAATCCTTGAAGCTGAGATCAGCCGCCACGGCCTGCGGGTCGAGTCCCAGCGAGCTGCCGGCGAGCGCGCCGGAACCGTAGGGGCTGACCGCCGCACGCGCGTCCAGATCACGCAAGCGCTCAACGTCGCGCAGCAGCGGCCAGGCGTGCGCCAGCAGGTGGTGGGAAAGCAGCACCGGCTGCGCATGCTGCAGGTGGGTGCGGCCCGGCATGGCCACGCCGTGTACCTCCACCGCACGCTCCAGCAAGACAGCAACCAGGTCCAGCACCAGGCCCGACAGCACCCGCGAGTTGTCGCGCACGTACATGCGCAGCAGGGTCGCTATCTGATCGTTACGGGAACGACCGGCGCGCAGCTTGCCGCCGACCTCGCTCCCAGCACGCTCCAGCAGGCCGCGCTCCAGCGCGGTGTGCACGTCCTCATCCTCCGGGGCGGCGACGAAACTACCGTCGGCCACATCGGCGGAAAGCTGTTCCAGCGCCGCCAGCATCTGCTCCAGTTCGCTATCGCTGAGCAGCCCGGCGCGGTGCAGCACGCGGGCGTGTGCCTTAGAGCCACTGATGTCGTACTGCGCCAGCGAGAAATCGAAGTGGGTGGAGACGCTCAGCGCGGCCAGCTCGGGGGCGGGACCGCCGCCGAAGCGGCCACCCCACAGGCTGACTCGCTTTTCGCCCTGCTTTTCCGGCTGGTTTTCTCCCTGCGTCATCAGGCAGCGCCCCCGCGGGTGCGATCCTCGGGCAGGGTGAAGTCCTCGCCGTTACCGAAGGCGACGTCGCGGGCGGCGGCCTGCTTCGCGGCCAAGCCGTAGATCTCGATGAAGCCGCGGGCCTGCGACTGATCGAAGGTATCGCCCTCGTCGTAGGTGGCCAGGTTGAAGTCGTACAGGCCGCTGTCGCTACGGCGACCGGTGACGGTGGCGCGGCCGCCGTGCAGGGTCATGCGGATATCGCCGTTCACATACGCCTGGGTGTGATCGATGAAGGCATCGAGCGACTTCTTCAGCGGGCTAAACCACTGACCGTCGTAAACCAGCTCGGTCCAGCGATCCTGCACCTGGCGCTTGAAGCGGCCCTGTTCACGTTCGAGGGTGACGCGCTCAAGCTCCTGGTGGGCCGCGATCAGCGCCATCGCGCCGGGGGCCTCGTAAACCTCGCGCGACTTAATGCCGACCAGGCGGTCCTCAACGATGTCGATGCGGCCGATGCCCTGCGCACCTGCGCGGCGGTTCATGATCTGAATGGCCTGCAGCGGGGTCACTGCCTCGCCGTCAATCGCTACCGGCACGCCCTCCTTGAAGGAGATCACTACTTCGTCGGCCACCGGCGGGAAGGCCGGATCGTCGGTGTAGGAGTAGACGTCCTTGGTCGGCTCGTTCCAGATGTCCTCCAGAAAGCCGGTTTCGATGGCGCGGCCCCACACGTTCTGGTCGATCGAGAACGGGTTGTGCTTGGTGGTGGCAATCGGCAGGTTCTTGGCCTCCGCGTATTCGATGGCGCGGTCGCGGGTCAGCGCGAGGTCACGCACCGGCGCGATGCACTTGAGTTCGGGAGCCAGCGAGGTAATCGAAACCTCGAAACGCACCTGGTCGTTACCCTTACCGGTGCAGCCGTGCGCCACGGTGCTGGCGCCAAACTTCTTAGCCGCGGTCACGAGGTGCTTGGTGATGACGGGGCGGGAGATGGCGCTAACCACCGGGTAGGCGTCCATGTAGAGTGCGTTCGCCTTCAGCGCGGGCATGCAGTATTCGCTCGCGAATTCGTCGCGTGCGTCGGCCACGTAAGCCTCTACCGCGCCGCAGTCGAGGGCGCGCTTGCGGATAACCTCGAGGTCCTCCCCGCCCTGGCCGACGTCAACCGCGCAGGCGATAACTTCGGCGCCCGTGGCGTCGGCGATCCAGCCAATAGCCACGGAGGTGTCCAGACCGCCCGAGTAGGCGAGAACGATACGTTCCTTCACAGTGTTTCTCCTCTTTGTTTTGCCACGTTTATGGTCCAGTCTGCCCTGTCTGGGCAGCAAAGTCTTGTTTTAGTTAGGCCGTATCACTACGGCCGTACGCTGCCCGTCAGGAGGGCTGCGCCATTTCCCGTAGCCGCTGCGCCACGCTTTCGCCCGCGCCGCCCGCTTCGGCAATCACCATCACGGTGTCATCCCCCGCGATGGTGCCGAGCACGCCCCGCAGGCGGGAGGCATCCAGCGCGGCCGCGAGATAGTGCGCCGCACCCGGAGGGGTACGCACAACCACCAGGTTGTCGCTCGCCTGGGCGCTTACCAGCAGTTCCTCACAAAGCCTGCGTAGGCGCTGCAGTCCCGGTTCGCCCTTATCCCGGCCGCTACCGCGCAGCACGTATATCAGCTGACCTTTTTCGCCGCGCACGCGCTCCGCCCCCAGCTCTAGCAGGTCCCTGGAGAGAGTCGCCTGGGTGACGGCGAAGCCGTCCGCCGCGAGCGCGTCCGCCAGCTGCTGCTGGCTGCCGTAGTCGCCGCCGACCAGCAGCTCGCTGATGCGCTGCTGCCGGGAGGCCTTGGTGGTGAGAGAACGGGTCATGCTTCCTTCCTCGCGTCGGTAATCAATTCCGCGAGCGCTTCGCAGGCCAGGGACGTTTCTGCCTCGCTGATCGTCAGCGCTGGGGCCAGCCGGATGGTGTCAGGCCGCGGCGCGTTCAGAATTAAGCCCAGCTCCGGCCGTGCCAGTCCCGCCGCGACGATATCGGCAGCTCTATCCGCCTCCAGGCCGATCCCCAGCAACAGCCCCCGGCCCCGTACCTCGCGTACCCCCGGCAGCGTAGCCAGCGCGCGTCGGAACTGCTGCCCGCGCAAACGGGCGTTCTCCAGCAGGTGCTCATCTGCGATTACCGACAGCACGGTGAGCCCGGCCGTCGCGGCGAGCGGGTTCCCGCCGAAAGTGGTTCCGTGCTGTCCCGCCGTGAGCAGGGAGGTGTTCTCTTCCCCGTAGGCGATTACGGCCCCGATGGGGAATCCCCCACCAAGCCCCTTCGCCAGCGTCATCACGTCGGGCACGATGCCAGCCGCGCTGTGCGCGAACCAGTCTCCCGTGCGGCCGATGCCCGTCTGTACTTCGTCCACCACCAGCAGGGTTCCCGCCTGGGCGGTCAGTTCCCGCGCGGCGCGCAGATAGTCGGCGCTCAGTTCCTGCACTCCCGCCTCCCCCTGGATGGGTTCGACAAAGAGCGCGGCGACGTCGTTAGCCGCGAGTTCCCGCGCCAGCGCCGCAACATCACCGGCGGGCACAAAATCCACGCTTTCCAGCAGCGGGGCGAAGGGCGCCCGGTAGGCCTCTTTCGCGGTCAGGGAAAGCGCCCCCAGGGTACGGCCGTGGAAAGAATTGGACAGCGCAAGCAGGCGGGTGCGGCCGGTGCGCCGCGCGATCTTCAGCGCCGCCTCGTTAGCCTCTGTTCCCGAGTTCGTGAAGAAAACCCCGGACCCCGCCGGGGCCGCGGCCCGCGCCAGCAGACTTTCGGCGAGGCAAACCTGCTGTTCGGTGGTGAAAAAGTTAGAGACGTGCAGTAGCTGCCCGGCTTGCTTCGCAATCGCTTCGGCCAGGCGCGGATGGGCGTGCCCCAGCGAATTCACCGCGATACCGCCCAAAAGGTCCAGGTATTCACGGCCGTCCGCGTCCCAGACCCGGCTACCGCTGCCGCGTACCAGGGCGCGCGTCGGCTTACCGAAAACTCCGAGCAGGCTGCTTTCGTAACGATCCAGCACCTCCTGCTGGTAAGAGCGCTCACTCATAGTTATCCGCCTTCACCATCGTGCCGATACCCTTCGAGGTAAACACTTCCAGCAGCAGCGCGTGCGGAATCCGCCCATCGATAGCCGCCGCGGTGGATACGCCCTCGTCCACGGCGGCCAGCAGCGCCCCCATCTTCGGGATCATGCCCGATTCCAGGGAGGGCAGCAGCGCACGCAGATCGCTGGCCGTGATCTCCGAGATCAGGGAGGAACGGTCGGGCCAGTTCGCGTACAGGCCCTCAACGTCGGTCAGGATGACCAGTTTCTCCGCCCCCAGGCTGCGGGCGATACCGGCAGCGGCCGTATCGGCATTAACGTTAAGCACCCGCCCGGTCGGACGCGAATTTTCGTCCACCTCAGGAGCCAGTGACGAGATCACGGGAATCCGCCCCGCTTTCAGGGTGTTCATTAGGGCATCCCGGTGCACACCGACGATCTCCCCCACCAGGCCGACATCTACCGGCTCACCATCAACCAAGGGGCGGGTAGCACGGGCGCTGAGCAGCTGGGCGTCCTCTCCCGACATCCCCACGGCGTAGGGGCCGTGCTGATTTATCAGGCCGACCAGTTCGCGGCCGACCTGCCCCATCAGCACCATGCGCACGATATCGATGGTTTCTTCATCGGTAACGCGCAGGCCGCCCCTAAACTCGCTTTCCTTGCCGAGACGCTTCAGCATCGTGTTGATCTGCGGGCCGCCGCCGTGCACCACGACCGGGCGCAGGCCCACCGAACGCATGAACACGACATCGGCTGCGAAAGCGCGCTTCAGCTCGTCATCCACCATCGCGTTGCCGCCGTATTTAACGACCACGATCGCGTGGCGGAAGCGCTGGATCCAGGGCAGGGCTTCAATCAGCACCTGCGATTTCAGCTCCGCGTCCTCCCGGGAGTTTTGCGGCATAGCCTCCGGCCCTTTGTTGGCATCGAGCCGCAGGGTATCGAAAGTGGTGTTCTTTAGGCTCATGACGAGTAGGCGCTGTTCTCTTCGACGTAATCGTGGGTGAGGTCATTGGTCCAGATGTCCCCGCTCGCGTCGCCATAACCAAGATCAACCTCGATCAGGCATTCGCGCGGCGTCATATCCACCGTGGCCGGATCTGCGTCGGCAGCCCCGTCGCGGCACACGCTGACGCCGTTTACCCGCACCGACAGCGCCTCCGGCGAGAAGGGGGAATCTGCTTCGCTAACGCAACCGGCTGCCGCAACGATCCGCCCCCAGTTCGGGTCGTTACCGAAAATGGCGGCTTTGACCAGGTTGCTGCGCGCGATCTCCCGCGCTACGGCGAGCGCGGCGGGGACGCTCGCTGCCCCGGTCACCACCACGTGCACGTCGTGGCTGGCGCCCTCGGCGTCTGCGACCAGGGCGCGCGCGAGCCTGGCGCTCACTTCCCGCAGCGCCTCGGCGAGTTCCTCTTCGGCGAGGGCAACGCCGCTCGCCCCCGAAGCCAGCAAGATTACGGAGTCATTGGTGGACATGCAGGCGTCGGAATCGACCCTGTCAAACGTGGTGGAGGTGGCCGCCGCCAGCGCGCGCTGCGCTTCCTCCGGCGTCACCACCGCGTCGGTAGTGAGCACCACCAGCATGGTTGCGAGCTGCGGCGCGAGCATGCCCGCGCCCTTTGCCATACCGCCCACGGTGACTCCGTTAGCGAGCGTCACGGAGGCCGTCTTGTGTACCGTGTCGGTGGTCATGATTGCCTGCGCGGCCTCCTGCCCGGCATCGGGCGTAGCCGCGAGCGCGGCGTGTGCGGCGCTCGCGCCCGCGAACACCTTTTCCGGCTGCAGCCGCACCCCGATCAGTCCCGTGGAGCACACCAAGACATCGTTCGCGGGCACCTCCAGCAGATCGCTGACATGCAGCGCACTGTCTAATACGTCCTGTTCTCCGCCTGTTCCGGTGCAGGCGTTCGCGCCACCTGAGTTAAGCAGCACCGCGCGGCTGGTGCCGACGCGCTCGCGCGACCATTTCACGGGCGCGGCCTGCACCCGGTTGCTGGTGAAAACGCCGGCGGAGACATGCAGCGGGCCGTCGTTGACGACCAGCGCAACGTCACGCGCGCCGGTGCTTTTAAGTCCTGCGGCCACACCTGCGGCGCGAAATCCCTTGGCTGCGGTAACGCTCATCTGCTTACTACTTTCCGTGGGTTGAAAGGGGATAAAGGGTCAGGGGGCAACTGCCGTGCGCGGCAGGTAGGCGTCTTCGTCCAGCCCGAGCGCCAGCTGGGCCGACTGAATGGCGGCGCCCGCCGTGCCCTTGCCGAGGTTGTCTAGCGCGCCAATCACGGTGAGTCTGCCCGTGCGACGATCGCTACTAATGCCGACGTGGAAAGAGTTGCTGCCCACCACGTGTTTTACGGCGGGGAACTCTCCCTCCGGCAGCACCCGCATGAACGGTTCCTCGCCGTAGGCCTCTTCCAGGGCCGCCCGCGCCTGCGTCTCGCTCCCGTCGCTGAGCGCATGGCAGACGGACAAAATACCCCTGGTGAAGGGAACTAGCACCGGCGTGAAGGTAAGACTCGGATCCGCCGCCCCGGCGCAGCGCAGGTTTTGCAGCACCTCTGGGATGTGCCGGTGACTGCCGCCCACGGCGTAGGCTGAGGCAGATCCCATAACCTCGGATGCAAGCAAGTTTTCGGCGAGCTTCTTGCCCGCGCCGGACAGCCCGACGGGAAGCACCGCGCTGAGGTCGTGGCCGTCGATCAGCCCTGCCGTTACCAGCGGGGCCAGGCTCAGGGTGAGGGCGGAAACGTTGCAGCCGGGAACCGCGATGGCGCGGGCACCGCGCAGGCGCTCTCGCTGTTTAGTGCCGTCGGCCAGTGTCAGTTCGGGCATGCCGTAGGGGAAGGTTCCCGCGTGGTCGCTACCGTAGTAATCGAACCAGTCCTGGGCGCTTTCCAGCCGGAAATCTGCCCCGCAATCGACTATCAGCAGTTCCGGGTTGAGGGAGCGCAGCTTTTCCACGAGCGGGGCCGACACTCCGTGCGGCAGGGCCAGAAACACGACCTGGCAGGAGGCGAGGGACTGCGCGTCCGTTGCCTGCACGCTCAGGCCGCGATAGCGGTTCAGGTGCGGATGGCACTGGCCGAGGAGCTTTCCCGCGCTTGAGTTTGCGGCGGCGATGCGCAGTTCGAAGTTCGCGTTCGCCTCCAGCAGGCGCACGATCTCTCCCCCGGCGTATCCGGAGGCGCCGACAACCGCGGTTGAGACTGGGGTAGAGAAAGTATCCATACGAAAAACTATACATGTAAGCGTATGAATATTCATTCAGGGGGTGGGGACTGTGCCCCAGACCTCCCCCGGCGGCAGGCGGGTGACCGCTACTTACCCAGCACCAGTTTGCCGTGCGTGTGCCCGGACTCGATCATCTCGTGCGCCAGCAACAGGTTCGCCGCGTTTAGCTCCCCCACGTGTTTCGCCAGGGTGGAAACCAGACGGCCCGAGTCGGCCAGCGCCGCCACCCGGCGCAGAATCTGCCCCTGCGAATGCGCGCGGTAATCGAAACGCGCCTTGCTGAACATGAATTCCCAGTGCCAGGAGATGCTCTTGGGTTTCAGCGGTAAAAGATCCAGCCCCACCGGGTTATCTATCGCCACCACCGCAGAGAAAGGACGCATGACCTCGGCGAAAAACTCGGCCCGCCCGGCGCTGTGGGGGCTGAAAGCGTAATCTATTCCCTCCGGGGCCAGCTCTCGCACCCGCTGCGCGAAGTCGAGCGCGGAATGGTCCACTACCTCGTCGGCACCCATCCGCTTCGCCCAGGCAACCGATTCCGGGGTGGAGGCCGAGGCGATCACGCACACCCCGGTGAGCAGCTTCGCGAGCTGGATCACGAGCGAGCCGACCCCGCCTGCGCCGCCCAGCACCAGCAGCGTGCCGTCGCTCTCAGTGCTCAGCCGCAGCTTGTCGAAGAGGCACTCCCAGGCGGTGAGCGCGGTGAGCGGTAAGGCCGCCGCTTCGAGGTTAGAAAGGCTGCGTGGCTTGGGTGCGACGAGCCGGGAATCTACCAGCTGGCGCTG
Source organism: Dermabacteraceae bacterium TAE3-ERU5 (assembly GCA_019218375.1). GTDB lineage: Bacteria > Actinomycetota > Actinomycetes > Actinomycetales > Dermabacteraceae > TAE3-ERU5. The sequence continues at coordinate 10,436 of JAHUUK010000001.1, forward strand.
CGCGTAGCTTCCGTCCCGATCTACCGCGCCCGCGTAGAAAACCGTATCGCCGGGGGCGAATTCGCTTGCCTGTTCCCCTACCGCCAGTACCGTTCCCACGGCGTCAAAGCCGAAAATGCGCGCGGCGGCGGCATCGTTAGCCATCGCGCGCAGGCGGGCGTCGATCGGATTGACCGAAACGGCGGACACCTCAACCAGCAGATCCGTTCCTACGGGGGCTGCGGGGTCGGGCACCTCCTCTTCGCAGAAGCTTTTTCCGGGCCGCAGCGGGCCGCCCTGCCGGGAAACTATCGCGCGCATGGTTTGCTCCTCACGAACTGTTATCGCACAGCGCCGCTCGCCTGAGCGCGAAGGCCAAGAGAGCAGCCGATAAAACCACTATATGAGCAGGTGGCAAGGAAAAACAGTGCGCGGCCCCGCAAAACGGGACCGCGCACTGTTTGGCGTCAGGCTTTAGGCTCAGGCGCGCAGCTGCGCACCGGTAGCAGCTTCCACTGCCTTAACGCAGCGGTTGCGTGCCTCCTGGATCTGCTTCGCGCTCAGGGTGCCGTCGGCGGAACGCAGGCGCACCGCGAACGCGAGCGACTTCTTGCCCTCGCCGAGCTGTTCGCCCCGGTAGACGTCGAACAGGGAAACCTCTTCCAGCTCGGCGCCGATACCGGAAACAATGGCGGCCTCGACCTCGCTGGCCGGGACTTCCTCCGCCACCACGAATGCGAAGTCTTCCTTCGCCACCGGGAAGGTCGGCACCGGGCGGGCCGCGATCACTCCGGGAGCCGTCAGGATCAGGGCGTCCAGATCGATCTCGAATGCCGAGGTGCGCGGGAACAGGCCGAACTGGTCGATCACCGCCGGGTGCAGTTCACCCGCGTAACCGAGGACATCGCCGTCCAGCGAAACGATGCGGGCGCAGCGGCCCGGGTGCCAGGGGGCGCGTTCCGCCTGCTCACGCACCACCTTGGTGCCAACGGCCGCGGCCAGGCGTTCAACCGCCGCCAGGGCGTCGGTCCAGTCCGCCGTGCGCGCCTTACCGAACCAGCTGTCCGCTCCCAGCGCACCGCCCACCACGCCGGCAATCCGGCGCGGCTGCGCGGGCATGGCCGCATGCAGGCTGGACAGCTCTTCCTCACTCGGGCGGTTATCGGTCGGGAAGATCGGAGCCGATACGCTGTCTTCTCCGGGGAGGGTGACCAGGCCAGATTCCATCAGCGCGATACGCTGCGCGCCGCGGGAAAGGTTCAGGCGAGCCACCGGCAGCAGGGTCTGCAGCAGTTCACTGCGCAGCAGCGGTTCCGTGTCGGCCAGCGGATTAAGCAGGCGCACGCAGCGGGTACGCGGATCGTCCTGCGCGTAGCCGAGTTCCGCAAAGCGAGACTCGGGAACGAACGGGTAGCTGAGCACCTCGGTGTAACCGTATTCCGCAAGTGCGTTCAACGCGCTGCGGCGGCCGCGCTGCACGCGGGTCAGGCCGCTGCCACCGGGGGCCTTCACCGGCAGGGAGGGGATCTTGTCGTAACCGACCAGGCGTGCGATCTCTTCGATCAGCTCTTCCTTGCCGGTCAGGTCCGGGCGCCAGCTGGGGACGGTAACCAGGTAACCGTTTTCCTCACGGGAAAGCTCGCAGCCGATCATGCGCAGGCAGGACTCGATCTGCTCTTCCGTGTAGGCGACGCCGATCAGTTTCTCCGCCGCATCAGCGGGGAGCAGGATCGGCTGCGCCGGAGAGGTTTCAAGCCTCACGTCGGTACGCTGCGGGGCGATCTGACCGCCGCCGTATTCGGCGATCAGTTGGGCCGCGCGCAGCACCGCAACCTCGGCCAGGGCCGGGTCAACGCCACGCTCGAAACGCTTCGCCGCTTCGCTCGGCAGACGGTGGCGACGAGAGGAGCGCGCAATGCTCACCCGGTCGAAGGTAGCGCCCTCGAGCAGGATGTTCTGCGTGCCCTCGCTAACCTCGGTGTCGGCACCGCCCATGACGCCCGCAATGGCCACGGGGCGCGCGCCCTCTCCCCCGTGCGAGTCCGCAATCAGCAGATCTTCCGCATCGAGGGTGCGTTCCTTGCCATCCAGGCTCGTCATCTTTTCACCCTGGCGCGCGCGGCGCACAACGATCGGCCCCGTGAGGGTATCCGCATCGAAGGTGTGCAGCGGCTGCCCCAGATCGAGCATGACGTAGTTGGCAATATCCACCACGAGGCTGATCGGGCGCATACCGGCCAGCGTCAGCGCCTGCTGCATCCAGCGCGGCGAGGGACGGCTGGCGTCTACCCCGGTGACAAGCTGTGCGACGTAACGGCTGCAACCCGCGTTGCCGCGAATCGGTGCCTCATCGCGCAGCACAACCGGGAAGCCTTCTCCCTGCGCAGCGGGAACCTCTACCTGCTGCGCCGGATCGGTGAAGCTGGCCCCGGTGGCGTGGGAGTATTCACGGGCCACCCCGCGCATCGAGAAGCAGTAGCCGCGATCGGGGGTCACGTTGATCTCGACCACCTGTTCGCCGAGGCCGAAGAGCGAGATCGCATCGTCGCCAGGCTCCGCTGTGATGCCCTCAGCCGCACCGCGCCCCAGCACGATGATGCCGTCCTCGGCGTCCTCGCCCAGGCCCAGCTCCGCGGTGGAGCAGATCATGCCGTCGGAAACGTGGCCGTAGGTCTTGCGCGCCGCGATGGGGAACGGGCCCGGTAGCACGGTGCCCGGCAGGGAAACCACTACCAGATCGCCCGGCTCAAAGTTGTGGGCGCCGCAGATGATGCCGCGGCTCGGGCGTTCCTCGCCCGGCTGCGGATCCTTCGGGTTGTCCTTTTCCTCGTTGTGCTCCGGGCCGACGTCTACGCGGCACCAGTTGATGAGCTTGCCGTTCTTCTGCGGCTCTTTCACGAGGTCGAGCACGCGGCCAATCACCAGCGGGCCGGTGACCTGCGCGCCGTAGATGGCTTCTTCTTCCAGGCCGACGCTAACGAGCGCGGCGGCGACGTCTTCTGCCGTCACGTCTGCGGCCAGTGCGACGTGCTTGCCTAGCCAGGAAAGGGGAATGCGAGGCATGGTTTAGATCTCCGTCCCGTAGTGCTGAGTGAAACGCTGATCGCCCTCCACCATGTCGTGCATGTCTTTCACGCCGTTGCGCAGCATGAGGATGCGTTCGATACCGAGCCCGAAAGCGAAACCGCGGTATTCCTCGGGGTCGATTCCGGCCGCGCGCAGCACGTTCGGATTGACCATGCCGCAGCCGCCCATTTCGATCCAGCCGGTGCCGCCACAAACGCGGCAAGCCGGGTCAGCGTCGGTATCGATGCCCAGCTTTGCGTCGCAGGCGAAGCAGCGGAAATCCATTTCCGCGCTGGGTTCCGTGAACGGGAAGTAGGAGGGGCGCAGGCGCGTGATCGCGCCCTCCCCGAAGATGCCCTTGGCCACCGCATCGAGGGTGCCGACCAGGTTCGCCATGGTCAGGTGCTTGTCTACCGCCAGGCCTTCCAGCTGGTGGAAGACCGGGCTGTGGGTGGCATCCAGTTCGTCGGTGCGGAAAGTCTTACCGGGGCACACGATGTAGAGCGGGACACCGCGCTCGAGCAGGGCGCGGGCCTGCACCGGCGAGGTATGCGTGCGCATGATCTTGCCGCTACCTTCCGGGGCCAGGTAGAAGGTGTCCTGCATCTGGCGCGCCGGATGATCGGCGTCGAAGTTAAGCGCATCGAAGTTGAAGAACTCCGCCTCTACCTCGGGGCCCTCCGCGACCTCCCAGCCCATGCCAATGAACAGGTCGCTCAGGCGCTCCTGCAGGGTGGAAAGGGGGTGGCGGGCACCGCGCGCAGCACGTTCCACGGCGACCGTCACATCAACGGTCTCTTCGCGCAGGCGCTGCTGCTGCTCAACCAGGGTGATTTCTTCCGCCCGTGCCGCAAAAGCAGCCCCGACGCGCCCCTTGGCCTGGCCAACCGCCTTACCGAGGACGGCTTTCAGTTCGGGGGCGACTGCGCCGATACTGCGCCCGGCGAGGGTGATTACCGACTTATCCCCCAGGTGGGCGATACGGGCCGCCTTGAGTTCTTCACTGCTACCCGCTGCTGCGACCGCTGCGAGGGCGGCTTCTACCGCCTCCGCGATCTGCGCTTCACTGGGTGCGTTATTTTCGGACACGAAACGCTACTTTCTCTTGCCTGTAGGCCAACCATCCCATTCTACGGGGTAGCCGATCCCTGTCAGCCGCGCGTGTTTAGCCGCGCCAGCCGTTCGTTGTATTCCTTTAGTTCGGCATCGCCGTCCCTGTCGGCCTTGCGATCCCACTGCCGGGCCTTTCGGGTATCGTCCCTGGTCCACTGCAGGACCACCCCGAAGCCGAGCAGCACGGTGGGGATTTCCGATATGCCCCACATGATCGAGCCGCCTATCGCCTGGTTAAGCATCAGCTGTTCCTGGCCGTACATGCCGAGCGCCGCGTACCAGGATGCGCCGATCAGGTTTACCGAGCTGATCACCGCCACCCCAAAGAAGGCGTGGAAACTCAGGGTGACAAGCAGGGTAATCAGGCGCATCGCATGATTTAACGGGTGCGGCGAAGGATCTACCCCGATCAGCACCCAGGCGAACAGGTAGCCGCTGAGCAGGAAGTGCACCGTCATGAAAACGTGCGCCGCGTGATAGAACATCGCCAGCGTGAAGAACCCCGCGAAATAGAACATGACCAGGGAGCCAGCGAAAATCACGCCCGCCACCGGGGCGTAAGAGAGCAGGCGGGCATAGCGCGAATGCAGAATGACCAGCACCCATTCGCGCACTCCCCGCGAACCGTCGGTACGGGGAGCAACCGCCCGGCTAAGCAGGGTGACGGGGGCGCCCAGCACCAGCAGCGGCGGCACGACCATCATCAGCGCCATGTGCTGCACCATGTGGGCGTGGAACAGAATCATGCCGTAAGCGGCCGGGCCGCCGTTCATGACCCAGGCAAAGGCTAGGCAGCCGAGCAGCCAAAAGATGGTGCGCTTGGGCTGCCAGGCGTCTCCCCTGCGGCGTAGCCTGCGCACCCCGAGCAGGTACAGCAGCGCCATCGTGCAGGCCGCGCCGAGCATCATCCAGTCCGGCTGGAAAGAGGTAAACAGGGTAACGAGGGTAAAGGGCGCTTCCGGAGCGGGGTAACCGAGCAGTGATTCCACGCGCAGGTTCCCCGGCACCGTTTGCGGCACGGGCGGCGCGGAACGGCCGAGCGCTACCGACAGCCCCACCACGGCGGCCATCACGACGGCTTCCCCCGCCGCGAGCCGCGCAAAACCGGCGTCGGCCCGCAGCTGGCGACGGCGCTGCCAGGCACCGAAGCCCGCCAGCAGCAACAGCCCGATCAGTTTCAGGAAAACCACGCGCCCGTACGGGGTTTGCAGCAGCTCTGCGGGACCGTTCATACGCACGAGGGCGTTCACTAGCCCGCTGAAGGCTATCGCGATAACGGCCGCGAAAGCCCACGGCGAGAAACGCTCCAATGCCACCTGGGCATACTCCCCGACGGTGCGGCGGTGCAGCACCATGACTGCCAGCGGGCCGACCCAAATCGCGGTTGCGGCGATATGCACGGCCAGGGCGTTTACCGCATTGGCGTGGTCCGTGCTGGAACCGGCGTGCCCGGCGAGGCCGAGCAGCAGCAGGGCCAGCATGGCGAAGGCGAGCCCCCAGCAGGCGGTGTTAATGCGCCTTGCGAAGAAAAGCAGCTGCGCGGCAAGCAAAACCAGGAACGCCGAAACTAGGTAGATCTGCCCCAGTTCGATGGTGGTGGCGAACTCCCAAAACCCGCCCAGGAAACGGGGGAAACTTGCGGTCAGGGGCGTACCCGTGCCGATCGCCTCCAGATAGCTGAGCATGTTCATCACGACCGATGCCGCCGCCCAGACAAACGCGCCGTAGGAGGCGTAACGGGTTAGCGTGGCCCGCGGGCCATCGAGCGCCCCGGCCCGGGCCCGGCCCTGGGCGGGCAGCAGCAGACAAACCAGCCATAGGCAGCCGATCACATAGATCATCGCCGTATGGTGCACTATCCGCACCAGCGGCAGTCCCCAGGTGACCAGGGGCGAGGGGGCGATCAATGCCCCCTGGTAAGAGAAAGCGGCCCCCGTCAATATCAATCCAAGGTAGGCCGCGAGAACAGCTATCAGGGGAGCAGACGCGCTCACCAAACGGGTTTTCATGGCAGGCTCCTGCGTTGCGCTTCAAAAAGACAGAGTGTAGCCGCCATGGCCAGGTTAAGTGACTCCGCGCTGCCGGTAATGGGGATGGCTATCCGTTTTTCGCAAGCAGCCATTACCCCGTCGGGCAGCCCGTGCGCTTCGTTTCCGAACACCCAGGCCAGGCGCTGCGGCAGCTGTGCGTGGTAGAGGCTTTCCTCGGCGTATCCGGACGCCGCCGCGAGGGTCACGCCCGCTGCACGGCAGGAGGAAATTACCTCGTCGATCTCAATACCGGTCACTAGCGGCAGGTGGAACAGGCTACCGACGGTGGAGCGCACCACCTTGGGGGCAAACGGATCGACGCTACCGGCGGTGAACACCACCGCGTCGGCACCCGAAGCATCCGCCGCGCGCAGCACCGTGCCGGCGTTGCCGGGATCGCGGATCTCATGGAACACGGCGATGCGCAGGGGATCGTCTCCCGCGAGCAGCGCCGACAGCGGAAACACTCGCTGCACCGCCACCGCCAGCACGCCCTGCGGGTTTTGTGCTCCCCTGTCGGCCCCCTGCGCGCGCTGGTCTCGCACCATCGCACGCAGGACCTCGTCGGTCACGATTACGGGGCGCTGCCCGGCAGCGCGGGCCAGGGAAATAAGCTCGGGCCGACGCGCGGCCTCCTGCTGCGTGATGAACAGTTCCCGCAAAGAGGAGGGCTGCTTTTCCAGCAGGGAGAGGACGCCGTGCGGTCCTTCGACCCGGTAAAGGCCGGTTTTGTTACGCGCAGAGCGCCCAGACAACGCTGCGATCTTTTTGACACGTTCGGAACGAACGTTGTCGAGGATCGCGGTGTCTGGGCGCTCTGAGAAAGCGTTATCCGCCATTATCAGGCGGCGGGAGCGTTAACGTCCTTGGGAAGGGCCTTCTTGGCTACCTCTACCAGGGCGGCGAACGCAGCTGCGTCGTTGACGGCCAGTTCGGCCAGCATGCGGCGGTCTACGCCAACACCCGCGAGGGACAGGCCCTGCATGAAGCGGTTGTAGGTCATGCCGTTAGCGCGGGCCGCGGCGTTGATGCGCTGGATCCAAAGGCGACGGAACTCGCCCTTGCGCACCTTACGGTCGCGGTAGTTGTAGGTCATCGAGTGAAGGATCTGTTCCTTCGCCTTGCGGTAAAGGCGCGAACGCTGACCGCGGTAGCCGCTGGCCTGTTCAAGAATTTCTCGACGCTTCTTCTGGGCGTTTACTGCCCGCTTCACGCGTGCCACGTGAATCTCCTTTGCTGGTAATGGTTCAGGGGTTACGTCGGCTCTCGTCTAATCACGTTTCTTGGCCGACGTGTTTGGCCGATCGCTTAATCAGCGACCGAGGAGACGCTTTACGCGCTTGGTGTCAGCCTTGGAAACGCTGGTGTCGTTGCCCAGGCGGCGCTTGCGAGTGGAGGACTTGTGCTCCAGGAGGTGGCGAGCGTTCGCCTTTTCGCGCATCAGCTTGCCGGACCCGGTCACGCGCACGCGCTTCTTGGTGCCACTGTGAGTCTTGTTCTTCGGCATGTCGCCGTTCTCCTTCGTTGTGTTCCGGCCCCGGTGGGTGATCCGTATCCGGGGCGACACCCCCTTGCGGGGGCCGCGTCGTAAATCTATGCGTCCTGCGTGGTTTCGGCCGCCTGGGGGGCCTCTTCCTCGCGACGCTTCGCCTTTTCAGCGTCAGACTTGCGCTTGCGCGCTTCGGCTCGCGCCTGGGCCTTCTTCTTGGTGGGGCCGATGACCATCACCATGTTGCGGCCGTCCTGGCGCGGGTGGGATTCCACGAAGCCGTGCTCCGCGACGTCCTCAGCGAGCCGGTTAAGCAGCTTAATACCCATTTCGGGGCGGGACTGCTCGCGTCCACGGAAACGGATGGTGATCTTCACCTTGTCTCCGCCGGACAGGAAGCGTTCGATGTGACCACGCTTGGTTTCGTAGTCGTGCTTGTCAATCTTCAGGTTCATGCGGATCTCCTTGAGATCCGTGTTGGCCTGATTCTTGCGTGCCTCGCGTGCCTTCATGGCGGCTTCGTACTTGTACTTGCCGTAGTCCATGAGGCGCGCTACCGGCGGGTGCGCACCCGGGGCAACCTCTACCAGGTCAAGATCCGCTTCGCCGGCAAGGCGCAGCGCGTCCTCGAGGCGGACGATCCCTACCTGTTCCCCGTTGGGGCCCACAAGACGGACCTCCGGTACGCGGATTCGGTCGTTAATGCGTGGTTCGCTGATGGGTGGCTCCTCACCTAGTTTGCTGTCTGAACATAAGAAAAGCCTCCGCGTCTAAGCGAAGGCCTATCAGTGCGTGCCGCAGCAAAACCGGGCACCCGGATTAAATCCGGTGCACTTACCCGCAGCCCTCGAGCTACAAGGTGGGAGAGACTCCACTTAAACGGGAACCGTTATGTTCCAGGGATCAACGATAGCAGGGTTGCGGATTTCCCGCAAGAGGGGATCTAACCATCGTTTATCCCCTTTGCTAGTCTGCCTAATGCAAGCGTGCCGGGGAAAACCGGCCACTTAGATACCTCGATGGGGAAATTCTACGCTCCGTCGAGTCGGTCTGGAGCCACCAATGATTAGCTACGAGAACGTCAGTAAAGACTACCCCGGTGGCGCGCGCGCCGTTGCGGGCGTAAATCTGACCATCGCAGAAAACTCGATCACGGTTTTCGTCGGTTCGTCCGGCTGCGGGAAGACCACCCTGCTGCGCATGATTAACCGCATGGTAGACCCGACCAGCGGCCGCGTCCTGCTCGATGGCACCGATATTGCCGCGCAGGATCCGGTCAAGCTGCGGCGCAGCATCGGTTACGTGATGCAAAACGGGGGTCTGCTCCCCCACCGCACGGTGATTGATAACGTCGCCCTCGTGCCGCGCCTGAACGGCAGCGGCAAAAAAGAAGCCTGCCGCCGCGCAGAGGAAATGCTTTCCCTGGTGGGGCTGGATACGCAGCTGGCAAAGCGTTACCCCCGCCAGCTTTCCGGCGGTCAGCAGCAGCGGGTGGGCGTGGCGCGCGCGTTGGCCGCTAATCCCCGCGTGCTGCTGATGGATGAGCCTTTCGGCGCCGTGGATCCGGTGGTGCGCGCCGAACTGCAGGAAGAGCTGCTGCGCATCCACCGGGAAATCGACACCACCATCGTTTTCGTTACCCACGACATCGACGAGGCGCTCAAGCTCGGCGACCGCATCATCATCTTCCGCGAACACGGGCAGGTGGCGCAGGACGGCACGGGAGCCGAAATACTTACAAACCCGGCAGATGACTTCGTGGCCCGCTTCGTCGGCCTGCAGGAAAGGCAGCTGCGCGCGAAGCAGGTCGGCGATAAAACCGTGGTGCTAGACGCGAACGGGCGCGCTACCGGGGTGCTGGCCCGGTGAACTGGCTAATTAATAACCTTCCGCTGGTGCAGGAAAGGCTCCTCGCGCACCTGGCCCTGACGCTGCCGCCCATCCTGCTTTCGCTACTGCTTGCGATTCCGATCGGGCTGCTCGCGCAGCGCGTGCGTCCGCTGCGCGGGGCGCTGTTGAGCGGCTTCGCCCTGCTGTATGCGATCCCGTCCCTCCCCCTCTTTATTGTGCTACCGATCCTTATCGGCACCTCGCTTCGCTCTGAGCTAAACGTGATCGTTGCCCTAACGCTGTACGGGCTGGCGCTCCTGGTGCGCCCCGTGGCCGACGGTCTGGACGCGGTGCCGGCCGACGTCACCGCCGCGGCAACCGCGGTGGGAATGCATCCCGTCGGGCGTTTTTTCACGGTAGAGCTACCCCTAGCGGGACCCGTGATTCTGGCGGGGCTGCGCGTAGTAGCGGTGAGTACCACGAGTCTGGTTACGGTCGGTGCCGTGCTCGGCATACCTAGTTTGGGTCTGCTTTTCACCGACGGCCTGCAGCGCGGCATCGGCGCGGAAATCGTGACCGGCATAGTCGCCACCGTGGCCCTCGCGCTGCTGCTGGATAGGCTGCTCGTTTTGCTGGGCAAGATCGCCCTGGCCTGGACGCGCCACGAAGCCAAGGGGGCAGCAAAGTGAATTACTTCGTCCTGGCATACGAGTGGCTGGCTGATAAAAGCAACTGGGCGGGCCCCGGCGGAATTGGCGCGCGCTTGCTCGAACACCTCGGCTACACCCTGGCTGTGGTTGCCATTGCCTGTCTGATAGCGGTTCCCTGCGGCTGGGCCATCGGCCATTTTGGTAAGGGCCGACGCCTCGTGCTCGCGCTTTCCACGGGTGCCCGTTCCCTGCCCACCCTGGGCCTGCTCACGCTGCTCGGCATCTGGTGGGGCATCGGGTTGGAGGCTCCTCTCGCGGCACTCGTCGTGTTAGCGATTCCCTCGGTCCTGACGGGTGCCTACACGGGTGTGGAGGCGGTCGGGCCGGAGGTGCGTGACGCGGCGCGCGCCCAGGGTATGACCGGCAGGCAACTGTTGTTTTCCGTCGAGGTTCCCCTCGGTCTTCCCCTGCTTCTAAGCGGTATCCGCGCGGCCACCCTGCAGGTCGTAGCAACCGCCACCCTGGCCGCCTACGTGGGCGCCGGGGGGCTGGGCAGGTTTCTCTTCCTGGGGCTAAAGACCCAGGATTACGGCCAAATGCTCGCGGCCTCACTGCTCGTGATGCTGCTGGCCTTGGCACTCGATCTTTTGCTGGTAGCCGTGCAGCGGCTGCTGGTACCGCGCGGCGTCAGGCCGCTAATGAAAGGACAAACGTCATGACCGTTAATAACAATCGGCCCCTCAACCGGGGCGGCTTCACCCTGGGCCGCCGCGCCCTGCTCGGCGCTGCCCCGCTCATGCTCCTTACCGCCTGCGGTAACAGCGACCCGCTGGCCAAGGACTCCCAGAAGACTGCGGCAGCTGCCGGCGATGAAATCGTGATCGGTAGCCAGCAGTACTACAGCAACGAGATCATCGCGGAACTGTTCGCGCAGGTGCTGGAGGCCAACGGTGCAAAGGTGAAGCGCCAGTACCAGATCGGCCAGCGTGAGGTTTATCTGCCCGAACTGAAGTCGGGCGCGATTGATCTGATGCCGGAATACGGCGGTAACCTGCTGCAGTTCCTGGACCCGAAGGAAACCGCGAAGAGCCCCGAAGAAATCCAGGCCGCGCTGCAGAAGGCGCTTCCCGAGGGGATTCGGGCGCTGCCTTACGCTGAGGCGAGCGACCAGGATTCGTTCGTGGTCACGAAGGAAACCGCGCAGCAGCATTCCCTGGCTTCCCTGGCCGACGTTTCCCGCATGGGCCCCGTCACCATCGCCGCTAACAGCGAACTCGATAAGCGCCCCTACGGCCCCTCCGGGCTGAAAGAGGTTTACGGGATCGATGCGACCGTGCAGCCGGTCGAAGATTCCGGCGGCCCGCTCACCGTTAAGGCCCTGCTTGATGGCAGCGTGAACCTGGCCAACATTTACAGCGCCGATCCGAGCATCGCAGAAAACGGTTTCGTGGTCTTGCAGGATCCGAAGCTGCTGGTGCTGCCGCAGCGCGTCACCCCGCTGGCAAGCAAGAAGATCACCGACGCACAGGCCGAGCAGATCGGCCAGGTTATTGCCGCCCTGGATAGCGCCAGCCTGATCGCCCTGAACCGCGACAGCGTTAAGAGCCAGGCTCCCAGCTCCGAGGTAGCAAGCCGCTGGCTGAAGGAAAAGGGACTGCTTAAGTAACCCTTTTTGAGCACACACATAACGGTGGGGCGGGAAGCATTGCTTCCCGCCCCACCGTTTGCTTTTGCGCGTTATGCCGGATTTTGCAGCGCGTCATCGGCCAGCAGCCGACGCCGCACCCGCGCCCGGTGCACCTTGGTGGCGATGGTGCCGAACACGGCAACCAGCACACCGGCCAGGCCCGCGACGATGAATCCCCAGGCGGGCGAGGAAGCGTCGATAATCAAACCGATTACCGGAGCGCCCAGGCCCGCGCCGACGGTGATTGCGGAGCCGTGCCAGCCCATCGCTTCACCGCGTGCCCGCTCAGGCACCAGACGCGCGATGGCATCGCCCGTGGCGGTGATGATCGGGGCGCAACCGAAGCCTGCGATGAACGCCAGCAGCGCTGCGGAGAGAGCCCCCCAGGCAAACGCCAGCGGGATTGTGAGCGCGCCGAGCGCGAACAGCACCCAGAGGGGTTCGATAACACGCTTGGAGGCACCGATAGCGAAGCCGCCGATTGCCGAGCCGAGGCACCAAAGCGCCATCACCGCACCGATGTACTGCTTTTCGTCGAGCGAAATCAGCAGGGCCGTCACCGCGACCTCGCTGCCGACCAAAATGAAGTGGCCGGTGATGGTAGCAACCAGGATCGATATTCCGGCGGGACGGGAAAGCAGCTTACGCGCAAGCCTGCGCTCGTCTTCCGTATTTTCCTCAGGCTTGGTGATCTGTTCGTAGGCGGTCTTTTCCGTGAGGTCATCGTTGCGCGCCAGCACGGCGGATTCCATCGCGTCGAAAGAGGGATCCAGCTTCGCCGGAATCACGATCTCGCTGCTCTTGGTCGGCGGGTTCACGATCAGCAGGGCAATGCCGACGACGGCGATGGAAAGCCCCACGATCATCATCGCCGGGCGCGTGCCGATGGCAAGCGCAACCACTGTAATCGCGGCGGGGCCGATCATGAACACAAACTCGGTCAGCACGGAATCGAGCGCGTAGGCGGTACGGCGCAGCGCGGCAGGCACCACAACGGCCAGGGAAACCCGGATCACGGACCAGATCGGCAGGCTAAAGATACCGCCGATGAACGATAGGGGCAGCAATAGCGCGTAATCGGAGTACGGCAGCAGCAGCCAAACGATAGCCTCCACGATGATCGTCGGCACCACTGCCCGGCGCAGCCCGTAGGTATCTACCAGCCTGCCACGCCAGGGAGAAGAAATCGCGGAACCGATGGTGGAGACGGCCACCACCAGGCCGGCATCCAGGTAGCTGCGGTGCAGCGTCGTCACGATGTGCAGGGTCAGCAAAATGCCCATCGTCGAAAATGGGATGCGGGCCAGGAACCCGAGAATCAAAATGCCGGTCGCACCCGGCTGCCTAATCACCTCACGGTACTGAGAAATCGCCACGAGGTGTATCGTCTCACGGCCCCGCGAGTGCGCGCGCCAAAACCGCGTTATGCGTTTGTAACAGCGAACTTAATACTGCTCACACGCTCCGCGATTAGCTGCGAGCGGGAAACGAAATCACCGGCGGCGCGCACGCTCTGGGCGAGCCCTTCCCGGTCCAGGCCCGGCGTAATGTGCAGCACGAAATCGACCTCGCTGCTCGCGCCGGGGCGCAGCCGCACGCGCTCGATGTGTGCCACCAGTTCGGCTATCCGCGCGGCCTCGGCGATCACCTCGGCATCGTCCCAGGGCGGCAGCCAGTCGCGCCCCTGCGCGAGCGCCCACAGCTGGGCGCGCTGCAGCACAGCGGTGTGTTCGCTGCCGAGGTCCACCACCAGGCGCACGCACTCTTCCGCTACGGCGGACTGCGCGGCTTTTTCTATCAGCATCGGCACGGGGCGCGCCTCGCTGTTCCAGGCCGACAGTGCCGCGACGCTCGTAAAGACGGGCAGGGCGGCTTCCCCGCGGTTGTTTTGCAGCTTCACCATCGCCATGTCGGAGGCGTTGTCGGCGTGGTGCCCGTGCGCTCCCACCTCGGTGTCGGTGGCTACCGCAACGATGGGGACGAGCACGCGCTTACCGGGGAGCGCGGCGAGCACGCCGCACAGGTGCGCGTCCTGCCCCGCGGCAGCGGCCTGTAGCGCGCGCAGCAGGTTTGCATCCGCCGTGCCGTCGTCACCGGCGAAGGGGTTGCTGGTGTAACCGCGCCCCTCCCAGGGCACCCCCGCCGTATCGTGCAGCGGGCTTTTTTCGCGGAAGTGCTGCGGCAGCGTGCGGGCTGCCGCGCTGTCTTTGGCAAACACCTTAGCTACCCGCCACCTCTAGGGCTTCGGCCAGGGTGAACTGGCCAGTGTAGAGCGCCTTGCCGATGATCGCGCCCTCCACGCCGTCGGCGCTCAGGGAACGCAGCGCACGCAGGTCATCAAGGCTGGAAACGCCGCCGGAGGCGACCACCGGGGCGGGGGTCTTAGCGCAAACCTCGCGTAGCAGATCGATGTTGGGCCCAGCCAACATGCCGTCCTTGGTGACGTCGGTGAGCACGTAGCGGCTGCAACCTGCGGCATCCAGGCGTTCTAGAACGTCGAAAAGATCGCCCGCGTCTTCCGTCCAACCGCGACTGGCCAGGGTGCGCCCGCGCACGTCCAGGCCGACGGCGATCCGATCGCCGTACTCCTCGATGACTTCCGCCGTCCATGCGGGCTTTTCGATCGCCGCCGTGCCCAGGTTTACGCGGCGCGCGCCGGTGGCCAGGGCACGTTCCAGGGAGGCGTCGTCACGGATACCGCCGGATAGCTCCACCTGCAGTTCCAGCTCGGCGCAGACTTCGGCCATCAGTTCGGCATTGCTGCCGCGCCCGAAAGCGGCGTCCAGGTCCACAAAGTGCAGCCACTGCGCGCCCGCCTCCTGGAATGACAGCGCCGCATCCAGCGGGGTGCCGTAGCTGGTTTCGCTGCCTGCGCGTCCCTGCACGAGGCGCACGGCCTCCCCCGCCACGACGTCTACCGCGGGAAAAATGATGAGGGGTTTATCCATCGCTTCGTTCCTAACTAAAAATTCGCCACAGGGAAATGACGCAGCAGAGCAGGCCCGCCAAAGAAAGCAGGGCTACAGACCAAAGGGGGTGTTTTTGCTTCGCGAAAGAGTAGGCACCACCGAGCAGCATGCCCCCTACCGCCAGCATGATGTATGCGATCAGCATTGCGTACCACTCATTCCTCGCAGGCTGGCGCTGCCCGCCTCCCGGTCGTTGCGCGGCAGCGAATCGAGCCAGTTACGCAGCAGCTTGCCGCCCGCTTCGCCCGACTTTTCGGGGTGGAACTGGGTCGCCGAGAGCGGCCCGTTCTCTACCGCCGCTATGAAGCGCTGCCCGCCGTGTTCGCCCCAGGTGACAAGGGGCGCGTGCAGGCCCGGCAGCGGATCGAAATGCCACTGCGTGACGCCGTAGGAGTGCACGAAATAGAACCGTTCGTCGGCAATCCCGGCGAACAGGCGCGAATCCTGCGCGGGGGTGACGGTGTTCCAGCCCATGTGCGGCAAAACGTCGGCCGCAAGCCGGGTAACGCTCCCCGGCCACTGCGCCAGGCCTTCGCTGAAGATGCCGTGCTCGCGGCCTTCGCTAAACATGATCTGCATGCCGACGCAGATTCCCAGCACGGGACCGCCCCCAGCGAGCCGCCGCTCGATCAGGCGATCCGCCCCGCAGTCGCGAAGCTGCTGCATGGCGGCGGCGAACGCCCCGACGCCGGGAACCACCAGGCCATCGGCCTCCTGCACCAGGACGGGGTCGGCGCTCAGGGTGACTTCCGCCCCCTGGGCGGCGAGCGCGCGTACGGCCGAGCGCACGTTGCCGCTGCCGTAGTCGAGGACCACGACCCTGGGGGCGCGGCTCATTTCTGCCACCGCCCGAGGGTCACGTACTTCATGGCCTGCAGCTTGGTCAGGGAGCGGGGATCCAGGGAGGCTTCCTCTCCCAGATCGGCCGGGTTGACGGCCCCCAGCAGCAGTTCCTCCACCAGGTCGGCGCAGGCGCCGAGCACCAGTACCGGGGCGATGTCGTCTCCCCTTTCGCCGCTCAGGTAGCGGGTGGCGGTCATTTTGTCGCCGCGCCGCCAAAACAGCACCAGGGGGATGCCGCGCAAAGTGGCCGACACTGCCTGCGCCATCTCGTGCGCCTCGCTTTCCGTGGCGCTGGCGGTTACCAGCGCACCGTTTTCGGTGGCGACGGTGCGGGCCTCGGCGGGGAGTACCCTATCCAGCATTTCCCCGGCGAGGGAGAGCCTGAGGGCACCGGCCAGGGAGGTGTGCCTGGCGATGGGGGTCACGATGACGGCGAGCGCAGGGGAATCGTCCCCCGCCGCCAGCACGTCTTCCACCGTGAAAGGCTTTTCCTCGCTACCGCTTGCCTCGCCGCTGATTGCCTCGGTATCGCTTTGGGCTTCCTCCGGGACCTCGATTTCGATGCCCTCCATCAGGCGCCGGAACTCGGCGTCGATGTCGTCGCTGCTGCCGTGCGTCGGTTCCGTGGTCACAGGGCCCCCTTCGTGGACGGGATGTCGTTCATGCGCGGATCGTATTCGCAGGCGTAGCGTAGCGCCCGCGCGAGCGCCTTGAACTGCGCTTCAACGATATGGTGCGGGTCCCTCCCGGCGAGCACGCGCATGTGCAGGCAGATACCGGCGTGGTGCGCCAAAGATTCCAGCACGTGACGGGTCAGGGAACCGGTGAAGTGGCCGCCTATCAGGTGGTATTCCTGCCCGGCCGGTTCGCCCTCGTGCACGCAGTAGGGCCTGCCGGAAACGTCTACGACGCAGTGCGCGAGCGCCTCATCGAGCGGGATCGTGGCGTCGGCGAAGCGGCGGATGCCGCACTTATCGCCGAGGGCCTCGCGCAGCACCTGGCCAAGCACGATCGCCGTGTCCTCTACCGTGTGGTGCACGTCGATGTGGGTGTCGCCGTGGGATTTCACGGTCAGATCGAAGCTGGCGTGGGTGCCGAGGGCGGTCAGCATGTGGTCGTAGAACGGCACGGAGGTGTCGATCTCTACCTTGCCGCTGCCGTCCAGGTTCAGTTCCACCAGGACCGAGGATTCGCGGGTGGTGCGTTCCTTGCGCGCTATGCGCGGTGCGGGGTTGTTCATCGGGGGTCTACCTCCTCTAGGGCGGCAGTGAAAGCCGCGTTGTCTTGCGCGGTGCCGACGGAGACGCGCAGCCAGCCGTCGGGCCCCACCTCTCTTACCAGCACGGAACGCTCCAGCAGGCCCTGCCAGACGGCGTGGCGATCCGGGAAAGTGCCGAAGAAAACGAAGTTCGCGTCGGAATCCGCCACGGTGTAGCCGCGCTCTCGCAGGTGCGCGACGAGTCGGTCGCGTTCGCTGCGCAGGAAAGAGACCTGCGCCAGCAGTTCGTCGGCGCTTTCCAGAGCGGTGAGCGCCGCCGCCTGGGTGATGGCCGACAGGTGGTAGGGCAGGCGCACGATCCGCAGCGCGTCAATGATTTCCGGTGCGGCCACCGCATAGCCGAGGCGGGTGCCTGCCATGGCGAACGCCTTGCTCATGGTGCGGGTGACGATCAGGTTCTTGTATTCCGGCAGCAGGGTGAGCGCGCTCGGCACGCCGTCGCGGCGAAACTCCGCGTATGCCTCGTCTACCACTACCAGCCCGTTGTGCGCGCGCTGCGCCTCACAGGCCGCCGTCACCAGCTCCATTTCGCTGGCGGTGCCGGTGGGGTTGTTCGGGGAGGTGAGCAGCACCAGCGTGGGGCGGTGTTCGCGGCACGCCTGTTCCACCTGCTGCGCAGAAAGCGCGAATTCCGGCGCTGCGGTGCGCGGCACGGTGACGAAATCGGTAAAAGAGTTGCGCGCGTATTCGGGATACATCGAATAGCAGGGCGTGAAGCTGAGGGCGCTCCTGCCCGGCCCGCCGAAGGCCGCGAACAGGTGCTGCATGATCTCGTTCGAGCCGTTGGCCGCCCATACGGACTCTGCCGGGGGTGCGCTAATGCCGGACTCGCGGGAAAGGTATTCCCCGAGCGCGCTGCGCAGGGTCATAAATTCCCGGTCGGGATAGCGGTTCAGCCCGGCAGCTGCCTCGCGCACCGCATCCGCGAGCCGCGCGGCTAGTTCCGGTGAGGGCGCGAAAGGGTTTTCGTTTACGTTGAGCGGGTGTCGTACCTCAAGCTGGGGTGCACCGTAGGGTTCCAGGCCAGCGAGATCGTCACGAATGGGTGCCCGGAAAGGCTCTGCCTGCCGCTCGATAGGTTGCATTGGTTCATTTTAGTTCAGGATAGGGAGACTGCCCTACCCTATAAGCATGAAAAACAAAAGATTCCTTGGCGCGCTGGCCCTAGATTCGGTGCTGGTCACCGCTTTCGCCGCGCTGGGCCGCTCCAGCCACGCACACACCCTGGACGTCGCCGGTATCGCCCAAACGGCCTGGCCGTTCCTTGCCGGGATGGCACTCGGCCACGCCGCCGTGCGTTCCTGGCACGCGCCCCGGCGGCTCTGGCCCGAAGGCGTGATGGTCTGGGGCACCACGGTTGTCGGCGGTATGCTGCTACGCACTCTCACCGGCGCGGGCACCGCGACCAGCTTCGTGATCGTGGCAAGCACCTTCCTGGCGCTGTTCCTGCTCGGCTGGCGCGGCGTAGCGGCGCTGCTAGCACGCCGTAGCGCCAAGCGGGCGTAACCCCCGCGCTTAAGCGCTCTTTTCTTATTCCCGAAAACGGATCGTGACGGCCTCGCCGTGGCTCGGCAGGCCCTCGGCCGCCGCCAGGGTTTCGGCGGCGCGGCGGGAAGCGGCGAGCGCGTCCCGGTCATAGTCGATCACGTGCACGGTGCGCAGGAAAGAATGCACGCCCAGCCCCGACGAGTAGCGGGAGGCTCCCCCCGTGGGTAGTACGTGGTTGCTGCCCGCGTCGTAATCGCCCAGGCTGACGGGCGAATAATCGCCGACGAAGATCGCCCCGGCGTTGGTTACCAGCGTGGCCACGGCCTGGGAGTCGGCGGTCTGGATCTCCAGGTGTTCGGCGCCGTAGGCGTTTACCACGGCAAGCCCGGCGGTGAGGTCGTCTACCAGGATCAGGGCCGACTGCTTGCCGCCAAGCGCGGTGCGTACGCGTTCTTCGTGCGCGGCCTGCGGCACCTGCCGTGCCAGCTCCGCGCGCACCGCCTCCGCGAGTTCTGCGCTGTCGGTCACGAGTACGCTCGCGGCCAGCGGGTCGTGTTCGGCCTGTGAGATGAGGTCCGCTGCCACGAATGCGGGGCGGGCGCTTGCGTCGGCCAAAATCGCGATTTCCGTCGGCCCCGCTTCGGAGTCGATCCCGACCCTCCCCTGCACCAGCCGCTTCGCGGCCACCACGTAAATGTTGCCGGGGCCGGTGATGAGGTCCACCGGTTCGATGTCGTCGCCGTCGCCGTAGGCCAGCAGCGCGATCGCCTGTGCTCCCCCGGCCGCGTAAACCTCGGTTACACCCAGCATGGCGCAGGCCGCGAGGATGGTCGGGTGTGGCAGCCCGCCGTGCTCCGCCTGCGGCGGCGAGGCCACCACCAGTTCGGGCACCCCCGCCACCAGGGCGGGGACGGCGTTCATGACTACGCTGGAGGGAAGCACCGCGCGGCCTCCCGGCACGTAAAGGCCCACCCGGCGCACGGGGATGCGGCGGGTGCCGACGCGACCGCCGGGGATCACCTCGCACCAGTCGTCCTCGCGCAGCTGCGCCTCATCGACCTTGCGCACTCGCGAAATGGATTCCTCCAGCGCCGACTTAACCGCCGGGTCCAGGTTCTCCAGCGCCTCGCGCAGCGCGCTCTCGGGCACCCGCAAATGCTCCGGGCGCACCCCGTCGAACCGCTCCGAGGCGTCTAGCACCGCTGCCGCGCCGCGCTCGGCGACGTCCCGCACCAGCGGTGCTACCGCTTCGAGTGCTTTGGTTACGTCGAACTCGGCTCGCGGCAGGCTCCTGCGGAGCAGCGCCGGGGTAAGTTCCTGGCCTCTAAGGTCGCGCAGAGAGATCATGCCTCAATGGTAGAGCAAGCAGTCCCGGCAGCGGCCTTTATGACATCCCTGTTTAGCCGCCTATGCAGCCGGGGCCAAGCAGTGCCTTAAGCGAGGCGTAGAGCGCCGTTGAGGGAGTGACGCAGAGGCGTTTTTCGAGCCGCATCACCGTGGTCCTGCCGGGCTGCTGCAAGCGGAGCCAAACCTCTATCTTGCCGGGGTGCACGTGCAGCACGTCGCGCAGTTCCTGCGCTAGTCCCGGCGTGCAACGGTTCGCGGCCAGGGAAATCACCAGCGGGGCATCGCTCGCGCTTTCGGAGACGTCGAGTATCGTCACCTCCATCGCCCGCAGCTCGGGCGTTCCCTTCCCCAGGTCGATCCGGCCCGACATCGTCACCACGAGGTCTTCCGCCAGCATCGCCCCCACGGTCTGATAGGTGCTCGGGAAAAGCAGGCAGTCGAGAGAACCTTCGAGGTCTTCCACGGTCACGATCGCCCAGGGATCGCCCTTTTTAGTGGTTTTGCGCTGGATGCCGGTGATTAGTCCCGCCACCTTAATCTGGGCCCCGTCGCTTACCGCACCTTCTTCCGCGAGCGAAGCGATGGGATGGGAGGAGTTTTCGGCGATGACGTGCTCCAGGCCTGAAAGCGGATGGTCGGAAATATAAAGCCCGAGCATGTTGCGTTCAAAGCTGAGCTTTTCCTTGCGTTCCCATTCGGGAAGTTCGGGCACGTTAAAGAGCGAACCCATCGGGCTTTCCGTGTCCTCCAGGGCGGCCCCGAAGAGATCGAACTGGCCGATGTTTTCCTGGCGCTTCAGTTTCACGACCGATTCGACCGCTTCTTCGTGCACGAGCGTCAGGGAGCGGCGGTTCTGCCCGAGCGAATCGAACGCCCCGCCCTTAATGAGGGATTCGATGGTGCGCTTGTTGCAGACGGCGAGCGGCACCTTGTCGAGGAAGTCCTCGAAACTGGTGAACGGCCCCTTTTCTTCCCGCGCCGCAATGATGCCCTCCACCACGTGAGAGCCCACGTTGCGGATCGCGGAAAGCCCGAAGCGGATGTCCTTGCCGACAGCGGAGAAGTAGTGCCCGGACTCGTTTACGTCCGGCGGCAGCACGGTTATGCCCAGGTGCCGACAGTCCCCCAGGTAGAGGCCCAGGCGGTCGCGGTTGTCCTGGGTGGAGGTGAGCAGCGCGGCCATGTATTCGACCGGGAAGTTCGCCTTCAGGTACGCGGTCCAGTAGGAAACCAGGCCGTAGGCAGCGGAGTGCGACTTGTTGAAGGCGTAGTCACTGAACGGCACCAGGATTTCCCAGAGGGTGTTGATGCAGCCCTCGGAGAAGCCGTTATCGAGCATGCCCTGGCGGAAACCGGCGAACTGTTTATCCAGTTCTTCCTTCTTTTTCTTACCCATCGCGCGGCGCAGAATGTCTGCCTGGCCGAGCGTGAAGCCCGCGACCTTCTGCGCGATCTGCATAACCTGCTCCTGATACACGATCAGGCCGTAGGTGGTGCCGAGGATCTCCGCGAGCGGCTCCTCCAGTTCCGGGTGGATCGGGGTGACGTCCTGCAGGCCGTTCTTACGCAGCGCGTAGTTCGTGTGCGAGTTCGCGCCCATCGGGCCGGGGCGGTAAAGCGCGCCGACGGCCGAGATGTCCTCGAAGTTGTCGGGCTTCATCTGCCGCAGCAGGGTACGCATGCCGCTGCCATCCAGCTGGAACACGCCGAGCGTATCGCCGCGCCCAAGCAGTTCGTAGGTTGCCCGATCGTCCGTGCCCAGGGTTTCGAGGTCGGGCGCTTCCTTGCCGTTGGCCTTGATGTTTTCCAGCGCATCGGAAATCACCGTCAGGTTGCGCAGGCCCAGGAAGTCCATCTTCAGCAGGCCGAGCGTTTCACAGGTCGGATAGTCAAACTGGGTGATGATCTGGCCGTCCGAGGCGCGGCGCATCATCGGAATAATGTCGATCAGCGGATCGGAGGACATGATGACGGCGCAGGCGTGTACGCCCCAGCCACGGGTCAGGCCCTCCACGCCCTTCGCGATGTCGAACACTTTCTGCGCATCCGGATCGCTGGCGTGCAGCTGGCGAAATTCTTCCGCCTCACCGTAGCGCTTGTGCTTTTCGTCGAAGATGCCCGACAGCGGGATGTCCTTGCCCATCACCGTCGGGGGCAGCGCCTTGGTCAGCTTCTCCCCCATCGCGTACGGGTAGCCGAGCACGCGGGCGGCGTCCTTCAGGGAGTTCTTCGTCTTCATAACGCCGTAGGTGATTACCTGGGCTACGCGGTCGTCACCGTACTTGCGGGTGACGTATTCGAGCACCTCACCGCGGCGGCGATCGTCGAAGTCCACGTCGAAGTCGGGCATCGATACACGATCGGGGTTGAGGAAGCGTTCGAAAATCAGGGCGTGTTCGAGCGGGTTGAGGTCGGTAATGCGCATCGCGTAGGCGACCATGGAACCCGCGCCGGAGCCACGGCCCGGCCCCACGCGAATCCCGTTTTCCTTGGCCCAGTTGATGAAGTCGGCCACGACCAGGAAGTAGCCGGGGAAGCCCATCTGGGTAATGATGCCGACCTCGTAATCGGCCTGCTTTTGCACATCGTCCGGGATGCCGTCCGGGAAGCGGTAGTGCAGGCCGTTTTGCACCTCTTTGATGAACCAGGAGTGTTCGTCCTCCCCCGGCGGGCAGGGGAAGCGCGGCATGAAGTTGGCGCCGTCCGAGGTGGTGCAGAACTGGACGTCGCACATTTCCGCGATGCGCAGGGTGTTATCGCACGCCTCCGGCATTTCGCGAAACAGCTCGCGCATTTCTTCGGAGGTTTTCAGGTAGTAGCCCGAACCGTCGAACTTAAACCTGCCGGGCGTATCGAAGGTGGAGCCGGAGTTGATGCACAGCAGCGCGTCCTGGATCGAGGCGTCCTGCGCGGTGACGTAGTGAAGATCGTTCGTGGCCAGCAGCGGCGCGCCGATCTTCTTGGACAGTTCCAGCAGCTGCTTGGTGACCCGGCGCTCTAGCTCCAGCCCGTGATCCATCAACTCCACAAAATAGTGTTCCTTGCCGAACATGTCCTGGAACTCGCCCGCGGCCTTCACCGCTTCGTCCCACTGTCCCAGGCGGATCCTGGTCTGGATCTCTCCCGACGGGCAGCCGGTGGAGGCGATCAGGCCCTGCGAATACTTCGCGAGGATCTCCCGGTCCATGCGGGGCCACTTGCCCATCTGGCCATCCAGCGAAGCACGCGAGGCCAGGCGGAACAGGTTGTGCATGCCCTCGGTGCTGCGCGAAAGCAGGGTGAGGTGCGTGTAGGCACCGCGCGCCGATACGTCGTCACCGGCGGCCTGCTGTTCGGGGGTGCCCCACTGCACGCGGGTACGGTCGTGCCGGGACGTGCCCGGCGTAACGTACGCCTCCACGCCGATGATCGGCTTAATGCCCGCGGCTTTCGCCTTCGCATAAAACTCGTAGGCACCGAACACGTAACCGTGGTCGGTGATAGCGATGGCCTTCTGATTCTGCTTAACGGCTTCATCGACCAGTTTGGAAATCTTGGCCGCGCCGTCGAGCAGCGAATAGTCCGTGTGGGTGTGGAGGTGAACGAAATCGCCGGCAGACATGCCCCCTAGCCTAACCGGCGCGAAGCACCTCTAGGGCGTGCGCTAGGTCCTGCGGGTAGACAGAGGTGAAAGTAACTTTCTCGCCGCGCGTCGGGTGCGTGAAGGACAGTTCGACGGCGTGCAGCCACTGGCGTTCCAGCCCCAGGCGGGCCGCCAGGCGCGGATCGCTGCCGTACAGCGGATCGCCCGCCAGCGGGTGGCGCAGGGCCGAGAAATGCACCCTGATCTGGTGTGTGCGCCCCGTTTCCAGGTGCACCTCGCACAGCGAGGCGGCGCGGAACATCTCCAGCACCTCGTAGTGCGTCACGGAGTGTTTGCCGCTCTTCATCACGGCGTATTTGTAGTCGTGATTCATGCTGCGCCCGATGGGAGCCTCGATGGTTCCCTGCAGCGGGTCGGGGTGTCCCTGGCAGAGCGCGTGGTAGGTCTTGGAAACCGTGCGCTGGCGGAAAGCGTTCTTCAGGATGGAATAGGCAAGTTCCGATTTTGCCACCACCATTAGCCCGCTGGTGCCGACGTCCAGACGCTGCACGATGCCCTGGCGTTCGGCGGCACCGGAGGTAGCGATGCGCACGCCCGCGGCGGCAAGGTGGCCGACAACCGTCGGGCCTTCCCAGCCGACGCTCGGATGCGCGGCCACGCCGACGGGCTTATCCACCACCACGATGTCGTCGTCCTCGAACACGATGCTCATGCCCTCGACCATTTCGGCCTTAACGCTGAGGGCGGGCTTTTCCTGTTCGAGCGTCACGTTCAAGATACTGCCGGGGCTGAGGCGGTCCGACTTGCCCGGCACAGCGCCGTCCACCTCTACCTTGCCCGAAAGCACCATTTCGCCCGCGCGGGTGCGGGAAACGCCGAGCAGCCGGGAAAGCCCGACGTCCACGCGTTCCCCCGCCAGCCCGTCGGGAACGGGGAGCGTGCGATATTCACTCATCGCCCGTCCCGCCCGTAGCCGAGGCCGCGGTTTCTCTGCCCGCGGGCCTGTTGGTGAGAACAAAGAGCATCACCAGGCAGCAGCCGGTGACGATGAAAATATCCGCCACGTTAAAAATCGGCCAGCGCGGCAACACGAAGAAATCGACCACGTGGCCGTGGGCGAAACCGGGGGCGCGGAAAAGACGGTCGTACAGGTTTCCTAGCGCTCCGCCGAGCATTAACCCGAGGGCGATACCCCAGCCGTAATCGTCTACCTTGCGGAAAAGATAGAAGGAAATGCCGCAGGCGAGGAGCGCCTGCAGGATCGTCACCAGCCAGGTGGAAGAACCGCCCAGGCTCCAGGCCGCACCGGGGTTGAAAACCAGCTGCAAGCCGAAGAAGCGACCCAAAATATCCACCCGTTGATACTCGATCAACGAGGAAAGCGCCCACGCCTTACTGGCCTGGTCGGCTAAAAATACGAGCAGGGCTAAAAGCAGCCCGATCAGCGAAGCCCGCACTCCCCTTTTGCCACGGCAAACGCCGGGCGCATTGCGCCCGGCGTTATGCGGTGACGAAACTTTGCCGGTCACAGACCGAAGTTAGCGTGCTGTTCCTGCGTGCCGCTCGTCTCCAGTTCACGCATCTGGTTCTCCAGGTAGGTGCGCAGACGGTTGCGGTAGTCACGCTCGAAGGTGCGCAGCTGCTCAATGGTCTTTTCGAGGCCAGCCTTCTCGGTTTCGAGAGCCTGCAGGGTGCTGCGGGACTTCTCCTCGGCCTCGCCGACGATCTGGCGGGACTTCTCTTCGGCCTCGCCGACCAGGCGGCTGTATTCGACCTCGCCCTTCTGGACGTGCTCATCGTGCAGACGCTGAGCCAGGGCGATGATGCCCGCTGCGGACTGATCGGCAGCAGCCGGAGCGGCGGCCGGAGCCGGGGCGGCGGCAGCGAACGAAGCGGAGGTCTTCTCGTCAGCGGTTTCGGCCGGAACCTCAACCTCTGCCACCTCTTCGTCAGCCTCAACGACGGAAACAACCGGGGTTTCACCGGTAACGGCTTCGGAAACCGGAGCAACCACGGTCGGCTCGTCATCAACGACGACCTCTTCGCGCTTGGCTTCGGCGGCAACCGGGGCGGCACCGGACTCGAGCTCGGCAATGCGCACACGCGCCTCTTCCAGCTCCTTCTTGAGCTGGGAGTTCTCCGCCATGAGCTCCTTCATGCACGGAATAAGCTCGTTGTCGAGGTAATCATCTACCTCGTCCATGTCATAGCCTTCGGTGAATCGCACCGTGCCGAACTCTTTATTGAAGAGCTCATCAGCAGGCGTGTGAACCATAGGACACCTTCTCTAGTCGGTACACGATAGGAATAGCCCCGCAGGGCGGTACATCTCCTACCTTATCGGAATACAACTATACGCGACCACAGGGTCACGCACGTCACGTACTTTGTAAGCATGCCACGTAATAGATTACGCGAAAAAATCTAGGTAAGCGAGATCAAAAAAGCCCGCAGTAGGCCCATCCCCAAGGAACAGCCCAAAAGCAGCAGCAGAATGCTCAAATCCAATGCCACCCCGCCTAACCTAAGCGGCGGAATAATCCGGCGCAACAAAAGCACCGGCGGGTCAGTCACCGTAAAAATTAGCTCGCAAAAAACCAGCACAGGCCCGGTAGGCGCGAAAGCCGGAGCGAACGAACGGATCCAATCAATCACCAGGCGAGCAATGACCGCCATGGTAAAAAGCAGCGCCGCAATGTAGCAGACTGCGACCAGCGCGTAGAGCATAGGTGCTCAGCTCTGGTTGTAGAAGGCGCTGTCGTCTCCCGAGACGTCACCCTCGACCGAAACGTGTTCCGGCGAAAGCAGGAAAACCTTGCTGGTGACCTTTTCGATCACGCCGTTCAGACCAAATACCAAGCCCGCGGAAAAATCAACCATCCGCTTGGCATCCGCATCGTCCATGTCGGACAGGTTCATGATCACCGGAATACCGTCACGGAAAGACTCGCCGATGGAACGCGCGTCATTGTAAGAACGCGGATGAATAGTGGTGATGCGCTGCAGGCCCATTTCAACCTCCGGCTCGGATACAGGGGCAATCTGACGGTTACGCAGAGGAGCCACGGGTGCCTCTCGCTCATCGTTATCGGACACTCGCTCGAGCGCGCGACCGGATGCGGAGCGTGTCGATTCCGCGGCGGGGCGCGGTTCGTAGTCCTGTTCGCTCTCATCGGCCAGACCGATAGCGACCAAGGTCTTGTGCCAGGCGTTAGCCATTGAAATATCTCCCTCGTATACGGTAACTGTTGACCCGGTGACGGAACCCTGCGGTCCGGGGAAGACACCTGGAGGTCGTCGAGGTCTTGCCACGAAATTACCCGACTAGATCAATCTTACGCAGCATCCTGGCGGCGTGTCGCATCTAGAAACAAAGCAAAAGCGTAAAAGGCTGCCGTTTAAAGCAGGCGAATGGCACCCACGAAACGGCCGGTAACGTTTTCTCTCCGGTAGGAAAAATAGTCCCGGTCCTCCCCCGTGCAGGGGTAGGAATCGTTAATCGCGGACTCAGCCAGTCCTGCCGCCGCCAGCTGGGCACGTGCTCCCGCACGCAAATCAAGCGCGTGCGTGCCCCGCGCGGTACGCGCGGTAAGCTGCGGCACCTGCGCAACCGCCTGATCGTGCATCTGCTGCGGCACCTCATAGCAGCTGCCACACATGGAGGGACCAATCAGCGCCCGCATATTTTCCGGGCGCGCCCCGCGCCGCAGCATCTCAGATACCGCGGCCGGCAGGATCTCCCCCAAAAAACCAACCCGGCCCGCATGCACCGCAGCGGCCACCCCGGCCTGGGTATCGGCCAGCAGAACGGGCATGCAGTCGGCCACCATGATCGCCAGCGCCACATCCCGCCGCGTGGTTACCAGCGCGTCCGCGTCATGGACCGCGCTAAAGTCCCAGTCTTTGCCGACCTCGATCACGCGCGCGGAATGAGTCTGGTTCACGAACGCTACGGGAGCGCCCAGGTAGGCGCTCAGCAGACGGCGGTTTTCGCGCACGGCAGCGTCTTCGTCCCCCACGTGCAAGCCCAGGTTGAAATCGCCAAAGGCATCGCGCGAAGCGCCTTCTTTGCCGACGCTGGACAGCCCGCTCCGGGAGGTAAATATGGCGCGAGCGCCGGGAATTACCCCGGCGCTCGCCTCAGAAAGCGATCTCACTTAAGGAAATCCGGAATGTCGAGGTCGTCAGAGTTGCCGCGCACCGGTTCGTCGATGCGGGGAACGCGCAGCGGCTGGGGGCCGCGGGTCGTCTCTTCTTCCTGGGTTTCCTGCTGCTGCGGAGCGCTCGGCTGCACGGGCTGTACCGGCTGCACGGGCTGGGCTCCCCAGCTACCCCAAACCGACTGGCTGGCGGCAGGCTGCTCCTGCGGAGCGCTGGTCTGCTGCACCGGGGCGGCGTAGCTCTGCTCCTGCTGCGCGGCGGCCACGGGACGCGGTTCCGCGGGAGCCTGGCTACGCTGCTGGGGTTCTTCCGCCTGACGCGGAGAGTTTTCCTCGAACCCGGCGGCGATAACGGTAACCCGCACCTCGTCTCCGAGGGCGTCGTCGATCACCGCACCGAAGATGATGTTGGCATCCCGGTGCGCGGCCTCCTGCACCAGCTGCGCCGCGTCGGCCACTTCCTGGATGCCGAGGTCGCTACCGCCCTGGATGGAAAGCAGGACACCGTAGGCGCCGTCGATGCGGGCCTCCAGCAGCGGGCTGGAAACAGCCATCTCTGCCGCCTGGAGAGCACGGTCCTCGCCGCGCGCGGAGCCGATACCCATCAGCGCGCTACCGGCGTCCTTCATAACCGACTTAACGTCCGCGAAGTCCAGGTTAATGATGCCGGGGGTGGTGATCAGGTCGGTAATACCCTGCACACCGGAGTGCAGTACCTGGTCGGCGATCTTGAAGGCGTCAAGCATCGAAACGGTCTTGTCTGCAATGGAAAGCAGGCGATCGTTCGGAATCACGATCAGGGTGTCTACCTCTTCGCGCAGCGCGGCAATGCCGGCCTCTGCCTGCGAGGAGCGACGGCGTCCCTCGAAAGTGAACGGGCGGGTCACAACGCCGATGGTCAGCGCACCCAGGCTGCGCGCAATACGCGCCACCACGGGAGCCGCGCCCGTGCCGGTGCCGCCGCCCTCGCCCGCGGTCACGAACACCATGTCGGCACCGTTCAGAACGGACTCGATCTCCTCCGCGTGGTCCTCCGCAGCGGTGCGGCCAACCTCGGGATCTGCGCCCGCGCCAAGGCCTCGCGTAGCTTCCTTGCCGACGTCGAGCTTGACGTCGGCATCGCTACCCAGAAGCGCCTGGAAGTCGGTGTTGATGGCGATGAACTCTACGCCCTTAAGCCCCGCCTCGATCATGCGGTTAACGGCGTTAGCACCGCCACCGCCTACGCCTACTACCTTGATTACCGCGAGGTGGTTCTGGGATTCGTCCATAGCCTGATCCTTGCTCTCTAGTGCCCTTGCACTTGTCTATCTCCGACGAATACACAAACCCTCAACCTCAACTTGAGGGTTAGGGTTTTGCTTATTCGCTCCTGTTTTTGACGCTAAAGGTCGCACCGCCCCCATGCAACTATTAGGGCGCGTGTCGGAAAAAAATCTCCCGAAAGTTATTTTTCGCGCGTCACCGGTGCGGTAGGTGAAGACACGTCAATTATCGGCGCGTCCACTTCCAGCAGGGCAGCCAGCACCCGGGCCTTCAGTTCTCCGTCCTTGGCATTGCCCCAGACCACCCGTTTGCGGCCGTGAGACTCACTCTCCACGATGAAACTGACGTCGTCCCGAGAAGAAGCGCTCATCTCTCGTGCACGCTCCCGCAAGGGATCCGGGAGGGCCGCCAGGGTGCCCAGCATGGTTTCGGTGGCAGCGGCGGGGTCCTGGGATTTTTCTCCGACCGTCAGCGTCGGCAGCTGCCCCGCCTTTTCCGGAGAAAGCGGGAGCCTGGCCCCCGCTTCATCGACCACGGTGGCGCCCGCTCCGGGGTGTGCCACGATCGCAACCGGTTTACGCTCGCTAATCTCTACGCGCAGCCCATCCGGCCAGGCACGGGTCACCAATGCCGATTTAACGCCCGGAAGTTTTGCTATCTCTTCCTCTACCGTGGCCGTAGGGACCCGGTAGAGGGGCGTGCCGAAAACCCGCCGGGCGGCGTTATCTACCGCGCCCGCATCGACGTAGCTAATCCCGCTGACGGCCGCTTTTTGCGCCCGCAAGAAGGGGGCTTTTTCCAGCGCCAAGCCGCTAAGTAACAGCAGCAGCAAAACCCCGGCCAGGGCCAGCCACCACTTCTTTCGCTGCAGCCAACCCTGTTTTTTTACGGGAAGGGGCAGCGGGCTATTTTTCCCCTCTCGGGCGGGCGTTTCCGGTGCCGACGCAGGCGGTGTTTCGCTCCCGCGCGCAAATGGGCGCAGCGCCCCCTCGGGTTTTTTCTGCGCTGCACGAGCCTCTTTGGGGGGCTCTTCCCGGCGCGCCTCGGCTGGCGCCTGCGGCCGCTGCGGCTTCTCTACCTGTTCAGCTTGCGGCCGCAGATGCCTGCCCCGGCTTTGTGCCGGGCGCGTCTGGCCCTTCTGCGGCGGGCGGCGCGGAGTGACCGGCCTGCGCGGAGTCGCTGCCACTCAGTCCCTCGCTCCGAGAGCGGCCAGCACACGCGGGCTTTCCGCGACGATGTCCCCCGCTCCCAAAAGGAGCACGATATCGCCGGGGTGCGCCAGCGCCGCGACCTCGCCAGGCAGTTGTTCGCGCGGCCCTGCCGCGCGAACGCGTTCATCGCCACCCGTGTATTCGCGCACGATGGTTTTTGCGTTCACGCTTTCGTCAAGGTCTTCCCTGGCCGCGTAGACATCCAGCACCAGGGCGGTATCCGCCAGGGAAAGCGCCTGCGCGAATTCGGCCGCGAAGGCTTTCGTGCGGCTGAACAGGTGGGGTTGGAATGCCGCGATAACGCGGCCTTCCCCCGCCACCTGCCGCGCGGAAGAGAGCGTGGCCTGCAGTTCATTCGGGTGGTGCGCGTAGTCGTCGTACACGCTTACCCCGCTAACCTCGCCCTTTAGTTCAAAGCGTCGCGAGGCACCGTGGAAACGGGAGAGTCCCGCAAGCAGCCCCGTCACGTCCCGTCCCAGCTCAACGCAGGCAGCGAGCGCACCGACGGCATTCAGCACGTTGTGGGCGCCGGTAACGGCCAGTTCCAACACGAGTTCGCCGTGACGCGCATGGCTGATTCTGGCGCGCGCCCCCGCCGCTGCCGTAGTGACGTCGCTAATGCGCCAATCGGCATCTTCCGCGTTTCCGTAAAGGACTGTCCGGCAGGGCGCGGCCTCCGCCAGGGCACGCGCGCCGGGATCATCGGCACACGCCACCAGTACTCCGTCGCTCCCCATACCGGCCACCAGGGCCTGGAAAGCGGCGGTAACGTTTTCTGCGGTTTCGTAGAAATCTAGGTGGTCTGCTTCCTGGTTGGTCACCAAAACCACGCGGGGTCGGTAGGCCAGGAAAGAACCGTCGGATTCGTCGGCTTCAATCACGGCGCAGTTCTCCCCCAGCGCCGCGTTTCGCCCGAGGTCTGCCACGGCCGCACCCACGGCGAAAGCGGGGTCTTCCCCGCAGCCGCGCAGCGCCATTACCGACATCGCGGTGGTGGTGGTCTTGCCGTGCGTTCCCGCGACGGCGATGGTCTCCCGCTCGCCGATCAGCCCCGCGAGCGCGGTAGCGCGATGCACCACCGGGATGCCGGCTTCGCGCGCCGCGAGCACCTCCGGGTTATCGGGCCGTACCGCGGTAGAAACCACTACCACGTCCGCATCGGTGGGGAGCTGTTCGCGTGCGAAACCGACGTAAACTCGCGCCCCGGCTTCGCGCAGGGGCGGGAGGAACTGGCCCTCCTGCGCGTCGCTGCCGCTCACGGTGCAGCCGGCTTCAAGCGCCAGGCGGGCAACCGCCGACATTCCCGCGCCGCCGATGCACAGCACGTGCACGCGTCGCGCCTGCGCGGGCCAAACGTTAGTTGTTACTACAGCGCCGGGACGCAGGATGGTGCGTACGTGTGCGGGAATATTCATGCCTTGTTCCTGCTTTCTGCGGCGGTAAGGATCAGGGTGGCCAGCTGCTCGTCTGCGTCACGTACCCCATGTTCGCTGGCTAGACGGGACATTTCGGCTAGGCGCTGTTGATCGCGCAGCAGCGGCAGTACGGTTTCGCGTAAAACTTCGGGGGTGAAATCGGCATCGTTCACCATCAGGGCAGCGCCTGCGGCAACCAGGTCTTTGCCGTTTAGTGCCTGTTCCCCGTTGCCAATCGGCAGGGGCACGAACATGCAGGGCAGCCCTATCGCGCTGACCTCGCAGACCGTGCCCGCACCGGAACGGGTGATGGCGAAATCTGCGGCCGCGTAAGCGTCTTCCATAGCGGAAACGTATTCGACCACGTGGTAGCCGGGGCGGGAGGCCGCTTCCGCTTTGCCCTTGCCGGTGACGTGCAGAATCTGACAGCCACTGGCAACAACTTCGTCAGCCGCTGCCGCCACCGCATCGTTGAGGCGTTTCGCGCCGAGGGAACCACCCGTCACGAGCAGCACCGGAGCCTCCTGGGAAAGCCCAAACCTGTCCCGTGCCGCAGCGCGTGCGCTCTGCCTATCCAACTGCGAAATCGCGGTGCGCATCGGCATCCCCAGCGCCTGCGCGCCGGGAAGCTGCGTACCGGGGAAAGCGGTCGCGGTGGCTGCGGCGAAACGCGCGCCCAGACGGTTTGCCATTCCCGGCTTCCGGTTCGCTTCGTGGATCACGATTCCCAGGCCAGCTGCGCGGGCAGCCAGATAGGCCGGGGGGCAAACGTAACCGCCGAAACCGGCCACGGCAGCAACGTTTCGTTCCTTAACCAACCGCGAAACTTCACGCACCGTGTTAGCGAAACGCCACGGAAAACGTAGCGCGTTTAGATTCGGTTTGCGCGGGAAGGGCACTTTCTCGATGGTCAGCAGCGGGTAGCCGGCGGCCGGAACCAGGTCGGCCTCCAGCCCACTGCTGGTGCCGAGCACCAAAATTTCCGTTTCCGGGCTCTGCCTACGGATCGCTTCTGCGGTGGCGAGAAGGGGCGAAACATGCCCCGCCGTACCGCCGCCCGCCAGCAGGATGGTTTTGCTCATGCTTACGACTTCCTACCTTTCGCGGCGTTCCCCGAATTCTTTTTCGTTTTTGGCGCGCGGGTCTTGCTGGCGCGCGCGGGCTTAGCTTTAGCGGGAGTCGATTTTTTTCCGCGTACACCGGAAGCAAACACCCCTACGCTGCCGCGCGCGCTCTTCCAGCTTGCCTGGATTGCGCTCTTGGCTCCGGGTTCGTTGCGGGCGAAGCAAAGCAACATGCCCAAGGCTCCCATTGATACGGTCAGTGCCGTACCGCCCGCGGAGATAAAGGGCAGGGGCACACCGATTACGGGCAGCACTCCCGCAACTACGCACATGTTGATGAGCGCCTGGCTAAGGAACCAGGCGGCTACGCCCGCCGTAGCTACCTGGGTGAAAACGTCTCCCTTGTAGCGCCTGATCATGTTGGTGAGGAAGAAAAACAGCGCCACGTAAAGGAACACCACGAGCAGCGTGCCGATCAGGCCGATTTCTTCGCCGATGATCGCGAAGATGTAATCGTTATCCGGGTGAGGCAGAAGGCCCCACTTTTGGCGCGATTCCCCCAGGCCGACACCGAACCATCCGCCCTCGGCCAGCCCCATCAGGCCGTGCCGGGGCTGGTAGCAGCCCTGCGCCGAGCATTTGTAGCCGGAGAGCCAGTGCGAGATACGGTCGCGCCGGTTAGAGGTCCCGAACGTCAGGCCGATTACTGCCAGCACGCCAAAGAACGCGGGCCCGGCCAGTATTCTGCGCGGAACTCCCGCTACCCACAGGCAGGTGCCGATTAGCGCCACCAGCACCAGGCCGGTGCCGAGGTCTTTGCCCAAGAGCACGATGCCCAAACCGATCACGGCGGGCAGTACGGCGGGAAGCAGCGCCTTTACCCGGTGCAGGCTGGGGCGGCGGTTGGCGAGGGCCAACGCCATCCACACCACGAGCGCGAGCTTGAGCATTTCCGAGGGCTGGAAGGTTTGCCCGCCGATCTGCAGCCAGTTTTTGTTACCGTTTACCTCTTTACCGATGAAGATAACGAGGGTCTGTAACCCCAGCCCGACGATCAGTGCGAGGGGCGCAATTTTGCGGTAAAAACCGGGTGGGAAAAGCGCCGCCGCGGTCATCAGAACGAACCCGATGAGCGCCAGCAGGAAGTGTTTCATCGCTGCGCCGTAGCCGGTGCCGCCCTTGGAGATATCGAGCACCGAGGAACTGGAAAGCACCATCACGATGCCGAATACGACCAGCAGCACGCCCACGGTAAGGATGCCGTAGAAGTCCAGCACCGGGGATTTCAGCCAGGGGCCGATGGCGCTGCCGACCCTGTTCAGAAAGCCGTTTTCTGCGTTTCTTCCCCGCTGGGCTTTGGCCGACACCTGCGCGTTACGCGTCATTTTGGCAATCCAGGACTGCCCGGGCGAACATTTCTCCCCGCTGCGCGTAGCTGCGGAACTGGTCCATGGAGGCGCAGGCCGGTGCTAGCAGCACGGCGTCTCCCGGCTGAGCGATATCGCGTGCGTACGCTACCGCGTCGCGCATGATGCGGGCGCAGTCTTCGCCTTCTTCCAGGGGGCTAACCTTCCGTACCGGAATGTCGGGGGCATGCTCTGCCAGGGCCGCCGCCAGTTCTTCCTGGTCCTGTCCGATCAGCACCACTGCTCGCAGGCCCTGCGCCGCATCGGCAACCAGTTCACCGAAGTGCGCCCCCTTGGCCAGCCCTCCCGCAAGCCAAACCACGCTACCGTGCGCGGGGCGGTTGCTGCGCAGCGAGGCTGCTGCGGCGTGCGGGTTGGTGGCCTTGGAGTCGTCGATGTAAAAGATTTCGTTTTGCTGGGCAACCAACTCGCTGCGGTGCCCGCCGAGGCCGTAGCTGCGCAGGCCGTCGCGTACCGCCTGTGCGGGCACGCCGTAGCTGCGCGCGAGTGCGGCAGCCGCCAGCGCATCGAGCACGATGTGCGGCGGGGCGCCGTGCGCGCCCAGATGGGCGAGGTCTTCCAGGGTGCATAGTTCGGCAGCGTGAGTCGCCCGGTTGTCCACGAAAGCGCGGTCCACGAGCAGCCCGTCTACTACGCCGAGTTCGGAAAGGCCGGGGCTGCCGAGAGTGATACCGATGGCGCGGCAGCCCTCTACGACGTCCGCTTCCTCTACCGCCCGCAGGGTGCGTTCGTCCGCCTGGTTGTAGATGACGGCTTTTGCGCATTCCTCGTGAATCTTGCCCTTTGCGGCGGCGTATTCGTCCAGGCTGCCATGCCAGTCAATGTGGTCTTCGCTGACGTTTAGCACGCAGCTTGCCGCGCACATCAGGTGCTCGGTCCAGTGGAGTTGGAAGGAGGAAAGTTCCAGCGCGATTACGTCGAACGGTTCCGGATGCAGCACCGCTTCGATCAGCGGCTGGCCGACGTTACCGGCGGCGCAGGCCCGCAGCCCCGCCGCGTTCAGGATCGCCTCCAGCATGGTCACTACCGTAGTTTTGCCGTTCGTTCCGGTGACGGCGAGCCAAGCGGGGCCGTCTACCGGCTGCATACGCCGCGCCAGTTCGATCTCCGACCAAACCGGAATGCCGCGTTCGGCTGCCTGCAGCAGCAATGGCTGATCCGGGCGCCAGCCGGGGCTGGTCACCACTACGTCAGGGGTAATGTCGGCGGGAAGCGCCTGGGTGTGTTCCTTGCCCAGACGAACATCTACTCCCAGGTTTTCCAGGATCCGCTTCTTTTCCAGGTTTTCTTCGCTCGCGTTCGCATCGACCACGACAACGCGGGCCCCGCGCTGCATGGTCTGGTCTGCCACGGCGTAGCCGGAAACACCAAAGCCGGTAACGAGGATGGTGGCACCGGAAACATCAAGTCCGGGCCAGGAGCGTTCTGCGAGCGGAGTGTTCACGAAGCCAGCCTAGGGATTGCATCGAGGTAGAAGATACCCATGCCGGTGGCCGCGCAAAGCGCCGCCACGATCCAAAAGCGCACCACGATGGTGACCTCTCCCCAGCCCTTCAGCTCGAAGTGGTGCTGCAGCGGAGCCATGCGGAAAACGCGTTTGCCGGTCATCTTGAAGGAACCGACCTGGATGATTACCGACAGGGAAATGATCACGAAAAGGCCACCGATGATGGCGCCGAGGATTTCCGTGCGCGAAACGATGGTCAGCCCGGCCAGTGCGCCACCGAGCGCGAGGGAGCCGGTATCGCCCATGAAGATTTTGGCGGGAGAAGTGTTCCACCAGAGGAAGCCGATGCAGGCTCCCACGATGGCGGCAGCCACCACGGCGGTATCCAGCGGATCGCGCGCGGTGTAGCAGAGGCTCGAGAGGCTGGTGACGCAGCTCTGGCGCCACTGCCAGAAGGAAATCAGCACGTAGGCACCCGCGAAAATAATGGTGGCGCCGGTGGCCAGGCCGTCCAGGCCGTCGGTCAGGTTTACGCCGTTAGACCAGGCTGCCACCAGGAAGTTGGACCAGATCGCGAACAGCACGATGCCGACCCCGGTGCCCGCGAAAGCCAGGTTAATGGGCAGATCGCGAATGAAAGAGATGTTCAGCGAGGCCGGGGTGAGGCCAGCCGAATCGGGGAACTGCAGCGCGAGCACGGCGAACACGGTAGCGATCAGGAACTGCCCCGTCAGCTTCGCTTTCGGGGTCAGGCCGAGGCTGCGCTGGCGACTGATTTTGGTGAAGTCGTCGGCAAAACCGACCGCTCCCAGCCCGGCCATCAGGAACAGCACCAGCAGGCCCGACGGAGTCGGCCAGGAACGGGTGACGGCGTGCGCTATCGCGTACCCGGTAAGCACGGCGAAAATGATTACCGCCCCGCCCATCGTGGGAGTGCCGCGTTTGGTCGAGTGCGAAGTCGGGCCGTCGTCCCTAATGAACTGGCCATACTTCTTCGCTACCAGGAAGCGAATGAACAGCGGGGTGCCCCACAGCGCTATAAACAGCGCGCAGCCACCCGCCACAAGAATGGGGATCATTCCTCTGTTTCTCCGTCCATAAGTGTTGCCAGGCTTTCACCCAGGGTGAAGAGCCTTGCACCGTGCGAGGACTTGAACAAAACCACGTCCCCAGGTTTCACCGTTGTCTCTAAGATATCGCGTGCCGCGTCGTTATCGGGCACATAGAGAGTGCGTTCTGCGTAACCAGGGACCTCTAGCGCCCCCTCGGAAATCTCCGGCGCACCCACGCTGACCAGCAGAGAAACCCCTAGTTCGGCGGCTGCGCGGCCAATTTTGCGATGTTCCTTTGCGCTTTCGTCCCCAAGCTCCAGCATGGGGCCCAAAACCGCCACCGTGCGCCGCTCTTTGCCCAGGTGAGACAGGGTTTCCAGGGCGGCCAGCATGGATTCCGGGTTCGCGTTGTAGGCGTCGTTGATGATAGTCACGCCGTCGCTGCGTTCGCTTACTTCCATGCGATAGCGCGAACGCGGCTGCGCCTTAGCCAGCACCGCCACGGCCTTTTCTGCCGTCACTCCCGCAACCAGCGCGGCGGCAACCGCTGCCAGCGCGTTGTCCACCTGATGCTTGCCCAGCAGGGAAAGCTGCACATGGCCACGGAAGGCGGCGATCTCCCCTCCGTGCAGGGTCTTCATTCCCGGCTCCACAACCAGCTCAAAACCGGCTGCACCGGCGGAGTTCAGCGTCACGTTTTCCGCCCTGACCGGCGAATCTTCACTGCCCCAGAAAACGACCGGGGCGGCGCAGATGTCGGCCATGGCGCGCACGCGCGGATCCGTGGCATTCAGGATCGCCCTGCCCGTGGGGGCGAGCGCAGCGACTATTTCCGACTTGGCACGCTGGGTGGCTTCGATGCCGCCAAACTCCCCCGCATGGGCGGAGCCGATGTTGAGAGCCAGGCTGATATCGGGCGGGGCGATGCCGGTCAGGTGCGCGATATGTCCGATGCCGCGCGCCCCCATCTCCAACACCAAAAAGCGCGTGCTTTCGTTGCTGCCGAGCACCGTCAGCGGCAGGCCAAGTTCGTTGTTGAAACTACCCGCGGGAGCGATGGTTTCGCCCTCGCTAGCGCACAGTTCACCGAGTAGATCCTTGGTGCTTGTCTTGCCCGCCGATCCGGTCACCGCGAGCACCGTCAAGTCACTGCGCCGTGATCGTTCACGGCGCAGCAGTTCACGCGCCAAAACCGTGAGGGCCTCCAGCATGTCGGCCACGATGATGCTCGGAGCCTCTACCTCTCGCGTACTGAGCACCAGGCTCGCGCCCTTTTCCAGGGCTACCGGCACGTAATCGTGACCGTCCACGCGCTCCCCCACGAAGGCCGCGAAAATATCGCCCTCACGCAGGGTACGGGTATCGATGCTGACCGCTCCGGAGACGCTGGCACCGGGATTGTTCACCCCGTGGAGCCTGCCGCCTACGATCTGCGCGATCTCGGCAATGCTTGCATTTACCATTACTGGCCCAGTGCCTTCCTGAGTTCTACTCGATCATCGAACGGGTACACGGTTCCCGCTACGTCCTGCCCCGTTTCGCTGCCTTTCCCCGCCACCAGCACGGTGTCTCCCGGCTGCGCCAGCGAAACGGCGTGGCGGATCGCTTCGGCACGGGAGGCCACCTCGCTTACGCGGGCGCGATCTTCGGCGGCGATTCCCGACAGCACGGCGGCGCGGATCTGCGCCGGGTCTTCGCTACGCGGATTATCGTCGGTCACCACCACCAGATCGGAAAGTTCCGCTGCCGCCGCCCCCATGAGGGGACGTTTCGTGCGGTCACGGTCGCCTCCCGCGCCCATCACCGTGATGATCTTGCCGCCGTCGCTATGGTGGCGTAGTGCTTCCAGCGCGCTGCGCAGAGCCGCCTCGGTGTGCGCGTAATCAACCACTCCGCGCACGGGCGTGCTGGATACGACTTCCATTCTGCCGGGAACGGTAGCGGCGCGCCCCACCGCATCCGCGGCCTTCGCTAACGGCACTCCCCCCAGGTGTGCAAGCAGCGTTACCGCCACCGCGTTTGCGATGTAGTGCCTGCCGGGAATAGGGCAAACCAGGGTGACCGATTCGCCGGTTTGGCGCGAGTTCAGCTGCACCCGATGCCCGGTAGGCAGCACCTCTACCCCGCTCACCGTATAGTCGGCCGCCGCGTCCTCTCCGCTCGCAAAGGTGACCGTCTCAATCTTGCTCTGCTGCGCAAGCCGTTTTCCCCATTCGTCGTCCACGCAGATCACTCCGCGTGCGGCGCGCTGCGGGGTAAAGAGGGACGCCTTGGCCTGGAAGTAATCTTCCATGTCGCTGTGGAAATCCAGGTGGTCCTGGCTCAGGTTCATGAAACAGACAGCATCGAAACGCAGTTCATCTACCCGGTGCAGCACGAGCGCGTGAGAGGAAACTTCGAACGCTGCGCTGGCCACGCCCGCTTCCGCGAAGCGGGCCAGCATGGCCTGCACGTCGGGGCTTTCCGGAGTGGTGCGCACGGTCGGGATGCGTACCGTTTCGCTGCCCTGATCGTAGAAAGTTCCGTTCGTGCCGACTACCGCGCAGGACTCCCCCAGTTCCCTGAGCGCGCCCACCAGCATGGTGGTGACCGAGGTTTTACCGTTCGTTCCGGTTACTCCCACGCAGTGCATTTTGTTTGCGGCATGCCCATAGATTGTTGCGGCCGCCAGCGCCATCACAGAACGGGGATCCGCGCACACCAGGGCGGTTAGTCCTGCCGCGCGTACGCGTTCCAACCCGGCGGCGTCCGTGAGCGCCGCGCACGCTCCCGCCTGCGCTACCTGGTCGGAGAAGTCAGCACCGTGTGCCCGCGCGCCGGGCAGGGCGCAGAAAAGGTCACCGGGAAGCACTAACCGAGAATCCAGGGTGCAGCCGGAAAAGCGCACCTCGTTTCCGACGTGATCGGCTCCCAGCAGGTCGGCCAGTTCGCGCGAAGCAACCCCTGCGGTGTGCTGCGGACGCATCTGGCGAGCCATCTGCGTGAAAGTGTTTTCTGCTGTGCTCATCTTCCTCACCAGGTGGTAGGTAGCTCGGTACCGGGTTTCCCGGTAGGTGCGATGCGCTGGCGATCCAGCGTAAAACGCATGATGTCGGCGAAGGCGGGGGCGGCGGCGGTGTTGCCGGAAATAAATTCCTTCAGCCCGTACACGAACACGCCCACCACGATCTCCGGGTTGTCCACCGGGGCAACGCCAATGAAGGAAGCGGTGTAAGCATGGTCAGCGGTCTGGGCCGTGCCGGTTTTGCCGCCCACCGCGTAGCGGGCTACGTAGGCGTTTTGACCGGGCTTGTCGGGCACATTCGTGTCCATCATTTGCAGCATCTGGTGCGCGGTTTCCTCGCTCACCACGCGATGACGTTCCCGCTCGGGAGTCGGCTGTAAGCCGCGCCCGTCATCGATCGCCTTGACGATGGTGGGGGTGACACGCACGCCCCCGTTTGTTAGCGCGCCGACGGCGGCCACCATCTGCACCGGGGTAACCGCATAGCCCTGTCCAAAGGTGGTGGTGAGCTTGGTGCGCCCGTGCCATTCCGAGGGCGGATGCAAAATACCGGGAGATTCGCCGGGAAGTTCGATCCCCGTCTTGGAGCCGATTCCGAATAGCTGCAGGTATTTGTAGCGTTCGTCAGGGGTGGCGCGTTCCGCCGCCATGACGGTGCCGACGTTAGAGCTTTCTTTCAAAACTCCCGCGAGTGTCAGCCGCTCAACCGGGTGGGAGTGCGAGTCCTTGATGCGTTCTCTGCCAAAGTTCTTTTCCCACGGCACGGTGTAGGTGTCATCCACCTTCCCCTTGCCGGTATCAAGCAGGCCGGAAATCGTGAATAGCTTGCCCGTGGATCCCGGTTCAAAGACGTAAGAAACCGAGGGAATCGCCAGGTTGTCCTTGCGGGTCAGACGGTTCGGGTCGTAGCTTCCCGAATCCGCCAGCGCCAGGATTTCCCCGGTGCGGGAGTTGTAGATAACTGCGCTGGCGGCCTGCGCGTTGAATTTGCGCGCGGTTTCGCTCACCACGCCCTGGGCATACCACTGCAGGTCACGATCAATGGTCAGCTGCACATCGCGGCCGTCCTGCGCCGGGGTGACCGCTCGCGCAGCGCTCGGAATCGCCTGCCCCTGCGCGCCGCTCTCATAGCTGATGGTGCCGTCCACGCCCTTCAGGGTCTTATCCAGGGACAGCTCCACCCCGGCGGCGGGTTTACCGTCTGCCTGTACAACGCCCAGCAGGCTACCGGCGACCTTACCGTTCGGGTAGATACGTATGCTGCGGTAGTCGGCGGTGACACCGGGCAGGCGCAGCGCCATAACGGCCCGGCATTCCTTAGCGTCCATGCCCTTCTTGAGGTAGCTGAAACCCTTTTTACCCGTCAGCATGGCGGTGGTTTCTTCTACCGATTTACCGATCAGCGGGGCCAGTTTGCGTGCCGCTCCGGCAATTCCCTCATCGCCGGGGGCGCGCTTTTTAGTCTTGCTGTCTACCGGGCCGAGGTACTGGCCGATTTGCAGCTGGTTGACAGCGAGGTCGCATAGCTGGCTTGAGCTCACCAGAACCTGGCCGCTGCGATCCAAAATATCGCCGCGCGCGGCTTGAATAACCCGGTGCCGATGGCGCTCAGAGCGGGCTTCGTTAGCCAGCTCGCTGCCGCCCCACAGGCCCTGCACCCAAATTAGCCGCAACACTAAAAGCAGCACCAGCGCCATGACGGTAAAGAAAAGCAGCCTGAAACGGTTTTCAGGCTTACCTACACGCGCGGGACCAAGCTGCATCTAGACGCTTCTCCTAAACAAGGGCAGAAATGCTCGCACATTCACCATAGTGCGAAGTCTTAGCCGCGCTCGTTACCCATGCCGTAATAGGTCGGTCCGGTGCGGTAAATCGCAGCCACCGGCACCGTGTTGCTAACCTGACGGCGCGCCGCCTCCTGCCCCTGAGTTTCCATGATCGTGTTGCTGCTGAGATCGATGTAGGAGGCTCCGGAAGCGGGAACCATACCGATGCTTTCCGCACGGCGGGCAAGTTCCTGCGGGGTCGCGAGCCGTTCGGACTCACGCACAAGTTCAGCCTTGGTGTGTTCCAGGTTCGTGATCTGGCGCTGCAGGGAGGTCAGTTCGTAGCTGCCGTTGCTGAGCGAAATGTTTAACAGCAGGCAGATTGCGAGCGCCGCACCGAGAATGGCGGTAGCGAGAAGCGCCGTGATGGTGTTTCCCCTTTTCCGCGAAGGGGAAGAGACAACGCTCAGCCGGGGGCGCTCAGCAACCCGCAGCGGCCGTACCGTTTTGGCTGCGACTGACATGCCTAGTTCCTCCTCCGGTCTGCACGGATTCTTTCCACCGCACGCAAACGCACCGATGCGGAGCGCGGGTTGGTTTCCTGTTCTGTTTCGTCTGCCTGCTCCGCTCCCCTGGTGAGGGTGCGGAAAGTCGGTTTGTGTTCCTCTAGTTCGAGCGGCAGCCCGGCCGGGGCGCTCGAACGGGTACGGGAAGCAAACGCCTGCTTTACGCGGCGGTCCTCAAGCGAGTGGTAAGACTCGATGACCAGCCTGCCGCCGACCTCGAGCGAGTCAAGCGCGCAGTTAAGCGCGCGGTCGAGAATCTCGAACTCGCGGTTTACCGCGATGCGCAGCGCCTGAAAGGTTCGCTTTGCCGGATGGCCGCCGCTGCGCTTGCTCGCTGCGGGAATGGCGCGATCCAAAAGCTCCACCAGTTGACTGGAACGGGTCAGCGGCTGCGTCTCTCGCTGCGCAACAATGCGCCTAGCGATCTTGCGCGCGAAGCGTTCTTCACCGTATTCGCTGATGATGTGGGCCAGTTCCGACTCGTCCAGTTCCGCCAGCAGATCGGCCGCGGTGGGGGTGTCCGATTCCTGGTCCATGCGCATATCCAGCGGAGCGTCCACTCGGTAGGCGAAACCGCGCGCGTCATCATCGATCTGCAGGCTGGAAAGCCCGAGGTCCATCAGGATGCCGTCAGCCGCAGAGAAACCGGCTTCGGCCAGCGCGCGCGGGATTTCGTCGTAGGTCGCATGCACCAGGTGGAAACGTCCTTCGTGACCGGCGGCGAGCAGCCTTTCCCTGGCCACGCTCAACGCCTGCGTATCCCGGTCAATTCCTACCAAAAAAGCCTGCGGGTAAGCCGACAGCACGGCGCTGGCATGTCCCGCCAGGCCCAGGGTGGCATCGACGTAGACGCCGCCATCGCGGAGGTTTCCGCCGAGGAGTTCCACGCAGCGCTCGCGCAGCACGGGGATGTGCGTGGGCATCCGCTCCTCCTCAAGACTCACGATAGATAAATAGGTAGATATGCCAGTGATGCGAGATCAGATCCCTGCCGCTTCAGTCCCGCCACCGGGGAAGATGCGTCGGGGCTAAAGCGGTAGAGATCTCATCTCGCATCCGTTGTTGCCAACTGGCTGTTCAGTTTTAGAAGAGTCCCGGAACCACTTCCGTGGCGGTCTCCGCGAATTTCTCTTCCTTTTCCCGCAGGTAGGCCTCCCACGCGGTGGGCGACCAAATTTCTAGCCGGTGACCCGCGCCGATCACGGTGCATTCCTTTTCCAGCTTCGCGTAGTTACGCAGTTCCGCCGGAATGGTGATGCGCCCCTGCTTGTCCGGAATCAGGTCCTCTGCCGCAGAAAGCAGAATGCGAACGTAATCCCGAGCATCGCCGCTCGTGACGGGAGCCTTACGCAGGTCTTCGTGGATCCGCTCGAATTCACGGATCGGATAGACGCAGATGCAGTGCTCCTGCCCCTTGGTCACCACAAGCCCCGCAGCCAGCTGGTCGCGGTACTTGGCCGGAAAGATAAGCCTGCCTTTGTCGTCCATACGGGGCGTGAAGGTGCCAAGAAACATGGCGCTTCACCTCCCGGTGGATTCCTGGAGCGACTCTCGTCAGAGCCTCTCTTCCCGATGGCCCCACTTTACCCCACTCCGCACCACTTGGTAACCCATAGGGGCAAAAAAACTTTCTATAGAGCACAAAACCGCAGGTAAATCGCAGGGAGTGATGTGGGGCAATTATTTTTCGCGCCAACCGCAGGGAAATCTCCCCCACCCACCTCCACCACTCTGACCTGCACTTTTATTCCCTCGTGGGGCTTTGTGGGGGGAATGTGGGGGAAGCGGTGGAGCACGGTGGGGCGATTTTCTGCGTATCGGGCGTGCGGCAGCAAAAAGCGGGCGGTTCCCTAGAAGGGAACCGCCCGCTTAAGTACGTAAGAAGCGCCGGTTTAGCGTTTACCGCGCTCCACCGAAGGCCGGGGCGCGTCCTGGGGCAGCTACTCTCGGCTCTCCCAGCGCTTTTGCATCGTGTCCATGAAGCCGCCGCCCTGCTGTCGGCCATGCTGCTGCGTAAAGTTCGCTCCGCCAGCCGCCCCCATCACCGTGGGAGCCAGAATCGCGGTGAGCGCGCCCGCCAGCATCACCAGGAACGCCAGCATGCCAAGCCAGATCTGCTGGGTAGCCATGCCTGCGATAAGCAGACCGAACCCGCAAATCGCTATCGTTACGCCCAGCACCACCCGTTTTTTATCCTTGCGCGGGGTCGCGTCCTCGCGCAGCGCGGAGGCGAGCTCAGGGTCCTGTTCGAACAGGTGCTTTTCCATCTCGGCAAGCACGCGCTGTTCGTATTCAGACAGTGGCATCGCAGTCTCCTTATGCGTTGACCGGGTGAGCTTCCCCCAAGGATACGCCTAACCGCCCCGCTAGAAAATGTGGCCTTAACACCAACGAAAAGGTGCGGGCTTCACAGCAGGGTGGAGCCGCGCCGCAGGGTCGCTTCCCCGAAACGTTGCCGGGCCTTATCCATGGCGGCCTCAAGTTCATCCCATCCTTCGCGGCTAGACAGCTCCACGCTCGTGGCCGGCCCCAGGTTTTCCCCGCGCACGCCGAGCAGCCGCACCCGCTGCCCCGCTAGGCCGAGCCGTTGCCAAAGGGCAAGCACGTGCTCACGGATTCTTTCCCCGCTAGCCGACGGCTGCGTCATGGTGACGCTGCGCGTGAGGGTCTGCCCGTCGCCCAAACGAACCTTAATGCTGACCGTGCGGGCGGCGGTGCCGTGGCTGCGCAGCCTGGCCGCAACCGTGTCGGCCATGTCCACGAGCTGCGCGTGAATCTCGCGGTAACCGACCAGGTCTTCGTCGTAGGTGCGTTCCATGCCCATGCTTTTATCCACCCGCTGAGTGCCTACCGGCGCATCATCGAGCCCCTGCGCGACGCGTTGCATGGGAACCGCCTGCACGCCGACTATGCGCCGCAGCGTGGGTAACGGCACCGCAGCCAGATCCCCCACGGTGTGGATGCCCATGTTGCTGAGTTTGCCCGAGGCCACCCGGCCGACGCCCCAAACCGCGCCGACCGGCAACGGCGCGAGGAACGCGGCGCTTTCCGCCGCGGGAACCACGAGCAA
This sequence comes from Dermabacteraceae bacterium TAE3-ERU5, assembly GCA_019218375.1. Lineage (GTDB taxonomy): Bacteria > Actinomycetota > Actinomycetes > Actinomycetales > Dermabacteraceae > TAE3-ERU5. Next base: position 55,237 of record JAHUUK010000001.1, read on the forward strand.
GCCGTCCGGCTTCGCCTTGCCGGAGGCTATCTTCGCTATCGATTTCGCGGCGGCCACCCCCACGCTGCAGGGCAGTCCCACCTCTTGGCGTACGCGCGCACGAATCTGGGCCGCGATCTTGCCGGGAGAACCGAAGTGGCGCAGCGCCCCGGAAACGTCCAGGAAAGCTTCGTCCACGCTTACCTGCTGGATAACCGGCGTAAACGATTCCAGTATCGCCATCACCTGCGCCGAAATGGCGCGATAGTGCGCCATGCGCGGCGGAATTGCCACCAGCTTGGGGCAGCGGCTCTTGGCTATCGCCATCGCCATTGCGGAATGCACCCCGTAGGCGCGTGCCGGATAGCTGGCCGCCGCCACCACGGAACGTGGACCATCGCGGCCGACCACCACGGGCAGGCCGCGCAGGGCCGGGTTGTCGCGTATCTCTACCGACGCGAAGAAGGCGTCCATGTCTACATGAAGAATGTTGCATCCGTCGTCATTCACGCCCTCACCTCCCCGAATCGGCACCCTAAACAATCTACCCTGCAGGGGTGGCAAGAAAAGCAGAGGGAAAGAAAGCCGCGGGCGGCGCCCCGCTGGAGCAGGACATCGAGATAGGGACGGGAACGGCCCGTATTACGCGGGAAACCGACGGCACGCTCACCCTGTTCGTTAACGGCGTGCCCAGTTCGGAGGTGCACCCGGACCCGCTCACGCTTAGCTTCGAATACATGCGCTGGATCCGCTGCACGGTGGATGAACTCCACGCTCCCCCCGCGCCAGTGCGGGTAACGCACCTGGGCGGCGGCGCCTGCACGCTCGCGCGCGCTATCGCCGCGGGGCACCCCGGCTCCAGGCAGCTGGTAGTGGAGCTGGATCGCGTCCTGGCAGAAAACGCGCGTGCCTGGTTCGATCTGCCGCGCTCTCCCGAGGTACGGGTGCGCGCGGCGGACGCGATAGCCACCCTGCCGACGCTCCCGGAGGCGGGCTGCGACGTGCTGATTCGGGACGTCTTTGCGGGGGATGAAACCCCTACCGCCCTCACCACCCTGGCCGCAGCGCAGCGGGCCCGGCGCGCCGTCGGCCCGCAGGGAAGCTACCTGGTTAATTGCGCGGCCAAGCCCGGCACGACGCTGTTGGCCGACGAATACGCAACCCTTTCCGAGGCCTTTAAACAGGTGCACGTGATCGCGGAGCCGGGCGTCTTTAAGAAACGCCGCTACGGCAACTGCGTGCTGCTCGCCTCAGATATGGCGCCGCCCGAGAGCCTGGAGCGAGCGCTGCGACGGGACGCCGTCACAGTAAGGCTGCTAAGCGGCGGCGATCTGGCGCAGCTAGCGCGTCAGGGCAGCGTGATCACCGGCGCCTCGTGATCACTGGCACCGCATGATCACTGGCACCGATAGGTCGTAGGTGGAAACAAAAAGCGAGCGGGGCCCGTCCTTTCGGACGAGCCCCGCTCTAAAGTCTCTGGGGTAAATCAGAGTGCGCGGACGTTTTCCGCCTGCGGGCCCTTGGGGCCATCGGTTACATCGAACTCGACTCGCTGGCCCTCATTGAGCGAGCGGTAGCCGGTCATATCGATGCTGGAGTGGTGGACGAAAACGTCCGAGCCGCCACCATCGGTCTCGATGAAGCCGAAACCCTTTTCTGCGTTGAACCACTTAACGGAACCCTGTGCCATGACCGTATCTCCTTGCGTCTGGCGCTGCCGCCGTTCGGCGACATTCTTGCCGCATGTGTCGTCCCTGCCTGTTTCTTCCTAGACAGGGCACGAAGGTGCGACCTCAGGTCGAAACTCCGCGTGCTCTCCTTGCGAAGAACACATCACTGCAACGAGATCAATCATTGCACGTTTTCGCCGTCCTGTCCCCCTTCATCAGGTTTTTTGCCCATTTCAGAGCCGTTTTCGTCGTTTTCGGAGGGTTTTCCGCTCTCCTGGGAGGCGAGGAAACGCTCGAAACGGGTGGCGATTTCGTCCCCCGTAGGCGTGTCTTGCCGTACTCGCAGGGGTGCGGCGATCTCATCTTCGAGAGCCTCGTCATATATTTGCTCAAGTTGCGCCACATGGGCCGCAACTTCCTCGTTTTCTCGCGCTGACTGATCGGCCTGCGCGAGCACCACGTCACAGTCGTCGCCGAGATCCACGAGCTGCAGATCGAGCCCGGCGGACTCGCTGAGCCTGCGCAGCAGCGCGAGGGTGGCCGGCTCAAAGTCGCGCCTGGCCATGTAGTGCGGCACCTGCGCCACATAGCCGAGGGTGTCTATCCCGTGCCGGGCCAGTTCCGTGCTGAGGAAGATGTTGAACGGCGTCGGTGCCATCATTTGGCTGAGCTGATCGAGCGAATCCGGGGGCGTATCGACCACCCCGGCGTATTCCATGACCCGAATCGGGCGTGTGTGCGGCACGTTCATCGGGAACGACATCAGGGAAACCACCCGGCGTACGTCGAAAATGTCGATCAGTTCGATGACCGCATCGCGCAGCCCGAGCCAGCGCATGTCGGGATCGGGGCCGCTCAGAAAGAGAAACGGTTTGTCGGACTCGTCACGCATCAGCTTCAGTTCGATGCGCGGAATCTGGATCGGGGCGAAGCCGCCGTCCACGAAATAGGCCTGTAGGTAGGTGCCGCGATAGTCGAGCAGTTCGTCGGTATCGAACTCCGCCAGGGTCTGCGGCAGGCAGGTTCCCTCAAGGAAACTGGTAAGCAGCTTGCAGGTGTTGCCCGTGTCGGTCAGTCCCGGAAAGGCGTGCACGAGCGTTAGCGGCTCATTCGGCACGCGCGCCAAAACTTCCTGCGCCGCAAAGCGGTAGAGACGTCGGGGCTCCATTCGCTGTTCTCCTCACGACCGGGTTTCCTGGATCGGACTAATCAACCATAATGGAACACTGCCTAAACTTACGCGCGGCCACGGCCTTTGCGCGTCGGGAGAGGCTCGCTTTCACTTCACAGACTAAGGCGGAATACCCGTTGGCGACAGAGAACCGTGACCTGCCGGCTGAACAGGCCTACGTTGATCGACTCTATTCCCGGCTCGATGAGCTGACCGAAACGCTGCAGCAGCGGCTGGACGAGGCGCAGGCATCCCAGTCGGCCACGACGCACCAGAACCGTTCCGAACGCGACGCTTTCGTGGCGCGCTACGAGGACCGCCTTTCCCTGCTCGCTTCCGTGCGCGAAAGGGTGGTCTTCGGCAGGCTCGACCGCGAGGACGATTCCCGCCTCTACATCGGCCGTATCGGCCTGTTCACGCCCGAGCGTGAACAGTTGCTGGTTGACTGGCGCGCCCCCGCCGCCGCCGCTTTCTATCAGGCGACCTCCACCGAACGCCTGGGCGTGACGCTGCGCCGCCACCTGATCACGCGCGGCCGCACAGTGCTGGGGCTGGAAGACGACGTGCTGGACGCTTCCCTGCTGGACGGGAGCGACGCCGACGGCGCTTCGCTGCAGGGCGAGGGCGCGCTGCTGGCGGCGCTCAGCAGTCAGCGCACGGGACGCATGGGCGACATCGTCTCCACCATCCAGGCCGAACAGGACCGCATTATCCGCGCCGACGTGCGCGGCGTGCTGGTGGTGCAGGGCGGGCCGGGCACGGGTAAGACCGCCGTGGCGCTGCACCGCGCCGCCTATCTGCTTTACACGCACCGCCGCAAGCTGGAGCACGCGGGCGTGCTGATCGTGGCTCCCACCGATGGCTTCCTGCGCTACATCGAACGCGTGCTGCCCTCGCTCGGCGAATCGGGCGTGGCCATGCTGACCCCCGGCCAGTTGCTGCCCGGCATGGTGACCGACGTGCACGATTCCCCCGAGGCGCAGCGTGTTAAGGGCGATCTGCGCATGGCGAAGCTGCTTAAGCGCGCGGTTTCGCAGCGGCAGCTGCGCCTGGAGGAGCCGGTGCAGGTGGCGATTAATTCGGTGGTGCTGACCATCGAGCCGAAGGACGTGGCCGCCGCTCAGCGGGACGCGCGTTCCTCCCACAAGCCCCATAACGAGGCGCGCGATATTTTCGTGCGCATCATGCTGGACAAGCTGGCGGATCAGTACCTGGAGCGCCTGCGCGCCGCCGGTCACGCGGTGCTGGAGGAAGACCGCGCCACCATCCTGGGCGATCTGCCGCTTAGCCGCGAGGTGCGGGTAACGCTGAACAAGCTCTGGCTGCCCTACACGCCGCAGATGTTCTTAAAGATTCTGCTGGCGCACCCGGAGCGTCTGCGCGCGGCCGATCGGGGCCTTTCTGAAAGGGACATCGCCGCGATTGTGCGGGAAAAGGACTCCCCGTTCACGGTGGAGGACGTGCCGCTGCTGGACGAACTTGCCGAACTGCTGGGCGAGGATCCGGCGGGGGCGTCGGCGCGCAACCGCGCCGAACGCGAGGACCTGGACGCGGGCCGCGAGTACGCGCAGCAGGTGATCGATTCCTGGGACGGCGCAGCCGCGACTGTCGATGCCGACACCCTGGCAGCGCAGATGCGCCAGGGATCGCGTTACGTTTCCCTGGCGGAGCGCGCCGCTGGCGATCGCACCTGGGCTTTCGGGCACGTGGTGGTGGACGAGGCGCAGGAGCTTTCCCAGATGATGTGGCGGCTGCTGATGCGCCGCTGCCCGACGAAATCTTTCACGGTGGTGGGCGACGTGGCGCAGACGTCCTCCCCCGCCGGGACGCGTTCGTGGCGGGACACTTTCGCCCCGCACGTGGAGGAGCGCGCCGTGGTGGAGGAACTGACGGTTAATTACCGTACGCCGCGCCTGGTGATGGATGCGGCGCAGCGGGTTGCGGCTGCCGCCGGCGTGGTGACGACGCCGGTGACTTCGGTGCGCGAGGGCGAGCACGAGATTGAGTACGTGCGCTGCGAGGCGGCGCGGGTGGCGGCGGAGGCCGTGGCGTGCGCGCTGCGGCAGAAGCAGGCCACGGGCGGTCGGATCGCGGTGATCTGCCCGAGCGGTGATGTGGCGGCTATCGGCGCCGAGTTCGCCCGCGCGGGGGTAAGTGCGGGCCTGGGCAGCGGCGGTATCGACAGCGAGGTCGCGGTGATGGACGCGGAGGCCGCTAAGGGCCTCGAGTTCGACGCGGTGACGCTGGTGGAGCCGGGCGCTATCGCGGCCGCGCATTCGCAGGGCGCGAGCGACGTATTCGTGGCGATGACCCGCCCCACAGCGATGCTGGGCGTGGTCTACTCCGGGGAGCTGCCCAAGGGGCTTTAGCGGCATCGTTACGTTTGGGTGCAGAAACGTTAAGTTAAAAGGCATTTTCACAGCGTTAAATGCACCCAAACGTTAGCCCGTTAAAAATAGGCCGCCCTAACCCGGGACTGCCATTTTCTAGAATCCTGGTTAGAAAATCGCTTTAGGGGAAGGACACTGCCGACATGAAGGTGGCAGACGCGAGGGCCGAGTCCCTGCTCGAATCGCTGCGGATACGGCGCTTTGTGGTGGCGGCGCTCTGCGGCGCGGCCCTGCTCTACCTACAGGGGACGTCCTACATCAACGGCGAAATCCAGATTTCTTCGCTACCCAAGCTGGGGGCGTGGACTCTGCTGGTATTTTTACCGCTGGTTTCCGCGGTGGTTTCCCCTTATGTGACGGGATGCCTGTCCCTGCGCAAATCCTCCCCACGCGATGCCTCTACTGCGTCCCTCGCGGCGCAGCCGAGCATGACCGGGCGCCTGGCAGTCTTCGCAACCACGTATCTGGCGTTTGCCGCCTTACTGGGGCTGCTGTTTTTCATCTTTCGGATAGATTTTTTACACAGTCCGAGCGGTCCAAAACAGTACCTTTACGCCCTTAACCTGGCGATCGGGGTGGGCCTGGTAGCGCTAATCACGTATGCGATCCAATCCCGCCTACTGGATGGCGTCTGCGCAAGCCTGGTGCAAAAGTGCATAGAAGGCTTCTGCACGGCCCTGCTGGCCCCGTCCCTGGTCCTGCTGGTGGGAACATCGGCCGCCTTTCACCGCCCGCTTGCGGAAAAGACCTACCTCGCCCCGCACTCTTTAAGCGTTATCTCTGCGTCTCCACTGCTTTACGACTGCCTCTGTGCAGCGCTGTTCGGAATCCTTTTGGGATGTTCGGCGGTGCGCGCGCTGCGCTGGTAAACCCATAAAAGGCAAAGGTAAAGCCCGAGGCGACGGCTTCCCCTCCGCGTCCCGGGCTTTACAAAGAGAATCATACTACGCGGTAGCCGCGCAGCGGTACCCCTACGCCTCGGCTTCCCCCTCGGCGCGCAGCTCCGCGATCGCCTTCTCGAAATCGTCCAGTGACTCGAACGAACGGTACACGCTCGCGAAGCGCAGGTAGGCCACCAGATCAAGTTCTTTCAGGGGCTGCAGGGTAGCCAGGCCGACGTCATGAGAGTCGATCTCCGCCTGCCCCTTCTGGCGCACCGCATCCTCAACGCGCTGGGCCAGCATCGCCAGCTGATCGTCCGTAACGGGACGCCCCTGACAGGCCTTACGTACCCCGCTCACTACCTTGGAGCGAGAGAAAGGTTCGCTGGCACCGGAACGCTTAACCACCGACAGAGACGCGGACTCAACCGTGGTGAAACGCCGCGAGCAGTTGGGGCACTGGCGGCGGCGGCGAATCGAAACACCATCGTCAGAGGTGCGCGAATCGACCACGCGGCTATCTTCGTGTCGGCAGAAAGGGCAATGCATACCCCTATCGTATATGGGGCGGGAAAAGGGCCCTAATGGACAGGGAAAATCCCCGAATAATTAACGCCTAATTAACGCCCCTCGACGTCGCTAGGCAGTACCAGAGTGGTGCCGGCAACCAACTGATCGCTGCGCAGATCATTTACGCTGCGCACCTTCCAGATCGCCTGTTCCGGGGCCAGATCGGGGTAATGAGAGGTGGCAATCCCCCAGAGAGTCTGCCCCTCCTGCACAACCACCTTGGCTTCACGTTCGACCGAGGCCTCGGCTGCACCGACCCCCCAGGCCAAAACCACGAACAGTGCAAGTAGCAGCGAAGCAATAGCCACTAGCGAAGACAGCACCATGCGCCCCCGGCGAGTGATGCGCAGAGCGGGACGAGCCACGTGAACATTGGCGGTGAAAGTCTGAGTAGTCATAGCTTTACGAACTCCTGTTCGATCGAATACGTGTTCGAGTTTAGAACGGGTGTTCGAGAAAAGCAAGCAACCCTCGAACACTTGTTTGCCCGGCGCGGCAAAAACGCCTAACCTGGTACAGAGACAACTCCACTACAGGGGTACGACAACGTAAGGTCGCCAAACGAAAGCGGGCGTCCGGGCAAGGAGCGGTAAATGGCTAACGATCGGCTACTGGCAGATTCCGGCCTAGACACTTCTTCCAGCCTGGATACTTCCCAGCTCACCCCGCGCCAGCGCAAGATCCTCGCCGTGATCACGGCGAACATTCGCAAGGACGGCTTCCCGCCCACCATTCGCGAGATCGGGCAGCAGGTCGGCCTCACCTCCCCCTCTTCCGTTTCCCACCAGCTACAGGTGCTGGAGAAAAAGGGATTCATCCGCCGCAACGAACGCTCCCCGCGCGCAATGGAAGTAGTTCCGCTCGACGAAACCGACGAACCGCAGGCGCGCGAGGTCCCCGAATACGAGTCCTCCCCCAGCGTGCGCGTGCCCGTGCTGGGCCGGATCGCCGCCGGGGTGCCGATCACCGCTCAGGAACAGGTGGAGGACACTTTCACCCTGCCCGAACAGATAGTCGGCAAGGGCGAGATGTTCCTGCTGAAGGTGGTGGGAGATTCCATGGTGGACGCCGCCATCTGCGACGGTGACTGGGTGGTAGTACGCTCCCAGCGCGAGGCCCAGGGCGGAGACATCGTGGCCGCCATGATCGACGGCGAAGCCACCGTAAAGACTTTCAAGCGCCAGGACGGTCACGTCTGGCTGATGCCGCATAACCCGGCCTTCGCTCCCATCCTCGGGGACAGCTGCGAGGTGCTCGGCAAGGTGGTAGCGGTGCTGCGCTCGGTTAACTAAGCCGTTCGCCCGCTAGTCTTTTTCCGCAAACATTCCCGCAGACAGCCTGTGCAGGGCCGCCAGCGCGGCCTGCGCGTCGTAGGTGCGCCACAGCGGCGGCATGGCCGATATCAGGTAGCTGCCGTAACGCTTCGTGGCGATGCGCGAATCGAGCACCGCCACCATTCCCCTGTCGCTTCTGGAACGAATCAGGCGGCCCGCGCCCTGCGCCATCAGCAGCGCGGCGTGGCTCGCGGAAATCGCCATGAAGGCGTTACCGCGCTGGCTGGTGATGCGCTCCTGTCGGGCCGAGGTAAGCGGATCGTCGGGCCGCGGGAACGGGATACGGTCCATCACCACCAGGCGGCAGGAATCTCCCTGCACGTCCACTCCCTGCCACAGCGAAAGCGTCCCGAACAGGCTCGCGTGCGGATCGTCCCTGAAAGCCGACACCAGGGCGTTCAGGCCGTCTTCCCCCTGCACGAACACCGGGGTGTCCAGCACCCCGCGTGCGTAATCGGCAGCTTCTTCCGCCGCGCGGCGGGAGGAAAACAGGCAGAGCGCTCCCCCGCGCGAGGCGCTAATTAGCTCGCATAGGTGGCGCAGCGTATCCGGGTGCAGCCCGTCTCGTCCCGGCGGTGGCAAATGCCGCGCCAGGTATAAGATTCCCTGCTTGTTGTAGGCGAACGGGCTGCCAACGTCTATCCCCGCCCATAGCGCGCAATCTTTGTCGGCGCTTTCTCCGCTGCGAGCAAGCTGCGTAAGTTCCCGGCGTTCCTCGGAAAACAGGCCCACCTGTCTGGCGGGCTGCTCGAAGTTGCCGCCAAGGGCCAGGGTGGCCGACGTCATCACCAGCGTCTTAGAGGCCAGGATCTTGTCTCGCACGGCGTAGGCAACGCTGAGCGGTGCCACGTACAGGGCACGGCTGCCGCTCTCGGATTGCGACACCCACAGCACGTCACTTTCGCGCTCTTCCAGCACGCGGCGGCAGAGGGTGGTTACCTCTTGCAGCGTCGCCCGGGCAGTCTTGCGGGCCCCCGCGAGCAGGGGATCGTCGGACGCCTCCTGCACGTCCCTCGCCGCGCGGCGCGCCTGCGCTTCGAGCAGCGTTAGGGCATCCTGCAAACGCGGCGGCACGCCGCCGTTTAGTCGGCCCTCCGGCAGGTCGGTGAGCGCCAGCGCGTAGGAGTCTGCCGCGGTTTCCAGCTCGCTGCTGGCCACCCCGAGGGAGCGCATCACCTTTTGGGCGCTGCGCAGCGCCGCCGGGTGCAGGTTAAGCGTCACGGCGGAGGTAATGCGGGAGGCCAGTTCGTGGGCTTCGTCCACGATCACCGCGTCGTGTTCGGGCACGATGGATAGTTCGTCGAAGGCGTTGATGGCAAGCAGCGCGTGGTTGGTGACCACCAGGTCTACCTCTTGTGCGATGGCCCGGTTGCGTTCGGAAAAGCATTCGTTCACCAGCGGGCAGCTCGTGCCGATGCACTGGCTGCCGGTGACCGACACCTGCCGCCAGGCCCTGTCCGTGACGGGCATGTCCAGGTGGTCGCGGTCGCCGGTCTCGGTTTCTTCGGCCCACTCGCGCAGCCTGCGTACCTGATCGCCGAGGCGTTCGCTCTGTCCGCTGCCGGGGTCTACTACCTCCTGGCTAAACAGCGTGCCGGGCGGGGCCTCGTCGGGGTAACCGCCCGCGAGTTTTTGCAGGCAGAGGAAGTTGCTGCGGCCCTTGAGCAGCGCGAAGGAGGGTTTACGCGGCAGCTTATCGCCCGCCGCCGCGATCAGGGCGGGCAGGTCTTTGCTGACCAGCTGCGATTGCAGGGCGATGGTGGCGGTAGAGACGATCACCGGCCTACCGGTTTTCACGGCGTGTTCCAGCGCGGGCACCAGGTAGCCGAGCGATTTACCCGTGCCGGTTCCAGCCTGCACCAGCAGGTGGTGGCGCTGCGAAAGCGCGGCGGATACCGCTTCGGCCATGCGCCGCTGCCCCTCGCGGGGGCTACCGCCGAGGGTGCTTACAGCGGCATCCAGCAGCTCCAGCGTCACCGGGAAATGGCGACCAGCTCGTCAGCCAGGCCCGCGCTCACCCTGGCGTGCAGGCGCGTGCCCTCGGCCAGGTGTTCTTCTGTCATGATCAATCCGTGCTCGTGTACGCGCGCCACCAGATCGCCACGGGAATAGGGCACCACGACGTCCACGGTGCGTTCGGGGCTGGGTAGCTGGTCTGCGATCATTTCACGCAGTTCGTCTAGGCCCTGCCCGGTGTGCGCGGAAACGGCGATGGAGTTTTCCACCTGGCTGCGTACGCGCGCCAGGTCCTCCGGTGCGGCCAGGTCCGCCTTGTTGAGCACCACGATCTCGCGTACCGCGAAGTCCTCGATGTCGTTCAGGACGGCCCGCACTGCGGCGATCTGTCCCTCCGGATCCGGGTGGGAGGCGTCTACTACGTGCAGCAGCAGGTCGGCACCCGCCACTTCCTCCAGGGTCGAACGAAACGCCTCCACCAGTTCTGTGGGCAGGTAACGCACGAAACCTACGGTGTCCGAGAAGGTGAACTCGCGCCCGTCCGGGGTCTGTGCCCGGCGCGTGGTCGGGTCCAGGGTCGCAAACAGCGCGTTATCGACCAGCACTCCCGCCCCGGTGAGCCGGTTTAGCAGGGACGACTTGCCGGCGTTCGTGTACCCGGCGATGGCTACCGACGGGATGGCGTGGCGGCGGCGGTCGGCCCGTTGTGCTTCGCGTGCCGGAGCCATCTCCCGGATTTCGCGGCGCAGTTTCGCCATGCGGGTGCGGATGCGGCGACGGTCGAGTTCGATCTTGGTTTCGCCGGGGCCGCGCGAGCCGATACCGGCGCCGCCCGCGACCCGGCCACCGGCCTGGCGCGACATGGATTCGCCCCAGCCGCGCAGGCGGGGCAGCAGGTATTCGAGCTGCGCTAGTTCTACCTGCGCTTTACCCTCGCGAGACTTTGCGTGCTGGGCGAAGATGTCGAGGATCAGCGCGGTGCGGTCAATTACCTTGACCTTCACGACGTCTTCCAGCGCGCGGCGCTGGGAGGGGGCGAGGTCTCCGTCGCAAATCACGGTGTCGGCTCCCGTCTCGGCGACGATCTGCGCGAGTTCCTTCGCTTTACCGGAACCGAGGAAGGTGGCGGGATCGGGGTGCGCGCGGCGCTGCATCAGGCCGTCTAGCACCTGCGAACCGGCGGTTTCGGCGAGCGCCGCGAGCTCGCGCAGGCTGTTTTCCGCGTCCTCCACCTTGCCGGTGGTAAAGAGGCCCGCGAGCACCACCTTTTCCAGGCGGAGCTGTCGGTATTCGACCTCGGTGACGTCCTCGAGTTCGGTGGAAAGGCCGTGTACGCGGCGCAGCGCCTGCCTATCGGCCAGGTCTAGCTGTTCGCCGTCCGCGTCCGAATGGTAGTCAACATCGCTCAGGGAGGCGTCTTTGCGCGCGAAGATGCGCCGGGTGATCCGGGTGGCTTCGCTGACGTTTTCTTCCCCGCCCGGCTCTTCCCCGCCGATGTTTTCTTCCTGGAACGTGATCCGCACAGGCCCTCTTTCGCTCGCTTTAACTATGCCTCCTAGTCTCTCAGCCCCAGCCGTGAAAATGGGATAGAAGCGCCGTAATGTGTACGGCGAGTCTCCCCCGCTGCCGCTAGGTTGGTGAAACGCCGCCGGGGTGGGAAAATTACGGGGTGAGCCACTACTTCACCTCCACTCCCCTGTCCGAGGGCGAAACCTCAGAGCTGCGCGTGGAACTGGCGGGAGAACCGCTGGTTTTGCGTAGCGCCCACGGGGTTTTTTCGCAGCACGGCCTCGATAAGGCCACGGCTATCTTGTTGGATCGCACGGATCTGATGATGGATCTGCCGGACGGTGCGGTGGTGGCCGACGTCGGCTGCGGCTGGGGACCGATCGCGCTCAGCCTGGCGCTTTCGCGGCGTGACATCACCGTGTGGGCCGTGGATGTGAACGAGCGGGCACGGCAGCTCACGGCCCTGAACGCGCAGCTTGCGGGAGTCGCGGAGCGGGTGCGCGTGTGCGCGCCCGAGGAGGTCCCGGCGGAGCTGACGGTGGATGCGATCTTCTCCAACCCGCCGATCAGGATCGGCAAGGAGGCCCTGCACGAACTGCTGCGGGAATGGCTGCCCCGCCTGGATACGCGCGGCGAGGCATACCTGGTAGTCGGTAAAAACCTGGGTGCCGATTCCCTGCAGCGCTGGATAAGCGAGCACGACGGGGCTTTGGCACGGCTGGCCTGCAACCGGATAGATTCCGCGAAGGGTTTTCGTATCCTGCGCGTCTACAACCGCTAAAGCGCGTTTACCTCGGCCACGATCACCGCGGGGCCGGTGAGCACCACTTCGTCTCCGCGCAGGGACACGGTGACGCTGCCTCCCGGCACGTCTAGAAGCCACTCTTCCGGCGGATTTTCGCCCTTTGCGCGCAGGTTATGCACCAGCGCCACGATCGCGGCGCAGGCCCCCGTGCCGCACGAGCGAGTCTCCCCCGCACCGCGTTCGATTACCCGCATCCGGGCATGACCGGGCGCTACCACCTGCACGAATTCCGCGTTGGTGCCATGTTCCGGCACGGGAGTGACCTGCGGCTGATCGCTCAGGTCCAGGGCGTCCAGATCCACCTGTGGATCCAGCAGGGTGACGGTGTGCGGATTGCCCATATCCACGTTGCGGGCGGGCAGCTCTTCGCCCGCCACCCGCACGCTAACCTCATCAAGCAGGTAGTAGCGGTGCATATTGACGCTGATCTGGCCGTCCGGCAGAACGCTCACGCTCTTGACGCCCGCGCGGGTGCCAATCGTGAAGTTGCTGCGTTCCTCGTGGCCGCGGCGCTGTAGCTCCCGCGCGAAAACGCGCACGCCGTTGCCGCACATTTCCGCCAGCGAACCGTCCGCATTGCGGTAGTCCATGAACCAGACGGGCAGGGAGCCGTCCGGCAGGGTGTTGAGTTCCTGCAGTTCGCGCGGCATACTCGCCGTCGGCACCAGCCTAATCAGGCCGTCCCCGCCCAGCCCGGCTCGGCGATCGCACAGGAAGCGCACGTCTTCCGCCGTGATTTCCAGCTTACCCTGTGGATCGTCCACCAGCACGAAATCGTTTTCGGTGCCGTGCCCGAGCGCCATCGGCCAATCTGCGTAGTTTCTATGCGACATCCCGGGCGATCCTCTCCAGCACGGCGGTCTTGTTTTCGGCTTCGTACCAGGTTATCCGATCGTCACGGCCGAACCAGGTGTCCTGTTTGCGCACCAGCTTGCGGGTAAGCACGGTGGTGCGAGCTATCGCGTCGGCCTCGGCCATGCTGCCCGACAGCACCTCCATCGCCTGAGCGTAGCCGATGGCGCGCGACGCGGTGCGGCCCTCCGCCAGCCCCTCGCCGAGCAGGCGGCGCGTTTCTTCCAGCAAACCGTCCCGGTACATGCGCTCCACGCGCAACGCCACCCGTTCATGCAGCTCGGGACGGGGCCGACGAATCCCGATCTGCAACGTGGCCGGATCGTGGTATTCGTAGCGCGGCAGGAAAAAGGTGTACGGCTTCCCCGTCACCTCGTGCACTTCAAGCGCACGCACCATGCGGCGCGGGTCCTGGATGGCCTCGGCAGCCTGCGGGTCCCGCTCGCGCAGCAGTTCCCGCAGAGCGGCCTCGCCGTGTTTTTCCAGGTACTGCTCGAAGCGTTCCCGCACGGCCCTGTCGGTGCCGGGGAATTCGATGCGGTCAAGCAGCGCCCGCACATACAGCCCGGACCCTCCCACCACGATCGGAAGTTTGCCGCGCGCACGCACCTCGGCCACCTTTTCGCGCGCCAGCCGCTGGTAGTCGGCCACACTCGCCTCTTCCCGCACGGAAAGAAGATCGAACAGATGGTGGGGCACGCCCCGCATTTCCTCGCGGGTCACCTTCGCGGTGCCGATATCCATGCCGCGGTAGAACTGCATGGCATCGCCATTAATGACCTCGCCATCAAAGCGCAGCGCGGCCTCGATAGCAAGCTCACTCTTGCCGGTAGCGGTGGCACCCACTACCGCGATCAGCGGCAGCATTTCAGCGGCGGCGCAGGGTAGGAATGCCGAGCGTAACGGGGCCGCCGGGCTTCTTCACGCCCGTGCCGCAGCCGCTATCGCCACTGCCGCACGAATCTGCGCCGGTCACGCCCTTCTCCCAGGCGTCTCCCGAACGGGTACGGCGAATCCGGAAGGAATCACGCCCCTCGGGGGTAAGGGCGCTATCGGCGATCAAGTAGTGCGGCGCGCCGTGGGTGACGGTGGCCGTGACGATATCGCCGGGGCGCGGCCGCTCGCTTGCGGCGAGCCCCTCCGGCAAGGCGACGTGCACCAGGCGGTTGTCTTCCGCACGCCCGGACACGCGGTTGGTTTCCCGGTCGCGTTCCCCCTCGCCCTGCGCGATGAGCACGTTTACCTCGCGGCCCTCGATAGCCTGGTTTTCTTCGTGCGCAATGCGATCCTGCAGGGCGATCAGGCGCTCGAAACGCTCCTGCACGACCTCCTTCGGCAGCTGTCCGTCCATGGTCGCGGCGGGGGTGCCGGGGCGGATCGAATACTGGAAGGTGAAGGCGCTCGAAAAGCGGGATTCCTCCACCACTTCCAGGGTGCGCTGGAAATCTTCCTCGGTCTCACCGGGGAAGCCGACGATGAGGTCGGTCGTAATGGCCGCGTGCGGGATGCGGGAGCGCACCTTGTCCAAAATTCCCAGGAAGCGGGTGGAACGGTAGGAGCGGCGCATCGCCTTCAGGATCCTGTCCGAACCGGACTGGAGCGGCATGTGCAGCGACGGCATCACGTTCGGGGTTTCCGCCATCGCCTCGATCACGTCGTCCGTGAACATCGCGGGGTGCGGGGAGGTGAAGCGCACGCGCTCCAGCCCCTCGATCTCGCCGCAGGAGCGCAGCAGCTTCGCGAACGCGCCGCGATCGCCAAACTCAACGCCGTAGGAATTAACGTTTTGCCCGAGCAGGGTTACTTCGATCGCGCCATCGTCCACCACGGATTTAACTTCCGCCAGCACGTCACCGGGGCGGCGATCCTTTTCCTTGCCGCGCAGGGACGGCACGATGCAGAAGGTGCAGGTGTTGTTGCAGCCGACAGAGATGGAAACCCAGGCGGCGTAGCAGGACTCGCGGCGGGTCGGCAGCGTGGAAGGGAATACCTCCAAAGATTCCAGGATCTCTACCTGCGCCTCGCGGTTGTGGCGCGCCCGCTCCAGTAGCACCGGCAGGGCATACATGTTGTGCGTGCCGAACACGACGTCCACGTAGGGGGCCTTGTCCACGATCGTGGAGCGGTCCTTCTGCGCCAGGCAGCCGCCCACGGCGATCTGGAAACCGGGCGTCACCTGCTTCGCGGGCAGCAGCCGCCCCAGGTTGCCGTAGAGTCGGTTCGCCGCGTTCTCGCGCACGGCGCAGGTGTTGAATACGACCACGTCCACCCCGCCCTCGCGCGGGTCAAGGTTTGGATCTGCGGCAACATAGCCGGCGTCTTCGAGCAGGCCGGTGAGGCGTTCGGAGTCGTGGACGTTCATCTGGCAGCCAAACGTGCGCACCTGGTAGGTGCGCGGGGCGCCCTGCGGGGAGGTAGTTGTCATAGCCCCCTAATTCTACGGGGTTTTATACGCTCTCACTTGAGTTCTGACAAGATCGCAGAGGTAGTTATTTCGCGTGAGAATCCTCGCCTCATGAGCTGAGCTTCGAGCCGCCGCAGCAGGTTTTTACGTTCGTTTCCGCGCGGCGCGGCTCCCCCGGGGAGCCGCTTACGCACCAGTTCCCGCGCGCGTTCGTATTCCGTTTCCGGTTCCTCCGCCTCGCGCAGCGCATGGGTTATATCGGCTTCCGCCACTCCCCTGCCGCGCAGTTCGCGGGCGAGTTCCCGATCCGCTAAGCGTTTATCCCTGCGCCGCTGCTGCACCCATTCCGTGGCGAACGCCGCATCGTCTATCAGCCCCGCCCGCTCTATGCGGGCGAGCGCCTCCGCGCGTACCGGGCCGGGCACCTCGCGCGCGGCTAGCGCGTCCCAGAGTTCAGCGCGCGAACGCTTACGCAGTGCCAGCAAGCGCATGAGGTAGCGGCATTCTTTTACCGCCTGACGGTCCAGGGCCGCGCCCTCCGCACTAATCACGGGGGACGCGGCCAGGATCCGTTCGCTACCGGCCCGCAGCCGGTCTAAAACCTCAGTCTTCTGCGAGCTCTGCATCGTCCGCGAAGTCTAGATCTTCTTCTACTTCTTCCGGCACGTTCGCGTATTCGCCGATGCCCAGCTTCTGCAGGATCTTCTGTTCGATCTCCGCCGCCAGGTCGGGGTTGTCCTTGAGGAAGGTACGCGCGTTTTCCTTGCCCTGGCCGAGCTGGTCCCCCTCGTAGGTGAACCAGGAACCGGACTTACGCACGATCCCGTTTTCCACGCCCAGATCGATCAGGCCGCCTTCGCGGGAGATACCAACACCGTAGAGGATGTCGAACTCAGCCTGCTTGAAGGGTGGGGCCATCTTGTTCTTAACCACCTTGACGCGGGTACGGTTACCCACCGGGTTCGAGCCCTCTTTGAGGGTTTCGATGCGGCGAATATCCATGCGCACGGAGGCGTAGAACTTAAGCGCCTTACCGCCAGTGGTGGTTTCCGGGCTGCCGAAGAAAACACCGATCTTTTCGCGCAGCTGGTTGATGAAGATAGCGGTGGTGCCGGAGGACGACAGCGCGCCAGTCAGCTTACGCAGGGCCTGCGACATGAGCCGGGCCTGCAGGCCCACGTGGGAATCGCCCATTTCGCCGTTGATTTCCGCCTTGGGCACCAGTGCCGCCACGGAGTCGATAACCACGATATCCAGAGCGCCGGAGCGGATCAGCATGTCCGCGATTTCGAGCGCCTGTTCACCGGTATCGGGCTGGGAAACCAGCAGCGCGTCGGTGTCAACGCCCAGCTTTTTAGCGTATTCCGGGTCCAGCGCGTGTTCCGCGTCAATGAACGCGGCGATGCCGCCGTTGCGCTGCGCGTTAGCCACCGCGTGCAGGGCGACGGTGGTCTTACCGCTGGATTCCGGGCCGTAAATTTCTACGATGCGGCCGCGGGGCAGGCCGCCGATTCCCAGGGCAACATCCAGCGCCACCGAGCCGGTCGGGATTACCTCGACCGGGGGCCGGGTATCGTCACCCAGGCGCATAATCGAGCCCTTGCCAAAGGCGCGGTCGATCTGAGCGAGCGCGGTCTCAAGCGAAGCCTCGCGGTTCTTCGGGGCAGCAGCCATGTTGTTCCTTCCGGGATGTTTTTAAGCGTTACCCAAAAGATTAGGGGCTGGGACCGACACCCTAAGCCGGAGCCAGCCGTTCGTGTGGATAACGTCGGGCGAAACAATTGCGCACAGCGCGCAGTGCACCGCCCAGGAACAACTATAAACCGAACACGTGTTCGAGTGTCAATTTAGGGAGAAACACGCCGCTAACGGCGCTTCTTATTCTCCCTTTGACTCTCCCAGCGCAGGTTTTCGGGAACATCGTGCGCATCGCAGAGGGCAACCCAAACCTCCCGTACGGGCACATTGGATTCGAATGCTTCGAGAGCGGTTAGCCCGCCCAGCTCGGTAAGCACCGTATCCCGTTCGTAGGCGCTCGCCAGATGGGAGCCGAAAACCTCATCGGCCAGCGTGCGATATTCGCTAAGACGCACTTCCGGGCAGTCTGGTTAGCGGGTAGCGGTGCAGCTACGCGCGAGGTCGTCGGGCACGGTATCCGGCACGGCGACGCCTTCGGCGAGGGCAATGCGTTCGGAAACCTCTCGCAGCAGGAACGAGAGCGGAATGCCCAGTGCCTGGCAGATCGACGAAAGCAGTTCCGAAGAAGCCTCTTTTTGGCCGCGTTCAACTTCGCTCAGGTAGCCAAGGGAAACCCGCGCCTCCTGCGATACCTGACGCAGCGTGCGGCCCTGACGGCGGCGGACGTCGCGGAGAACGTCGCCGAGTTCGTGGCGAAAAACGATCACCTGCTGTCCTCCTTGCTGTAAAGCGGGGGCGGGCTTAACTATCCCGCCCATTCCATACCGGCCCAGCGGGCGCGGTCCAACCTGAATACTACGGGCACTGCGAGCATGGGGCCGCACATTAGCTGTCTGTTTCACAACTATGACAACCCTGCGGGCGCAGTAAATATTCCTATGCCGGGCCAAGAAATGCTTATTTATGGCCCGGTTCACAATATTTATGACTTGGCGAGGGCCTTTCGGCGTAGCTCCATACCGTCGCGCACATTAAGCCAGCCCGACCAGAGGGTGAGCACCAACGCCACCAGCATCAGCGCCACACCCAGGTAGGCGGCCGCGGGCCAGATAACCTCAAACGGCAGCAAGCAGTAGGTGAGGGCGATGGATTGCACCATCGTTTTTGCCTTGCCCGAGAAGTTTGCCGGGAGCGCCCCGTAGCGCAGAATCGTGAACCGCATGACGGTAATGCCGATCTCGCGCACCAGAATCAGCACGGTGATCCACCAGGGGATGTAGTCCCAGACGCTCAAAATGATCAGCGCCGCACCCGTGATCGCTTTGTCGGCCAGCGGATCCATGACCTTACCGAAATCGGTAATCAGGCCGCGCGCACGCGCAATGCGCCCATCAAAGTAGTCCGTGGCCATCGCCGCCACGAAGAGCAGCGTGGCGGCGATACGCCCACCGATGTCTAGCGGGTAGGCGAACGCCACCACCACAAACACCGGCACAATCGCGATACGCAGCATCGTCAGTGCGTTCGGCAGGTTCCACAGTTCGCTGCGGGCGTTTTTAGTCATGGCACCCACTCTAGCGGCGGTCGGTCAGTTGCCAGGCGTCAAACTCGCCGGGCTCTTCCGAATCGCCGTAATCGGGAGCCACCTCTACGCCGTCCAAAGAAAGCGGGTCCTCGCCGTAACGATCCTGCTGCACCGGGGCTGCCTGCTGCGCCGGGGCGGGCGGTTCGTCTCCCCGAATCAGCGCCAGCGCCGCCGGGAGATCGTCCGGGTGCACCAGCACGTCACGCGCCTTCGATCCCTCCGAGGGGCCGACGATTTCGCGCGATTCCAGCAGGTCCATCAGCCTGCCCGCCTTCGCGAAACCGACGCGCAGCTTGCGCTGCAGCATCGAGGTGGAGCCGAACTGGGAAGTGATGACCAGCTCCGCTGCCTGCAGCAGCACGTCCATGTCATCGCCGATGTCATCGTCGATCTGTTTCTTGGCGGCTACCGTCTGCACGTCCTCCCTGTAGGAGGGCTTCATCTGAGTCTTCACGTGCTCCACCACGCGGTGAATCTCGGACTCATTAACCCAGGCACCCTGCACGCGCATCGCCTTCGCCTCCCCCATCGGGTGGAAGAGTGCATCGCCCTGGCCGATCAGCTTTTCCGCGCCGGGCGTATCGAGGATGACTCGCGAATCCTGTAGCGACGAGGTAGCAAACGCCAGGCGGCTCGGCACGTTTGCCTTGATGATGCCCGTAACCACGTCAACGCTGGGACGCTGGGTGGCCAGCACCAGGTGAATACCTGCCGCGCGGGCAAGCTGCGTGATGCGCTGAATCGAGGCCTCGACGTCTCGCGGGGCAACCATCATCAGGTCGGCCAGCTCGTCCACCACCACCAGCAGATACGGGTAGGGGGCCAGCTTGCGTTCGCTGCCGGGCGGCACCTCTACGCTGCCGGAGCGCACCGCCTGGTTGAAATCGTCAATGTGTTTGAAGCCGAACGCGGCCAGATCGTCGTAGCGCGCGTCCATCTCCTTCACCACCCATTCCAGGGCCTCGGCGGCCTTCTTCGGATTGGTGATGATCGGGGTGATCAGGTGCGGAATGCCCTCGTAGATGGTCAGTTCCACGCGCTTCGGATCGACCAGCACCATGCGCACCTCTTCCGGGGTGGCACGCATCAGAATCGAGGTGATCATCGAGTTCACGAAGCTCGACTTACCCGCGCCGGTAGCGCCCGCCACCAGCAGGTGGGGCATCTTGGCGAGGTTCGCGGTGACGTACCCGCCCTCTACGTCCTTGCCGATACCCATCAGCATCGGGTGCGGGTTCTGCGTGGCCAGCGGTGAACGCAGCACGTCGCCGAGCGCCACGTTTTCGCGATCCGCGTTCGGAATTTCAATGCCGATCGCCTTCTTGCCGGGGATCGGCGAAAGGATACGCACGTCGGCGCTGGCTACGGCATAGGCGATGTTCTTGCTGAGCGCGGTGATCTTCTCGACCTTGGTTCCCGCGCCAAGTTCTACCTCGTAGCGGGTCACCGTCGGGCCCCGGCTGAAGCCGGTTACCTGTGCGTTGATACCGAACTGCTCAAACACCTCGGTGAGTGCGTCCACGACGCGATCGTTCGCGGCGGAGCGGGTCTTGTGCGGCGGTCCCTCCAGCAGGAAGTCGGCGTCGGGCAGCGTGTAGACGATATCCCCTGCCAGCTCCAGCTGTTCCCCGGCGCGGGGCAGATCGCCCTTCGGCGGCGGCACTTCCTCCACGGCATCGTTTTCGAGCGCGGCCAGTTCGCGGGTTTCCTGCACCATCTGGGGCAGCACGGCGGTCTTTTCCTCGCTCGCGGCGCGCGCCGGAGCGGGCGGGCGCGGCGCAGCGGAACGCGTCCCCGCGCGCGGGAACAGGCGCGGCGTGGTATTTACCTCTTCCACCGCATCCACTACCTCGTCGGCAATGAGGGGCATGTCGGCACTTTCGGGGCGCGACTTCGCGGCGGCCTTCGCAAATGCTTCGTCTCCCGCGTAAGCGGAAGTCTCCTCGTTCACGCTGGATACGGTGCGCCTGCCCCTGGGGCGGCGCGGCTTTTCTGCGGGAGCATCGTCCAGGATTTCGCCGGTTTCCGTATCCACGCTGATGCGCTGGGAACGCCCGCGCGCCTTTTCGCGCAGTTCGCGGCGCGAGGAAAGCCCGAAAGCGTCACGCTCCTCGTGCTCCAGGTCGCTCTGTCCCACCAGCAGGTCGTAACCATCGCGCAGTTTCGCGGGCAGCGCCTCCACCGGGGTCGCGGTAAGCACGAACAGCGAAAGAATCGCCACCAGCACGTATAGGAAGGTGACCAGGAAGCTCGGTAGGAACACGCTCAGGGGGGCCGACGCCAGATAGCCGATCACACCACCGGCAGAGGCCAGGGCATCCACCCCGGCGGAAGGCGCGGGCACTCCCGCGTGCACGGAGGTGATCGCGGCGGCGGCGCTCATCAGCATCGCGATACCGAGGCTAATGCGTACGTTCGCGCGCACCATGTCGGGCTGTCGGAACATGCGCAGCGACCAGACGATCAGCAGCAGCGGCAGCACCACCGAAATAATGCCGAAACTGCCCGCCACCACGGTATGCACGGCGTTAAAGAAGCTGCCCCGCACCTGCCACCATTCGGGAATCGTAATGAGCACCCCGAGGGAAAGCAGGAACAGCGCATATCCATCGCGCCGCGCCGCATAGTCCACTTCGCGCGAGATCGGGCCGACCGAGCGCACGAAGCCGCCGCAGGCGCGAGCCGCGCTCAGGTAGGCCGCGCGGACCGCGCGGAAAGGAAGGGGAAGCACCGACGGATCGCGTTCTTCGGCCTGGGTTTTCTTGGCCGGGGAACGTTTCGAGCCTTTCGGGGCACGTGCCGGGGAAGAAGTACGTGACGCCATAGGCACCAATCTACCGGGTTTTCCCCGCCCGCACCGGCTTCGCGGGCCGGGCGGGAGGGGCGTCACTCAGGTGCGGCGGGACTTACGCCTCTACCACGACGGGGATGATCATGGGGCGGCGGCGCAGGCGCTGGGACACCCAGCGTCCCACCACGCGGCGCATGACCTGCTGCAACTGCCGGGTAGAACGATCGCCGGATTCCGTGACGGCCTTGCGCAGCGCCTTCACGATGTCGGGCTTGATCTCCTCAAATACCGTGTCGTCCTCGGCCATGCCGCGGGCGTGAATTTCGGGCCCGGCGATGATCTGGCCCGTTTCGGAATTGACTACGGCGAACAGGGAGATGAAGCCTTCGTCGGCCAGGATGCGGCGGTCCTTGAGATCGCGTTCATCAATATCGCCGACGCTCTTGCCGTCCACGTAGACGTAGCCGCATTCGACCTCGCCGACGATCTTCACTTCGCCGTCTGTCATGTCCAGCACGGAGCCGTCGCGCGCCAGATGCACGTTTTCGGCGGGGATGCCGGTGCGCTGAGCGATCTTGCCGTTGGCGATGAGGTGGCGTACCTCGCCGTGTACCGGCATCACGTGGCGCGGCCGCAGAATGTTGTAGCAGTAGGTGAGCTCGCCCTCGGAGGCGTGCCCGGAAACGTGCACGCGGGCGTTCGCCTGGTGCACGACCTCCGCGCCGAGCGCCATCAGGCCGTTCACCACGCGGAACACGGCGTTCTCGTTGCCCGGAATGAGGGAGGAGGCCAGGATGACGATGTCGCCCTCCTCCACCGAGATGTTGCGGTGGTCGCGGTTCGCGATCCGGCCCAGGGCGGCCATGGGTTCCCCCTGGCTGCCGGTGCACATCAGCACCACCTTGTCATCGGGCAGGTTCTCGAGGTCGCGCACGTCAACCAGCACGTTATCGGGGATGTTCAGGTAGCCCATTTCGTGTGCGATGGTCATGTTCCGCACCATCGAACGGCCGACGAAGGCCACCTTGCGGCCGTGTGCCGCTGCCGCGTCGAACACCTGCTGTACGCGGTGCACGTGGCTGGAGAACGATGCCACCACGATCTTTTGTTTGGCGCGCGCGAAAATGCCGTCCAGCACGGGGCCGATCTCGCGTTCCGCGACCGTGAAGCCGGGAACCTCCGCGTTGGTGGAATCGACCATGAAGAGATCGACGCCCTTCTCCCCCAGCCGTGCAAACGCCCGCAGGTCGGTGATGCGCCCATCGAGCGGCAGCTGGTCCATCTTGAAATCGCCGGTGTGCAGCACGGTGCCCGCGCCGGTGGTCACGGCCACGGCGAGCGCGTCCGGGATCGAATGGTTGACGGCAACGAATTCGCAGGAGAACGGGCCGAGTTCCTCGGTCTGTCCCTCCTTCACCGCGAGCGTGAACGGGGTGATGCGGTGTTCCTTCAGCTTCGCTTCGACGAGGGCGAGCGTGAGCTGGCTGCCGACGAGCGGGATGTCGGGCTTGAGGCGCAGCAGGTAGGGCACGGCCCCGATGTGGTCCTCGTGGCCGTGCGTGAGCACAACCGCGACCACGTCGTCCAGTCGGTCCCGGATCGGGCCGAAGTCGGGCAGGATCAGATCTACGCCGGGCTGGTGTTCCTCGGGGAAGAGCACGCCGCAGTCAACGATCAGCAGGCGTCCCCGGTACTCGAAAACGGCCATGTTGCGGCCGACCTCGCCCAAACCTCCCAGCGGAATGATGCGCATGCTGCCGTCTGCCAGCTGCGGCGGCTGGGTGAGCTGGGTTGAAAAGAGAGACATGGGTTCCTTAAACGTATCGTTGCGGCTCGGGCGCTGCGTCTATCTACTGCGCTAAGCCTGGTTATTAAGAAAGAATTTCCTGGTGCTGCGTGAGCACACCGATGAGGGCGCGTTCCTGGTCGGAAGAAGCCTGCACGAGCGGGAGACGCATCGCGGCGTTGGTGAGCACCCCGGCATGGCGCAGCGCTAGCTTCGCGGCGACCGCGCCGGGCATTTTGCCCATTACGGCTTCGACCACGGGTGCGAGCGCGCGGTGGATCCGCCCGGCTTCGGCGTTATCGCCGGCATCGAACGCGGCCACCATGCGGGCGTAGGCGGGCGATGCCACGTGCGCTACGACGGAGACCATGCCCGCCGCGCCCATCGCGAGCCAGGGCAGGTTCGCCGCATCATCGCCGCTGTAGTAGGTGATTTCGCCTTCGTGCAGCAGCACGCCGGACTCCTGGAAGTTGCCCTTGGCGTCCTTCACGCAGGTGATGGCCGGATGCTGGGCCAGTTCACGAATGGTTTCCGGCGCCAGCGCTACTCCGCTGCGGCCGGGGATGTCGTACAGCATCACCTGTTTGTCGGCCTGCTGCGCGAGGTCCGCTACGCGCAGGGTGTGCGCGATCAGTCCCGCCTGGCTCGGCTTCGAATAGTAGGGGGTGACGACGAGCAGGCCGTCCGCTCCCGACGCGATGGCGCGCTCGGTCAGGGAGAGCGTGTGCGCGGTGTTGTTGCTGCCGACTCCCGCCAGCAAAGGCACGTCAGCGCCGACGGCGTCGCGCACAGCCTGCAGCAGGGCGATCTTTTCATCGTCGCTGGTGGTGGGCGATTCTCCCGTGGTGCCGTTGATTACCAGGCCGTCGTTGCCGCGTTCGACGAGGTACTTGGCGAGCCGCTGCGCGGCATCGAGATCGACCCGTTCGCCGTCTTCGCTAAACGGGGTGACCATCGCTGTGGTGACGGCTCCGAAGGGGCGTGTCATGGTGCTCATTTCTTTCCTTCCCGGCACGCCTTACGGCGCTACCCGGCCGTTCTTTTCAAACGCCGCATGGGTGAGCGGCATTTCGCGGGCGAAGAACTCCTCGATCTTCTCGGCCACCATCTCGATCTCGCGCTGCGGGAACGAGGGGAAGGTCGAATCCGGGCGCTTGGTGCGCAGGGACAGGAAGTTCATCATCGAGCGGGCATTGACCGTGACGTACATGGAAGAGAACAGCGACACCGGCAGCACGCCGCGCGCTACCTCGCGGGCGATTCCGGCATCGAGCATCTTCTGGTAAGCCGCGTAGGCGGCGGTGCAGGATGCCTTCGTCTGCTCCGTAACGAGTCGGTACTGTTCCTCGCTGCCGGGCACGAAATCGTATGCTCCGGGCTTGCCCTCCTGCACCAGGTTGCGTTCCGGGCCGGGCACGTAGAAGATGGGGCGCAGCTTCCGGTAGCGCCCCGATTCTTCGTTGTAGGAGGCGATCCTGTGGCGCATGAATTCGCGGAAAACGAAGATCGGCGCCTCCACGTAGAAGGTGAACGAGTTGTGTTCAAACGGGCTGCCGTGGCGATCGCGCATCAGGTAATTGATCAGCCCGGCGGAGCGTTCCGCGTCGGCATCTACGGAGCTGAGGGACTGTTCTCCCTGGGTGGAGACGCGGGCGGCAAAAACGACATCGGCGTCGCGTGCCTGGGAACGCACCATTTCCACGGTGACGTCGCTACGGAAGACGATTTCCTGCGGTTCAGACATGGGTCAAGCCTAACGGGTAAAAGTTACGGCCAGGTTGTTATCCCGCACCGCGACGGACAGATTTGCAAGCGTCTCCACGACGTATGTGGAGTGCGGGGCGACGCTCTCGCGCCGATTAGTGTTCAGCACCGCGAGCGGCACCGCGCCAGCGTCACGCGCCGAAGTTAGCCCCAGCGGGGCATCCTCCAGGGCCAGGCACTCCCCCGGTGCCAGGCCGAGCCTCTTAGCCCCGAGCCGGTAAGGCTCCGGATGGGGTTTACCGTGGGTTACGTCATCCACGGTGACCAGCACTTCCGGCTGCGGCAGCCCGGTGGTTGCCCAGCGGGCGTTAAACAGCGCCCGCGTGCAGGAAGTGACTATCGCCCAGGTCGGCCGCCCCAGGGTTGCTTGGGCGCGATCCAGCGCAGCCAGTATCTCACGTGTGCCGGGCAGGATTTTAATGTCGGAAACGTCGGCCAGTTCCAGTTCCTGGCTGCGTCCCAGCGCCGCCGCGAGTTCGCTTTCCGACGCATCCGGCATCGCCATTTTCACCACGGAACGCGCGGGCTGGCCGTGCCAGTGCGGCTCGAAACGGCTGTCCAGCCCGAGTTCCTTAAACAGCAGGTTCCAGCAGCGCACCACGGCGGGGCCGGAATCGACCAGGGTGCCGTCCATATCGAACAGCATGCCCTTGCCTATCCAGGGCGCGTGCTCCTGCGCCGCGGCTGCCTGCGGGGTGGGGGTGTGTGTTGCTTTCACGGTCAGGACAGGTCCATGAAGTTTTCCAAGCCGACGCTCAGGCCGGGGCGGGAAACGATCTCGCGGCAGGCCAGGACGACGCCGGGCATGAAGCTGACGCGGTCGAAGGAATCGTGACGAATCGTTAGCTGCTCACCCGTCTGGCCGAAGAGGATTTCCTCGTGCGCAACCAGGCCGCGCAGGCGCACCGCGTGCACCGGAATGCCGTCTACCAGTGCGCCACGCGCGCCCGGCAGGGACTTTTCCGTGGCGTCGGGCATTTCCCCGAGGCCGGCCTCACGGCGCGCCTCGGCGATGCCGCGCGCGGTGTGCTGCGCGGTGCCGGAGGGGGCGTCCACCTTGTTCGGGTGGTGCAGTTCGATCACTTCCGCGCTTTCGTAGAAGCGGGCGGCAACCTTCGCAAAGTGCATCGCCAGCACCGCACCCAGGGCAAAGTTCGGGGCGATCAGCACGCCTACCTCGGGTTTCGCGGCAAGCGCGGTGCGCAGCTCAGCGAGGTCCGTTTCCGACCAGCCGGTGGTGCCGACCACGCAGTTGATGCCGTTTTCGATAGCCCACAGCACGTTTCCCTTGGTCACGGAGGGCACGGTGAAATCAACCATCACATCGGCGCCCAGGGCCGCATCGCGGCTATCGCCGCGATCCACGGTGGCGTGCAGGCTCAGCCCGTCGGCTTCCTGCACAGCGGCGACCACGGACTGTCCCATGCGGCCTGCCGCACCAAAAACTGCAACCTTCATTTTTCCTCCTCAGGCCTTCGCTGCGGGACCGACGTCCACGCGAGTGTTTATGTTGGCGGCGAGCAGCGCGGCTAGGTCGCAGACCTGCTGCGGCTCTACCTCCGCGATCATCTGTAATGCTTCGTCTACGCTGCGGTACTTTCCGTGCACCAGTTCGGCAGAGCCCAGACGTGCCATGCGCGATGCGGTGTCTTCCAGGCCGAGCACCAGGGAGCCGCTCATTTGGCCGAGAGAACGACGCACCTCGTCGGCACTCACCCCGCCCGGCTGCGCCATGCTTTCCAGTTCGGCGACCATCAGCGAAGCGACCTCGTCGGCGCGGGAGGGGCGGCAGGCCGCGTACAGGCCGAACACGCCGCTTTCGCGGTAGCCGGAACCGAACGAATAGACCGAGTAGGCCAGGCCCTTTTCCTCGCGCACCTTTTGGAACAGGCGGGAGGACATGCCCCCGCCGAGGATCGATTGCAGCGTGGAAAGCACGTTACGGCGCGGGTCGGTTGCGCTCAGGCCGAACCCACCCACGAAAACATGGGTCTGTTCCGTGTCACGCACCAGCCGGGTGTGTTTTAGTTCCGCACCGGTTCCCCCTGGGAGGGCAAGCTGCCCGGACAGCTCCGCGACAGCGGCGCGGCGCGGCCTGGGGGTGGCTCCCTCGCGCAGCTCCCAGCCGCCCTCGGTGAGGCTCTGCGCGAGCCTATCCGCCACCTCGCCATGGTCGACGTCCCCGACCGCGGTAACAACCAGGTTGTCGGGACCGTAGTGGCGGGCGTAATGCTGTTTGACGGCTTCTAGATCGAGCGCGCGGATGATTTCCGGCGTCCCGCCCACGGGCCTGCCCAGCGGGTTGTCTCCGATTACGCGGCGTAGGAATTCCTCGTGCCCGCTATCGGTCGGGTCGTCCTCCGCCATCGCGAGTTCTTCCAGGATCACCTCGCGCTCCATGGCGTAGGCGTCTTGCGCGAACGCCGGGGACGTCACCATGTCGCACAGCACGTCAAGCGCCAGCGGCAGGTCGCTGCTGCGCACGCGCCCGTAGTAGCAGGTGTGTTCCTTCGCCGTGATGGCGTTGGATTCGCCGCCGATTTCATCGAAAGCGGTTGCGATCTGCAGCGCGGTGCGTTTACGGGTGCCCTTAAACAGCAGGTGTTCCAGCACGTGGGTGGATCCGGCGTGGCGGCTTTCCTCGTCCCTTGAGCCGACGGGCAGCCACAGTCCGAGGCTGACCGAGCGCACGTTCGGGTCGCGTTCCGTAACCAGGCGGATACCGCCGGGAAGAACACTGCGGCGAACTTCCGCCCCGCGCTGCCCAAACAGCACCTCGTCGTATCCGCTCACGAGCGGTAGATCTATAGCCATTCCCCTAGTTTTTCACGAATGGCGAGGGTTACTCATCTTTGGTGGTATCCCTCTCCGGGTCGCTCTCGCCATATTCTTGTTCATCCGCCGGTTCCGACAGCGCAGGGGTGGCTTCCTCTCCCCCGATGGTTTCGCCATTGGCGTTATCGGGCGGCGAGGGCACCGCCTCCGTTTCCGCGCCGGGAAGGTTTGCCAGGTTCGGTAGCGGCTGCGTCAGGTTGTCGTTTACGGGCGGTGCTAGATCGAGCCGTTCCGTCGGCTGATCACTCCCGGCAGAACCCGGATAGGGCGCGGCCTGCCAGACTCCGGGAACGCCCTCCCCCGCTAGCGCCTCCGGGGTCGGCAAAACCACGGTGGGGACCGCCTGGGATGCGTCCGAGCCGTGTGTTTCCTGCGCCGCCCCGGTGCCGGCCGACGTCGGCGCTGCCCCCTCTGCGGCTTCGCCACCTGCCGCCCCTGCCGGTTTGCTCGGGCCGAACTTACGCTTCACAAAGAACAGCACTCCAATAATCACCAGGGCGAGGAAAAGCAGGAAGCCGCCCAGGGAAGCCCACAGGATCCAGGTACGGTTCACTTCGGCCTTTGCCAGGAACACGAAACCAAGGTGTCCCGGCTCGGGCCTGATCTCAGCCTGATACTGACCGTCCTTTAACTGCCAGCCCGCCTGCTTTATTTCGGGAGTCGGCTCCAGGAAGCTAAGCCCTTCTTCTCCCTTAATCTGCACCGTAAGCGGTAGTTCTAGCCCCTTGGCGTGAATTGCAATCCGATCGGGCAGCCCTAGGCGCAGGCCAACCAGGTAGCCATCGCGCAGAGTGCTCTTTTCGATCTGACGCAGTTCTATGGGCGCGCCCGTGAAGCCAAAGATCTCTAGCTGCTTGCTGAGGGCTTTCGCGTCCTCTCCCTTAACGGTCACGGAATAGGCGACTCCATCGCGCACCTCTTCGCGGCTTGCCTTAGCCTTGCTTTCGCCCTGCAGCCACTGCGCGATCGCGTCCTTAACCTTGGCCTCTTCCTCTTTCCCAAAGACCACGCGCAGGGTTGCGCTACCGCCACCGCGCGGATTTAGCGCGATATCTAGTTTCTGACTGTTGTAGGACACCACGGAATACACTTCCAGCGGCGGCCTGTTGTAGATATCAATGCCCCTTTTCCCGGAAGCGAATTCGTATTCTCCAGGTCCCGTCCAGCCGGGGCCAAGTTCAAGCGTGCTGTGCGGGAAGGTCGCGCCCCCGCATACGACGCGGCAGCTGAAATTATCTGCCACGGTAGCCGTGAAGGTGAGCGGGTCTTCTCCCGGCGCCGGATCGCTGACCTGGAAGCGTGATGATTCCGAAGACAGCAGGCTGTTCATGTACTCGTTTACCTGATCCGGGGTGCCCGCCGGGAACTGGATATCCCAAATAATGCTTACGCCGTCGTCGTGCTTCTTCACCGTGCTGCCGCTCGGCACCCTATCGGCAAAGTATTTATCAAACGCCTCTGGCTTGCCCAGGTAGGCGATACGATCCATGCCCAGCTGCAGGGTACGGGTGTATTTTCCCGTACCGAGGCCGCTCGTATAGGCCTGCACTGAGGAAAGCCCCTGGTGTTTTTCCACCTTGCCCACCGCGAAGGGCTGCGCGGCTTTCGTTTCCTGACCGCCGTATTTAAGCACGTTTTCACCGGTGCTCAGGGCATTACCCGAGTCCGAGCTAGCAATCTTGCCCTGTTTTTCTAGGACCGCCACAATCCACGCGAGCAGCTGATTTGAAGTGAAGTTTTCTGAATAGCTGCTGCCGCTACTGAACGGTTCCACGCCTTTGCTGATCTCTGCCCGCGCCCTAGCGCTATGCGCGCTCGTGCCGCCAGCGGACCTGATCGCATCAACCTTAGTGGCGTATTCGCTGAGGCTCTTGAAGGGGATGGAGAAAGAAAAAACGCTGTTGTTTCCCTCGCGCTTCACCCCGCCGTAGTTCAGTTCGGCAGGTTTAAAATCCGCGATCGCTTTCTCGATGCTCGCCTGGCCACCCTTCACCTTGGCCAGGGATTCGTCGCTAACCACGACCGTCATCTTGCGTTCCCCGCTGCCGTCATCATTGACGCTCAGGTCGGTGTTCACCTTCCCGCCGCAGGCGGTGAGCAGCAGTATCGTCAGCGCCGCAAACAGGAACCACGCCCAGGGACGCAGGTGGCTACGGGAGAAACTGTGCTGCAAAACGTTCACGGGGGTTCCTTATATGGCTGAGGGAGACCCCTCAAAAATATCAGTGCCAGGCATGAAAACCCACCGCCTGACGTTTGGGTGCACTAAGTGCTGCAAAAGAGCCCTTTAAGCAGCACTTAGTGCACCCAAACGTTAATAGGGCCGGGGATAGCGCGGGGATAGAGAACGGGGCGCTAGCCGCGTTAATCGCGATTAGCGCCCCGTTGGCGTTTAGCGTTTACCGATCACTCGGCAGTCAGGCTCACTCGGAGTCGGACTCTTCGCTCTTTTCGGCCTTTTCCTCTTCGTCGGAAACGACGGCGAGGGAAATCTTGCCGCGGGCATCGATCTCGCGGATCTCAACCTCGATCTTGTTGCCGACCTGAACCACGGCCTCAACGTTGTCCACGCGCTTGCCACCGTTGAGCTTACGCAGCTGGGTGACGTGCAGCAGACCGTCCTTGCCGGGGGTCAGGGAGACGAACGCGCCGAAATCAACCACGCGCACGACGGTGCCGACGTAACGCTCGCCCACCTCGGGGAGGGTCGGGTTAGCGATCGCGTTGATGGCGGAACGGGCGGCCTCTGCGGAGGGGCCGTCGGCTGCACCGATGTAAACGGTGCCGTCGTCTTCGATCGAAATGTCGGCGCCGGTGTCTTCCTGGATCTGGTTGATCATCTTGCCCTTCGGGCCGATGACCTCACCGATCTTCGCAACCGGCACGGTTACGGTGATGACGCGCGGAGCGGTCGGAGCCATCTCGTCCGGGGTGTCGATGGCGGAAGCCAGCACCGACAGGATGTGCAGACGGGCCTCGCGGGCCTGGGTCAGCGCACCGGCCAGCACGGAGGCGGGAATGCCGTCGAGCTTGGTGTCCAGCTGGATGGCGGTGACGAACTCGCTCGTACCGGCAACCTTGAAGTCCATGTCGCCGAAGGCGTCCTCGGCACCGAGAATGTCGGTGAGGGCGGCGTAGCGGGTTTCCCCATCAACGGTGTCGGAGATGAGGCCCATGGCGATACCGGCGACGGGTGCGCGCAGCGGCACGCCCGCGTTCAGCAGCGACAGGGTGGAGGCGCAGACCGAACCCATCGAGGTGGAGCCGTTGGAGCCGAGGGCCTCGGACACCTGACGGATCGCGTAGGGGAACTCGGTACGGCTCGGCAGCACCGGCACGAGGGCGCGCTCGGCAAGCATGCCGTGGCCGATCTCGCGGCGCTTCGGGGAGCCGACGCGGCCGGTCTCGCCGGTCGAGAACGGCGGGAAGTTGTAGTGGTGCACGTAGCGCTTGTGCTTCACCGGGGAGAGCGAATCGATCTGCTGCTCCATCTTGAGCATGTTCAGGGTGGTGACGCCCAGGATCTGGGTCTCACCGCGCTCGAACAGGGCGGAACCGTGCACGCGCGGCAGCACCTCGACCTCGGCCGAAAGCTGACGGATGTCGCGCAGGCCACGGCCGTCGATGCGCACGCCGTCGGTCAGGATGCGGCGGCGCACTACGCTCTTGGTGAGCGAACGGAACGCGCCGGAAATTTCCTTCTCGCGCTCCGGGAAGCGCTCGGCGAGCTCTTCCTTGACGATTGCCAGCAGCTCATCGGTGCGGGTTTCGCGCTCCTGCTTGGCGGCGATGCTCATGACCTCGGCCAGACGCTCGGTAGCGGTCTCGGCAACCGCTTCGTAAACGTCGTCCTGGTAATCGAGGAAGAGCGGGAACTCGCGTACCGGCTTGGCGGCCTTCGCGGCCAGTTCGCGCTGCGCGAGGCAGAGCGAGCGGATGAATACCTTGGAAGCCTCGAGACCCTCTGCCACGACCTCTTCGGTCGGGGCGATGGCGCCCTGGTTCTTGATCAGGTCCCAGGAGTTGTCGGTGGCTTCGGCCTCGACCATCATGATCGCGACGTCACCCTCGGAGCCGTCCTCGTCGCCGACGATGCGGCCCGCGACGACCATCGAGAAGACGGCCTCTTCAAGCTGCGAGAAGGTCGGGAACGCGACCCACTGGCCGCCGTCCTTGTTCGGCATCAGGGCGACGCGCACGCCGCCGATGGGGCCGGAGAAGGGCAGGCCGGAGATCTGGGTGGAGGCGGAAGCGCCGTTGATGCCGACCACGTCGTAGGCGTCGTCAGGGTTGATGGCCATAACGGTCAGCACAACCTGCACCTCGTTACGCAGGCCCTTCACGAAGGCCGGGCGCAGCGGGCGGTCCACCAGACGGCAGGCCAGGATCGCGTCGGTACCGGGGCGGCCTTCGCGGCGGAAGAACGAGCCGGGGATACGGCCCGCGGCGTACATGCGCTCTTCCACGTCCACGGTCAGCGGGAAGAAGTCGAAGTGCTCCTTCGGCTGGCTGGAGACTGCGGTGGCGGAGAACACCATGGTGTCCTCGTCCAGGTAGACGGCCACGGCGCCAGCGGCCTGCTGCGCCAGGCGGCCGGTCTCGAAGCGCACGCTGCGCTTGCCGTAAATGCCGTTATCGATAACTGCGGTAGTGGTGGTGATTTCTGAACCTTCCATTGAGGTTCCTCCTTGCGGTAATGCTTTGTGACACCCCGTACCGGTCATCGTCAGTCATCGTCGCGTATTCGTGTAGCGCGGCGGTCACTGCCGAAGACCGATCCAGCCGGTGTCCTTCTGTCTTGCTTTTTCTTGCGGTGGAAAAACCGCCGCTCTCCCGTGCGGGAGGGCGGCGGTCTCTAGGTTATCGGCGCAGGCCGAGACGCTTAATCAGCGAGCGGTAACGCTCGATGTCTACTTCCTGCAGGTAGCCCAGCAGGCGCTTGCGCTGACCGACCAGAAGCATCAGGCCACGACGCGAGTGGTGGTCGTGCTTGTGAGTCTTGAGGTGCTCGGTGAGGTACTTGATGCGGTGGGAAAGAAGAGCCACCTGAACCTCGGGCGAACCGGTGTCACCCTCAGTAGTCGCGTATTCCTTCATGATCGCCTGCTTAGCTGCAGAGTCGAGGGCCACTCGGTTCTCCATTCATCTTGTTGCGCGGCGCTACGGGGCCTGTTCACCCGTGCTCTCTCTGTTTGTTCACCCCCATTTACTGGGCGCGAACCATCCGCGGCCGATCTAACGGCCCTCTAACCCTATCAAGCGCGCCCGCCGAGGCCCGGGGCCAGCTCCTCTATCGTGCGTGAGGTCACAGCCTTATCTTCCGCCATCTGCGCCACCAGGGATTCCACGGACGGAAAACGCAGCGTCGGGCGCTGATAGGCCAGGAAATCGATGCGAATTACGCTGTCATAAAGGTCAAGGTCGTGCCTGCCGTGGACGTACGCCTCCACCGTGCGCGCGGGCCGACCCTCCGTTTCGAAGGTCGGGTTGGTGCCGATGGAAATGGTGGCGGGAGCGCCCGCGATGTCGTCTCCCCGCTCCGCGCATCCCGGAGCAGGCTCCGTGACGGTAACCAGCCCGGCGTAAACGCCGTCGGCAGGAATCAGGCCGTCCGGCAGGGACCCTAGGTTAGCGGTCGGGAAGCCCAGCTCGCGCCCGCGCTTGTAGCCGTGATGCACCGTATCGCTCACGCTGTGGGGCCTGCCGAGGAGCTCGTTCGCCAGGGCGATATCCCCCTCCAGCACGGCTTCGCGCACACGGGTCGAGGAATAACGCTGCCCGTGCCCATCAAGCAGGTCCTCTACCACCACAGTGGTGAAGCCGTATTTTTCCCCGAGTTCCCGCATCGTTTCCACGCTGCCCGCATTGCGCCTGCCGAAGCGAGCATCCTCTCCGAGCACAACCACCTTCGCGCGCAGGGCCTCTACCAGGTAGCGGCGCACGAAATCTTCCGGCGTGAGCGCCGCGAATTCGCGGGTGAAGGGCAGCTCCAGCACGGCTCGCATACCGTAAAAGCGCAGCAGTTCGTTGCGCTGTTCGTAGGAGTAGATCAGCGGCGGCGCGCCCGTCGGCCCCATCGCGTGGCGCGGGTGCGGACGGAAAGTAACGGCCACGGGCCAGAGTTCTTCACCGTCGCCGTCGGCCTCTTCCACCCTGCGCAGCACCTGTTCCAGTAGGTGCTGGTGCCCCCTGTGCACACCGTCGAAGTTACCTATGGTGACGACGCTGCCGGGAATCTGCGGGGTTACGTCCGCGGCATCAAGCCACAGGGAAAAAGTGCTCACGTTGTTTTCCAGTCGTTCGGTTGCGGGGCCTGCACCACTGTAGCGCGCCGTTTTCCTGTAAACGTGATCAGAACTGCAACAAAGCGAGGTGTGAGGGCATTAGCGCTCGAGTAGGCTGGTAAAAGTTTCCCTATAGAGTCATCATGAAGCGTAAAGAAACCTTCAAGATTGCGAGTACAAATGACGCAGCAGTTCGACAACGGTCACCTCGAGCAGTCTCTGCCCGAGGGTGAAGGCCGCCGCGGAAAGCGCGCCCTCCTGATTCTTCTTGCCCTTTTCCTGGCTGGCACCGTAGCCCTGGTTGGCGGCGGAATTGCGCACGCCCGCCAGTTCGATGGGCGCGCCCTTCCCGGCACCCTTTTCATGGGCGCCGACGTGGGCGGACAGAGCGCTGCCGAGATCGAGCAGCTGATCGCCAAGCAGGCCGAGGCCACCAAGGTCACGGTTAATGTAGACGGCAAAGAACACACCGCTAGCTTCAAGGACCTCGGCATCTCGGTTGATAACGCCGCCACCGTACAGGGCCTGGTAGCCAAGGATCCTTCGCTCACCGACGTGGTTTCCAGCTACCTGGGTAAGGGACGCGAAGGTAAGCCGGTTGTGAAGGTCGACGAAAAGGCCCTCGCCGCCTGGGCACAGGGGCTGATCCCCGCCGATAAGAAAAAGGCGCAGGACGCTGCACTGAAGTTCAACGAAGAAAGCGGCGCCTGGGAAGTGGTCCCCGGCCAGGCAGGGCAGGGCCTAGACGTTGACGGCCTGACCGCGCAGGTGCGCGACAACGCCGCGAACCTCAAGGACTTCAGCCTGAACGCGGACGTACGCGAGGTAAACCCGCGCCTGAGCGATGAGACCGCGCAGGCTACCGCCACCGAACTTAACCAGACTTTCGCTACCAGCCTGCGCCTGAGCGCTGGCGAGAAGTCCTGGCACGTCGGCCCGAAGCAGCTGGAAAGCTGGGTCAAGGTCGATACGAATGCCGAAGGCACCGGCTTTGTGGCCACCATTGATCGCGATGCCATCGCAAACGATGTTGCTTCGTTTGCGCGTAAGGCTGCGGTTAAGCCCGTGGACGGTAAGGAACTCGTTGACGATTCCGGCAAGGTGGTCAAGGTAGTCACCCAGAAGAAGGACGGCGTTGAGGTCAGCGGCGAAAAGGAACTGGTAAGCCAGATCGTTACCGCACTTGAAAACAAGACCCCGCTGGCCGCAGGCCTGGTTACCAAGCCGGTTAAGGCGAAGGTAGTGCAGGACAAGGCGCCTAAGGAAGACGAAAAGAAGAAGGCGGAAGAGGAAGCCAAGAAGAAGGCCGAAGAAGAGGCCAAGAAGAAGGCTGCCGAAGAAGCCAAGCAGAAGGAAGAAAAGCAGCCTGCGGTGGAGGAAGAAAAGACCGAACAGGCCGCCGGAATTCAGGTTCCCAAGGAAGTAAAGCCCGGCGCTAACTGGGTGGATATTGACCTTACGAAGAAGACCCTGACCGTCTACAACGGCACCAACGTGGTGTTTGGTCCCCGCAAGATCGTGGACGGCAAGAAGGACTGGGAAACCACCCTGGGCACCTTCAAGATCTACCACCGCCTCGAGAAGCAGGACATGACCAACGAGGCGCGTTACCCGAAGGATCACCCGCTGTACTACTACACCAAGGACGTTCCCTGGGTTATGTACTTCAAGGGTGGCTACGCGATCCACGGCGCATACTGGCGTAAGTCGTTCGGCTACTCCGGCTCCCACGGTTGCATCAACATGTCGGTTTCGGACGCCAAGTGGGTATACGACCACACGACCTACGGCACGGTAGTGCGCACCCACTTCTAAGCGCCTATAGCGCCCGCTGAAGGGCGAAACAAAAGGGCGGCTCCCCATTTAGGGGAGCCGCCCTTTCACGGTCAAAAGCTACTTTGCGGCCTGGCTATTTTGCTTGCCTAGCTGCTTGCCGGGGTTAGCTGCGGGCTTCTTCCGGGATAACCAGCTTCGGCGCCAGCTTGCCCGCGCGTACCTGCGCGATGCTGACTAGCCTGCCCTCGGCGTCCAGCACGGCGACCGTTTCCGCCCCGGCTGGCCCGGTGTATTCGGGTTTCTGACCGAAGGTGAGGGCCCGCGCATCGGCTTCGCTGACGCTCACGGGGGTGAGCACCGCAGCCGCCGTCTCCCCCAGCCCCATGACGGGCAGGGTTACATCGTCCTCGCCACGCGGCGGCACCGGGCTGGCCTGCGCTACCGTAAACGGACCGACCTGCGTGCGGCGCAGCGCAGTGAGGTGCGCCCCGCTGCCGTCCAACGCCTGCCCGAGATCGCGCGCGAGCGCCCGGATGTAGGTGCCGGAGCTGCACGAAACCTCGACGTCGAGGTCGAGGAACGGGCCTTCTTCACGCCTGGTAAGCACCTTGAATTCGTGCACCGTAATGGGCCGGGCGGCAAGCTGTACGTCCTCCCCCGCCCGTACCCTGGCATAGGCACGCTGACCGTCCACCTTGATGGCGGAAACGGCGCTGGGCACCTGCATGATCTCGCCCGTCAGGGCCGACACCGCGCTAGCCACGCGCTCGTCTGAAAACCCGGTGGCGTCCACCGCTTCGCCCAGAGCTTCGCCCTCGGCATCGTCAGTGGTTGTGGCCTGGCCGACGCGGATGGTGGCGGTGTAGGTTTTGTCTGCCCCCACCAGGTAGGTGAGCAGGCGCGTACCCTGGCCGATACCGGCAACCAGCAGCCCGGTCGCCATCGGATCCAGGGTGCCTGCGTGACCGACCTTGCGGGTAGCGGCCACGCGGCGCATCCTGCCAACCACGTCGTGGCTGGTCCATTCCTGGGGTTTATCGAGCAGGCAGATGCCGTGCGCGCGGGTAACAGCCACTATGCCTCGTCTTCGTCGTCCTCTTCGGCTGCCCGGTAGGGATCGGCGTCACCGGCGTAGCTCGCGCCCTCGCGGGAGCGTTCCAGTTCGGCGTCACGCATCCGGGCCTGCACCAGCAGGTCGTCGATGTGGGCGGCGTTTTCCGGGATCGCGTCGGCTACGAATTCGAGGGTCGGGGTGAGGCGAATACCGATCTGCTTGCCGACCTCGGAACGCAGCATTCCCTTGGCCGATTCCAGCGCGGCGGCGGTTCCCGCGCGTTCCTCTTCGCTACCGAAAACGGTGTAGAAGAGGGTGGCGTGCTGGAGGTCGCCGGTGACGCGGGCGTCGGTGATCGTGACGAACCCGAGGCGCGGGTCCTTCACCCGCTTTTCCAGGGCGCGGGCAACGATCTGCTTGATGCGGTCCGCGAGGCGGGCGGCACGTGCCTTATCTACCATCGGGGTGTCCTTTCAGTTTGTGGTCTGTGCGGGGTAGTCGTCCCTGACAAGCAGGGCGACGTCCCTTTCAATTGCATTATCTACCCGGTGGCGCATTTCTCCCACCCGGTCCGGCCAGCGCGGCTTTAGGCCGGCCTCCGCGCAAACTGCGTACAGTTCGTCGTGCGGCGTGGTTTTTAGGTTTACCGCCAGCGCCATCGCGCCGCCTTTGCGGAGCGCGCGCCGCCAGCCGGGTAGGGCGCGGCGCAGCAGTTCTAGCGGGCTGCGGCTGAGCTTGTCGGTGCGCGCCCCGTGCTGCACGCCGTAGGGAAGGTCGGCCACCACCACGTCGGTTTTCCCGGCGGGGAGCAGGGTGCCGACCAGGGTGGTATCGCAGGTGTGCAGCGTAAGGTGCTGGGAAAGGCCGGCCTTTTGCGCGGCCTTGTCCTGAGCGAACTCGGCCTGGAAGGTTTGCCCGTGCACCTTCCCGTTACTGCTGAGGCGCCCGGCCTGCGCGGTGTGCTTGTAGCGGTGGTTGCGCAGCCAGGTGGTGAGAAACGCGCGGTAGGCTTCCGCGTCCTTGGCGTCGATGTCCACGCCTACCGGGCTGAGCCCCAGGGAGAGCGCCACGTTCAGGGTGGTGCCGCGGCCGCAGACGGGGTCTAGCAGGCGCAGGCTGCCGTCAAGCAGGGCCGACGGGTTATCGCTCGCACAGGCGGCGGCGTTGACCATCATCTGCGTGAACTGCTCATTGGTTTTGCCGACGTATTTGAGCTGGGAAATCAGATCGCTCGGATGGTTTACGCGGCGCTCTAGCGCCAGCGGTAGCAGCCTGCTGTCGCTTTCCTCCGCGAAAAGCGCATAGGCGGAAGAATGGTAGGCCAGGGCCGTGCGCAGCCTGTTATCGGCTTCGCTTTCACCGGGCGCGGTCAGCGCCAGGTATTCGACCCCCGCCACGGTAGCGGGTTCGGCATCGAGCGGCCGGGAGGTGAACGCCTCCCCCAGCAGGTCCGCCTCCCTGGCACCGATGGCCGCGGCTTCCGCCGTGTAGACCCGGTTGCTGGAGGGTGCCCGCAATAGTAGCCAGCGCTGCCCCATGTTGTTTTCTCTCCCCCGCCTGTCTTGGTATAGGCCGCGGCCTTCCTCCCTCGGGTGTTGAGGGAGGAAGGCCGCGTCTTCTGCCGTGGTCCTGTCAGAGGACCGGGACGGCTACTTCTTCTTTACGTCGGTGCGCGGCTTTTCGCGCATCTCGTAGGTGGTGATCATGTCGCCGACGCGCAGGTCGTTGAACGAGCCCAGGTTGATACCGCACTCGTAACCGTCGCGTACTTCGGTGACGTCGTCCTTGAAGCGACGCAGTCCCGCGATCTCCACGTTCTCCGCGATGACAACGCCATCGCGGGTGATTCGGGACTTGGAACCGCGGCGGATCTCGCCGGAGCGCACGATCGAACCGGCGATGTTGCCGAACTTCGAGGAACGGAAGATCTCGCGGATTTCCGCGCGGCCCAGCTCGGTCTCTTCGTAGATCGGCTTGAGCATGCCGGTGAGGGCCTGCTCGATCTCGTCGATCGCCTGGTAGATGACCGAGTAGTACTTGATCTCCACGCCTTCGCGGTCCGCGTAATCGGCGTTCTGGCCCTCGGCGCGCACGTTGAAGCCAACGATCACCGCGTCCGAAGCGACGGCCAGGTTGATGTTGTTCATCGTGATAGCGCCGACGCCACGGTCGATGATGCGCAGCTGCACTTCCTCGCCCACGTCGATCTGCAGCAGGGCCTCTTCCAGCGCCTCAACGGAGCCGGAGGCATCGCCCTTCAGGATCAGGTTGAGGGTCTCAACCTTTCCCTGAGCCATCGCCTGGTTAATGTCTTCCAGGCTGATGCGCTTGCGGGTCTTGGAGAGCGCGGCGGCGCGCTGCGCGGCGGCACGCTTCTCCGCGATCTGACGGGCGGTGCGCTCGTCGTGAGCCACCAGGAAGCTATCGCCCGCGCCGGGAACGGAGGTAAGGCCGAGGACCTGCACCGGACGCGCCGGGCCTGCCTCGCTCATGCTCTCGCCGTTTTCATCCAGCATGGCGCGCACGCGGCCGTGGCCGGAGCCACAGACGATCGCGTCGCCGACGTGCAGGGTGCCCTGCTCGACCAGGACCGTAACGACCGGGCCGCGACCGCGGTCCAGGTTCGCTTCGATGGCCACGCCGCGCGCTTCCTTGTTCGGGTTGGCGCGCAGGTCCAGCTCGGCGTCTGCGGTCAGCAGAACGGCCTCGAGCAGATCATCGATGTGCAGACCCTCGCGGGCGGAGACGTCGACGAACATGACGTTGCCGCCGTACTCTTCCGCAACCAGGTTGTACTCGGTGAGCTGCTGGCGGATCTTCGCCGGGTTAGCTTCCGGCTTATCGATCTTGTTCACCGCAACCACGATCGGCACGTCAGCAGCCTGCGCGTGGTTGATCGCCTCGACGGTCTGCGGCATTACGCCGTCGTCCGCCGCGACAACCAGGATCGCGATGTCGGTCGCCTTGGCACCGCGGGCACGCATGGCGGTGAACGCCTCGTGACCGGGGGTGTCGATGAAGGTGATCGCGCGTTCTGCGCCCTCGTGGTCAACGGAAACCTGGTAGGCACCGATGTGCTGGGTGATGCCGCCCGCTTCGCCGTCAATCACGTTGGCGTGGCGGATGGCGTCGAGCAGGCGGGTCTTACCGTGGTCGACGTGACCCATAACGGTTACGACCGGGGGACGCGGCAGACGATCCGCGTCGTCCTCCTCCAGCAGCTCGTCTTCCAGGTTGATGTCGAACTGCTCGAGCAGTTCGCGCTCTTCGTCCTCGGGGGACACGAACTGGATCTTGTAGCCCAGTTCGTCACCGAGCAGCATGAACGTGTCTTCGTCCAGCGACTGCGTGGCGGTAGCCATCTCACCGAGTGCGAACAGCACGGTGATCAGCGACGCGGGGTTTACGTCGATGCGGTCGGCGAAGTCGGTCAGGGTCGCGCCGCGACGCAGACGCATGACGGTGCTGCCATCGCCGCGAGGAATCTGCACGCCGCCGGGAGCCGGCGACTGCATCTGTTCGAATTCCTGACGCTTCGCGCGCTTCGACTTACGCGAGCGGGCGGGCTTGCCGCCGCGACCGAAAGCACCCTGGGTGCCGCCGCGACCGCCGCGACCGCCACCACCGGGACGACCGGCGAAACCGCCGCCCGCCGGGGCTCCACCGCCACCGGGGCGGGGACCGTTGGCGGGAGCGCCGCCGCGACCGCCGCGAGCACCGCCACGGCCACCTGCGCCGCCGCGACCGCCGCGACCGCCGGCCTGCTGGGAATCAGCGAGACCGCCGTGCGCGTGCTGCTGCATCATGGCGGGGTTGGGTCGGGGCATGCCCGGACGCGGTGCGGGACGCGAACCGTCCTTGCCGCCGCCCTGCGCCGGACGGGCTTCGCCGTCGCGCTTTTGCGGGCGAGGACCGCCCGGACGCGGCATACCCTGGCTGGAAGCGAACGGGTTGTTGCCCGGACGCGGACCGCCCTGGCCGCCTTCGCGCTTCTGCGGGCGGGCACCGCCCGGACGCGGCATACCCTGGCTGGAAGCGAACGGGTTGTTGCCCGGACGCGGACGGCCTTCGCCGGCGCGCTGCGCGGGCTTCGGGGCCGGCTTTGCGCCGGGCTTCGGTGCTGCCTCGGATGCAGCGGGTTTCTTGGCTGCGGGAGCGGGCTTCGCCGGAGCGGCGGGCTTTTCCTCGTCCGCAGCGGGTTTCTTGGCCGCGGGCTTCGCGGCGGGCTTTGCACCCGGCTTCGGAGCGGCAGGGGCAGCCTTCGCGGCAGGCTTTTCCTCGGCCTTAGCCTCGGCAGCGGCAGGCGCTTCCTTCTTCGGGGCGGGCTTCGCGGCAGCCTTCTTGGGCGCTGCGGGCTTCGCCTCTTCCTTGGTTTCCTGCTGCGGGAACGCATCGCGCAGGCGGCGCGCCACGGGTGCTTCTACGGTGGACGAGGCGGAGCGCACGAACTCCCCCATATCCTGCAGTTTCTGCAGAATCACCTTGCTTGTCTGACCGAGCTCTTTCGCGAGCTCGTGAACGCGGACCTTAGCCACATTTCTCCTGTCTCGGTCCGGCCGACAGAAGGGCGCGGACCATTAGTGCCTCTGGGTACTCATGCCTGAGAACTCATCGGATGTCCATTGGTGTTACCAGCTTTCGGATGTTCCTTCACTGATGTCTGGCCGCTCGGCCAGACCCGCGGGGTCCACTGCGCGCCGGAAGGCGCGCGCCAGATTTCCACGGGACTGGGCGAGTTCCACACAGGTCGGATCATTGTGCACCCAGGCGCCCCTTCCGGGGGCCGAAGCAGCGAGATCCCAGCGAGCCAGCGGTTGCTGACCGTCGGTTTCCTCCACCACGATCCGTAGGAGCTGCTTACGACCGGCAACCTTGCGGCAGCCGATACATGTGCGTTCCGGTGAGCGGGGAGCCAGATGCAAAGCTGACTCCCTTCCCTCCGACGCGCAGGTGCGCGCCACACATAAACAGCGCTTTTAAGTCTATCCCCAGCGCGGGCTTCGCGCTGTGACCCCGCCTATTGCGGGCGGGTGAGAGAACTCACCGCCCGCTATGGCGGAGATCA
The DNA here is from genome assembly GCA_019218375.1 of Dermabacteraceae bacterium TAE3-ERU5. Lineage (GTDB taxonomy): Bacteria > Actinomycetota > Actinomycetes > Actinomycetales > Dermabacteraceae > TAE3-ERU5. The sequence continues at coordinate 97,336 of JAHUUK010000001.1, forward strand.
CGCAGAGGGCTGGGAGCCGTCTGCGGAAATCGGACGAATGTCAATCCGCCAACCGGTCAGCTTCGCCGCCAGGCGGGCGTTCTGCCCCTCCTTGCCGATGGCGAGGGAGAACTGGTCCTCCGGCACCTCGGCGCGGACGGTGCGCGCAACCTCATCAACCACGGTGACGCGGTTTACGCGGGCCGGGGAAAGCGCGTTGCCAACAAAGCGTGCCGGATCCTCGTGGAAGTCCACGATGTCTATCTTTTCGCCGCCCAGTTCGTTCATCACCGCGCGCACACGGGCCCCCATCGCGCCGATGCAGGCGCCCTTTGCGTTCAGGCCGGGAACGGCGGAACGCACTGCCATCTTGGTGCGGTGACCGGATTCGCGGGCCAGCGCCACGATCTCCACCGTGCCGTCGGCCACCTCGGGCACCTCGAGCGCGAAGAGGCGGCGCACGAAGTTCGGGTGCGTACGCGAAAGCGTGATGGCGGGACCCTTCAGCCCGCGCCGGGCCTCCACGACGTAGGCGCGCACGCGCTGACCGTGTCGGTAGTCCTCCCCCGGCACCTGTTCGTGCGGCGGAATGACGCCTTCCACGGTGCCCAGATCGACGTAAACCATGCGGGAATCGCGCCCCTGCTGGATAACGCCGGAAACCACATCATCGGCGCGGCCGGAGAACTCGCCCAGCACGGCGGCGTCCTCCAGTTCGCGCAGGCGCTGGAAGATCACCTGGCGGGCGGTGGCGGCGGCGACGCGGCCGAAGCCCTCCGGGGTGTCGTCCCATTCGTGGGTGACTTCGCCTTCTTCGTCCTTTTCCTGCGCCATCACGGCGACGCGGCCGTTCTTCGCGTCGATGTCCACGTAGGCGTAGCGGGCGGGGTTAGCGGTGTGCTGGTAGGCGACGAGCAGCGCCTGCTTGATCGCATCGAGCAGCGCATCAAAGCTGAGATCGCGCTCCCTCTCGAGGGCGCGCAGGGCAACCAGGTCAATATCCATTTACTCGTCTCCTTCTTCAGTTGTAGGGCGGTTGAATTCGAGAACCACCCGGCCCGATGCCACGTCAGCAAAGGCCACGCTGCGCGGCTGCCACTTCCCGTGCGGCTTGGCGGGCTTGACCTCCAGGGAAAGCAAGCCCTCCGCGTCCACATCCATGATGCGCGCGGTAAAAGATTCCCCCGATACCAGGGTGAACGATGCGAGGCGAGAACGGGAACGACGAACGTCCCGCAGCCTGGAAAGGGAACGTTCCGCTCCGGGGGTTGTCACCTCGAGCAGATATTTTTCGTCGCCAAAGGGATCGTGGGCGTCCAACAGTTCGGAAATTTCTCGCGAAGCGTCGGCCAGCGAGTCGAGGTCGGCGCTGCCGACCTGATCTTCGGGCAGATCCAGCACGATCTGCAGACGCGTGTTGCGCGGGCGCCCGGTCAGGCTCACCCGATCAACTTCGAGGCCCGCACGCGAGACGGCGTCAGCAATCAGCGCGCCAATCTGCTCTTCGCATTCGGTGGCATTGTTGGGGTTCATGCTGCGCTATTCCTTTGTCCGACGTTGTAGCTGGCCCCTACTCTATCGGGTTCCGTGGCACAATGTCCGCGTGCCACCCTCACCAGCAGCAAACCCGTTACGAAACGCACCCACCCGGCGTGCCCTGCTCATCGCGGGCGCACTCGCCCTGAGCGGGTGCGGGGTCGTGCGCGTCGGACAACCGGAGGAATACACCCCGCCGCCGCCCGGACTAGATGAACTGGTGCGCAAAGACCTTCTCTCCCGCGCCACCGCCCTGGCCACCGCCGCGCAGCGCGACGGCAACGCACAGGCTGCGCGGCTGGCCGAACAGTACCTGTCGGCGCTGGCTACCGGGGCGGAAAAAGAGGCCGGTAAACGCCCCTCCCCCGCATCCGCCCCGCCCGCGCTCACAGATGCCTGCGGCGCGCTGCGCGATACCTGCGCGCAGGCATGCCTCGTCGCCTCCGATTCGCTGGCCAGGCTGAGCGCGGCCATCGGAGCGTCGGCCACCATGCTGCTGCACTCCCTGACCGGCAGGGAGGTGCCCCCGCCCGGAAAAATCAGCGCTCCCTGGAAAGACCCCGGCCACGACCCGGTCACGGTGGCTCCCAAGAGGGAATACGAAACCGCGCTGAAAGGCCTTACCGAGGTGCTCTACGAGGGGGCTTACGCGCTCCAGGCTGTCGCTGCCGGGATTCCCGATGCGACGCTGAAGGCGCGCTACGCCGCCCGCGCCGAGAAGTATCTTTCGCAGGCCGATGCCCTCGCGGCGCAGGCCCGCCAGGAAGGCCTGGCGGCGGCGACTCCCCGCGCCGCCTACCGGCTGCCCGATTCGCCGCAGTCCGCTGCCGAACAGACGGAGGTTCCCCGCCAGGTGGCAACCGCCGTGCTCGATAACTGGGTTGTTTGCGCGGGGGCTTTCCCGGCGGCCAAGCGCGCAGAGGCGGTGCGCGGGGCCTATTCCGAGGCCGACTACCTGGCAAGCCTGGGGGTGGCCCCGGATCCGCTACCCGGCCTGCGAGAGGACTAAAGGAGCGCCCTAGGCAAGGCGCACAAGGGCAGACGGCCCGCAAGAACAGACACAGAAAAAGGCTCCGCCCGCTCCCGGTAACTTCGGGAGCGGGCGGGGCCTTTAATTAACGGCGATAAGCCGACGCTATCTCATTTGCGGGTAGCGACCAGCTCCGCAGCCTCCGCGAGCGGCACGTTCTCGGCCTCGCCCGTAGCGCGGTTCTTCACCTCAACCACGCCGTCGGCCAGGCCGCGGCCCACCACCACGATGGTGGGCACGCCGATCAGCTCGGCGTCCTTGAACTTCACACCGGGGGAAACCTTGGGGCGATCGTCGAAGATCACGGTCAGGCCCTTGGCTTCTAGCTCCTGCCCCAGCTTCTCGGCGGCCTCGAACACCGCGGCGTCCTTTCCGGTAGCCACCAGGTGCACGTCGGCCGGAGCCAGCTGCGCGGGCCAGCACAGGCCCTTCTCGTCATGGTTGCCCTCGGCGACGGCGGCGAGCGCCCGGGAAACCCCGATGCCGTAGGAGCCCATGGTGACGGTGGCCTGCTTGCCGTTTTCGTCCAGCACTTTCAGGCCCAGGGCCTCCGCGTATTTGCGGCCCAGCTGGAAGATGTGGCCGATCTCGATGCCGCGCGCCAGTTCCAGCGGGCCGGAGCCGTCCGGCGACGGGTCGCCGGCCTTGACCTCTGCCGCTTCGATGGTGCCGTCGGCCACGAAGTCGCGTCCGTAAACCAGGCCGTAGACGTGGCGGTCCTTTTCGCCCGCGCCAGCTACCCAAACGGTGCCGGGGACCACGCGGGGGTCCACCAGGTAACGGATGCCGGTGGCGGCTTCCTCACCCAGACCGTCGGGGCCGATGTAGCCCTTCTTGAGCGCGGGGTACTTCTCGAAGTCGTCGTCGCTGAAGGGCACGGCTTCGGCGGGCGCGAGCGCGGCTTCGAGGCGCTTTTCATCTACCTCGCGGTCGCCGGGGATCGCGATTACCAGGGGTTCCTGGCTGCCGTCCGGGTTGGTGACCAGGTAGACGAGGTGCTTGAGCATCTCGTAACGGGTCCAGGCACCGCTTTCGCGCGGGAAGTTTTCGTTAGAGAAGTCGGTCAGCGCGGCGATGCTGGAAGCGCCGGGGGTGTCCTCCACGTGGGAGGCGGGCAGCTTGGCGATCTCTTCCTCGCTGAGCGCTGCCGGGGCGACGGTGGTGACGGCCTCCGCGTTCGCGGCGTAGCCGCCGGGGGAACGCACGAAGGTGTCCTCCCCGATGGGGGTCGGGTGGAGGAATTCTTCCGAGCGGGAACCGCCCATGGCCCCGGAGGTGGCGCGGCAGATGACGTATTCGAGACCGAGCCGGTCGAAGATGCGCTGGTAGACGCGGCGGTGCGCTTCGTAGCTGGCGTCCAGGCCCTCGTCGTTTACGTCGAAGGAGTAGGAATCCTTCATCACGAATTCGCGGCCGCGCAGCAGGCCCGCACGGGGGCGCGCCTCGTCGCGGTACTTGGTCTGGATCTGGTAGATCGACTGGGGCAGGTCCTTGTAGGAGGAGAACAGGTCCTTCACCGTGAGGGTGAACATTTCCTCGTGGGTCGGGCCGAGCAGCATGTCGGCGCCCTTACGGTCCTTGAGGCGGAACAGGTTATCGCCGTATTCGGTCCAGCGATTGGTCAGTTCGTAGGGTTCGCGCGGCAGCAGGGCCGGGAAAAGCAGTTCGTCCGCGATCGTGTCCATTTCCTCGCGTACCACCTGCTCGACCTTGCGCAGCATGCGCAGGCCGAGCGGCAGCCAGGTGTAAATGCCGGGGGCGGCGCGGCGAATGTATCCGGCGCGCACCAGTAGTTTGTGGCTGGCTACCTCGGCGTCGGCGGGGTCTTCGCGCAAGGTACGCACGAAATAGCTCGATAGGCGGAGCATTACTGGGCCTTTCCGTTCATGGCATAGGAAACAACACCTAGCAGTTTAGCCCCCGGTCCGCTGCCCGGCGTTATCTAGAGCAGAAGCGTGCTCAACTCGCCTATCTGTCGGTAACCGGCCTTTTCGTAAACGCGGCGCGCCGCCAGGTTGTAATCGTTTACGTAGAGGGAGACGCGCGGCGCGTGCGTTTCCATGACCGCCCTGGTGGTGGCGACTATCGCGGCGCTGCCTAAGCCTCTGCCGCGCAGCAGCGGATCCACCCAGACCCCGTGCATTTCGGCGCGGCCGTCCACCACCGCCCCGATGTCGGCCTTGAAAACGATCCTGCCCGTCTCGCGCACTATGTAGGTGCGTCCCAGCTCGATCAGGGAGCCGACGCGGGCGCGGTAGGAGCGCCCGCCGTCGTGCCTGCAGGGGTCTACGCCGACCTCTTCGATGAACATTTCTACCGAGACGCGAAATACCTCGTCGGCATCGTCCTGGGTGGCGGGGTGCAGGCCGGGATGGTCCGGTACGAGGGGGTTTGCCAGTGCCTCCAGCAGCGGCTGCGACCAGCGGTATTCGCGTACGGGAACGCGCCCCATGTGGGCGAAGAGGGCTTCTGTGGTGGCGCGGTCTCCGAAGATGGCGCTCGCCCGTGGCACGTGGCGCTGCGCGGGCAGGGCCAGCATCCGGATCGCTTCCGGCTGGCTGGCCACCGCGCAGATGTTGGCGTCGAGCCAGACCAGGCCGACCAGCTCCCCGTCGATCTGCGCGGCGTAAAACTCGCGGGCGGTGCGCCCGCGCGTGCCCTCCAGTTCCCGGAGGCGGTTGGCGAGCAGCATGTTGGCGGGCAGGTTACGCGCCGCGAGCCGCTGCGCCTGGGCTAGCTGCGCCGAGCGCAGGGGCCGCGCGTAACGCCCCCCGAACATTGTTTAGCCCGCCACCATGATCTGCGGTTCGCCGCCCTCGGTTTCGTCCATCTGCGCAGCGATACGGTGCGCCTCTTCGAGCAGGGTCTCGACGATCTCGTCCTCCAGGACGGTCTTGATGACCTCGCCCTTAACGAAGATCTGGCCCTTACCGTTACCGGAGGCCACACCGAGATCGGCCTCACGGGCCTCGCCGGGGCCGTTCACGACGCAGCCCATCACCGCGACGCGCAGCGGCACGCTGAGGCCCTTCAGTCCCTCCGTGACCTTTTCCGCCAGGGTGTAGACGTCCACCTGGGCGCGGCCGCAGGAGGGGCAGGAAACGATGTCCAGCTTGCGCGGCTTCAGGTTAAGCGACTGCAGAATCTGGTTACCGACCTTTACTTCCTCCACCGGCGGGGCCGAAAGAGAAACGCGGATCGTATCGCCGATGCCCTGCGCCAGCAGGTGGCCGAAGGCCACTGCCGACTTAATGGTGCCCTGGAACGCCGGCCCCGCCTCGGTAACGCCGAGGTGCAGCGGCCAGTCGCCGCGCTCCGCCAGCATTTCGTAGGCCTTGATCATGATGACCGGGTCGTTGTGTTTAACGGAGATCTTGAAGTCGTGGAAGCCGTGCTCCTCGAACAGGGAGGCCTCCCAGACGGCGGAATCTACCAGCGCTTCGGGGCAGACCTTGCCGTACTTTTCGAGCAGGCGCTTGTCGAGGCTACCCGCGTTTACGCCGATACGGATGCTGGTGCCGTGGTCTTTGGCGGCGGCGGCGATTTCCTTCACCTGATCGTCGAAGCGGCGAATGTTGCCGGGGTTTACACGCACAGCGGCACAGCCCGCTTCGATCGCGGCAAAGACGTACTTCGGCTGGAAGTGAATGTCGGCGATAACCGGAATCTGCGATTTCGCGGCGATGGCGACCAGCGCGTCGGCGTCCTCCTGCCGCGGGCAGGCGACGCGCACGATGTCGCAGCCCGCCGTGGTCAGCTCTGCGATCTGCTGCAGGGTCGCGTTGATATTGTTCGTCGGCGTGGTGGTCATCGACTGCACGCTTACGGGCGCGTCTCCCCCCACGTAGGTGCTACCCACCTTGATTTTGCGCGACTTTCTGCGCGCAGAAACCACCGGGGGTGCCTCCTTGACGGCCGGCATACCAAGATTCACGGGAATACTCACCCAGCCATTATGTCGGTTTCTGTGTCGGCTTGCCCGCAGATACGCCGGTAGGATCGGTCACGGAAAGGAGACGATGTGACCTCCCCCCTATATAACCGACACTTACTGAGCCTCACGCGTCACACCCGCGACGAGGTGAACTACCTGCTAGAGCTGTCCCATGCGGTGAAGGCCGCGAAGCGCGCCGGGCGTGAACGCCAGCTTCTGCGCGGCAAGAACATCGCCCTGATTTTTGAGAAAACCTCCACTCGCACCCGCTGCGCGTTCGAGGTGGCCGCGGCGGATCAGGGCGCGCACACTACCTACCTGGGGCCGACCGGCAGCCAGATCGGCGCGAAAGAATCCATCCCCGATACCGCCCGCGTGCTGGGGCGCATGTATGACGCGATCGAATATCGCGGCTTCGGGCAGGAACGTGTGGAGGCGCTGGCAGAATACGCCGGGGTGCCGGTTTTCAACGGGCTAACCGACGAATACCATCCCACCCAGATGATCGCCGACATCATGACGATCCAGGAGCATTACGACGGCCCGCTGACAGAGTGCTGCCTGGTTTACCTGGGCGACGGGCGCAACAACATGGCTAATTCGCTGCTGTTGATCGGCGCGAAGCTGGGCATGGACATTCGCATCGCCGCCCCGCGCGAGCTGCAGCCCGAACAGCAGTATGTAGAGCTGGCCCGGCGCGAGGCAGCGGAAAGCGGTGCGCGCGTCACCGTTAGCGACGACGTGGCGGCCTGCGTCAAGGGAGCGGATTTTCTCTACACCGACGTGTGGGTGTCGATGGGCGAGCCGCCCGAGGAGTGGCAGCGCCGCATCGACCTGCTCACCCCCTACCGGATCGACGCTGAGCTGGTTGCCGCGACCGGTAACCCGCACGTGAAGGTGATGCACTGCCTGCCCGCGTACCACGACCTCGGCACCGAGGTGGGACGTCAGGTGGCGGCGCAGCATCCGCGCTTCAGCGATGGCATCGAGATTAGCCACGAGGTTTTCGAGTCCGCGCGCTCCATCGTGTTCGATGAGGCCGAGAACCGGATGCATTCGATCAAAGCGATCATGGTGGCATCCCTCAGCGCGGAGGCCACCCCCGAGGGCGTCTACAGCGCCTGAAGGCAGACGCCTAAAGCGGTTAAGCGGCCCGTCCCCTTTCCGGGGCGGGCCGCTTAACTGTTACGGGTTGAAAAGGCTGACCGGTTTCACGATGTCGGCATACACCAGCAGCACCGTCATGGTGAGCAGCACCAGCACTATCGCATTGGTGAGCGGGATCAGTTTCGACATGTCGGTTGGTCCGGGATCGGGCCTGCCGCGCAGTCGGGCCAGGAACCGCCGCAGCCCCTCTACGAGCGCTCCGGCGACGTGCCCGCCGTCCAGCGGCGGCAGCGGAATCAGGTTGAACACGAACAGCGCCACGTTGAGGGAGGCGAGGATGGAAAGCAGTGTCCAGGCTTTTTCTTTCAGCCCGAAACCGGCATGTTCGGCCGCCGTGACTTCTCCCGCGAGGCGGGACACGCCAACCACGCTGATGGGGCCGTTCGGATCGCGTTTCTCATCGCTAAAGGCAGCCACCGCGACGTCGTACATGCGCTGCGGCAGGCCCAGGAACAGGTTTGCGGTGCCCTTCACGGCGGTGAACGTGGTGGCCGGGACCGCGCTTAGCGGCTGGCGCACGTAACCGCGCGTGCCCGACACTCCGAGGAAGCCGACCTCTGCCGTAAGTACCTGCCCGTCGGCGCCGCGCTGCACGTCGGTGCCGGACTCGTTGAGCAGGGGACGCTGCGCCCGGTTGGGGGTGATCGTAAGGGCGATGGTTTCGCCGCCGCGCCTAACCTCAGCGGCCAGGGGTTTTTCCGGGTTGGCGCGCACGATCCGGGTCAGTTCCCCGAAGGTCGCTACCGGCGTGCCGCCAAGGGAAAGGATTTCGTCTCCGGGTTGCAGCCCGGCAATTTTCGCTGCGCTCGGCGGGTAGCCATCGCAGCTTTGCGCTTCGGCCGGGCGCACGCATTCGGCTACGGTGCCGACGCGGGAGGTGTTTTCCGGTTTGCCGATACCCACCAAAAGCACGGCGAAAAGCACGATGGCGATAAGCAGGTTCATGCACGGCCCGCCCAGCATCACCACGAGTTTTTTGGGGACGCTCAGCCGCACGAAAGTGCGCGCGGCATCTGCGGGATCGTATTGGCTGGCCTCGTACTGTTTCGCTTCTTCCGACACGCCGCCGAAGAAACCTGTGGAGTCGGCGCTTACCTTGCCGTTCGGCGCTGGATACATGCCGATCATACGAATGTAGCCGCCGAGCGGGATCCACTTTAGGCCGTACTCGGTTTCCCCGACCCGCCGAGAAAAGACGGTCGGCCCGAACCCGATCATGTACTGCGTGACCTTCACACCGAACAGTTTTGCCGGCACCAGGTGGCCGATTTCGTGCAGGGCGATGGAAAGCGCGATACCGATGACGATGAGGAGGATGCCGACGAGGGAGAGCAGCAGGGTCACTGGGCGGCACCGATCAGTTCGCGGGCGCGAGAGCGCGCCCAGGCTTCCGCCGCCGCGATAGCGTCCACCGTCAGGGTTGCGGGCTGCGGCAGCGCCGGATCAGCCAGCACGTCGGCCAGCAGATCGACAATGCCGGTGAAGGACAGCCGCCCCTCGTGGAAGGCGTCCACGGCTTCTTCGTTAGCCGCGTTGTAGCAGGCCATGGCGACGCCGCCGCGGGCGTGCGCGGCGCGGGCGATGCGGATGGCGGGGAAAGCGTCTTCGTCCAGCGGCAGGAAGTCCCAGGACTGTGCCTGCGTGAAATCGCTTGGGCGGCTCAGGCCGGGCAGCTTCTCCGGGTAGGCGAGCGCCCACCCGATCGCGTGGCGCATGTCCGGCGGGGAAAGCTCCGCGATGGTTGCGCCGTCCACCAGCCGCACCATGGAATGCACGATTGACTGCGGATGCACGACCACCTCGACCCGCTCCAGCGGCAGGTTAAACAGCCAGGCCGCTTCGATCACTTCCAGGGCCTTATTGACCATGGTCGCGGAGTTCGTGGTGATAACCCGCCCCATGTTCCAGGTGGGATGGTTGAGCGCCTGCGCGGGCGTTACCTCGCCCAGTTCCGCGCGTGAACGTCCCCGGAAGGGGCCGCCGGAGGCCGTGACCACCAGTGCATCTATCGCCTCGGGGCGCACCCCGGCCAGGCACTGCGCGATGGCGGTGTGTTCGGAATCGACGGGCAGCAGCTGCCCCGGCCCGGCCGCCGCCGTCACCAGTTCGCCGCCCGCCACGAGGGATTCCTTGTTGGCTAGGGCCAGGCGCGCGCCCGAGGCGAGCGCGGCCAGGGTGGGGCGCAGGCCGACGGATCCGGTGACGGCGTTCAACACGACGTCTCCGCTGCCGTCCCCTCCCCCGCTGAGTTCGCCCGCCACGGTCTCTACCGCGTCGGGGCCAACCAGCAGGCGCGGGTTTAGGCCGCGGGCGCGCAGCTGCGTGCGCACCGCGTCGGCGTTAGCGCTGTCGGAAATAGCCACGGTGCTAGCACCGGTGCTTTCGGCCTGCTGCGCCAGGAGCTGCGGCCGCGATCCCGTGGCCGCCAGGGAAACGATCTGTCCGAGCTGGGGATAGCGCGCCACGACCTCAACGGCCTGCGTGCCGATGGAGCCGGTCGCACCCAGCAGGGCGATGCGTCTGGTCATGGTTTACGGGACCGACGCCATGATGTCGGCTACGTGATCCAGGAACACGTCCACGACTGCCTCGTCGTAGCCGTCGGCTCCCTTGCGGCTGCGGAAGGTAGCTAGGCGCACGTCGTCCACGCTCATGGGGTGGCCGTGGCCGAAGTAGGCGATCAGGCGCTGGCAGAGGGCGTCCACGTCGTCGCGGTCATAGGAGACCTCGCCCTCCAGGCCGGGGGCGAAACGCAGCCCTTCGGGGCGTTCCAGGCGCTCGGTCAGTTCGGCAGCGCGCTGGCTGAGCTTGCGCACCCAGGCGTCCTCCCCGATCTCGGCGATGGCCTTATCGCGCTTGCGCAGGGCAATCGCGTCGGCCAGGCGGTCGAGAACCTTATCTACCTCGTCCATCGAGTAGCCGCCGCGCTCCATCGCGAAGGTGACCTCCACGATGTCGTCGCTGGTAAACGACTCGTCGCCGCTGTCGTACGACTGCTGCGCATGGCGCATAAATTCATCAACCTCGTCGCGGCTGTATCCCTTAGAAAATACAGACACGCGCGGGAACTCGATGCTCATAGCGTTTCCTTTCCATCCCCGGCGATAGCCTCGACCCGGGCGACCCGGGCCTCACGGTCCTGCCGATGGTTATCGTCTTCCTCGATAGTAGCGGCAAGCTGCCCGCAGGCACCGTCAATGTCGCTGCCGCGGGTATCGCGGATGGTGGTGCTGACGCCATGGGCGCGCACCGCCTCCACGAATGCCTGCTCCACCTCGGGGTCCGAAGCGGTCCACTTCGAACCGGGAACCGGGTTCAGCGGGATCGGATTGACGTGCACCCAGTGCGCGCCGCCCTTGGCCACCAGCACCTGCCCCAGCAGGTCACCGCGCCAGGCGTGATCGTTAATGTCGCGGATCAGGGCATATTCGATGCTGACGCGCCGCCCCGTCTTGAGGAAGTAATCGTGGGCGGCGGTGACCACCTCGTCCACGCTGAAGCGGGTGTTGATCGGCACCAGTTCGTTGCGCAGTTCGTCATCCGGCGCGTGCAGGGAAACCGCTAGCGTTACGGGAATGTCCTCTTCCATCAGCTTGCGGATCGCCGGGGCCAGCCCCACCGTGGAAACGGTGATGTGGCGGGCCGACATGCCGAAGCCGTCCGGCTGGGGCGCGTTCAGCAGTTTGCAGGCGCTAGCGACCGCGCGATAGTTCGCGAGCGGCTCGCCCATTCCCATAAAGACGATGTTGTTTACGCGGCCGGGGCCTCCCGCGACCTCTCCGTTGGCGAGCATCAGGTTCGCGATGCGCACCTGCTCCATGATCTCCGCGACCGACATGTTGCGCTTGAGCCCCATCTGCCCGGTGGCGCAGAACGGGCAGTTCATGCCGCATCCGGCCTGGGAAGAGATGCAGAGGGTGACGCGGCCGGGGTAGCGCATCAGCACGGACTCGACCGAGGCGCCGTCGAAGAGCCGCCACAGCGTCTTGACGGTCTTGCCGCCGTCCGCCAGCTGCGTCTTGACCGGCGTCACCAACTGCGGGAAAAAGCGGTTCGCGAGGTTCTCCCGCTCCGCTGCGGGCAGGTCCGTCATGGCCTCGGGATCAACCGTGTAGTGGCTGTAGTAGTGGCGCGCCAGCTGCTTCGCGCGGAACGCGGGCATCCCCAGTTCCTTGAGGGCCTCCTTGCGTTCGTCGGCACTCATGTCCACGAAGTGCTGCGGCGGCTTACCGCGGCGGCGGGGGCGCATCTGCAGCTCACCCTGGGCGAGCATAACCGGCTGTCCCGGTACCACCTCGCGAGAAAGATCGGGCAGGGGGGTACGGGTCACAGAAGAACTCCCAGAAGTAGATAGGTTACGGGCGCGGCTAGCAGAAGCGAATCTATCCGATCCATGATCCCGCCGTGCCCCGGAAGCAGCTGTCCCATGTCTTTCAGACCAAGGTCACGTTTCAGCAGCGATTCGCAAAGGTCGCCCACGGTGGCGACGACCACGATCACGGGGCCGAGCACCAGGCCGAACCACCAGGGCCCGCCCAGCGCGAGGGTCGAGATAAGCACGGCGGCCAGGCTGCCGAGGAGGAGGGAACCGGCGAAGCCCTCCCAGGTTTTCTTCGGGCTGATGGCAGGGGCCATCGGGGTGCGTCCGAAAAGCACCCCGGCGAAGTAGCCGCCCGTGTCGTTGGCGACGGGCACCAGCAGGGCCAGTAGAGCGCGCCAGGCGCCGTCGGGCTGCGCGTGCAGCAGAAGCAGGAAGCAGCCGAGCAGCGGCAGCCAGGCGATCGTGAACACGGCCCCCATGACGTCGCGCAGGGCCGACATGCCGGTGGCGTCAGCCACCCGCCAGATGGTAACCACGCCGATTGCGATTGCCGCAGAGGTCACGAGGCCCTCGGCCCCCCAGGAAACGGTGGAAACGACCATGCCGACCGCGCCGAGCAGGAGCGGCGGCAGCGGCACCTCCATCCCGCGATGGGAAAGCGCCGTGGCGACCTCAATACTGCCGATGACGGCGGTTAGCGCCACCATGAACGGGAAGATCTGCGGCAGCGCGAACAGGCTGACGAAAAGGGCAGCGAGCAGCACCATGCCGACGATGGTGGCGAGCGGCAGGTTGCGGCCGGGATTTCGCTTCCCCGCCGGTTTGATCGGATCGGGTTCCCCCGGCTGCGGGGACAGGATGGGGGCGTCCCCCTCCGGCAGCTGCTGCTGCGGCGGCTTGCGGCGGGGTCGCCTGCGCCGCTTCGGAGGCTCTCCGCCACTCCCCCGCATACCGCCGTCCCCCTGCGGCGGGGTGGACCCACCGCCCGTGGAAGCGGGCGGGTTCTCCGCGTCCGCGCGCGCCGTCGGCCCCGTCGGTCGGGCCGGGGTTACCGACTCGCCCGGCAACGGGGACGAGGCAGGTTTTGCGGGCGCGGCAGTGCTGCCGCGACGGCGTCGCGGCAGCACTAGCGGGTTAAAGAGGACGGCGCTGGTCATACCTCAGACCGTGGCGAGCTCGGTTTCCTTGGCGGCCAGGGCCTGGTCCACCAGTTCGCTGTACTTCTTGGTGAGGGCGTCGAGGTCCTTTTCCGCGCGGCTGCCCTCGTCCTCGCCGATCTCCTTGTCCTTGACCAGCTTCTCGATGGCCTTCTTCGCGTTTGCACGCGAGGAACGCACCGCGATGCGGCCGTCTTCGGCCTTGTTCTTAGCGAGCTTGACGTAGTCCTTACGGCGTTCCTCGGTCAGTGCCGGCAGCACGATACGCAGGTTGTCGCCGTTGTTGGTCGGGTTCACGCCCAGGTCGGATTCACGCAGGGCGGTCTCGACTCCCGACATCGCGCCCTTGTCGTAAGGGGTAACGATGACGGTGCGGGCCTCGGGGAACTGCAGGGAGGCGAGCTGGTTCAGCGGGGTGGGAGCACCGTAGTAGTCCACGGTGATCTTCTCGAACATGGCGGCGTTGGCGCGACCGGTACGGATAGCGGAAAACTCTTCCTTGGTCACCTCCACCGTCTTCTTCATCTTGTCTTCGGCTTCGGTCAGGATTTCGTTAATCATGCGCTTCTCTTTCCTTGCTGTCTCTGGTCTGATCTCAGTGCTTTTCGCCGGTGACGACGGTACCGATGCGCTCACCCAGCATGGCGCGGGTGATGGAGCCGGCCTCGTCCATTCCGAAGACCAGCATCGGCTGCGCGTTGTCCATGCAGAGGCTGAACGCGGTCGAATCCACAACCTTCAGGCCCTGTTTCAGCGCGCTTTCGTAGGTGACGCTGTCCAGCTTCTTTGCGTTCTCGTCCTTGCGCGGATCGGAGGTGTAGACGCCGTCCACCCCGTTCTTGGCCATCAGCACTTCGTGGCAGCCGATCTCGAGCGCGCGCTGCACCGCCACGGTGTCGGTGGAGAAGTACGGCATGCCCGCGCCCGCACCGAAAATGACTACGCGGCCCTTTTCCAGGTGACGCACCGCGCGCAGCGGCAGGTAGGCTTCCGCGACCTGTCCCATGGTGATGGCGGTCTGCACGCGGGTATCAACGCCCTTCTGCTCCAGGAAGTCCTGCAGGGCAAGGCAGTTCATGACGGTGCCGAGCATACCCATGTAGTCCGCCCGGCGGCGTTCCATGCCGCGCGCAGAAAGTTCCGCGCCACGGAAGAAGTTGCCGCCACCGACCACGATTGCGCATTCGACGCCCTGCGCCACGCCTTCCGCGATCTCCCCGGCGATCCGGGAGATTACGTCGGGATCAACCCCGACCTTGCCGCCGCCGAAAGCCTCGCCGGAAAGTTTCAGCAGTACCCGCCGGCTCCCCTCTTTCTTCGGAATTACGGGAATCGGGGAGGTGGGTGCGCCTGTCGCGGTCATAAGGTTCCTTCCAACGAGCTGTCAGGGCGTTTCGATCATATCCGACGCGGGGCCTGATGGGATTATTTGGCTTATATAGACACACCACGGGCTCGCCCACCTCAGCGGTGAGCGAGCCCGTGGTGCGGATGGCTATTAGTTGCCTACGCGGAAGCGTACGAAACCGGTAACCTTGCCGCCGGTGGCCTCAACGATCTTGCCGACGGTGGTCTTCGGATCCTTGGCGAAAGCCTGATCGAGCAGGACGTTCTCCTTGTAGAAGCCGTTCATGCGACCCTCAACGATGCGAGCCAGAGCCTGCTCCGGCTTGCCCTCGTTGCGTGCGGTCTCTTCGGCGATACGACGCTCGTTCTCAACGGTCTCTGCCGGAACCTCATCGCGGGTCAGGTAGAGCGGGGAGTAAGCGGCGATGTGCATCGCGACGTCGTGAGCCACGGAAGCGGCAGCGGCGTCGGTAGCAACGAGAACGCCAACCTGCGGGGGCAGGTCCTTGTTGGTGCGGTGCATGTAGAGCTCTACGTGCTCGCCGGCCACGCGGCCGATGCGGCGCACAACGATCTTCTCGCCCATGGTGGCGGAAGCGTTGGTGAGCTGCTCACCGAAAGCGGTCTCGGCCAGCTCGGCCGGGTCCTTCGCGCCGGAAGCAACGGCGGCCGCTACGGCCTCGTCACCGAGGGCAACGAACTTCTCGTTCTTAGCAACGAAGTCGGTCTCGGAGTTGATCTCAACCAGGGTACCGACCTGGCCGCCCTCACCCTCGCGGATGTCGGCAGCGATCAGACCCTCGGAAGCGCTGCGGCCTTCGCGCTTAGCGATGCCCTTCAGACCCTTCACGCGGATCAGCTCAACGGCCTTCTCCTTGTCGCCGCCTGCTTCGTCAAGAGCCTTCTTGACGTCGAGCATGCCAGCGCCGGTCTTCTCGCGGATTTCCTTGATGTCGGACGCGGTGTAATTCGCCATGGTTTCTCTTTTCTTCAGTCTCGTGACCCGAAAGATCAGGCGTCGGCCTGCTCGGTCTTTTCCTCGGCAGCCTCAGCCGCGGGAGCTTCCTCGGCCTTGGCGGCCTCAGACTGCTTCAGGAGTTCCTGCTCCCACTCGGCCAGCGGCTCTGCGGAAACGGCGGAAACGTTCTTCTCGCCCTGCGGCTTCTGCTCGTGGCGGGCCTGCAGGCCGGCAGCCACGGCGTCGGCGACGACGCGGGTGAGGAGGGCGACGGAGCGAATCGAGTCGTCGTTGCCCGGGATCGGGTAGTTGACCTCGTCGGGGTCGCAGTTGGTGTCGAGGATAGCCACGACGGGGATGTTCAGCTTGTGAGCCTCATCCACGGCGAGGTGTTCCTTGTTGGTGTCGACGATCCAGACAGCGCTCGGGGTGCGAGCCATATCGCGAACGCCACCGAGGGTGCGCGCAAGCTTTTCCTTCTCGCGGCGCATCATCAGCAGTTCCTTCTTGGTGCGGCCGGAGGAGGCAACATCGTCGAAGTCGATCTGCTCGAGTTCCTTGAGGCGGTTAACGCGCGCGGAAACGGTCTGCAGGTTGGTGAGCATGCCGCCCAGCCAGCGCTGGTTCACGTAGGGCATGCCAACGCGGGTAGCCTGCTCGCGGATGGACTCCTGAGCCTGCTTCTTGGTGCCGACGAAAAGGACGCTGCCGCCGTGAGCGACGGTTTCCTTAACGAAGTTGTAGGCCTCGTCGATGTAGCTGAGGGACTTCAGCAGATCGATGATGTAGATGCCGTTGCGCTCGGTGAAGATGAAGCGCTTCATCTTCGGGTTCCAGCGACGGGTCTGGTGGCCAAAGTGGACGCCGCTCTCGAGGAGCTGACGCATGGTTACGACTGCCATGATGGTGTCCTTTTCTGCGATCCACACCCGGGAGCGGAAACCGGTTTCGTCGGCCGCGCAAACCTGAATCTACGCGCGAGTTCCGCAATGGATGGTGAATCTATATATCTCGGTTTTTCCCGACACCGGGCGGTGTCGGGCCTGGCGCCCGGAGACTCGACCCGCCCCGCAGGGACCGTTGGGTCGCGTACACCTAAGTGGGCGCGCGAAGTCACCCCACACATGCGGGGTGCCCCCTCAGCTTATCCCAAGCAGGGAGAAATACCGACATTGAGCCGGTGTGACTTGCACGGGCTTTCGCGGCGAAATTACGGCGTGGGAATGGTCAGCCCGAGCGGCAGCGCGGCGGGCACGATGCGCAGGATCTCGGAGCGGATCTCTTTGATGCGCGCCGCGTCCATCTGTTCGCTCAGCCCCGTCACCGAAATCGCGGCAATGGCCTTCCCTTCGCGCAGCACGGGAACGCCGACGCAGGATACGCCCGCCTCGTTTTCCTCGATCTCGCTCGCGTATCCCTCGCTCTTGGCGAAGCTGACCGCCTCCCAGAGGCGCTGGGGAGTGACTTTCGGGCCGCCGGTAACGTCGGCCCGCGCATGCTGGGCCGCAATATAGGGAGAAAGCTGTTCCGGGCCACTGACGCGGTAGGCGAGCAGGGCGCGTCCCATCGCCGACGATGCGGCGGGGATGGTCTGGCCGGTGCGGGAGCGCACCTGGATGGCGCGAGCAGGCTCCACCTTGTCGATATAGAGAACCTCCGCAGAGAACGGCACCCCGAGGTGCACCAGCTCGTTCAGGGAGTCGCTGAGCTGCAGCAGGGTCGGGTGAAGCAGCGCGGGCAGGTTGCTAACGTCGAAGAAGGCGAGGCCCAGATTTACGGCGGCGGGCCCCAGGGAATAGCGGCCGTTTTCCGCGTCCTGATGCACGAAATTCCGCTGCCGCAAAGTGTTTAACGCCCGATATACGGTGGATTTGTTGAGGTCTAGACGGCCCGCTAGGTCGGCCAAGAAATATCCCTGCGAACCGGCCTGGCCCAGTTCCTCCAGGATCCTCAGCGCCCTGTCTATGGCTTCTATCGGGGCTGGCGCCTGTGCCATTTCTAAATCCTCCAGGTAAATCAATATATCTAACTAGCTAAATTAAGTTCGCCTAAATATATGCGGCGACTCAAAATTGTAAACCCGAAACGTCGGGGAAAAGGAATGGGTCGGACCCTCGCTAACGCGACGATCCGACCCATGATCCCATTTTCTGCTGCGATTCGCGGCCACCTAACCTACTTGGGCTGCTTACCGATGTAGGCGAGGATGCCGCCGTCGACGTAGAGAACGTGGCCGTTCACGAAGTCAGACGCCGATGATGCCAGGAACACCGCAGGGCCGCCTAGGTCGCCGGGGGTGCCCCATCGCGCAGCAGGGGTCTTTGCGATGATGAACTGATCGAACGGGTGCGGCGTGCCGTCCTCCTGCTTCTCGCGCAGCGGCGCGGTCTGCGGGGTGGCAATGTAGCCGGGGCCGATGCCGTTGCACTGGATGTTGAATTCGCCGTATTCGGAGGCGATATTGCGGGTAAGCATCTTCAGCCCGCCCTTTGCTGCCGCGTACGCGGAAACGGTTTCGCGCCCCAGCTCCGACATCATCGAACAGATGTTGATGATCTTTCCGCCGCCGTTCTTGATCATTGCGGGAATTACCGCCTTGGAGCAGATGAAAGGCCCGGTCAGATCGACATCGATAACCTGACGCCATTCGCTGGCGGGCATCTCAACCATGGGAACGCGCTTAATGATTCCGGCGTTATTCACCAAAATATCGACGTCGCCGACCTCTTTCGCGATGCGGGCGACGTATTCGTTTACGGCGTCCTCGTCGGTCACGTCAAACACGTAGCCGTAAGCTTCGATGCCGGCCTCGCGGTACGCGTCGAGTCCCTGGTCCACGCTTTCCTGGTTGATACTGTTAAAGACGATCTTCGCGCCCGCTTCGTGCAGGGCGCGGGCGATCTCGAACCCGATGCCGTAAACGGCGCCGGTTACGAGCGCAACCTTGCCGTCGAGGCGGAAAGCCGAAAGTGCTTCGCTCATTTTTCTCTCCCTAAAGTCCTTTGCGGGACGCGTTAGCGCAGCTCGGAGGGCTGCAGCACGTCCATGTCGGTGTATTCCTTGTTTTCGCCGCACATCGCCCAGATGAACGAATAGTTGGCGGTGCCTACGCCGCTGTGGATGGACCAGCTCGGGCTGATCACGGCGTCACCGGACTTCATCAGCAGGTGCTTGGTGTTTTGCGGTTCCCCCATGAAGTGGAATACCCGGGCGGCCTCGTCCAGATCGAAGTAGACGTATGCCTCCATACGGCGCGCGTGGGTGTGCGCGGGCATGGTGTTCCAGGCCGATCCGGGGGCAAGCATGGTCAGCCCCATCTGGAGCTGGCAGCTCTGGCAGCGGTTCGGGTGCACGTACTGGTAGATCTTGCGTTCGTTCAGTGTCAGCCCCTCCCCCGTTTCGATGGGGGTGATGTCCTCGATACTGATGCGCACGCTCGGGTACTTGTGGTGTGCCGGGGCGGAGGCGATGTAGAACTTGGCGGGGTTTGCGGCGTCTGCCGACGAGAACACCACGTGGCGGGTTTCCTTGCCGATGTAGAAGCCGTCGCGCGCGTGCATCTCTTCGCGCTGGCCGTCGATTTCGATCGCGCCGGGGCCGCCGATGTTGATTACGCCCAGTTCGCGTTCCTGCAGGAAGTATTCGGTGCCGAGTTCCTTGTCCAGCACTACTTCGAGCGGTTCCGCGCCGGGGGTTACGCCGCCCAGGATCATGCGGTCGTTGTAGGTGTAGGCCAGGTTTGCTTCGCCGGTCACGAACAGGTTTTCCACCAGGAATTCGCGGCGCAGGTCCGCGGTGTTGTAACGGTCTATGTCGGCCGGGCTATGTGCGTAGTAGAGGGAGAAGTTTTGCATGGTGTTCCTTTCACGCGCCTGACGGGGCGGGCCCGGTAGCGGGCCCGCCCCGTGCGGGTTTTTAGAGGTAGTCGTAACGCTGCGGGGTGAAGCAGTCCACCAGCTGCGAATCGTCTTCGAGCGGGAGGCAGCCGTGGAAGCCCATCGCCGGCATGTACATGGAGTCTCCGGCCTTAACGACCTTGACCTCCTTGTTGCCTTCGATGTCCTGCACCTCGAACTTGAAGGAGCCCTTCAGAACGTAGGTGATCTGCTCGTGCACGTGGTTGTGGAGCGGGATCTCGGCGTCCTCCGGCTGTGCCTTCTCGAACACGATGTGTGCGTAGAGCATGGTGCCGCCGTGGGACATCACGGTGCGCAGAGTGTTGTCGTCCACGCGCACGGTCTTGAGATCGCTCTGGAAGAAGAAGTTAGACATTTTGGTAAGCCCTTTCGTGCTTCTTTGGGTGATGGGGTTACTTTGCGATGCTCGCCGCGGCCTTCGCTGCGCCGCCCTTGCCGAAGAGCGAGGGCAGGAACGCTACCGCGAGCCAGATGAAGGTCGCCATGATCAGCATGTCGGGATCAGCGAACATGGAGCCTTCGACCTTGAATTCCGTGAAGGTACCGGCGTACATGCCCATGCAGACTGCGGGGAGCACGGACAGCATCAGGCCATCGACAACGGAGGCGATGACCGCACCGCGTAGACCACCCTGGGCGTTGCCGAGGATGGCGGCCGCGCCGCCGGTGATAAAGCAGGCCATCAGGCCGGGGATAACCACCGCGAGGCCGAAGAACGGCAGCAGGAACATCATCACGACGCCGGTACCGAACGAGGTGAGGAAGCCCAGCAGGGCGGTGTTGGGGGAACGATCGAACAGCACCAGCACGTCTACGCCGGGGATGGCGCTCGGTGCGAAGATGCGCGCGAAGCCCTTGAACGCGGGCACCAGTTCGTCAACGAACAGCTTGATGCCGGCTTTCACGATGAACAGGCCGCCGGCAAAGCGTGCCGCCTGGTCCATCGAGAGCAGAACGAAGTTGTGGTCGGCTACCTTCTGTACCTCCGCCGGGCCCGCGATCAGCGAGGAGACGAAGAACAGCACGAACATGGTGAGGAAGGTGGCGACGTTCGGGTCCTTCAGGAACAGGATCTTGTCGTTAACCGTGATGTCCTCCGCGTCGCGGTCCTTGTTGCCGAACTTCGAGGCCAGGAACGCGCCGATGAAGTAGGCGGAGGAACCGGAGTGGGCGATAGTGTAATCCTCGGAATTAACGACGTCCTTGGTGTAGCGCGAGATCAGCGCCGGGCTCATGGCCATGTAGAGGCCGAGCCAGATGCCGCCGAACACGATCGCCGCCCAGGTGGGGGTGCCCGCCGCATAGAACACCGCAGCCATGGCGAACGCCGAGAACAGCGCGAGGTGCAGCGACAGGTAGACCGCCTTGAAGCGGGTGAAGCGTGCCACCAGGATGTTCACGATCAGGCCGATCACCAGGATGATCGATGCCGTGGTGCCGAGGCTGGGAAGCAGCTTCGACATGACCGCTTCGTTACTGGGCACGATGCCCTGCAGGTTGAAGGCCTTCTTGAAGAGGTCGCTGAACAGGCTGAGCACGTCGCCCAGGATGTGTGCGCCGAGCTTAATCATGGTGAAGCCGACGAAAGCGACGGTGGTGCCCGAGATTACCTTGGTGGCTTTGGAGCCGATGGCGATCAGGCCGATGAGGGTTACTATCGCGACGATCACCGATGGCATTCGCACGATTTCTAGAAAGATGTTCATTTGTGGGCCTCCCCGCCCGTTGTTTTGTGAAGGATTTTTCTGCCCCGCGCGTTTAGCGGTCTACGCGCGCGTTACCGCCGCCCGCCAGCTTCAGCACTTCTTTGAGCGTTGCCATTGAGGTGTCGCCGGGGGTTGTCATTGCCAGGGCGCCGTGTGCTGCGCCGAGGTCTACCGCGCTCTGGATCGGTTCACCGTTGATGAGCCCGTAGATGAGGCCGGAGGCGAACGAATCGCCGCCGCCCACGCGGTCCAAAATCTCCAGCCGGTCACGCTGGATGGCGTTTGCGAAGCCTTCGCTTCGCGACCAGGCGATCGCTCCCCAGTCGTTGCTGGACGCGCTGCGCACGCCCCGCATGGTGGTGGCGATGACCTGGAAGTTCGGGTATTCCTGCGCGACCTGTTCGATCATCTTGGCGAACGAATCGTGGTCGAGGTCGGTCAGGTTTTCGTCGGCCCCTTCGATCTCGAAGCCGAGGCAGGCGGTGAAGTCTTCCTCGTTGCCGATCATGACGTCCACGTAGCGGGCGATCTCTCGGTTTACCCGCTGGGCCTTTTCCTGTCCGCCGACAGCCTTCCAGAGGGAGGGGCGGTAGTTGAGGTCGTAGGAGACGATCGTGCCGTGCTTCTTCGCGGCCCTCACGGCGGCGAGCACGGTTTCGGCGCTCTGTTCGGAAAGCGCCGCGTAGATCCCGCCGGTGTGCAGCCAGCGAACGCCGAGTTCGCCGAATACATGATCGAAGTCGATGTTCTGCGGGGCGAGCTGCGAGATGGCGGTGTTACCGCGGTCGGAGCAGCCAACCGCGCCGCGCACGCCGTAGCCGCGTTCGGTGAAGTTGAGGCCGTTGCGGACGGTGCGGCCGATGCCGTCGCTTTCGCGCCAGTGGATGAGCGAGGTATCCACGCCACCCTGCAGCACAAAATCCTCGATCAGGCGGCCGATTTCGTTATCGACCAGGGCGGTGAGGACGCCGGTCTTGAGGCCGAACACGCGGCGCAGGCCACGCACGACGTTGTATTCACCGCCGCCTTCCCAGGCCTCGAAGCGACGGGCGGTGCGGATGCGACGCTCGCCGGGATCGAGCCGCAGCATGACCTCACCGAGGCTCACCGCGTCAAACGCGCATTCGCCCGCGGGGCGAAGGTTGATGTTGCTCATTGCTTGCCGTTTTCCTTTCCTGGAGTTTTTCTGCGAATGCGCGTTCAGAGGTGGGCCACGCCCGCGACCGCCTCGCGGACCAGGTGTTCCACGTTTGCGAAATCGCCCGCGTCCACCGCCTTGGCGGGAACCATCCAGGAACCGCCCACGGCGTTCACGCACGGCAGGGCCAGATAGTCGGCCGCGTTCTGGGCGTTCACGCCACCCGTCGGCAGGAAGCTCACACCGGGGAAGGGCGCCGACAGCGACTTGAGGGCGGCCGGGCCGCCGTAGGTGGCTGCGGGGAAGAACTTGACGGTGTCCAGGCCCAGGCTGAGGGCGCGCATGATTTCGCCGGGGGTGACAGCGCCGGGGAGCACGATTAGGCCCTTTTCCTGGGCGCGTTTGATTACCTCGGGTAGCAGGCCGGGGCTGACGATGAACTGCGCGCCGTTGTCGGCGGCGACGTCCACCTGCTGCGGCTTGATGACGGTGCCCGCGCCAACGATCAGATCGCCGCGCGCGGCCATGATTTTGATGCTTTCTGCGGCGGCTTCGGTGCGGAAGGTTACTTCGGCAACCGGCAGGCCTCCCCCGGCCAGGGCGTCGGCCAGGCCGTTCGCGTTGGCCGCATCGTTTACCACTACCACCGGAACGATCTTGCGTTCTGTGAGGGTCTGCAGCGTTAGACCAGTAGACATCTTTGCTCCACCTGTAGTTTCGTTTATTGAAACATTCGTTTCTCTCAACAAAACACACGCTACGCCTAGTGAAACGAAAAAGCAGGGACAGTTGTCCCTAGTGGCTCGGATCACACCGGGTTTTCCACTCTTTGCGGTCGCCGGGAGGGGGCTTGGGCAGGGTTTAGGGCATGAGATACCTGCTGCTTATTACGTGTTTATTACTCGGCTGCGCCCAGCTCTCGATGCCCACCACCGCCCAGGGGTGGGGCGGCGAGACGGGACCGCTAGGGAGCGGGGTCGTTTACCGGCTGCTCAGTGCAGGTGTGAGAGGTGCTGAAGTGCAGGGTGCCGGAGTACAGGGCACCGGAGCTCAGGGTTCTGGCATACGGGGCACTGATATGCGGGACGCGGGAATAAAAACCGTAGGGGTGCAAGGTACGACGGCATCGGCTCGTAAAGCGTCCGGGGTTTCGCCGGGTTACGGTGAGGCCGCTGCCTCCAGCGCGGCAGGTGCGGGCGGCCGGGCCGGGAAAGCGGGTGAGGCCGGGTGGCTATGGCCGACGGCCCCGCCGCACCGGGTGGTGCGCGGGTTCAGCGCCCCCGCTCACCGTTACGGGCCGGGGCATAGGGGGATCGATATTTCTTCTCCCGGTCCCGAGGTGTACGCGGTGCAGGAGGGGACGGTGCGCTTTGCGGGAATGGTGGCGGGCAGGCCGGTGGTGAGCGTGCTGCACGCGGGCGGCCTGTTATCTACCTATGAGCCGGTGGTGAGCGATCTGCGAGCGGGCGATCCGGTGGGCGCCGGGCAGTTTCTGGGGATGGTGCAGCCGGGGCATTGCGCGGCGACGCATTGCCTGCACTTGGGGGCGCGCCTGGGACGGGATGAATATATCGATCCGCTGCTTTTGCTGCGCGGGTGGCGGCCTATCGTGCTTAAACCGTTAGGCGCGCGGGTGGGCCTGGGTGAAGGCGGCGCGTAGGCGTTCGGGGGTGACGTGGGTGTAGATCTGGGTGGTGCTGAGAGAGGAGTGGCCCAGGTATTCCTGGACGCTGCGCAGATCGGCCCCGCCGTCTACCAGGTGGGTGGCGGCACTGTGGCGCAGGGTGTGGGGCGTGACGTGTTTGCCGATACCCGCCGCGCGTTTGCTGACCATGGTGCGCACGGCGCGGTCGCCGATGCGTTTGCCGCGCGCCCCGAGGTAGAGGGCGCTTTCCGCCGCCTGCGGGTTTAGTGCGGGGCGGCCGGCGGACAGGTATGCGGCTATGGCGACGAGGGCGGGGCGACCGACGGGCACGGTGCGTTCTTTGCCGCCTTTGCCGTGAACGCGCAGGGTGGCGCTTTCGCTGTTTAGCGAGTCCAGGTTGAGCGCGCAGAGTTCTGCGACGCGCAGGCCGCAGGAGTAGAGGGTTTCCAGGATCGCCTGATCGCGCAGGGCCAGCGGGTCGGGGCCGGAGTTTTTTTCGTTTTCGTTACCGGGATGCGCGGGGGGTGCGCCGGGGCCGGGTTCGAGGATTTGTTTGGTTTGGGCGGCGCTGAGCACGGCAGGCAGGTATTGGCCGCGTTTGGGTGCGCCGAGGGCGGAGCCGGGGTCGTGTGGGGTGCGTTCGGTATCGGCCAGCCAGCGGGTGAAGGTACGGGTGGCGGCTGCGGCGCGGGCCAGGGAGGTGTTACTGAGGCCGTCGGCGGCGCGGGAGGCGAGCCAGCTGCGCAGCGCGTGCACGTCTAGTTCGGGAAGCGGCAGGCGTTCGACTTTTTCCAGGTATGTCAGCAGGTTCGCGGCTTCGCGCAGGTAGGCGCGCACCGTGTGCTCGGACAGGCCGCGCACCAGCTCCAGCTCGCGCCGATAGGTGGCGAGCACGTCCTGCTGGGTTTCTGGCATGGCTACATTGTGCCACCGGCAAAGCGTAAGAAGGCGCGCCGACTAGGACCGTCTGGCAGATAATCAGCGAGGACGCGGACTGCGCCCCCAACGTGCGTGGAAAAGAGGAAGAAGTGACTCTCCACCAGAGCCAGAAGGGCCGCGTTCAGGTTAAGGCGAGGATTATCCGCGACCGTGGCCCTGTCGCCGAACTGTGCTTCGAAAAAGTCACCGGGCGGGCCAACGATGACGCGAAACTCGAAACCCTCTTGAGTCTCGACGAAGAGGCTACGGGGCGCCTGATCAAGTTGTGCTATGCCCTCAAGGGCATCGACCCCACGGGTGAGGAACCCTTGAAACTCGACGACGACCTGCTCGCTGCAATCATGGCCGATCCGAACGCCCTGACCGCCGCCTACGACCGTGACCCAGAGGGCTTTGCGGAGATAATCAAGTCCGATGTGACCGCCAAGGATGTCATCGCCATTGCCGCCCAAAAGGCGGCTATTAGGCTCTTCGAGATTCTTCTAGGCAATCCCGAAGAGTTCGAGCGCGTCCGGGAAAGGGGTGGTAAGGAGGCCGTTTCGCAGAGCTTATTCGAGGAGAATCCGTGGATCCTCTGCGTGGGGTTGTCGGGTCCCCTCTTCACGTCGTGGGACCAAACCAAGTTGGAGCGGGTAGTTGGCGGAGCGACAGTTGCAGGCGTCGGGAAGCGCGTTGACGCTATGCTAACCACAAGCGGCGCTGTCCGATCACTCATTCTGACTGAGATAAAGTTACACGACGACCCACTGCTCGAGAAGGATCCCTACAGATCAGGATGTTGGGCCCCCTCCCACGCAGTATCAGGCGGCGTTGCCCAGGCCCACATCACTGCTGACCGGTCACGGGACGACCTCGAAAAATAGCTCTCCACTCGCGACGAAGTAGGCTACGACACGGGTAAGCAGGTCTACGCAGGCGCACCTCGTTCATACGTGATCATCGGGCGATTATCGTCCCTCATGCGCAACGACCGACTGCATCCCGACAAAGTACGGGCGTTCGAGTTGTATCGCCGTCATCTCTCCTATCCGGAGGCACTGACCTATGATGAGTGGCTGGCGCGAGCGCGCTGGAGCCTGAGCCTGAGCCTGAGCCTGAGCCTGAGCCTGAGCGAGGATAGCGAGGAGTAAGAAGACTCGCAAGTGTGCGTTTCACTGCAGCCAATGTGTGCAAGTTCGCGCCACCGATGTGTCCCATCTTGGGCAGTTTGGCTGTCATGGTCCCGCCTGGCAGCGGCCGGACGCCAATGCTGACGGGGCGTAGTTGTCATCTCGCGATCCTCGTTGCCGCATAGAAAGCACACCCCTACGGACAGGTCGATCGTAACGGAGATCCAAACCGCTCATCGCGGTAAATCTCGCCCACTCACGCTAGTTAATGTACACCCGGTAATGCCCATGCGCGGACGTTGTCTAGCGCCCCTGGCCACGTCCTTTCGCCTAGAATTACGTGCAGAGGGATAGGTCATTTCCCAGGGCTACTTCAGGCGGGGTGAGGCGCCGCCGCCGAATGAGCGGCTAACTCTCTTCAAGCTGTTGGAGCACTATAGACGCCGAATCGCCAGCTGCGGCGAGTCCGTCCACGATACGGCGGTAGCGGGCAAGCGACGGGCCCTTCACAGCTGTGGAGGCACTAAGCTCCTCTAGCCAGTTAGTAACTAACCAAGTGCAGTTTGCGAACACGCCGAACCTTCCGTGAAGCACTCTCTCCAACCAGACGAGTCCGGTTGTTGCCTGCCAACTGGTCGGGGCCATCCGGGCGAACTGCGCCACGGCCTCGGCGCACTTCGGCTCGCCTTTCCCAATGTCCAGCCATCGATCGATCACCTCTTCGAAGGCGTCAGGCGGTACCCAAGAAGCTCTGCAGCTGTTCAGCGTTGCATCGGGGGCAAAGTCTTCCGGCTTGACCTTCGGTACAGGAAGCAGTGCGGCGATGGCGTAGTCGTACCACGAGGTGGAATCGTCGATCAGGTTCGCGCCTGAGTCGATCTCGTCGAGAACCGTCGCCATTAATGGCGGCCAGAACTCTGCCAGCAGGGTGCGCAGTTCGTCGTCATAGCTGAACACGGTAGCGAAACTGTGAAGCAACGAATGAAGGGCGTGTGCGTTCGACGCGAAAAGGCGGAGGTGCGCGTTGAGAGCCTCCCTGTCTCCTTCGGTTGCAAGCTGGATGAACAGGCGTGCGACGAGCTCATGATGGCGTTCGTCCAAGTGGTCGTAGTTCTCGCGCCAGGCGTGATCAAGGGCTCGCAGATGAGCGTCCCAAAGCGGGCTAGCGAGGAGTTCCGCGCGTGCAACCGTACATTTGGACGAGAGCGCGGCGTGGTTGCAGACCACTGGCATTCGGAGACGGTTGACCAAAAGTTCCTCTCCGGGGACTCTCAGTAGCGTTTGCTCAAAGGGACCCTCAAGTCGGATAGGTTTCCGGCGTTGCGTTTCGTGCTCCCACGGCCCTAGGCGAACGGTCGAAATGCAGGCCTGGATGGCCTCCCACAACGGCTCGTGTCGCGTGCAAACCATCCCTTTGCTGGTCGCGCAGTCTGCCGCCCATACAGGAGCCGCCCCTTTCGCGAAGGCGGTGCGAACCTCGTCGTAGACACTCGTCGCCAGCGAGATCAATGCTCTTTGAAGGCGAGCAGCATCCACGTCCAGGTGCTCGAAGACCGGCAGGAGTAGAAGCGGTACCGCGATAGCCGCGGCACGATCGGCCCTCATGGAAAAGAGGATTGAGGAGGTGCTGAAACTGTCTATCCATGGCTCTTCAGCTGCAGCGAGCACGCTGTCGACCGCCCAGTCCAGATCGGTCGGTTCTAGTGACACAAGGCTTAAAGCGTGCGCGCGCAGGGCTGCGGCCGCGAGTGCGACAACGGAGTTTTCGTGCCGGTCGAACATCGTGAACGAGCTCTCATCCATGAGACGTCTCACCTCGGCAATGTCCGCAGCGATCGAGTCAACCGGCCACGCCTCAGGTGTCTCGTTCTTCAACGCGTATGCGACCTCCAGCCGCGTGAACACCTGCGTCATGTTGATCTGAGCGTTAACTGGCTCTAGTGCAGCTTCGATTTTTGCCGGACGCTCAAACTGAACGAGGATGTCGCCGTCGACAACGGATGCCCCGTAGTTCTCGGCGCTGAACTCCGCAGCCCAGCTGCCGATCATAGCCAGGTACTGTTCCTGTCCTTCTCTCGTCAAATCTGCTTCGGCAGGTGTTGGATCCGATGCCGCTGTTTTTTCGGCGTCAACACTCCGTTGAGCCGACTCCAGTAGCCGTGAGCCGACTGCACTAAGTTGGTCGAGACGTGCCTGGTTGCCAGCCGCATGCGCGTTGACGACCATCCAGCCGACAGTATCGTGAGGCGAGTACCTGCGCTTGTCCTGGCCTGTCAGCATATCGGCGTCACGGTCTCGAACGGTGAACGCCCCTTCATACGTCACGCGTTCAATCTCCAAGTGCCAGACGTCCACGTCTGCGAAAAACGGGTCGAGAAGGTCTCCCACATCGTCGAGGTGTCGGGTCAAGAATCCGTAGAGCAGGCCGGGAATCGCGAGATTGTGGCAGTCCTCCAGTAGGAGATCGACGATTAAGGCCAATGGAATCTCAGCTTCGCTGTGCAAGTGGTCGATGAAGCGTTCGAGCGCAAGGAGTGCGCTCATGCACGGGTAGGGACCGGCACTGGTACCGCGGTACCAACTCCACACGTGGGAGTCTCCTACGAAGTGCCGCAGCCCGCTCTTGGCAGTCAGATGTAGCGACACGCCAGGATAGCTGCTCCAGTCAAGGCCTGCGGTCACAGTCTGGGTCTCGTCTGTGACGCGATAAAGAGCCGCCTGGTTTAGCATCCGATTTATGAACACGATGGTCTTGAGCGGCGTTAGGTTCAGCAGCTCGAAGAAGGGACCGAAGTACCAGGCGGCACTAGGCGGCCCGAACCCGAATTTGTCTCCATGTCTGAAGCCACGAATCCCGTCGTGGAGAGGTCTGCATTCCCTCAGACCGACCCATCCGAGTTCAGTATCTTCTGGTTGGGGTTGCTCGATGTAGTAGGCCTCGGTGAGTTCGAGGAGGAGGTCGGGGTCGATTGGTGCCAAAGCGCGCACCGAGGACGGTGACTCGGGTATCTCGCGAAGTGAATTCGGCTGCTCGCGAGCGACTGTGCGTAGCCACGAGGCAGCATCGTCGTTGAGGTCTTTACCCAGTGCAGCTAGAGCTTGGATTGCGAACTCGTCATAAAGGGGCCGGCCTTGTCCGAGGATCGTTTCACGCACTCGTTGACGGAGAGGGTCAGGACCTACTCCGGCGTGAGCCACGCCGCGCAACCACGCGAGTACCAGTTCCTGGACTTGTTCTTGCCGGGTATAGCGCGTGCCGACCCGCGGGCACCCGAGGTCTCTATCTTCGCAGAAGGCAACCTCAACAATGGGAGCCAACGCGAACCGGTCACCGAACATGCCTACGTATCGCGAAGCCGCAATGCGCAACAGCGTGTCGAGGCCCTCTCCTCGTTGGAGTACGTCCCAGAGATCCCCGATCGCCTCGCGTGCATCGCCAACGGTTAGGAGGGCTTCGATTGGGATTTCTCCCCATCGGACCCCTTCACGAGCGGCGATGGTATTGAACTCCTCGGCCAGCTCATCCCAGACTTGGCGGCGTGTTCGATCACCTAGGTTTGCCAGACGCGCTTCGCACGCCAACCTCACTGCCCGAATCGTCCAGCGGGGCGCTGCGTTCTTGGTGAGCGGTGTCCATCCGACTGACAGGAAGAGCCTGCATAACGCGAAGTCGCGGTACAGGTCTGTTGAGAAGTCAGGCCCTTGAGAGAGGGCAGGGTTCGTATCGGCGCGGAAGACTCCATCGGAACGCAGCTCTCTGACAGCGGCCGAAATAGGAATTGCCTCCTGCAGTCCGAGACGCCGCCGAGCGACCGTGAGGGCTGCATCTTCGCGTTCCTCGGGTAGCGCAGTACCCGGTATATGCGTCCCGTCGCGGAGCACGAGGCCGTTCCAAACGGCGACGTAGACATCTGCTTCGCAGAGGAGACGATCGGGTTCAATATGCCTGCCAGAACGAAGTAAGGCGTCGACCAGCCCCGGGCGCCCGAGCAACCAATTGGATTTGGCGTCCTCGTTGACTCGGGTTAGCCCAGGGATGCGTTCGGCGAGGAGCGCGCGTTCTGCCTGGGTGAGTTCCTGAACCACATGGATCTGCACCTTTTGCAGGGGATCCACCGTATTGGCTACCCGCTGCAAGACAGCTCCCACAAATTTCGCCCCGTCGGACCGCGTAACTGCCACGACGCCCATGGATTGCTTCATTGCCGACGCAGTCAATTCCGTGAAGAGCGACTCGCGGCCCTCCAAGACTGCTTCGCACCCGTCGACTACGAGCAAGCGCGCCGCGGCGGTCGGCGCGCCACCGAAGAGGTCAGTCAGAGTCACTCCGCCAAGTTGGTTCTCGAACTCAAGGACACTGCCACGAACGTCTCGGAGGCTCATACACACGACTAACGCTCCGTTGGCGCGTAGCAAGTCCCCGACTGCCACCGAGAGCGCAGACTTGCCGACGTCTGGCTCGCCCGTAACTATGAGCGGCCCGCCTGCATCAGCACAGGCCTCCATTGCCCGCCGGAGCGCTTCGACAGCTTCATCACGCTGAAGATGAACCGACTCGGTCCCAGCAGAGATGGTCGAACGAGTCTGCTGGCGTAGGAGACCATCAAGTCGTTCGACGATCGCCCAGGCACGCTGGTGAGGCCCGAACTGCTTCAACGGATAGGTAGTAAGGCGGCGGCGCAACATCGCACCTGTCACCTGAGCACCAGATGGGGCGTATTCTCCGACGAGCTCGGTAAGACTGTGAAGCACGGCCTCTGCCGTTGCCGACGTTCCATCAAGTACGGCCCCCTGGAGGACTGAGACGGCAGACGATCTGTCAGACGTGTCAGTTCCTTCAAGCTTCAAGGTACGGATGGACAGGTTCGACAGCAGTCTCCAAACGAGCTCATCCACGCCGAGGTTGGCTAGGTCGGTGTCCTCGGCCGCGGCGGCAACCAGCTTCTTCAGATGCACCAGGCGATTACGAGTAGGAGCGTTGGTAGCTCCTGGGCGATTCACGGCGGCGTCGAAGGCGTCGGCGTTAGAAACCGACCGGGCGATGACCGAGAGTGCTGCTACCTCCCCAAACGCCTGTCTCGACCCGGCTACGGCCAGCACCAGCGACCATCGCCCAGTGAACACTTCGTCCCAGTGCTCCGTGACAACCTCCAGGAAGGCGCGAATGAGTGGGATAGAGGTCTTGTCACTGGAGTTAAGGGCTGGATTGCGACGAACTCCGATAGAGGCTCGATGGAGGGCCCCTTCGGGCGCTTTACCCTCAAGGACGATGTCGTCAACAGCGCTGATGTCACTCGCCTGAAGGCGCACCTTGGTTAGTTCGATGTTGTCACCGATCTCTGCACAAGGTGCTCCGACGAGCAATCGCGCGAGGAGGGTCGCAGCGTAACGGTGCTCCAGGACAACGCCTCCACCACCCGTGGAGTAGGAATTCGCCGCACGATCTGTCGTCATGACTCAAGGATATTCTTCCTGCCGGGGATAAACACCAGCCGCCGACGAGGTAGTCTGCGACTGGCCCTCTGGGAAGAACTGGAGTGACGGCACAGGTGAGGTTGAGAAGCACAGTCGCCACATTAAGTGGCCCGGCCCTGGCCATCTGATGAGTCCGCGTTACACCGCCACAAGTGGCGCACTCCTCTACATCTAACCGCAAGCAATCTCGAGCCATGGTTCCAGCCTCGACGCTCACGGCAGAGCTATCAGTGCACCCGGTGTGGTTGGCATTTCACGCCCTCGTCCAGGAACAGCAGGCTGCAGTGGGCGCGGGAGATCGCTCCCGGCGCGGCCATGCCGCTACCGCCTCCTACTAGCGCGGCCATGGATGTGCTGTGGTGAGGGCTGACCATCGGCGGGGTGCGCAGCAGACCACCGCTCGCATCGAACACTCCGGATAGCGAGGCGATAGCGCTGACCTGCACGGCCTCTTCGTCGGTGAGGGGCGGCAAAATACCGGGCAGCCTCTTCGCGATCATGGACTTTCCCGCACCGGGCGGGCCGAGTAGGAAAAGGTTGTGCCCGCCCGCGGCCGCGACAAGCGCCGCCTGTAGCGCCTCTGCCTGGCCCAGCACGTCCGCGAAATCTGGGGCGTCACCGGCGGCCTGGGTTTCGGGTGCCTCCTGTTCCGCGTCGGCCTGCCCGGAGCCGATCGGTTTTGTCGCTGCTGGCTCCCCGCGATGGAACGCGATAACTTCCGCTAGGGTAGCGGCGCCGACCACTTCCACCCCCGGCACCAGGCTGGCTTCTCGCTGCGCTTCGGCGGCCACCACCACGCGTTTATATCCGGCCTGCGCCGCCGCCAAGACTGCGGGCAACACGCCCGGCACCGGGTGCAGTGTGCCGTCCAGCCCGACCTCCGCGTAGTGCACGGATTCCGCCGCGCTTTTAACGCCGAGCGCTTCGTGCGCGGCAAGCACTGCGACCGCTATCGCTAGGTCGTGCCCGGAGCCGTGTTTGGGCAGCCAGGCCGGGGTCATGTTCACGGTGATGCGGCGGGCCGGGAGCGGCACCCCGGCGTGCTGGGTAGCGGAACGTACGCGTTCGCGGGCCTGCAGGGTGGAGGAGTCGGGCAGGCCAACCATGTGAAAGGCGGGCAGGCCGGGGCTGACGTCGGCCTCTACCTGAACGATTACGCCCTCCAGCCCGCGCAGTAGAACCGTTGCGGTACGGCCGATGCTCATGCACCGACTCCCCGCAGGTGGCTGACGTGCACGCCTTCCCACCAGTCAGCGCTATCCCACGCGGCGCTGCCGTGTTCGGGACAGAACTGGGCGGGGTCCAGCATCAGAGCGATAACGTCTATCCGGCTATCGCGGTGGCGCGGCGAAAACTCCTCAAAGAACGCCCCGCAAACCCTGCGAATGCGGCGCAGTTTCGCCTCCGTGACCGCCTCCTGCGGCGGGCCGGTGAGGACGCTGCGGCGGGTCTTGACCTCCACGAACACAAGCGTTTCGCCGTCCCGCGCCACAATGTCGATCTCTCCCCTGCCGCCACGGTAGTTGGTTTGCAGAATCTGCCAGCCCAGGCCCCGCAGGTAACGGGCCGCAAGGTGCTCACCGAGCAGGCCGGTCTCTTTGCGGCTCAGCGATGAGACGCGGCAAAGACGGGGCGGGGACTCGGTTTCCGGGTCTGGGGCGTGAGAGACGGTGGCGACTGGCGGCGTGATTGCGGTTTCCATGCCGACAGCATCGCGCCGCTGCCGGCATAGGTTGTCGGGCCTGTGGAAAATATGCGCTGGCGAACCGCTGTGTACAACCCATGCGCTATCCGTCAGCGTCCCTGCTGACTAACATTTGGGTGCACTAAGTGCTGCTAAAACGCCCTTTTACCTAACGTTTCTGCACCCAAACGTCACGGCGGGGCCCAAAACCCCCAAGATTCCCTACTCCGGGATCCGCAGCTCCTGCTTGGTCAGCTCCTCGATGTTGACGTCCTTGAACGTCACCACGCGCACGTTGCGCACGAAGCGGGAGGAACGGTAAACATCCCACACCCAGGCGTCGGCCAGCGTCAGTTCGTAGAACACTTCGCCGCCAGCGGTGCGCACCTGCAGGTCCACCTGATTAGCCAGGTAGAAACGCCTTTCGGTTTCCACCACGTAGCTGAACAGGCCCACCACGTCCCGGTATTCCCGGTAGAGCTGCAGCTCCATCTCGGATTCGTAGTTTTCCAGGTCGTGCGTGCTCACCAGAGTGTTCCTTCCTCTTGTCCAGCCCCAGGGTATGCCACAGCGGGCGGATCCTGCGACACCGCTTCGTCCCCCTCAGCCACTTCTACCGCAGCCGCAGCCGCAGCCTGCGCTACCGGCGGCGCCGCCACAGTATGCGCCGCCGCACCGCCCAGGTTCCAGCTCACCCGGTGCTGCTCGCTCACGCCGTGCTCCAGGATCGCCTGCCGGTGCACGGCGGAGCCGTAGCCCTTGTTGCTTTCCCACGCGTATTGCGGGTGCCGCGCGGCCAGCGTAACCATCAGTTCGTCGCGAGCCACCTTCGCCACCACGCTCGCGGCGGCCACGCTCAGGCAGTCCCTATCGGCCTTCGGCCGCACCGTCACGGGCGCGGGCAGGCTTCCCCCGTACGCGCTCAGCCAGTCGTGGCTGCCGTCCAGCAGGATCGCGTCCACTCCCCGCAACGCTTCTTCACCCAGACCCGCCAGAGCCCGCTTTGCGGCCAGCGCCAAGGCGCGGGTGATGCCCAGTTCGTCTATCTCCCCCGGTTCGGCCATGCCCACGGCGCAGGGGGCGCACTGCGGGATCTGCTCCGCGAGCGCCAGGCGCCGCTTCGGGGTAAGTAGCTTGGAATCGCGCACGCCCGCCGGGAACTGCGTCAGTTCGGTGTCCACCAGGCAAGCGCCGACGGCCACCGGCCCGGCCAGCGCTCCCCTGCCCACCTCGTCCAGGCCGATCACGCGGCCGCCGAGGGC
The DNA here is from genome assembly GCA_019218375.1 of Dermabacteraceae bacterium TAE3-ERU5. GTDB lineage: Bacteria > Actinomycetota > Actinomycetes > Actinomycetales > Dermabacteraceae > TAE3-ERU5. The sequence goes on from JAHUUK010000001.1 coordinate 131,640, forward strand.
GCGTTCCAGTTCCAGCGTCGGCGCTACGGCTGCCACGTTAGCCCCGGTTCGGGACGCCCACGAAAGCCTCCCGGCCCTGGTTGAGCAGTCTCCAGTTGCTGATCGGCCACATCACCAGCTCGGCCCGCCCGCTAACTTTCCCTATCGGAACGAAAGCATGGCGCGCGGCCTCGCGCGGGTCCTGCGCGTAATGGTAGGAGGAATCGGCCGAACCGTAGCGGTTATCGCCCATCACCCAAAGATGATCGGCGGGAACCACCACATCGAAGGGCCGGGCGCAGGCGGAACCGTCCGGGTTGATGTAAGGCTCGTGCACCACCACGCCGTTCACTTCCAGCTCGGCGCCGCGTTCCCGGCACACCACGTGATCGCCGGGCAGTCCGATCAGGCGCTTCACCAGGTGCGGGTTGGACGGATCGATCACCGGGCCAACATAGGAAAGCAGCTTCGCAAGCCTGGCCCCGAAGGAATGGCTGACGGGCACGCCCTCTAACCAGTCGTCCGGGTCCTCGAACACAACCACGTCGCCGCGCTGCAGCTTGATGTATTCGGGCGAAAGGCGCGAAACCAGGATCTGATCCTTCACCTGCAGCGTCGGCACCATCGAAGAAGAGGGGATGTAGAACGGCTGCACCACCGTTTTGATCAGCATGGAGATGATCAGGGCGATGAACAGCGTCAGCGCGTATTCGGCGACGATCCTGCCAAAGGACCGTTTCTGCTTAGTCTCTTGCGGGGCCTCCTCCGCGCCGTCTTGCGCGTCGGCCTCCGTCTCAGGATGCGTCGTCATATCGTCCCTATCCTACTTGAGCTGGTCGGCTTTAAACCTGAAAGGCTCCAGCCGCCAATGCGCAACGCCGGTGATGTCCGCTACCTCCAGCATCCCGCCTCCCGGCAAGCCGAGCGCGGCGCGGGAATCGAGCGACGAATCGCGGTTGTCCCCCAGCAGCCACACGTGCCCGGCGGGCACCTTAACGTGGAAATCTATCGCGCCCGCGCCACTGCCGGGGGCCAGGTACGATTCCCTTAGCGGTTTGCCGTTCAAGATGAGCCTGCCGTCCCTGGAAATCAGCTCGTCCCCGCCCACCGCGATCACCCGTTTAATCAGGTGCCGGTGCGTGCTTGGCAGGTTCAGCGCCGACGCGGGGAACACCACCAGGCTGCCGCGTTGCACCCCCTCGCTACCGGGGCTCACACCAACCAGGGTGCCGACGGGCAGGGTCGGTTCCATGGAAGCCGACGAAACCCGGTAGACGTCGAACAGGTAGGCCCGGCAGGCCAGCACTGCGGCCGCGAAAAAGGCAGCAAAAAGGGCAAGGCCCACGACTGCGCGTAGCAGCCTGCGGGGCCTTGCCCTCTGCGCTGAGAGATCAGCTATGGTCGCGCTTTTCCTTGATGCGAGCCTTCTTACCGTGCAGCTTGCGCAGGTAGTACAGCTTCGCGCGGCGAACGTCGCCACGGGTAACGACCTCGATCTTTTCGATCGTGGGGGCGTGTACCGGGAAGACGCGCTCAACGCCAACACCGAAGGAAACCTTGCGGACGCGGAAGGTCTCGCCCACGCCGCGGCCCTGGCGGCCGATCACGTAGCCCTGGAAAACCTGGACACGGGAGCGGTTGCCTTCGACGACCTTCACGTGAACCTTCACGTTGTCGCCGGGGCGGAATGCGGGAACATCGTCGCGCAGCGACGCCGCATCAATAGCATCGAGATTATGCATTAATCTTCTCCATCCCTCGCCCCGGGTCGATAGGACTTGTGTCGTGACCGGCGTGGCCGGTCGGAATTTGTGCAGTGTGCCGATTTAGCGGACGCTCGCTCCCCCGAGGCAGAGGCGTCCACGGCACACAGTCAGTAACCGATTCTGCCAGATCCTCCCCCGTCAGCCAAGTCGCTGTGACGGGAGCGGCGCGCTGGCAGCGAGCCTTAGTTTTCTAGCAGGTCGGGCCGACGCTGCCGGGTGCGTTCCAGGGACTGTTCCCGCCGCCAGGCTGCCACCTTGCCGTGGTCGCCGCCGAGCAGCACCTCCGGCACCGCCCTCTCTGTGCCGGCAGGGTCCACCCAGACGGCGGGCTTCGTGTAGAGCGGGTATTCGAGCAGGCCGTTGCTGTGCGATTCCTCGACCACGCTTTCGGGGTTGCCGACCACTCCGGGGACCAGGCGCACGATCGCCTCGGTCATCGCGAGCACCGCCACCTCGCCGCCGTTGAGCACGTAGTCGCCGAGCGAAAGCAGCGCCACCGCGATGCCGGAATCGGCCAGGTAGTCATACACCCGCTCGTCGATTCCCTCGTAGCGGCCGCACGCGAAGATCAGCCAGTCATGGCCCGACAGTTCCTGCGCCCGCGCCTGGCTGAAGCGTTCACCGGCGGGGTTCGGGAAGATCACCAGCGGTTCGCCGTGCCCCGCGGAGCGGCCCGCGGCCAGCACGTGCGCGAACGCTTCGGCCCACGGCTCGGGCTTCATGACCATGCCCGCTCCGCCGCCCGCCGGGGTATCGTCCACCGTCCGGTGGCGATCGTGCGTGAAGTCGCGCAGGTTGTGCAGGTTAAGGGAAAGCAGGCCCTCTCGCTGGGCCTTACCGAGCAGGGACAGCCTGAGCGGTTCCAGGTACTCGGGGAAAATGCTGATTACGTCTATGCGCACTTATCTCACGCGTCTTCCGGATCGAACAGGCCGCCGGGCGGGGTCGCCACCAGGTAGCCGTCTGCCACGTTCACCTCGGGCACGAGCGCGGTCACAAACGGCAGCATGACGCGGCGCTTGTCCGGGGTGCGCACGATGAGCAGGTCCTGCGCCGGGTAATGTTCCAGATCCAGCACGCTGCCCAGCACCTCCCCCTCCGGGGTGCGCACCTCCAGGCCACGCAGCTGCGACGGATACCAGGCGTCGTCTTCCGCCTCTTCGTCCTCGTCCACCTCGGTGGTCAGCTCGGCGCCGCGCAGCCCCTCGGCCAGTCCACGGTCGGTGATCTCAACGAAGCGCACGTACCAGCGCCCCTGCTGCACGCGGGTCTTCGCCACGGTCAGCGGGTAGGTTACGCCGTCCACCTCGACCGCGAATTCGCTGCCGGGAGCCAGCCGTTCTTCCGGCTGATCGGTGCGCAGAATCAGCGCCACCTCGCCTTTTAGCCCGTGGGCCTTGCCGATCGTGGCTACGGCCACCTCAAAAGTGCTCATGTTTGTCCTTATAGAAAAGAGCGAGGGCGGCACCGCACTATGTGCGATGCCGCCCTACGCTAGCCAAAACTGTTTGCTCAGCGGCGGTCGACGTCGACGATATCGACGCGCACACCGCCCTCGCTCAGCGCGCCGGTGACGGTGCGCAGTGCACGTGCGGTACGACCGCTGCGGCCGATTACGCGACCGAGATCCTCCGGATTCACCCTGACTTCCAGCAGGGGCCCGCGGCGCAGGTTTTTCTCCTTCACCACGACGTCGTCCGGGTTATCTACGATCCCACGCACCAGGTGCTCGAGGGCTTCCGCTGACGCGCTCACGCTCAGGCCTCCTGAGCCTCTTCGGCGGTCTCCTCGGAGGCGGCCTCTTCGGTCGCTTCCTCGGCGGCAGCCTCTTCAGCGCTGGCCTTGCTCTTCTCGACCTCGGCGCGCTTCTCAGCAGCAGCCTTGTCGGCCTCGGCGATCAGCTCGGCGGCAGCCTTCTTGGGGGCCTTGGTCTTGAGGGTGCCTTCGGCGCCCTCTTCGCCCTTGAACTTCTGCCAGTCGCCGGTGATCTTCAAGATCGCGGCAACCTGCTCGGTCGGCTGCGCGCCGACACCCAGCCAGTACTGAGCGCGCTCAGACTTAACCTCAATGAACGAGGGCTCCTCGGTGGGGTGGTACTTGCCGATCTCTTCGATCACGGCACCATCGCGCTTCTTGCGCGAGTCAGCCACAACGATGCGGTAGTAGGGTGCACGGATCTTGCCAAGACGCTTCAGGCGGATTTTGACGGCCACGGTAGTGGACTCCTTCTTAGTTTCGCTTGTGAGACGTGCGGCTTCCCTGTGGGGTGTGCGGGGACGCCGGATCCTCGGATGGTTGCGCGCCGTACACAGTAGAGGGCCGTCACGGACGCATACAGTTACAGATTATGCCAGAGAGCCGCCCGTCGGGTCAGCCCCGGAAGGGCGGCTCATCCTCTGGTGTGTCGGACGTCTCGACTATTTGCCGAACATCTTTTTCAGCGCGTCGGGCAGTTCCACGTCGTCCAGGTTCGCGGCGGATCCGCCCTGCGGCAGGGACGGCGGGGCGAACGCGCTGCCTCCCGCGTTAGCGGAACGCTGCGCGGCGGCCTTCTCCTCGGCGGCGCGCTTGGCCGGGTTACCGGAGCGAGACTTCTTGCCCTTCTTACCCGCCTGCGCCTTGCCGCGCGACTTCTTGCCCATCCCCATGCCGGGCATTCCCGGCATCGCAGGCATACCGCCGCCCATGCCGCCGCCACGCTTCATCGAACGCATCATCTGCTGCGCCTGCTTGAAGCGTTCCAGCAGCTGGTTGATCTCGGTGACGGTGGTGCCGGAGCCCTTCGCGATGCGGGCCCGGCGGGAGCCGTTGATCAGCTTCGGGTCCTGGCGTTCGGCCGGGGTCATCGACTGAATCATCGCCTCGACCCGGGTGATATCGCGCTCATCGAACTGATCGAGCTGCGCCCTGAACTGGGCGGCACCGGGCAGCATACCCAGCATCTTCTTGAGCGAGCCCATGTTCTTGAGCTGCTGCATCTGCACCAGGAAGTCGTCCAGCGTGAAGTCCTCATCGCTGGCCAACTTCTGGGCCATCTTCTCGGCCTGGGCCTGATCGAAGTTCTTTTCCGCCTGCTCGATCAGGGTCAGCACGTCGCCCATGTCGAGGATCCGATTCGCCATGCGGTCCGGGTGGAAACGCTCGAAGTCATCGAGGTTCTCGCCGGTGGAGGCAAACAGGATCGGGCGCTCGGTGACGCCCGTGATCGAAAGTGCGGCGCCACCGCGCGCGTCGCCATCCAGCTTGGACAGCACCACGCCGGTGAAGCCGACGCCATCGCGGAACGCCTGCGCCACATTGGCCGCGTCCTGACCGATCATCGCGTCTACCACGAACAGCGTCTCATGCGGGTTCACCGCATCGCGGATGTCCCGAGCCTGCTGCATCATCTCTTCGTCGATACCGAGGCGGCCCGCGGTATCGACGATCACGACGTCGTGCTGCTGGAACTGCGCGGTAGAAACGCCGTTCATCGCCACCAGCACCGGATCGCCGACGCCGTTGCCCGGCTCGGGGGCGAACACGGTCACGCCCGCGCGCTCACCGACGATCTGCAGCTGATTAACGGCGTTCGGGCGCTGCAGGTCGGCAGCGACCAGCATCGGGGTGTGCCCCTCGTCCTTCAGCCACTTGGCGAGCTTGCCCGCCAGGGTGGTCTTACCGGCACCCTGCAGACCGGCAAGCATGATCACGGTGGGCGGGTTCTTGGCGAAGGTGAGCGAACCGCTCGCCCCGCCCAGGATCTCCACCAGTTCGCCGTGCACGATCTTGACGACCTGCTGCGCCGGGTTCAGCGCCTTCGATACTTCCTCCGAGAGCGCCTTTTCCCTAACGCGGGAGGCGAACTCGCGCACCACCGGAACCGCGACGTCGGCATCGAGCAGCGCGCGACGAATCTCGCGCACCGTCTTGTCTACGTCGGCCTCGGTCAGGCGGCCGTGCCCGCGCAGCCCCTTCAGGGATGCGGTTATGCGATCGGAAAGATTGTTAAACACGCCTATTTATCCTTTGGTTGGCTTGTGCCGTGACAGTCTAGCGGAGCGAGTACGCGAGCTTGCCCGCCAGCAGCACCATTTCCCTGCGCGGGGCGCGCACCAGCGCGTCCATCGGGTTCTCCGCGTCCAGCAGCACGATGTCCGCCCGCTCCCCCGGCTTGATACCGGTCGGCTGTCCGCCCACGAAGGTGTGCGCCGCACCGGTAGCCCAGTCCAGCACCTCCACCAGTTCCTCGTCGTAGCGGGCACCGCTCATGCGGGCGTAGTTGAGCGCGATCCGCAGCGTATCGCCGTCGCCGTAGGGACTCCACAGGTCACGGATGCCATCGGTACCGAAGCCGACGCGTACCCCGGCCTCGCGCAGCAGGCGGCGCGGCAGCGGGGCCACGTAGGCGGGAGCCACGGTGGTCAGCGAAACGTCGCCCTCGGCCATGCGAGCGATGATGCTTTCCTGCTGGCGGGCGGGCAGGCCGCCGAGCGCCAGGCCGTGCGCGATGGTTACCTTCCCCTTGAGGTCGAGCGCCTCCACGCGGTCCAGGATCAGCTCGAACTGGAAACCGCCCAGGCTTTCGCCGTCGTGCAGGTGAATATCGATGCCGCAGCCGGTTTCTTCCGCGATCTCAAACAGCAGATCAAGCTGGCCGACGGGGTCGCGGTCGATCCCGGCCGGGTCCAGACCGCCGATGTGTTCGGCCAGGCCCTCGCGTGCTGCCGCGCGCAGCAGCTCGTCCACGCCATCGCGGCGCAGCACACCGTCCTGCGGGAATGCGACCAGTTCAAACAGCATGTCGGGGGCGACCTTAGCGACAGCTTCGCGCACCACTTCCAGCCCGGTAAGGCCGATTCCGGGATCGACGTCCACGTGGCTGCGCATGGCGGTGGTGCCGTGCAGCACGAACTGCTCCAGCACCTGCGAGGTGACGTCTACGCCGGGAATTCCCAGTTCACCGCGTCGGGCGCGCTCGTGCTGGATACGGCCGTCGAGGGTGTTTTCGCCGCCGTAGCTCTGCCAGTCCCTGCCCCACCAGGACTTGTCCACGTGCGCGTGGGTGTTGACCACGCCGGGGATGGCGAACAGGCCGCGGCCGTCGATATCGCCCTCCGCTACCTGGCCGGCGGCGTCGGTGATCGCGGCGATGTTCGCGCCGTCCAGCTCGATATCTACCTTGCGGGTAACGCGGGGATCGCTACCGTCCGCGATACGTACATTGCGTAGGAAAGTCATTTTTACTACTTCGCCTCCTCGCCCAGCAGGGCATCAACAAATCCGTACGGGTCGAACGGGGCCAGGTCATCCATGCCCTCACCCAGGCCGACAAGTTTCACCGGCACGCCTAGCTCGCGCTGCACGTTCATGACGATGCCGCCCTTGGCGGTGCCGTCCAGCTTCGTCAGGGCAATGCCGGTAATCTGCACCACCTCGGAAAACACGCGGGCCTGCTGCATACCGTTCTGCCCGGTGGTCGCGTCGATCACCAGCAGCACTTCCTGCACGCCAGCGCCGCCCAGGCCCTTTTCGGCCACGCGGCGCACCTTGCCCAGCTCGTCCATCAGACCGCGCTTGTTTTGCAGGCGGCCAGCGGTATCCACGATCACAACGTCTGCGGTTTCCTCTACGCCGCGGCGCACCGCGTCGAAAGCGACCGCCGCCGGGTCGGCCCCGTCCTTATCGGAACGCACCGTCGGCACGCCCACGCGCTCGCCCCAGGTCTGCAGCTGCTCTGCGGCTGCGGCGCGGAAGGTGTCGGCAGCGCCCAGCACGACGCTGCGCCCCTGCGCCACCAGCACACGCGCCAGTTTCCCGGCGGTGGTGGTTTTGCCGGTGCCGTTCACGCCGACCATCATCACGACGGCGGGCACCTCGCGTCCCTCTTCGTTGGTGACGCGGCGCGAGGCGATCCTACGGTTGAACGAGACGTCCACCAGGTTCAGCAGTTCCTCGCGCAGCACGGCGCGCACCTGCGCCGGATCGTCGCTGCCGAGCACCAGCATGCGTTCCTTGAGCGTTTCCAGCAGTTCGTCGGTCAGCTGCGGGCCGAGGTCCGCTAGCAGCAGGGTCTCCTCGATCTCATCCCAGGTGTTCGCGTCCACCTTGTCGCTGGTGAGCAGGGAAAGCAGCCCCTTGCCGAAGCCGCCGGAGCGGGCCAGGCGGGCGCGCAGCCGCACCATGCGATCGGCGGGCGCCTCCGGCACCTCCACGGCTGCGGTTTCCCCGGCGGGAGTTTCCGCCGCCGGTTCGGGCTGCGGCGTCTCCGCCGGAGCGTTCGCGTCCTCCGTTACCGGTGCGGCAGGCGCGGATTCCTCAACGGGGTGCGCTTCTGCGGCCTGCTCGCCCACCGCTTCCAGGCTGGATTCCTGCGCGGGATCGGCTGCGGGCTGCGGTGCCGGGTCGGCATCCGCAGGCGCGGCGGAGCGCGGCTTTTCTGCCGCCTCGGCAGGCTTATCCTCACCCTCTGCCGGGCCGAATGCGTCATCCCAGGTGGGAGCATCCGGGCGGGGCTTAGCGGGGGGCGGCGTCGGCGCCCCGGCATCGTCCTTTTTCCGGCCCCGGCGCGTCAGCAGGTAGGCGGCGGGCACGCCCGCGCCGACCAAACCGGCAACGACGACGAGAATTTCAACTATCTGGGGATCCATATATCAGCTCTCAGAGTCTTTTGCGTCTTTACGGGCCGCGCGCTGCCCCCGGCTACGGGAGCCGCGGCGCTTTTCCGCCGTGCTTTGGTCGCTATTTAGCGACATGTGCGGCAGCGCCACCAGCAGAATTACCGCGCCTGCCGTCAGCAATGCGAAAAGGAAAAACAAAATAATGGGGAACATTTTTATACGACCGCTTTAAAGGAAGTTACTGCGCTAGGGGCGCGCGAAATGCGCGCTACATAGGCAATGCTACAAGGCTGGCGGTCACTCCCCTCCCAGCACTCGGCGGTCGATCTCATCCTTCTCCGCGTCGATGCGATGCCCCTGCCACAGCCCGGCCAGGTACATGATCGCAAACAGCGCGCCGATGCCCCACATCATCGGCACCACCAGACCGAAAGCCAGCACCGCTATCTGCAGCAGCGCTCCTATCTGGTAGCCGACGGCGGAGGACAGCTTGCGGGCACTCAGCATCAGAGCCACCACCAGGGCCAAGCCCAGCCCCCAGGCCATGAGCCGTGACTGGCCGGTGGTGTAGGCCAGGCCGTGCGCGGCCAGCACTGCGAAGAACACTACGAACGCTTCCAGGGTCAAAACCGTGGCGCAAAACATGCGCTGCGCTCCGCCCTTGCGCGGGGAGGGCACGAAAACGCTCATGCCTGATCCTCCGGGGCTTTCAACAGCGCGCGTACCTCAGCCGCGACGGTGACGCTACCGCAGGCAACTACGCCACCGAAGAGGTCATCGCGCCGCTCCGCGAGGTCCACGGCAAGCTGGATCGCATCATCCAGGCGCGGGGCCTCGTGCACCCTGTCCGGGTCTTCGAAAATGTCCCGCGCCAGGTCTGCCAGCTCATCGGCCGGGATGGCGCGCGGCGAGGACGAGCGGGTAACCACCACTTCGTCTAGCAGCGGCTCCAGGATCGCGAGGATTTCCGCCGAGTCCTTGTCGGCCAGCACCCCGACGATGCCGACGGTGTGGGTGAAGCGGAAGTTTTCCCGCACCGCCTCCACCAGGGCTTCGGCACCGGCCGGGTTGTGCGCGGCATCCACCACGATGGTCGGGGCCTGGCGCACCACCTCGGCGCGGCCGGGCGAGGTCACGGCGGCGAGCGCCGCCGCGAGCAGGTCGCCGTCGAGCGGGGCCTGCCCGCCGGTCAGGAAGGCTTCGCAGGCGGCCACCGCGAGCAGGGCGTTTTCCGCCTGGTGGGAACCGAGCAGGGAAAGGAAGACGTTTTCGTAGCGGCCCGCCATGGTTTGCAGGGTGAGCAGCTGCCCGCCCACTCCGGGGGTGCGGGAGATGACGCCGATCTGTTCACCGACCAGGGCCGCGCTGGCGCCGACCGAGGTCAGCTTTTCGCGCAGCACGTCGGCCGCCTCCGCGTACGGTTGCTCCGCGATCACGGCGAAAGCGTCGGTTTTGAGGATGCCCGCCTTTTCTGCGGCGATATCGGCAATGTCGTTGCCCAGATAGGCCTGGTGGTCGTAGCCGATGGGGGTGATAACGGTGACGGCGGGGGCCACAGCGTTGGTGGCGTCCCAAGTACCGCCCATACCGGTCTCGATTACCGCGACGTCCACGGGGGCCGACGCGAACGCCTGGAACGCCATGAGCGTGACTACCTCGAAGAAGGTCATCGGCACCGCGTTTTCGGCATCCACCATTTCCACGAACGGCAGCACGTCGGCGTAGGCCTGCGCGAAATCGGCGGTGGAGATCGGTTCGCCGTCGATGGCGATGCGCTCCGTGGGGGTGTGCAGGTGGGGACTGGTGAAGCGCCCGGTGCGCAGCCCGGCCTCGCGCAGAATTCTTTCGCTCATGCGCGCGGTGGAGGTCTTGCCGTTGGTGCCCGCCAGATGGATCGTCTGGTAATCCAGGTGCGGATCGCCCATCAGGTTAAGCGCCCGCTGCACGCGGGAAATATCGGGTTCGATCTTGTTTTCGGGTGCGCGCGCCAGTAGCGCCGCGTAGACCTCTCGCAGTGTCTCGTCCACTCACGTTCCTTTGCTCGGCTCGCGTCCCATTGTATGAGCGAAAGGGGCCGGAAACATTCCGGCCCCTTTCATTTCGGCTGCTTGGCCGCCGTTAGTTGGCGCGTTTCACGCCGACGCGCACGCTGGCGCCTCCGGCCACCTTCTCTTCACTAACGTAGGCGCCCTCTTCGGGAGCGGTGGCGGTCGCGTACGCGGTCGCCAGCACCTCCCCTGCCACCAGTTCGCGGTGGGCGGTGAGCGCCTGGGTTACAGTCTCGTCGCCGTCCACGGTGAGGCTGATGCGGTCGGAGACGTCGAACCCGGCGTCACGGCGGGCCTGCTGGATGACGCGGATGACGTCGCGGGCCAGGCCTTCGGCTTCGAGCTCCGGGGTGAGGCGGGTATCCAGCACCACGAAGTCGCCCCCCTTGAGCACGCCGATGGCCTGCTCGTCGGTGTTTACGTCGCTGCCCGCCACCATGTCGAGGGTGTATTCGCCCTCGGCGAGCGCGATACCGCCGCTGGTGACGGTGCCGTCCTCTGCCACGCTCCAGTCGCCGCTCTTGGCTCCCTTGATGACCTGCTGCACCTGCTTGCCAAGGCGCGGCCCGGCAGCGCGGGCGTTGACGGTGAGGCGCTGCTGCACGCCCATCGCCTGGGCCTCTTCGCTGGCGACGTCGACCAGGCGCACGTTCTTCACGTTGAGCTCGTCGGCAATGATGGCGGTGAACGGCTCCAGCTCGGTCGGGTTAGCGACCACCACGGCGAGTTCGCTCAGGGGCAGGCGGGCACGCAGGTTGTTGGTTTTGCGCAGGCCGTTGGCGACGGAGCAGACGCTGCGCACCTCGTCCATGAGCGCAACCAGGCTGGCGTCCTGCGGGAACAGGGAATCGTCGGGCCAGTCGCACAGGTGCACGGAGCGGCCGCCGGTGAGCTGGCGCCAGATACCTTCGGTGATCATCGGCGCGAGCGGCGCGGCGACGCGCAGCAGCGCTTCCAGGCAGGTGTAGAGGACGTCGAACGCGGCCTCGTCACCTTCCCAGAAGCGTTCGCGAGAGCGGCGCACGTACCAGTTGGTGACCATATCCAGGTGCGCACGGATCAGCTCGGCGGCACCGGGGATGTCGTAGTTATCGAGCGCTTCGCGGGTTTCGCGCACCAGATTGCCCGTGGCGGCCAGCAGGTAACGATCCATTACCTCGTCGGATTCGTAGCGCGGCTTGGCCTGGTAGCCGGAGGCGTTCGCGTAGAGGCCGAGGAAGTAGTAGACGTTCCACAGCGGAATCAGCATCTGCCGGGCCGCGTCGCGAATACCCTTTTCGAGCACGACCAGGTTGCCGCCGCGCAGGATCGGGGTGGACATCAGGTACCAGCGCACCGCGTCGGCCCCGTACTTGTTGAAGGATTCTTCTACGTCCGGGTAGTTGCGGCGGGACTTGGAGGCCTTGAAGCCGTCGTCACCGAGCACGATGCCGTGGCAGACCACGTTCTTGAACGGGTTGGAATCAAACAGTGCGCTGCCGAGCACGTGCATGGTGTAGAACCAGCCGCGGGTCTGGCCGATGTATTCCACCACGAAGTCGGACGGGAAGTGGCTTTCGAACCATTCGCGGTTCTCGAACGGGTAGTGCACCTGCGCGAACGGCATGGAGCCGGACTCGAACCAGCAGTCCAGCACCTCGGGAACGCGGCGCATAACCGATTTGCCGGTCGGATCGTCCGGGTTCGGGCGGGTCAGTTCGTCGATGTAGGGGCGGTGCAGGTTTACGTTGCCCTCGGGGTCGCGCGGCAGGGTGCCGAAGTCGGCTTCGAGCTGCTCTAGCGAACCGTAGACGTCGGTGCGCGGGTATTCCGGGTTGTCGCTCTGCCACACCGGGATGGGGCTGCCCCAGTAGCGGTTGCGGGAGATCGACCAGTCGCGCGCGCCCTCCAGCCACTTGCCGAACTGGCCGTGCTTGACGTTGCCGGGGATCCAGCGGATGTTTTCGTTCAGTTCCATCATGCGTTCGCGGATCTGGGTGACCTTCACGAACCAGGACGAAACCGCCTTATAGATGAGGGGGTTGCGGCAGCGCCAGCAGTGCGGGTAGGAGTGCACGTAGCTGGCTTCGCGGAAGAGCCGGTTTTCGGCGCGCAGAATGCGCACGATGGGGCGGTTCGCCTCGAACACGTGCATGCCTGCGACCTCGTCGAGCGCGGTGCCCTTGAACAGCGGCAGGAGCTGCGCGGCTTCATCCACGGAAACGATCACGGGAATGCCGTAGGCGGCGTTGATTTTCTGGTCTTCTTCACCGTAAGCGGGAGCCTGGTGCACGACGCCGGTGCCGTCAGTGGTAGAGACGTATTCCGCGACCGTGATGATCCAGGCGTTTTCGGTACCATACTTTTCGGTGTCGGTGTAGATGTCCCACAGCGGCTGGTAGGTGATGTATTCCAGTTCGCTACCGAGGTAGACGCGGCCGCCGGTGCTGGCCGAGCAGGCCGCGATGGCCGCTTCCGCATCGGCGTAGCCGAGTTCCTTCGCGAACGCCCCGACGAGGTCCTGGGCGAGCAGGTAGGTGCCCGCGCCAGCGCCCTGGTCGGCGGCGCCTTCCGGCCCGGCGGGCACGGTGACGTAGCTGACTTCGGGGCCGACTGCCAACGAGAAGTTGGTGGGCAGGGTCCAGGGGGTGGTCGTCCAGGCGAGGGCACGCACGCCCTCCAGGCCCAGTTCGCGCGCCTTGTCGCCGGTCAGCGGGAAGGTGACGGTGACCGACAGATCCTGTCGCTCCTGGTAGACCTCATCATCCATGCGCAGCTCGTGGTTGGAGAGCGGGGTCTGGTCTTTCCAGCAGTACGGCAGCACGCTGTGGCCCTCGTAGGCGAGGCCCTTTTCCCACAGGGTCTTGAACGCCCACATGACCGATTCCATGTAGGGCAGGTCGAGGGTCTTGTAGTCGTTTTCGAAGTCCACCCAGCGCGCCTGGCGGGTAACGTACTCTTCCCATTCGCGGGTGTACTTGAGCACGCTCTTTTGGGAGGCGTCGTTGAATGCCTCCAGGCCCATCGATTCGATCTGCGACTTTTCGGTGATGCCCAGTTCGCGCATGGCCTCCAGCTCTGCGGGCAGGCCGTGGGTGTCCCAGCCGAAGCGGCGATCAACCTTTTTTCCGCACATGGTCTGGAAGCGCGGCACCACGTCCTTCACAAAGCCGGTCAGCAGGTGACCGTAGTGGGGCAGGCCGTTGGCGAAAGGCGGGCCGTCGTAGAAAACGTATTCCTCCGCCGAGTCCCGGTTGCTGATGGAGGCGTGGAAGGTATCGTCCTTACGCCAAAAATCCAGGATCTCGCGCTCTAGCGCGGAAAAGTTCGGGCTGGGCGTCAGTTTCTCGCCGTTCACCGGGTAAGGCATGGAAATGAGTGCTCCTTCGGGGTGGGACTACCCCGAGGACGCAGCGCCTTAGGAAGGCTACTACGCGGTACCACCCCGGTTGGCGGACTCGCGCCCGCCCTCTCGTTCGTCAGCTGTAACGGGCTGGTCCCGGCGGGTTCTACTCGGGCCGTAGCCTTTTCTTCCCGCGGCTCCCCGGTGATTGCCGGTTCAACGCCATTCGTTTTATAAGCCTACCGGCGGCGCAGGAAGCGCGCCAGTCGATAAGGTCCCGTAACTACTGGTTAGTTCCGCCACAGGTTAGGGTCGGGAATAGTGACCTCCGCCCCTCGCTGATGCTCCGGTTGGGACTTTTGCACTGCGCGCCCGGCCCGGATGTGTCATTGTGGGCGATGTAAAAGTCGCGCTAAGGAGTAAACATGTCGCTGTTTGGACAGCCTTTCACCGCCAAGTGCCTTAAGTCCGGCATCACGGTGGAGGTTCAGGAGGGGCAATCCCTGCTGCAGGCGCTGCTTGATGCCGGTATTCCGATGGACTATTCCTGCGAGGGCGGCCTGTGCGGTACTTGCGTGGTGCCGCTGGTCAGCGGGGACGTCGAACATAACGACGAGTTCCTGATGGATGACGAGCAGGAAACCCGCATGATCACCTGCGTTTCCCGCGCTAACGGCGTGGTGGAACTGGATATCTAAACGCAGGTAAGCGCAAGGCCCGCCCCGGCATGCCGGGAACGGGCCTTCTTTTTATCTTCGCGCTAGCCGCAAAGCCGTCTGCGTCGGTTTCTCGGGGCCGATGCTACCTGCGGCGCAGCCACAGCGGCAGCGAAACCAGCCAGGCTGCCGCCACCAGTCCCAGCGCGGCCAGGCAGCCGCAGATGGAGAAGTGCATGGTGATGCGGGGCGCGGCGGTCAGGGTGACGAGCAAAACCATGACGGCGGCGGCGAGCAGGGAAGCGAAGAGGATTCCCGAACGCGCCCGGGTGTCGGTAATGGAAACGTGCTGCGTTGTCATTGCTCTCTTCTCCTTCCCCGCGTCTGCGGTGCGTTTGCTTTAACCAAAGTTTGTCGGCCAGGTCACTTTGCGCGCATCCGACGCGGGGTGGTTCATCACTACTACTTAGGGATGATTTCCCCGAACTTTTAGGTAGTGAGACAATGAGCGCATGGAGTCGACGCCACTTAATGCGAATGTGCCCGACCGCCCCTCGCTGGACGGCCTGGAAGCCAAATGGGACAGCGCCTGGTCTGAGGGCGGTATCTACCACTTTGATCGTGAGACTACGCGCGAGCAGGTCTTTTCGATCGACACTCCCCCGCCCACCGCGTCGGGGTCCCTGCACGTAGGCCACGTTTTCGGCTATTCGCAGGCCGACATGATCGCCCGCTACATGCGTATGCGCGGCAAGAACGTCTTTTACCCGATGGGGTGGGACGATAACGGCCTGCCCACCGAGCGCCGCGTGCAGAACTACTTTGGTGTGCGCTGCGATCCCTCCCTGCCCTACCAGGAGGACTTCACTCCCCCGCAGGAGGGCGGCGATAACAAGTCGGCCAAGGCCGCTAACCAGCTGCCGATCTCGCGCCGCAACTTCATTGAGCTTTGCGAACGCCTCACCACCGAAGACGAAAAGTCGTTCGAGCAGGTGTTCCGCCAGCTCGGTCTTTCCGTGGACTGGCGCCAGACCTTCCAGACGATCAACGACCGCGCACGCGCCACCAGCCAGAAGGCGTTCCTGGAGCACCTCAGCGCGGGCAGCGCCTACCAGTCCGAGGCCCCCACCCAGTGGGACGTCACCTACCGTACCGCCGTGGCGCAGGCCGAGCAGGAGGACCGCGAACGGCCCGGCGCCTACCATCGGATTTCTTTCCATAAGGCCGACGGTTCCCCGCTTTACATCGAAACCACCCGTCCCGAACTGCTGCCCGCCTGCGTGGCGCTGGTGGCGCACCCGGACGATGAGCGCTACAGCGACCTGTTCGGCACCACCGTGACCTCTCCCCTGTTCGAGGTCGAGGTGCCCGTCCTGGCGCACCCGCTGGCGCAGATGGACAAGGGCGCGGGCATCGCCATGATCTGTACCTTCGGTGACGCGACCGACGTTATCTGGTGGCGCGAGCTGCAGCTGCCGACCCGCTGCGTGATCGGCCGCGACGGCCGCCTGCTGGCGGACGCCCCCTGGATCGAGTCCGAGGCCGGCCGCGCCCGCTACGCCGAGCTTGCCGGGCTCACCGTGTTCAGCGCGCAAAAGCGCGTCGTGGAAATGGTTACCGAGAGCGGCGATCTGGACGGCGAGCCCCGCGCGATCAGCCACCCGGTGAAGTTCTACGAGAACGGCGATAAGCCGCTCGAATACGTGACCTCCCGCCAGTGGTACATCGCCAACGGCGGCCGCGATAAGAGCGAGGACGGCCTGCGCAGCGAGCTGCAAAAGCGCGGCGAGGAACTGACCTGGTATCCGGCGTTCATGCAGTCGCGTTACGCGAACTGGGTGGACGGCCTAGCAGGCGACTGGCTGATCTCCCGCCAGCGCTTCTTCGGCGTGCCGATCCCGGTTTGGTACGGCGTTAATGCCGAGGGCGAGGTCGATTACGACAAGCTTTACACCCCGCGCCCCGAGCAGCTGCCGGTGGATCCGACGCTGGATGCCCCGGAGGGCTTCAGCGAATCCCAGCGCGGGCAGGCGGGTGGCTTCGTGGCCGACCCCGACATCCTGGACACCTGGGCCACCAGCTCCCTCACCCCCGAACTGGTGAGCGGCTGGCTGGACGATCCGGAACTGTTCGAGCTGGTTTACCCGATGGACCTGCGCCCGCAGGGTCACGACATCATCCGCACCTGGCTGTTTAGCACCATCGTGCGCTCCCACCTGCTGCATAATCAGCTGCCGTGGAAGAAGGCGTCCATCAACGGCTGGATCCTGGACCCCGACCGCAAGAAGATGTCCAAGTCCAAGGGCAACGTGGTTACCCCGATCGGGCTGCTGGAAAAGCACGGCTCGGACGGCGTGCGTTACTGGGCCGCCCGTGCCCGCCAGGGCGTGGATACCGCGTTCGACGAGGGGCAGATGAAGATCGGCCGCCGCCTCGCGATCAAGGTCCTGAACGCCTCCAAGTTCGCGCTCGGTTTCGGTAGCGCGGAGGCCGACCCGTCGGGCTCCCTGGCCGCTAACCCGGCACTCGTCACCGAGGCCGTGGACCGCGCCATGCTGGCCGGGCTGGCCGACGTGGTTGCCCGCGCCACCGCCGCTTTCGAGGAGCTCGACTATGCTCGCGCGATCGAGGTTGCGGAGCCGTTCTTCTGGACTTTCTGCGACGACTACATCGAACTGGTGAAGGATCGCGCGCACGGCGTGCAGGGCGAGGAGGCCGCGGCGTCGGCCCGCGCCGCCCTGGCTATCGCGCTCGATGTGCAGCTGCGCCTGTTCGCACCGTTCCTGCCGTTCGCTACCGAAGAGGTTTGGTCCTGGTGGCGTAGCGGCAGCGTGCACAACGCGGTTTGGCCGAGCGCCGACCCGCTGCGCGCGGCGGCGCAGGGCGTGGATGCCGGCGTGCTGGTGGCGCTTTCCGAGGCCGCCGGGCGGCTGCGCCGCGTCAAGACCGACGCGAAGGTTTCCCCCAAGACCCCGATCCTGGACGCGACCCTGCAGGCCCCGGCCGAGCAGGCGCAGTACCTGGAGTCCGGTCTGGCCGACCTGATGGCGCTTTCCCGCGCGGAGAAGCTGAGCGTTAACGCGGGCGGCGAGGAAATCACGCTGGAGTCCGTGGAGCTGGGCGAACCGCCCGTTAAGGCACCGCGCAACAAGTGATGACGCGACTGTTTTCCGGGAGGGCCGCGCGGGTAATCGCCTGCGCGGCCCTCGCCGCTACCTCCCTTACCGGCTGTTCCCTGTTTACCGGGGAAAAGGCCGCGCCCGCTAAGCCCGCTACCGACGGCACGGTGGCGGTTGCCGGGTATGACGGCAAACAGCCGTCGGGGCTAAACCCCTCCCCCGGCATCTTGGCCCCCAGCCCGGACCTGTTCCCCGGCATGGAGCAAAACACCGAGGCGGGCGCTTTTAAGGCGCTCGAATACTGGCATTACGCGTACAACTACGCGATGGTCACCGGCGATACCTCCTATGCCCGCGCGATCACCGGGCCAGACTGTTCCTTTTGCGGGGAAAGCCTGGACGATGTGGTGAAGCATCACCGCACGCGCGGTTATTTCACGGCCGCGAAGCTGAGCTTCAGCAACCCGGAGGTGGTGACGCAGGGCGACGAAACCCGTTACGTGGTGGACGGCGCCTACGAGGGCCGACGCTACGTTGACGTGGCAAAGGGCGGCGAGCAGGAGGTCGCGCCCTATAAGTTCCTGATTGCCGCCCGCATGGAGTACCGCGACGGGCGCTGGCTGGTACAGGCGCAGGACCTTGGCCAGATAGACCCGCAGGATGCCGACAAGGGCGAAGCCCCTGCGCAGGAGGAAGGCCCGCAGGAGGGCGCGGAAAAATAGGAAGTAGCGGCTTAGCTTAGGCCGACTTTTCCTGCGGGGTCGCTTCCTGCTTGGTGAGCATTAGAGGCTCCTGGCCTTCGCGCACCACGCCCTCGGTGATTACCACCTTGCTGACGTCGTCCCGCGAGGGAACATCGAACATGACCGGCTGGAGCGCCTTTTCCATGATGGCCCGCAGCCCGCGCGCACCGGTGCCGCGTTCGATGGCGAGTTCCGCCACCGCGTTCAGGGCGGCGGAATCGAAGTCCAGTTCCACGCCGTCCAGCGCAAACATGTGCCGGTACTGCTTCACGAGCGCGTTGCGCGGCTCGGTGAGGATGCGCAGCAGCGCATCGCGATCCAGGTTGGTCACGCTGGTCATGACGGGCAGGCGGCCGATGAATTCGGGAATCAGGCCGAACTTGAGCAGATCCTCCGGGCGCAGTTCGGCGTAGATGTCGGCCTCTTCGAGCGGGGTGTGCAGGTTCGCGCCGAAGCCGATGCCGCGCTTGCCGATCCGGTTGCCGATGATGTCTTCGATACCCGCGAAAGCGCCCGCCACTACGAACAGCACGTTGGTGGTGTCCAGCTGAATGAAATCCTGGTTCGGGTGTTTGCGCCCGCCCTGCGGCGGGATGGAGGCTACCGTGCCCTCCAGGATCTTCAGCAGCGCCTGCTGCACGCCCTCGCCGGAGACGTCGCGGGTGATCGACGGGTTCTCGCTCTTGCGCCCGATCTTGTCGATCTCGTCAATGTAGATGATTCCCCGCTCGGCGCGCTTCACGTCGTAGTCGGCGGCCTGGAGCAGCTTCAGCAGGATGCTTTCGACGTCTTCGCCCACGTAACCGGCCTCGGTCAGGGCCGTGGCGTCGGCCATCGCGAAGGGTACGTCGAGCAGCTTCGCGAGGCTCTGCGCCAGATAGGTTTTCCCGCAGCCGGTGGGGCCGACGATAAGCACGTTCGATTTCGCGACGTTAACTTCGGGCTCCGCCGTATCGGGGGCGGTTTCCTGGTTACGCACACGCTTGTAATGGTTGTAGACGGCCACCGACAGGGCGCGTTTCGCGGCTTCCTGGCCGATGATGTATTGCTGCAGGAAATCGTAGATTTCGCGGGGACGCGGCAGGCGCGGCGGTTCGGGCTGTTTCGGGGCCGCCGCCTGCATCTCTTCATCGATGATCTCGTTGCAAAGCTCGATGCACTCATCGCAGATGTAGACGCCGGGGCCGGAGATCAGCTTCTCGACCTGTTTCTGCGTTTTACCGCAGAAAGAGCATTTGAAAACGTCGGCGCCGTCGCCTGCTCGTGCCATAGCCTTCTAAGCTCCTTGCCGTCCTAAAAATTTCCTACTGCAAACTTACCGCACCCTACCCGCGCGGCGCGGTATATGAACGGCCCCGCCCGAAAGTAATTCGGGGCGGGGCCGTTTCAGATATTCATGCGCGGTTTGTTCTTTAGCGCAGGCGCGGGGCCTGGCGGGTGTCCTTGCGGGACGCCAGCACCTGATCAACCAGGCCGTAGTCGAGCGCGGCCTGCGCGGTCAGGATCTTGTCACGTTCGATATCGCGGCTAATAGTGGCCTTTTCGCGCCCGGTGTGATGAGCCAGGGTATCTTCGAGCCATTCGCGCATACGCATGATCTCGTTGGCCTGAATCTCGATGTCGGATGCCTGGCCACCGTTCTGGCCGCCCATCGCAGGCTGGTGGATCAGCACGCGCGCGTTCGGCAGCGCGAGGCGCTTGCCCTTGGTGCCCGCAGCGAGCAGCACGGCGGCGGCGGAGGCGGCCTGGCCCAGGCACACGGTGGTGACCTCGGGCTGAATGTACTGCATCGTGTCGTAGATGGCCGTCAGCGCGGTGAAGGAACCGCCGGGGCTGTTGATGTACATGGTGATGTCGCGGTCGGGATCCATCGATTCGAGCACGAGCAGCTGCGCCATCACGTCATCGGCCGAGGCGTCGTCCACCTGCACGCCGAGGAAGATGATGCGATCCTCGAACAGCTTGGTGTAAGGGTCCTGGCGCTTGAAGCCGTAGGCGGTGCGCTCCTCATACTGCGGGAGAATGTAGCGCGAGCTCGGCATGGCGGGCATTGCTGCGCCGTAGGTGGCGCGGGGGTCAATATTCACTCTAGATACTCCTGCCGTAGCCGTCAGTTGCTTGCGCCGTCGGCACCGCCACCACCGGTGACGTCGCCAGCCCGGGTAACGATCTTGTCGATGAAGCCGTATTCGAGGGCTTCCTGTGCCGTGAACCAGTGATCGCGGTCCGCATCGGCCGTGATCTCTTCGACGCTCTTGCCGGTCTGCTGCGCGGTCAGTTCCGCGAGCTGACGCTTCATCGAAAGGATCAGTTCCGCCTGAATCTTGATCTCGGTCGCGGTACCGCCCAGGCCGCCGAGCGGCTGGTGCAGCAGCACGCGGGTATGCGGGGTCGCGTAGCGCTTGCCGGGCGCGCCCGAGGAAAGCAGGAACTGCCCCATCGATGCTGCCATACCCATCGCGACGGTCACGACGTCAGGCTTGATGTACTGCATCGTGTCATAGATAGCCATGCCGGCGGTGATCGAACCGCCGGGGCTGTTGATGTAGAGGTAGATGTCCTTTTCGGGGTCTTCCGCGGCGAGCAGCAGCATCTTCGCACAGAGCGCGTTCGCCACATCGTCGCGCACCTCGGTGCCGAGCCAGACGATGCGTTCCTTCAGCAGGCGCTGGTAAACGTTGTCGTCCAGGCCCATCAGGCCGGCGTCGGCGGCGTTGATCGGGTTCGGATTGGTCACTGGGCATCTCCTTGATTCGTGAGCGCAATACCTTGACTCTATGCGCAAAAGTTCGCCTGCGCGCGCGTGTTCGCCACTGGCGCAAGGGCCGACGGCGCGTTGGCGCAGACAAGGAAGGGGCCCGCCCCGCGCGTGCGGTGGGAGGGCCCCGGCCTAAGAAAGATCGTTAAAGGGTCACTCGGACTCTTCGCCGGCCTCTTCCTCTTCGGCGTCGAGGCCAAGCTCAACAACCTTGCCGTCCTTGTTCTTCACGGTGACCTCAGCCAGCACGGAATCGAGAGCCTTGGAACGGTTCACCTCGGCGGCGATCATTTCCATCTGGCCCGACTGCAGGATGGCCTGCAGGAACTGGCTGGTGTCCATGCCGTACTGCGCGGCGGCCTGGGTCATGTAGTTCATGAAGTCCTGCTGGGTAACGTTTACCTCGCGGGTCTCCGAGAGAACGTCGAGCAGGAACTGGGCGCGCAGCGCATCCTCGGTGTCCTTGCGGATCTCTTCGCGGTGCGGGTCGTCGCTGTTCTTGCCCTCGTTCTCCAGGTGGCTGTTCAGCTCCTGGTCGACGATGCGCTGCGGAACCGGGATCTCCAGCTCGGCGAGGAGCTTCTCGACCAGGGCGGCGCGGGCGATGCCCAGGCGGCCTGCCTCGGCGTCCTTCTCGGCCTGCTTGGCCAGGTCGGCCTTCAGCTCTTCCACGGTGTCGAACTCGGATGCCAGCTGAGCGAACTCGTCGTCAACCTCGGGCAGTTCACGTTCCTTGACGGACTTCACGCTCACCTTGATGGTAGCCTCTTCGCCCGCACGCTCGCCACCGGCAAGCTTGGAGGTGAAGGTGGTCTCTTCGTCGGCGGAAAGGCCGGTCAGAGCCTCGTCCAGGCCCTCGAGCATGTTGCCTTCGCCGATGCGGTAGGAAACGCCCTCGGCGGTCTCGATCTCTTCGTCGCCGATGGTGGCAACCAGGTCGATCGAAACGAAGTCCTTCTCGGCGGCCGGGCGGTCAACGCCGACCAGGGTGCCGAAGCGCTCACGCAGAGCCTCGAGGCGCTCCTCGACGGCGCTCTCGCCGACCTCGGGCTCCTCGATCTCTACCTCGTAGCCGGAGAACTCGGGCAGCTCGATGTCGGGGCGCACGTCGACCTCGACGGTGAACTTGAGGTCGCTCTCGTCGTCGGCGGACTCGAGGCCGGGGACGGCCTCAACCGAAACGTCGGGCTGGCCGAGCGGGCGGATGCCGGCCTCGGTGGCAGCCTGACGGTACAGCTCCGGCAGCGCCTCGTTGACGGCTTCCTGCATGATCATCGGGCGACCGAAGCGCTCTTCGATGAGGCGAGTGGGCACCTTGCCCTTACGGAAGCCAGGAATGTTTACCTGCTCCGAGATGTTCTTCAGCGCCTTGTCGACACTGGGCTTCAGCTCGACGAAAGGCACTTCGACGTTCAGCTTCGCCCGCGTCGGGTCGAGCTTTTCCACAGTGGTCTTCACCAGTAGGTCTCCATCGGAATCGGTGTATCGGTTTACGTCTGTCCCGCAGCACCGCGCGGGGCGGTTAAGGGTTACCCCATGTACGGGACACGTCGGGGTGACAGGATTTGAACCTGCGACCTCCCGCTCCCAAAGCGGGCGCTCTACCAACCTGAGCTACACCCCGTGCACGGGTAACCTGCCTAATTTTGCCACACACTGGCCGCAAGGCATAGCCACACCGCCCTAACCTGCGCAGCGAGGCACAATCTGGGCGTGAGGTTAGCCACCCGTGAGGGCGCCGACTCGACTCACGGCCCACAACGAATCTAAAGTGGGGCCGTAACCTCAGCGCCCCCGCACAGACGGGCGACTGCGGTTCACGCGGATGTAGCTCAATGGTAGAGCCTCAGTCTTCCAAACTGATTACGCGGGTTCGATTCCCGTCATCCGCTCCGAATAAGACCAGCGCCGAACCAATGTGCGCACCCACCCCCTATCTCCCCAACGGATTAATTGGGTGGAATGATGGTGCCCATGGCGAGAAGCAGCATCCCCTTACCCCACGAAATTAGCTTGCTGCGCATCTGCGCCCAAAAACTGGTGCCGCAGCTGTTCGCGCCCGACGTCACGGGGGTGGTAGAGCACCTGCTCGCGGTGCAGGGACAGCAGGTTTCGGCCCTACCGCACGCGCTTCTCGCGCGCAGCGCGGGCACCTTGGGTAGCGATGTTGCCGAGGCATTTGCGCAGGGAACCTTGGTACGCCATCGCCCCATGCGCGGCACCGTGCACATCACGCACGCCCGCGATTTTCACTGGATGCGGCTGGCGCTAAAACCCCGCTATTCGGCGTGGGACGAAAAACATTATGCGCAGTTCGGCATCGATCACGCCGTAGCGGAGCAGGCTACGAGTATCGCGCAGGCCGCTATCGCACAGGCCGGTGGCGCTATTACCCGCAAAGATTTGTTTACCGCATGGGAACAAAATCTTGCGACCGACCATCTGGAACCAAAGCAGCTGCGCCGCTGGTGCCAGTGGCTGATGTTTCGCTGCGCCCACGATGGCACCGTGATCGAAGGGCCTATGGGTGCAAATCAGCACCTGTTTATCGATGTCACCGCTTTGCCGGAGGCGGATAGCCCAGAATCGGGTTTTCGTCTCACGCAGGAAAAGCGTGAGGACGGCCTGGTGGAGGGACTGGTGGAGATCGCCCGTCGCTACGTTCACGGCCACGGCCCTGTGCTGATAGACGATCTGGCTTGGTGGGCCGGGATGAGTAAGACGGTGGCGGCACGTTGTCTGGAAGCCGCGCTAGAAAATGACCCGCGTCTGGGCCGATACCGGCTGGAGGGCGAGCGGTTGCTGCCCAGCGCTCCGGCGAGCAGCGCCCAGGAGCGCAAGCTCTTGCTTTACATGCGCCGGGACCTTCCCGATCTGCTTTCTAGCCAGCGCGATGCCGCAGCAGAGCTGATGTTTTTGCCGTCTTTCGACGAACTCTATGTCGGCTACGCAAACCGCACCTGCCTGACCGATAGTGCCGGGGACCGCCTGATCTGCCCGGCACGCAACGGCATGTTCCGCCCGCTGATTATCCAGGATGGCCGCCTCGTCGGGGTGCGCCCGGTAGCGGACGGCTTGCAGTGGCTGGCACCGCCTAGCGAAAAACTGGCGCAGCGGACCGAACTCCTCGTAGAGAGTTTTCTCAAGCGCTTGGAGCGCTGACCATACCGTAAAAAATTAGGAGATAGCCGCCATGTGCACCGCCCTTAACCTGAGCCTCGACGGAGAGGTTTTCTTCGGCCGCAACCTCGATCTGAACTGTGGTTTTGGTGAGGAAGTGGTGGTTACGCCGCGCAACTATCCGTTTACGTTTAGCGACGGTTCCCACCTAGCTAGCCACCACGCGATGATCGGTATGGCCACGGTAGTAAACGACTACCCGCTCTACGCCGAAGGCAGCAACGAAAAGGGGCTGAGCATAGCGGGCCTCAATTTCCCCGGAAATGCCCACTATTTTCCGCCAAAGCCCGGCAAGACCAACGTCTCCCCCTACGAGCTGATCCCGTGGCTGCTCGGGAATTTCGCGACCCTCGCCGAGGTGCGCACGGCGCTGGCCGAACTTAACCTGACGGATATCGCGTTCTCTCCCCAAATGCCGCTGGCTCCGCTGCACTGGCTGGTGGCGGACGGCAGCGGGGCGCTGGTTATCGAGTCCACGGCGGACGGCCTGCACTGGTACGAGAACCCGTTCGGGGTGCTCACGAATAACCCGCCGTTCCCCTACCACCTGGAGAACGTAAAGCAGTACCTGCATTTGAGCGCCGACTGGCCCGAGAACCGGATCGTCCCCGAGGTTCCCCTACAGCCGGTCGGGGTGGGCTTCGGTAGCGTCGGCCTGCCGGGAGACACCTCCCCCGCGTCGCGGCTCGTGCGGGCGGCGTTCCTGCGTTCTGCCACGTTAAATGGCCGGGATGTGCTGCCGGGCGGGCAGCCACTATCGGGTGGTGAAAATCTGGCGGCGGTCGGCCAGTTCTTCCGCATACTCGCAAACGTGGCGATGGTGAAAGGCTCAACCCGTAACGAGCAGGGGGAAAACGAATACACCGTGTATTCCTGCTGCTGCGACGCGGGCAGGGGAATCTACTACTACACCACCTACGAGAACCTATCCCTCACGGCGGTGGACATGCACAAAACCGACCTGGCATCCGCGGTGCTCGCACGCTACCCGCTGGCTCGCACGCAAGAGGTCATTAGGCAGAACTAGCCTAGCCAGATTAGAATAAGTACCTATTAAAAACCGCAGCACCATATATTACACACAAATACCCATTGGGAAAACGATTCCTAAATGCCTGACGGGCAAAATCCATACGCCCAATGACAGTCCTGCCAACAAAGGCAATTATGCAAACAAATAACTTATGGTCAAACAGGCCATTTAGACTCCTGCTAGGATCAACTTTAGCCAATGATTTCGCGCAATCTATGGCATTCATTATCGTACCCATGGCAATATTGGCAAATGGCCACTCGCCAACAACTGCCGGAGCAGTCGCGGGCACAGTCGCAGCAATCGGAATAATATCCCAAATATTTAGCGGAGTTATCGCCGACAGATTCTCCCCCTCCACCCTCATCAGGGTGGCTTCCGTGACACAAATGCTTTGCTGGCTAGCAATAGCGGCGGCGCAGGCTTTTCAAATTAAACACCCTCTAGTCATCTGTATTTTAGGCTCAATTGCCGCCGCATTCGCCTCAGTGAGTGTGCCATCAGAGCATTCCATAATCCAACGCATAGTACCCAAGCAGCTATACGCGAAAGCAAATTCAGTAACTCAAGGCAGAGAGGCCGCAGCAAATCTTTTAGGCGCCCCGGCCGCTGGACTCATATTCGGCCTAAGTCACCTCGCCTCGTACATTACGCAAGCATTTTTCCATTTCACGGCCTCCATATTAGTTCCACACTCCCCCTCAAAGGGAGATGCGACCAGAGAGACTGGCATTAGCATCCTGGGAGAGCTTAAAAGCGGATTTTCTTTCGTGTTTAAGAACAGCGAGTTGCGAACCCTGATCGCAGCTGCATCGATCATCAACCTCCCTATGGCGATGCTGCCAATCGCAATGATAAGCAACTATCAATCACTGGGATATTCACCACTGCTGATAGGGGTTTATGCAAGCAGCATGGGGGTTGGCATAGTCTTTGGAGCAACCTTTGCCGACAGGGCACTGGAAAAGCTATCCCCAGCCACAATCACCCTCACATCAATAGCGACTTTAGCACTGTCAATTTTAGCGACATCTTTTGCGAGCAACATTTTTGCTCTAACCTGCCTATTCTATTTCCTTGGAGGGCTCCCACTCCCCGCGATCAACTCTCTAATGGCCTCATATACAATGCTGATAACGCCGGATCACATGCTAGGCAAAGTCGTGGCGGCGTCAGGAGTTCCAGGAATGGCACTCATGCCATTAGGAAGCTACCTTGGAGGAAAGCTGTACCAAGAATACGGCATACAGAACACGCTGCTTGTAGCAGCGTTAATAGCCTGCTCGGCGGCAGCGCCAGTCATATTCTCGAAGAAATTTCACCGCATGCCTAAAATAAACCACCATGCGACCAGCGCGAGCAATTGTTGACGGTTTAAAGCAAGAGCAGCTCCCGCTTAAGGCCCGGTTATATACGTAGTTCTCTTTATGAGGTAAGTATCTGCCTACTCACCGGGCGGCGTCGCAGATGCGTTTCAGCATCGCTACCCGCTCGCCCAGGATCGCGTCCTCGGGCACGCAGATCTTCGCGCCCAGCACGACGTCCGGGTTGTACCCGCGCGCGGCCTGCGCGCAAGCGGCAACCTCGGCATCGCCCAGCAGGGACGAGGGTTCGTCGGCGCGCGCGGGCAGGTGCCCGTCGATCCAGGAATAGCCGTAGCGGGTTTCCTCGGGTCCTGCGCCGGAGAAGATCACGCCCTCCAGCACGCCCACCTGGCCCGCCAGCTCGATGTGGCGCAGCGGGGCCTCGGCGTCGCGTTCTTCCAGGCAGGAACGCCCCCAGTTGATGTAGATTCCCGCACCCACCTTGGCGGCCACTGCTACCTCGTCGGCGATCTCCAGGAAGCCCTTTTCAGGCTTGCGGCCCGCGCGCGGGGCGTCGCAGTGCTCCACCACCAGGCGGGCACCGCCCCAATCCTGGCCGAGCAGTTCTTCGAGCGAACGGGCGAAAGCGTCCGCGTCGGCCCCGTTCGTGGGGGCGGAATGAAGCTGCACGCGGCTCACGGAGGGGCGGCCATTACGTTCTGCGATAGCGAGCAGGGTGCGGCGTACGCCAGCGACGTATTCTAGGGCGGCCGCGCGCCCGGCTTCGTCCGTGCTGGCCAGGCCGAAGGTCGGATTCGCACCGACCTGTTTCATGGTGCCGGGGATGACGGTAATGCTGGTCTGGTCCCATTCGTGGGCGAGCTGATCGGCGAGCCAGCGGGGATCGTCAGCGATATCGCCGGGGTAGGGAACCTCTAGCCCCGAAACCCATTCCTGCGCCCGCAACAGGGCGTAATAGTCTTCCTGGTTTTCGCGCCCTGCCGGGAGCGAAGCGTAAGCACCGAGAACGAATTTCTGAGTTGCCATTTGAGGACTTCCTGCCGTTGTCTTAGGCGGCGCCCGTGAACTGCATATCGACGCCGACGGGCAACAGATTACTACGAAGGCCGTAAGTGTTACAGACCGTTACAGATTAACCATCATTGCCAAAGGTCGTACCTTTCTGTAAGTATATGAATACCCAATTTGGGCTGCGATCCGTGCGAAGAAGCACTCGCCCGGTATGCAGCACGGCCCTAGAACAGCTCTTTCCAACGGAGAAAAGAATGCTTAACAGCCAATTAACCCCTCTGCTGCTACCCGCAGCCCCCTTACCCATGGCGCCGCAGGAATGGCAGCAAACCATGTCGGCAGGCCCCCTGCTCGGCATTGCCGCCGCCGCCATCGCGGTCATTTTGGTGGCGGTGATCGTGTTCCGCACCCACGCTTTCATCACCCTGATCGTGGTTTCCCTGCTTACCGCCTTTGCAACCGGCATCCCGGTCAGCAACATCCTGCCGACCATGATGAGCGGTTTCAGCGGCACGCTCGGTTCGGTGGCGCTGCTCGTCGGCCTGGGAGCCATGCTCGGCAAGCTGGTCGAAGCCTCCGGCGGCGCGAAAGTGCTTGCCGACGCGATGATTTCCGCGTTCGGTGAGAAACGCGCCCCGCTCGCGCTCGGCGTGGCCTCCCTGCTGATGGGCTTCCCGATCTTCTTCGACGCGGGTCTGATCGTGATGCTGCCGGTGATCTTCGCGGTTGCCCACCGGCTGCGCGGCTCCATCGTGCTCTACTCGATTCCCGCCGCCGCCGCGTTCTCCGTCATGCACGTGCTGACTCCTCCGCACCCCGGCCCCGTCGGCGCGGGCGTGCTGCTCGGCGCGAACATCGGCACCGTCATGATCGTCGGCCTGCTGATCGCGATCCCCACTTTCTATGTTTCCGGTTACCTGTGGGGCAAGTTCATTTCCCAGCGCGTGAACGTGCAGATGCCCAAGCTGTTCGGCTCCCTGAGCGATAGCGAACTGCCCAGCAAGCTGCCGTCCGTTGGCCTGGTGATCGCCATGCTGGTACTGCCCGCGCTGCTCGTATTCTTCAACACCGGCCTCAGCACGCTGATGAAGACCGGTCACATCGCCACCGTCGGTGAAGGCAAAGACGCGGTGGCCGCCTCCGAGCTGGTGCAGGTGCTGCTGCTGATCGGCCAGACCCCCGTGGCGCTGCTGATCTCTACCATCGTGGCGATGCTGCTGCTGGGCCGCTACATCACCCGCGATAAGACGGCCCTCGAAGCCACCATCAACTCCTCTCTCGGCCCGGTCTGCGCGGTCATCCTGATCACCGGCGCGGGTGGCATGTTCGGTGGGGTGCTGCGCACCTCCGGTATCGGCGATGCGCTTTCCTCCACCATGGCCGACATGGGTATCCCGCTCCTGCTCGCCACCTATCTGATCGCCGTCGCGCTGCGCCTGGCGCAGGGCTCCGCCACGGTGGCGCTGCTAACCACCGCTGCACTGGTGGCCCCGGCGGTCGAGGCGGCGGGAATGTCCTCGCTGGGCCTGGCCTGCATCGTGCTGGCGGCCTCCGCCGGTTCCGTGTTCGCCTCTCACGTAAACGACTCCGGCTTCTGGCTGGTGGGGCGCTTGATGGGCATGGACGTAAAAACCACCCTGCAGGTGTGGACCGCCCAGCAAACCATCGAGTCCGTCACCGCGTTCGCCCTGGTGTCGCTCGTCTACCTGTTCGCCTAGCTCGGCCACTTCCCTCCCTGGGAAGATGCGGTTAGCAAAAGACAAAAGATTTGAAGGGAAATCATGTCTAGCTTCGAAACACCCGTGCAGCACCTGGTGGTGATGGGGGTGTGCGGCAGCGGCAAAACCACGGTGGCGGCGCTGCTGGCGCAGGAACTGGGGCGCGTCAGCGCGGAGGCCGACGACTTCCACCCGCGTGCGAACGTGGAAAAGATGGCGTCGGGCCACCCGCTCACCGACGAGGACCGCTGGCCGTGGCTTGCCACCATCCGCGACTGGCTGGATGAGCAGGCCGCCGCCGGGCGATCCGGGATCGTTACCTGCTCCGCGCTGAAACGTTCCTACCGCGACCTGCTTTCGCAGGCGGGCGGCCGGGTCACGTTCGTGCACCTGGACGGTGACCGCGCCACCCTGGAGGAACGCATGGCCTCCCGTAGCGGGCATTTCATGCCGACCACGCTGCTCGATTCGCAACTGGAGACGCTGGAACCGCTCGGGGAGGACGAGGACGGTTTCCGGCTGGACATTCACGAAAGCCCCGAAAATCTGGTGCGCGAGGTTGCCTCTCGCCTCAACCGATAAAGCCCGCAAGCAGCGCGGCCACCTGGTCGTTTTCGATTAGGAAACCGTCGTGGCCGTGCGCGGAACGGATTATGGCCGTCTCGCCCCTCGGGGTGAGGCGGCCTATCTGTTGGCTCTGCGCCGGGTAAAACAGGCGGTCGCTGTCCACCCCGATCGCCAGCACGTCGGCGCTTACCCCGGCGAGCGCCCGCACCAGCCCTCCCCGGCCCCGGCCGACGTCGTGGGTGAGCATGGCGCGTGTGAGCGTCCGGTAGGAGCCTGCATCGAAGCGCCGGGCCAGTTTGTGCCCGTGGTGTTCCAGGTATGCCTGAACTGCGAGCCTGCCGCCGGTGAGGGGTTCCTCCCGGTAGCCGGGGTCGCGGCCGAAGCGCGCCTCCAGTTCGCGCGGGCAGCGGTAGGTGGTGTGCGCTACCTGTCGGGCGATGGCTAATCCCCGGTGCGGACCGTTGCCGGGCGCGAAATCGTAGTAGTCGCCGCCGTTAAAGCACGGGTCGAGTTCGAGTATCTGGATCTGGGTGTGGCACCAGGCGGCCTGTTCGGCCGTGGTGGAGGCTCCACTGGCGATCACCGCTAGCTTGCTCACCTGCTGCGGGTAGCCGACCGCCCATTCGAGGGCGCGCTGCCCGCCAAGCGAGGGGCCGACGACAGCGTGCCAGCGCGCAATGCCGAGGTGGCGCATGAGGTCATATTCGGCGACCACCTGATCGCGGGTGGTGAGCAGCGGGAAACGCGAACCCCAGGGTTTACCGTCGGGCGCACGGCTGGCCGGGCCCGTCGATCCCTGGCAGCCGCCGAGCACGTTGGGGGCGACCACGTAGAACCTGTCGGTATCTATCGCCAGGCCGGGGCCGACGATGCCGCGCCACCAGCCGGGGGTGGGATGGCCGGAGCCGCTTTCTCCCGACACATGGGAGTCGCCCGTGAGGGCGTGGCAGATCAATACCGCGTTATCGCGCCCGGGGGCCAGTTCGCCCCAGGTTTCGTAGGTGAGCCGGGCGCCGGGCAGCGTGCCTCCCACTTCCAGGGCACGGTCGGTGGCGGGGCCGAAGCGGCGGCGACCAACCGGATCGCCGTCTTGCCAGGCCCCGCTCACCGGCAGGCCGTTCACGATTTGCCCGTGTGTCACGTAAACCGCCTATTTTTCCGCTATCCGCTCGCGTACCTGCCGCGCCGCCGCCACCAGGTTTTGCAGGGTGGCCACGGTTTCGGGGTAGGCGCGCGTCTTTAGACCGCAGTCGGGGTTTACCCAGAGCTGGCGCGGGTTGAGCGCCGCGACCGCGGCTTCCAGCAGCGCCACTTCCTCGTCCAGTTTGGGCACGCGCGGGGAGTGAATGTCCCAGATGCCGGGGCCGAGCTGGCGGGTGAAGCCGTGCGCGGAGACGGCGGGCAGAATGTCCATCTTGGAGCGGGAGGCCTCGATGGAGGTTACGTCCGCATCCAGGCGGTCGATCGCGTCGATTACCACGTCGAACTCGGAGTAGCACAGGTGGGTGTGGATCTGCGTGTCGGGCTTCGCCCCGCCCGTGGCCAGCCGGAAAGCGCCGACGGACCAGGTCAGGTAGTCCTCGCGCTGGCTGGCCCTGAGCGGCAGCAGTTCACGGATCGCTGGCTCGTCCACCTGGATGATGGGGATACCGGCTTCTTCTAGGTCGGCTACCTCTCCCCGCAGGGCAAGGCCGAGCTGGTCGGCGACCTCGCGGCGCGGCACGTCGTCGCGTACGAAAGACCAGGCCATGATCGTGACGGGACCGGTCAGCATGCCCTTTACAGGTTTGTTGCTGCAGCTGGCGGCGTAGGCAGACCAGGCGACGGTGATCGGGCGGGGCCGCGCGATATCGCCCCACAGGATCGAGGGGCGGGTGCAGCGGGAGCCGTAGGACTGTACCCAGCCGTGCACGGTGGTGGCGAAACCTGCCAGGTTTTCCGCGAAATACTGCACCATGTCGTTGCGTTCGGCCTCGCCGTGTACCAGCACGTCAAGCCCGAGTTCTTCCTGCAACTTAACCACGCGCGCGATCTCGTCCCGCATCGCCTGCAGGTAGGTAGCTTCGTCTATCCGACCGGCGCGGTGGTCGGCGCGGGCGCGCCGGATTTCCGCCGTCTGCGGGAACGAACCGATGGTGGTGGTGGGCAGCAGCGGCAGGTTAAGCCGTACCTGCTGCGCGGCGGCGCGCTGCGCGTACGGGAGGCGTTGCCGGTCTTCCTCTTTCACGCTCGCCGTCGCCGTGCGAATGTCGCTGCGGCGCACGCCCGGATGGTTTGCGCGTTCCTGCAGGATGCGGGCATTTTCTGCGAATTCGCTCGCCACCGCCTCGCACCCCTCGGCTAGCGCCTGCGCCAGTATGCGCACCTCCCCCACTTTCTGATCCGCGAATGCGAGCCAGGAGCGCACATCGGCGGGCACGGTTTCCTCGCGCGCAGCGTCATGCGGCACGTGCTGGAGCGAGGTGGAGGTGGTAACGGCAATGCGCGCTTTCGGCGCGGCCTCGCGCAGTGCGCAAAGCTGCTGGTAGGCGTGGGCCAGGTCGGTGCGCCAGATATTGCGGCCCGACACGATACCAGCAGCGATGTTGCGCCCGTCCCAGGCCGCGATTTCTTTCCGGTCCGGCAGCGCTCCGGCGACCAGGTCCAGGCCGATCGCTTCGATGCCGGTCTGTGCGAGCGCGCTGCGGCCGTCGCTTCCGAGGTCGCCGTAGCCCGCGTGCACGTAAATCGCGGGGCGCTCGGTTTCCTCCGTCAGCGCGGCATAGGCCCGGCGCGTGGCTTCTAGGATGCGCTTGCGCGGCACCGTCCAGGTGTCGCTGACCAGCGCCGGTTCGTCGAGCTGCACCCATTCGGCACCGGCCGCTCGCAGCCCCCGCAGCAGCGTTCGGTAGGCCGCGATGACGTCCTCCAGCCGATCCAGCGGCAGGAAGTTTTCGGGGGCGTCCAGGGTGGCCTTGGCGAGCAGCAGCCAGGTGATCGGACCCACCAGCACGGGGCGCGCCGCGATGCCGTTCCGTACAGCCTCTTCTACCTGCTCCGCCCACGGATTAGCGACCGCGCCGAGCGCGGTGTAAGGGCCGATCTCCGGTACCAGGTAGTGATAGTTCGTATCGAACCATTTGGTCATTTCCAGCGCGGCCTTATCGTCCACTCCCCTGGCCAGGGTGAATTCGCCGTCCAGGTCGAGGGAGCCGTCCTCTCGCACCAGGTTGCCGAAGCGCTGCGGGACGGCGCCGAGGGCGCAGGTCAGGCTGAGCACCTGGTCGTAGGCCACGAAGTCCGCGGGTACCGCGCCCGCCTCGCTCAGCCCCAGTTCGTGCAGGTGACGCGCGCGCCCCTGCCGAATGCTGGCGATATCGCCTGCCAACGTTTCGGCGTCGATGCGTCCGGCCCAGTGGTTTTCAAGCGCCTTTTTGAGTTCCCTACCGGCCCCGATGCGGGGGTAACCGGCGATGGTGGCGGCGGGAAAAGCGGCCTCCGGCAGGGCGGCTTTTGCGGGGTTGCTCTGGTTTGTCATTTTTGATTCCTAGGTTTTTGGAGAGAGGTCTGGCGGAGGTTGGGTTTTGCTGCGGTGCGCGGTTAAGGGCTGATCCGGCCGAGGTTCGCGCTGACCAGGTCGAGCAGCTGCGCCGATTCACTCGGGCCGACCCTGCCGTAACCGCGCGAACGCAGGTGGCCCACCAGATCGAGCACGGGGCGCGCCCGGTTAAAGGTGTAGAAGTGGAAGCTGTCGGCACCGAGCAGGAGCAGCTGATCCAGAAAGTTAAGGCTGGCCGACAGCGTGGCCCGCAGGCGCTCGCGGGGGTCGGGAATGTAGGAAAGCCCGGCGAGTTCGCTGGGCACGCCTACCCCCGAGAGAGATTCGAGCCTGCGCAGCCGCGCAACGTCGGTGAACGGGATGATTCCCGGCACTATCGGCAGCGCGACCCCGCGTTCGGCGGCGGCATCCACCAGATCGCGATAGTCCTGGGAGCGGTAAAACACCTGCGTGATCGCGAAGTCGGCCCCGGCCGCGTATTTGTCGGCGAGCGCCGCCACCGCGTTTTTGCGGGTGAGTGCCTCCCCCGCCGGGTAGGCCGCGACCGCGATAGAAACACTGCGGGCGTCACCGAGTTCGCGCTGCGCCACGGCGCGGATCAGTTCCACCAGTTCCGCCGCCCGGCTGAGCCCGCCCGGCTGCGGAGTCCATTCCCGGCTCCCCTTGGGCGGATCGCCCCTGAGCGCCAGGAAATCGCGCGTGCCGTCGGCGATCAATTCTGAGACGAGCCGATCCAGGCCGTTCTTGTCCCGCCCCACACAGGTCAGGTGAGCTAGGCCGGGGCTGCCCGTGCGCCGCAGCACGTGCCCGAGCGCCTGCCGGGAAAGTTCCTGGGAGGCACCGGACGCGCCGAAGGTGACCGACACGTAGTCCGGCCCGGCCTGCAACAGTCGGTTGATTCCGGCCCAGGCCGCCGAATGCGGGTTCGGGTCTCTGGGCGGGAACAGCTCGAAAGAGATGGCGGGCCGGGGCCTTCCGGCGCGAGAGTCCTGCGGCGCTTGGCGACGCCGATAGATTTCCGCGATGCTCATAGCGTCTCACTCAAGCGTTTACGCGCTGGCCGTGGCGTCGGCTGCGACCGCCGCGAGCGCACGGTCGATGTCGGCGATGATGTCGGCGCTGTCCTCTATGCCTACCGAGAGCCGCACCGTGCCTGCGCCGATTCCCTGCGCCGCGAGTTCCTCGACGCTGAGCTGGGAATGGGTGGTGGAGGCGGGATGAATGGCGAGAGAGCGCACGTCACCGATGTTTGCAACGTGGGAGTGCAGTTCCAGCGCGTCCACGAATGCCCTCCCTGCCGGGTAGCCCCCGGCAAGGTCGAAGTTGAGCACCGCGCCCGCACCCCTGGGCAGGTATTTTTCCGCGAGTTCCCGGTAGGGCGAATCCGGCAGGGAGGAATAGCGCACCTCGGTTATCTGCCCCTTGCCACGTAGCCCCGCAAGATGTTCGGCCACGGCGCGGGCGTTTTCCACGTGTCGTTCGATGCGCAGGGAGAGGGTATCCACCCCCAGCCCGAGAGTGAACACGGTGAACGGCGATACGGCGAAGCCGAGGTCGCGCTGGCCCTCCACGCGGGCCTTGAGGATGAACGCCAGGTTCGCCCCCAGCGGGCACCCCACCCCGAGGTCGCGGGCGTAAACCAGGCCGTGATAGGACGGGTCCGGGGTGTTGAAGCCGGGGAAGCGCGCGCGGGCACCGTCTGCCGCGTAGTCGAAATTGCCCGCGTCCACGATCACCCCGGCGAGCGCGGAGCCGTGCCCGCCCAGGTATTTGGTGGCGGAGTGCACCACGATGTCGGCTCCCCATGCGATGGGCCGACACAGGTACGGCGTGGCCACGGTGCTGTCTACCACCAGGGGAATACCGTTTTCGTGGGCTGTCTGGGCGATGCGTTCGATGTCGAGGATGTCCCCGCGCGGATTCGGCACCACCTCACCGAAGTAGGCGACCGTGTTTTCGTCCGTGTTTTCCTGCCACGAGTCGTAATCGCCCGGGGTGACGAAGCGGGTCTCTACCCCGTAACGCGGCAGGGTGTGCGCGAGCAGGTTGTAGGTGCCGCCGTAGATCGAATTGGAGGCCACGATGTTGCTGCCCTGCCGAGCGAGGGTGAGCAGCGCCAGGGTGATCGCGCCCTGCCCGGAGGAGGTCAGCAGCGCGCCGACGCCTCCCTCCAGGTTCGCGAGTCGGTTTTCCAGGAACTCGCTGGTGGGGTTGCCGAGCCTGCTGTAGATCGGGCCTAGTTCTTTCAGGGCGAAGCGGTCGGCTGCCGACTGCGCGCTCGGGAAATGGAAGGAGTTGGTGACGTAGAGCGGCGGGGTCTGCGCGCCGGTGGCCGGATCGCCGCTGTAGCCGGCGTGGATCTGGCGGGTGTTGAAACCCCATTCGGGGTGGCTGAGGTAATCGGGGCCGATGGTCATGGTCTTGCTCCTGTCAGAAGTGAACTTACGGGTGAGTCCTGGTTCTTTTTCTCTGACGGGCACGCGGACGTTCCATCCGATGCGGCGGGCGGGTTGTTTAGCCTGGCGGGGGCGGTCTCCGCCGTTTCTTCTCGCGCCGGGCTTGCCCTCATCTGGTGGCTGACGTGCTCGTCAGCGCCACATTCGTTTGTTCATGGCTTTAACTTAAACCTTTGTTGGGCGGGCGCAAACCAAACCGTTCACACAGCGACTCACTTCTTAACACTCCCCCGTAAGAGACGGCTACGCATCCTTCCGCAAGGGGTTCACAAACCGCGAGCCGGGTAGGAGGGCCCGAGGCCGGCGCCTTCCCCGGTGCCATAATCGAGGCCATGACGGGAAACCTGTTCACCTACGCCAGACCCCTGGCCGAGATCGCCGCCCGGCTCTGCGAACAGGACGGCCCGGAACAGTTCGATACGTTCAACCTGCTGCTGGAAGAACTGACCATGCGTGCCCAGGTGGTCGTGAGCGCCTCTCACGATCGGGAGGGGCTGGGCATCTACCGGGACGGCACGCTAAATACGCGCCTGCCGCTATTTACCAGCGAGGCATCTTTCCGCGCCACCCACCCGTTCCTGCGGGACGGCACCTACGCGAAGGTGGTAACTTTCGACGACATCATGCGCTTCTTCGCCCGTTATCCGCAGGTTGCGGGCGCCACCCTGGACCCGGCCACGCACGCGGTTCCGCTCGAAAAGCAGCTCCTCTTGGACGCGGCGCTGCAGCGCCAGCAGCGCATAAAGCCGACCCAGGATTTCTACGGCGCACCCCCGGAGGAAAAACCCCACCCCACCCGCTTGCCGTCGGGAATGTGCGATGCCCTATCGGTGCTCTCTTCCACGGATGACAGGGTGCGTTCCCTGGCCCTACTTAAAAAGGGCGACGGGCTAATCCTGGTGGCCGACGCGGAGAGGGAACAGCTAGACGTTTTCGAGCGCCTGGCCTCCGCCTGCCTGCCGTTTTTGACGGAGGCCGACACCCTGGACATCGTCGGCCCGTACCCCGCCAGCGAGGGTGCGGAAGTGTTCTACCGGCGCAAGCCGCGCCTGTTTCGCTAGGTAACTCCCCTATTTTGGCTGCTCGCGCGGGACTTACGCCCCTAGCGCGGGCAAACCTCCATAACTCCTGGTAGAAGTCTGAAAAACAAGTAGCGCGGAATCCCTTTAACAGGGGTTAGTGAATGACTATTATTTTTCGTGTCAGACGGTTTCGCCTGAGTCTTTGTAACACCAGCCAACTACAAAGGAGTACGGCTATGACGCGGAGCGCCGCGCCCGCCCTCCCCTCTTACACAGAGGAAGAGGAAGAACTAATCATCAGAAACAAGGACGGCATTCCGGTCGGGGTAAAACCGCGAAATAAGTGGACCCCGGCAAAGATCGCCCTCTGGGTGGCGATCAGCATCGTGGGTGCCATCGGCTGGACGATGCTGGCCGTGGTGCGCGGCGAGGAAGTGAACACGATCTGGTTCGTGGTCACGGCCGTCTGCACCTACGCCATCGCCTACCGCTTCTACGCGCTCTACATTCAGCGCACGATCATGCGCCCCGATGATGCGAACGCCACCCCGGCGGAGCGCATCAATAACGGAAAAGACTTCGACCCGACCAACCGCGTGGTGCTTTACGGCCACCACTTCGCCGCCATCGCCGGTGCCGGCCCCCTGGTCGGCCCCGTGCTTGCGGCCCAGATGGGTTACCTGCCCGGCACGCTCTGGATCATTCTGGGCGTCTGCGTCGCCGGTGCGGTGCAGGACATGCTGGTGCTGTTCTTCTCCATGCGGCGCGGCGGCCGTTCCCTCGGCCAGATGGCGACCGACGAGATCGGCAAGATCGGCGGCACCGTAGCGACCGTGGTTGTGCTGGTAATGCTGATGATCGTGCTGGCCGTGCTGGCCATGGTTTGCGTGAACGCCCTGGCAGAATCCCCCTGGGGCGTGTTCTCCGTAGGCATGACCATCCCGATTGCCGTAGGCATGGGCCTGTGGCTGCGTTACGTGCAGCCCGGCAAGATCACGCAGGTTTCGATTGCCGGTTTCGTCCTGCTGATGCTGGTCATCATTGCGGGCCGCTGGGTCGGCGAATCCGATTTCGGCCAGACCTACCTGCACGTTTCGCCCGAAACACTGGTGTGGGCCATGGTTATCTACGGTTTCCTGGCCGCCGTGCTGCCGGTGTGGGTGCTGCTTACCCCGCGTGACTACCTTTCCACCTTTATGAAGGTCGGCACCATCGTCGTGCTGGCTCTCGGTATCGTGCTGGTGCAGCCGCTCGCGGAAATGCCCGCCGTCACCGAGTTCGCGAGCAACACCGAAGGTCCCGTGTTCGCGGGCACCCTGTTCCCGTTCCTGTTCATCACCATCGCCTGCGGTGCCCTCTCCGGTATGCACGCCATGGTTTCTTCCGGCACCACCCCCAAGATGGTGCAGAAGGAAACCCACGTGCGCATGATTGGTTACGGCGGCATGCTTATGGAATCGTTCGTGGCGATCATGGCGCTGGCGGCTGCGGTATCGCTCAACCCCGGCATCTACTTCGGTATGAACACCCCGGCGGCTTCCATCGACACCCTGGCGGGCACCTCTGTTACGCAGACCGTCACCGACCGTGAAGAGATCACGGCAGTGGCAATGAAGAACCTGGGCGTGACCGACACGCACGGTGACAAGATCAGCGTGGTTTGGGAGTCCTGGGACGAAACGGGCGCACCGAAGGTGTTCACCGACGCCGAGGCCTACCGCCAGCTCGCTAACGACGTGGGCGAACCGTCCGTCGTTTCCCGTACCGGCGGCGCACCGACCCTGGCCGTAGGCATGGCCCACATCCTGCACCAGATCGGTGGCGGGCGCGCCATGATGGGCTTCTGGTATCACTTCGCCATCATGTTCGAGGCGCTGTTCATTCTGTCGGCGGTAGACGCGGTGACCCGCGTGGCCCGCTTCCAGGTATCCGACGCGCTGGGTAACCTGGTGCCGAAGTTCCGCGACCCCTCTTGGAAGGCCGGTGCCTGGCTGGCCACCGCCCTGGTGGTGGCTACCTGGGGTTCGCTGCTGATGATGGGTGTGACCGACCCGCGCGGCGGCATCAAGACCCTCTACCCGCTGTTCGGTATCGCCAACCAGTTGATCGCCGCCGTGGCGCTGCTGCTGGTGACCGTGATGGTGGTACGTAAGGGCTACGTGAAGTGGGTTTGGATCCCGCTGATCCCGTTCCTGTTCGATACGGCGGTTACGTTCACGGCTTCCTACCAGAAGATATTCTCGACCGACCCGCGTATCGGCTACTTCCAGCAGTGGCGTGACGCAAAGGCCCTGCTGCCGAACCTGACCGACCCGGCCGAAATCGAGGTCACTAATGCGATCATCCGCAACACCCTGATCCAGGGCACGCTGTCGGTAGTGTTCGTGCTCGCGGTAGCGTTCGTGATCGGCGCGGCGGCGATCCGGGTGTACCGCACCCTCGCCACCAAGGACGAAACGAATTCCGAGGATCCGTACCAGGAATCCAAGTTCTTCGCTCCGTCCGGGCTGTTCGCCACCAAGCTCGATAAGAAGCTGGAGGCGGAGTTCGCACAGGTGGGAGACCCCGACCTGGTGCCGGGGCTGAAGAAGTCGCACTAACAGCCGCACCGAATCGAGTGCGCTAGATTGGGGCGGGGCACGGGGTTTTCCCGGTGCCCCGCCCCTCACTGGGTAGATTGGCCGCACGCGGGAGCTTACCGCGCCGGTCCGACGTGTTTACGAAAGGGCATTGCCGTGTGGCAGACGATTAGGGACAAAGCCCGTGAGGCCCGCGCGCTGTGGCGCGACTTCACCGGGGAGTCGGCCTACGAGCGTTATTTGGAACGGCACGCCCGCCACCATCCCGATCATCCGCCGATGAGCGAAAAAGAGTTCTGGCGGGCACGCGATACCTTCGACGAAGATAATTTTTCTACCGGCTGCTGCTAGTGCCTTTTCCCCGCCGACGAGTAATCTGTGAATACTATGAATGACGCGCCTTCCTCCCGGTTTACGGAAATCCTCGAAACCGTCGGCCCTGAGATTGTTTCCGGTGAAAACGCTCCCGGCACCGCACTCACACTAGCGGGCATAGAGGAGCGTTTCTCCTGTTCACGCACCGTTGCAAGGGAGGTGCAGCGCAGGCTGGAAGGGCTTGGCCTGGTGCGTGCGCAGCGCCGTATCGGCCTGACGGTGCTCCCCCGCGAGGAATGGGCGGTGTTCGATCCGGCGATTATTCGCTGGCGGCTTTCCGGGCCGGACCGTGCCAGGCAGCTGGAGTCCCTGACGGCCTTGCGCTTGGCGATAGAGCCGCAGGCGGTATCTTCCGCCGCGCGTTTCGCCTCTAAGCAGCAGCGCCAGGAAATCCTGGATGCCGGGCTGCGTGTGGTGGCGCTCGGCGCGGAGGGATCGGGCGAAGAATTCATGCGGGCCGACATCGCCTTTCACACGATGATCCTGGCATACAGCGGCAACGAAATGTTTGCTGCGCTCAGCCCCGTGGTTGAGTCCGTGCTGACCTGGCGCACCGAGGTCGGCCTGATGCCGCCGCACCCGGAGCCGCGCGCGATGGAGGACCATCGCCGC
This sequence comes from Dermabacteraceae bacterium TAE3-ERU5, assembly GCA_019218375.1. Lineage (GTDB taxonomy): Bacteria > Actinomycetota > Actinomycetes > Actinomycetales > Dermabacteraceae > TAE3-ERU5. The sequence goes on from JAHUUK010000001.1 coordinate 172,046, forward strand.
ATCGCGGTAGAAATCTACCGGGGCAACCCCCAGGCCGCTGCCGCCGCTATGCGTGACCTGGTGGATGAGGTGCAGGAGGCGTTCGCGGAGATAGATCCGAGCCTGCTGGGAAGCCCCGCAGAGATTCCCGCCGAATAGGGCCGGTTAGCTGGCGCGAGAGTGGTTCAGCGGGATTCGACCCGTTGCCGCGTGGTCAGGTTTTCGCACAGCGGCGCGATCTGACCGCCGCTGATCGGGGCGGGAGGCACCCAAAACGCTCCCTGCGCCTGACGGAACGGGAAAGTATCCGCGGGCAGGCGCTCCAGGCTAATCATGGGATCGCGCGGACCGTCCGCGCTGTCTTTCACCCGCAGCCCGTTCCAGGGCAATTCGGCCCTGAAAAGCCCCAGGTCCGTCAGTGCCCGCACGCGCCAGGTAATCGGCGGTTCCATCAGCGCGAACGCGGTCACGATCTCGGCTTTGCCGCCGGTTCCCGCCCGCATCGCTACCTCGCGCATGTTCGCTTCCAGCCACAGCAGCTTCGATACCGCGAGCACCCCGAAATAGTCGGGGGCGGCGTCGGGCGCGAGCAGGGTCGCATAGCGATCCGCCGTGTATTCCTCGGTTCTGGCCAGCGCGTGTTTCACATAGGGCACGGTCTTAGCGAGCGAGGTGAAGAACTGGTAGCGAAAACTCCTGTGTCCGGCCACCAGGTGTCCTATTTCGCGGGCGATAGCGAAACGGAACGCGGCGCAGTCCCCGCCCGGCCGGGAAACTTCCAAAAGGTCGTTGTGCACGATGATGCTGTGCTGGGCAAGCAGCGTGTTAGAGGTGGACATCGGATTGTTTCCGGTGACCACGATCAGCGCCGGGGCGCTTTCCAACCCTGCCAGGCGCGCATAGTACTGGACATAGGACCAGGCCTCGGGGAACTGGTCGGGGGTGGCCGCGAACCCGGTGGCGCGTGCTTTCGCGGCCGCCACCATGCGCACGAACATGAGCACGAGCGGACCGAACAGGATCAGCAGGAAGATCCAGATGATGTCGTCAACATCCTCTTCGCTAAGCAAAAACACGCCGGGGCCGTTTTCGATGACCAGGTAGATGACTACGCCCAGGATGAGCGCCGTGATGAACGTGCCCAGCCCGGAGGCGATCACGAGCGGGCGGTGCCAGCGGTAACGCAGTATGTTCTTTTCTGCGCGCGTGAAAGCGGCGGGCTGCTCCTGCTGCCCGTGCGGGGGCGTATGTGTCATGTACGTCTTTCCTAGGCTTACCTGTCAGCGCTGCAGCAGGGCGGCGAACGTGCCACCCGCTTCCGTTAGTGACTCAACGCTACCGTGTTCCACGATGCGGCCGGAATCCATCACGTAGAGGTGATCTACCCCGGAGAGCTGGCCGAGCCGGTGCGTGATCTCCACGACCGTCGCCTCGGGCAGGGTCGCGCGCAGGCTGCGGCGTACCTCTTCCGCCAGGGCATCGTCCAGGTGCGCGGTGGCCTCGTCCAGCACCAGCGCGCGGGGGCTGCGCAGCAGGGCGCGGGCGAGCGCGAGACGCTGGCGCTGGCCGCCGGAGACGGATTCGCCGCCCTCCCCCACCAGGGTTTCCAGGCCGTTCGGCATGGCCCGCACTTCGTCGGCTATCCGCGCGATTTCGAGCACCCGCCACAGGTCTGCGTCGGTGGCGTCGGGGGCGGCGAGGCGCAGGTTCCCCGCCACCGTGTCGTTGAACAGGTGGGCGCGCTGGGGCAGGTATGCCACCGCTTCGCGCAGGGAGGTGACGTCCAGCGTGGCCGCGTCGGCACCGCCCACCGTGATGCGGCCGCTTTCCGGGTCCTCGAAACGCGCCCACAGGGTGGCCAGGGTGGATTTGCCGCAGCCGGTAGCGCCGACGAGGGCCGTCCAGGAAGCCGCGGGCACCTGGACGGTGACGTCCCTCAGCACCTCGTGCCTGGCACCGGTGCCGTCGGTGTAGCTGTAGCCGACTCCCTCTGCGGTGAGGGCGAGCGGGCCCGTCGGCACCGGGGCGCTGCCGCCTGCGGGGATAGGGGGTGCGTCGGTGATTTCGCGGAGCCTGCTCGCGGCAGCGAGGGAGGCGGTGAGGGCGGTAGAGAAGTCCTCCACCCCTTTGACGCTTTCCCAGCTGCGCATCGCGCCGCCGATGCAGGCGAGCAGGACGGGCAGGCCGATCTGACCGGCGGCGTACTGGTTAGCGCCGAGCAGCGCGGTGGCGGCGATCAGGCCGAGCATGCCCGCCGTACCGAACATGGCGCGCAGCGCGAGCAGAGCACGGGAAGGCCGGGAGGCGCGCAGCAGGTCGGCGTTGAGCGAGTCGAGATCCTCGAGCATGGGCTTTTCGATGCCGTAGCCGACGATGTCGCGGTGGCCCTGCACGATGTCTTGCACACACGAGGTGATCGCGGAGCGGGCGCGCAGGGTAGGCCCGGCGTTGCCGCGCGCGAAACCGTACCCGGCCAGCGAGATCAGGGCGATTGCCGCCGCGTGCAGGGAGAGGGTGAGCAGGCCGAGCAGGGGCGCACCGAGCAGCCACATGGCGGCGCAGGTGAGGACCGGCACGGCGGCGGCCGAGAGCGCGGGAACGATGGTGTGCGCGTAGAACACCTCGATCCGGTCGATATCGCGGGTGAGGCGGGCCAGCAGATCGCCAGAGCGGGCGCGGCGCGTCAGGGCGGGAGACTGCGGATAGAGCCGGGTGTAGGCGTAGCCGCGCAGCAGTTCCAGCGCCTTAAATGCGACGTAGTGACCGCTGAACTGTTCCAGGTAGCGCAGTCCCGCTTTCGCGAGGGCCAGGACGATCAGCACCAGGCAGATCAGCCAGAGGGGTTGGCCGCTGCCGCTGGCGGCATAACTGCCGAGCTGCCAGAGCGGATACATCAGCATGGCGATGCCGATCATTATGTTGCTGATGCGCGCGACGGCGGAGATCGCCAGGGGCTTTAGCACCGGGCGCGCCTGCCGCAGCAGCCAGGCGACCGTGCCGGTGGTGCCGGGGACATTAGCGGAACGGTTGTTCACTGCCGGGCCTCCTTTGCGCCTTCGGCAGCTGTTTGGAGCGTGCCGTTTTGCACCGTAACGGCGCGGGTGGCCCCGGGGAGCAGCCCGGCCCGGTGGGTCACCATGACGAGGGTGTATTCGGGGCCGAGGTTAGCCAGGGTGTCGGCTATCAGCTTCTCGGAGCGCAGATCCACGGCCGAAGTGGGTTCGTCCAGCAGCAGCAGGGTGCGTCCGCTGAGCAGGGCGCGGGCAAGCGCGATGCGCTGGGCCTGGCCTCCGGAGAGCCCGTAGCCGCGCTCCCCCACCCTGGTTTCCAGCCGGTCGGGCAATTCGCGGATGTCCGCTGCGACGTGCGCCTGTTCGAGGGCCCGCCACATGTCGGTTTCGCTGGCGGCGGGGTTTACCAGGCGCAGGTTGTGGGCGATGGTGCCGGTGAACAGCCAGGTTTTTTGGGTGACGACGGCGCTGGCGGCGCGGAGGTCGTTCAGGCTGGCTGGCTGGCCGTGCAGGCTGATGCTGCCGCTCGCGGGGGCGTTTTCGCCGGAGAGGATTTTCAACAGGGTGGTTTTGCCCTGCCCGGACGGGCCGGTGATGGCCAGGCGCTCGCCCCGGTGCAGTTGCAGGCTTACGCCTTTCAGCACGGCGCGGGGCGCTGGCTGCTTCGCTGCGGCTGCGGGGACTGCGGAGGCGGGCTTGCCGTGCTGGGCTGCTGCCTTGCCAGGGTGCCCGCCTTTTCCGGGGTGGCCGGGTTTGCCGGGGTGGCCGTGGCTGGCGGGGGCTGCCTGGGGCGCGTAGCTGAAGTGGATGTTTTCGAGGGTCAGCAGCGCGTCTTTTGCGGGGGTGCTGCCGGGAGCGGTTTGCGGGGCCGGGGCGGCGTCGGCGGTTTTCTTGCTGGCCAGGTAGCGGCGGGCGGCGCGTTCTGCCGCCATGCCGCCCATGCCGACGTAGAAGAATGCGCCCATTTGGTCGATCGGATCTAGCAGGATGATGGAGAGCAGGATGAGCGCGGCGGCCTGGCCGAGGGTGATGGTGCCGTTGCCGTATTGGTGGATGGCGAGGGCGGTGGCGATGACGGTTATGAAGAGGGAGAACGTCAGGTCTACAACGAGGATGACGAGCTGGTTTCCAGCCAGGAGCTGCATGGTGCTGCGCCGGTTTTGTTCGCCCTGTTCTGCCAGGCGGGCACCGATGCGGGGCGCGGCTCCGATGAGTTGCAGGGTGTCCATGCCTTCGATCGCGTCGAGGTAGGCGGCGGCGAGCTGGCTGCGGCGCTGCCGGGAGCCGCTGGATACCTTGCGGAACATCTTCATGAACCCGCGCACCAGCAGGGGGATGCCGGGAATGGCGGCCGCGATGACGAGGGCGCTAAACGGGTTGATCCAGATGCCGATGTAGATGAGGACGATGACGGGCAGGGCGAGCGCGCCGATCGCCTGCGGCAGGAATCCCTGCCGGTAGGCGGCGATGCGTTCGACGCTTTCCGTCATGAGGGAAACCGTGGACCCGGTGCGGGCAGCAGGAGCCGGGTCGGTGGCGAGGCTGTGCGCGGCCAGGGTGGCACGATGGCGGTTCTCGGAGACGGCGGCATTGCGCGCGCTATAGGCAGCACGCGCGGCTTGGGTGAGGGAGGCGAGTGCTAGGACAATAACGAATGCCCAAATTTCACCTTGCGTGGGCAATCCTCCAGATGCCGCCGTATTAATGACCGAAGCGACGATACCAACAAGCCAGAGCGCTGCAACAAGGGAAACGATGTTAATCGCAATAGCCAAAAAGTTACGCCGCTTGTCGGACTTGCCGTAGATACTGGGGGCGTTGGCCGGTAGTGGTGGCCCTACGGGACGCGGCATGAAAACTCCAAGCGGTAAGGGGTGACTAACCAACTATATCCACTTCGCCAGGGATCATATTTTTCTTGGGCACCTAGCCAGATGTAACCTTGAGATTGGCTTATTTACAGGGAGAATCGTAGAAGTGAGCGAAGAAAATACATCGTGCTGTGGTTCGCAAGGCTGCGATCACCAACACGGCCCTACCGGCGCCCAGATCGTTAAGGGTCTGAGCACCGGATTTGCTGTGCTTTCCCTGGTAACGCCGCTGGTGGCGTTGCTTTTGCTGCTGTTCGGGGCCACCCGCCCCGTCGGCTCCCTGGCCCTGCCGCTCGCGGGCGTGCTGATCGCCGCTCTGCACCTGCTCATCGGGGCGGGCGTGAACCGTTTCGTGCAGCGGGACGAACTGCGCTACGGCCTCAGCCCCGTCCCCGTGGTCGTGCGGGCGCTGCTGGACGAATCGGTGCGCGTCGGGATCGCCCTGGCTGCGGTCACCGTACTCACGGCGGCCCCCTATGCGGAGAAGCCCGAAAACGTCGGCGCGTGGCTCGGCATTGGCGCGGCCCTCACCTGGGCGGTGCTCGCCACGGTGCAGTTCGTTAGCGCCACGAAACGTATGCGCACCCCGTCCGACTGGTCGAAAGCGATCGTCGGCAACGTGCTCGCACAGAAGGTCACGCCCCGCCGCGTGATCGCCCTGCGCTTTATCGACCTGCTGGGCACACTCGCCTATCAGCTGGGCGCGTGTATCCTGGCGGCACTTAGCCCCGTCATGTTTATGCCCTTAGCGGTACTGGCCATCGGCAGCGGCCTAAGCCGCGTAGTGTTGGCTGCAAAGCAGCCGCGCCAGCGCTCCACCAGCGCCTGGGTATACGCGGCACCCGCCGTCGGCGCGTTCACCCTCGCGCTTGCCCTGATCGTCTAAACGCCAGACACGTTAAAGACCATCCGAAGCAAATGTTCCCGGCCCCACCCGGCGCGGGAACAAATAAGGAGACAGTATGACCACCCCCAGCGGTATCACTTACGAACACTGCGACAAGAACGTGCGGATTCAGGACGATGCGTTCCGCCACATGAACGGCGCCTGGCTTGAGAACTACAAGATCCCTGCAGACCGCGCCAGCGATGGTGCTTTCCGCGAGGTCTACGACCGCGCCGAGGCAGACGTTCGCGAAATCGTCGAAAACTCCGCCGAAAAGGGCGCTGCCGGTAACGCAAACGAGCGGCTCATCGGCGCGCTCTACAGCACTTTCATGGACGCGGACGCCATCAATGCCGCCGGGATCGCGCCGCTGCGCCCCGTCCTCGCGGAGATCGCCGCGCTCTCCGATCACACCGCCGCCACCGCGTTCATGAACGGGCCGCGCGCGGGGATCACCCTGTTCGAGCCGTACGTGTGGAGCGACCTGAAGGATTCCACCCGCTACCTGCTCTACCTTTCCCAGGCCGGGCTGGGGCTGCCCGATGAGTCCTACTACCGGGAGGATTCTAAGGCCGACATTCGCGCCAAGTACCTGATCCACCTCGCGGAAATGGCACGCCTGGCTGAGCTGCAGGGCGATCCCGCGCAGGTAGCCGAGCGCGTCATGGCGTTCGAGACCGAACTGGCCACCCACCACTGGGACGTGGTTAGCTCGCGTGACGCGGACAAGACCTACAACCCGCGCAGCCTAGCCGAGATCAAGGCGATGGCACCCGAATACGACTGGGACACCATGTTCGCCTCCCAGGGCGTTCCCGCCGCGCACACCGAAAAGATCGGCGTGCGTCAGCCCGACTTCCTGCCCGCTGCCGCCGCCCTTTACGCGCGCACCGATCTGTCGGTAATCAAGGAATGGCTGGCCGTGCACACCCTGGCCGCGTTCGCCCCCTACCTGTCCGACGAGATCGCGCAGGCCGCGTTCGAGTTCAACGGCAAGGTGCTGAAGGGCCTGGAGGAACGCCCGGTGCGCTGGAAGCGCGGCGTTGACTTCGTAGAGGGCGCGGCCGGTGAAGCGGTGGGCGAGCTGTTCGTCGCCAAGCACTTCCCACCCAGCCACAAGCAGCGCATGGAGGAACTCGTTTCGCGCCTGATCGACGCCTACCGGGAATCGATTAGCAGCCTGGAATGGATGACCGCCGAAACCCGCGAAAAGGCGCTCGAAAAGCTTTCCAAGTTCACCCCGAAGATCGGTTACCCGGTTAAGTGGCGCGACTACAGCGGCCTGGAGGTAGTGGCCGGGAACCTGGTCGAGACCCGCATTAACTCGCTCGCTTTCGAGCGCGCCCACGCGCTCGGCAAGCTGAACGGTCCGATCGATCGCGACGAGTGGCACATGACGCCGCAGACCGTGAACGCCTACTACAACCCCGGCGCGAACGAAATCGTGTTCCCGGCCGCGTTCCTGCGCCCGCCGTTCTTCAACGCCGACGCCGACGATGCCGCGAACTACGGCGGCGTGGGCGGCGTGATCGGCCACGAGATCGGGCACGGCTTCGACGACCAGGGCAGCAAGTACGACGGCGACGGCAACCTGCGTTCCTGGTGGACGGAAGCCGACCGCAAGGCGTTCGAGGAGCGCACGTCGGCCCTCATCGCCCAGTATGACGCGCTCACCCCGAGCGGCCTGAGCGAAGAAAACAAGGTAAACGGCGCGTTCACCATCGGTGAGAACATCGGTGACCTGGGCGGCCTGGGCATCGCCGTCAAGGCCTACCTGGCCTCCCTGGAAGGCGAGGAAGCGCCGGAGATCGACGGCTACACGGGCCTGCAGCGCGTGTTCCTCGGCTGGGCGCAGGTGTGGCGCGGCAAGTCCCGCCCGGAAGATGCGCTCTACCGTCTCGCGGTAGACCCGCACTCCCCCGCCGAATTCCGCTGCAACCAGATCCTGAAGAACGTCGATTCGTTCTACGAAGCGTTCGGCGTCAAGGAGGGCGACGGCATGTACCTCGCCCCCGAGGATCGCGTCAGCATCTGGTAGGAAACGCGCAAAGTGGCTGAAAAGCAGACGGCGGCCGGGGAGGAAACCCCCGGCCGCCTGCCCTACACGGCAAGGCTGCGCCCCTGCGGCATGCTGAAAACCCGCACCTTCACCTCGGGTGCCGTATCGGTGCTTTTCGTGGCGTGGTTTTTCACCCGCCCGGAACCCGAATCGACACTGTACGGACTGCTCGCCGCCCTCGTGCTGGGGCTGGCCGTGGCGTGGGAATACAGCCGCAGCCACATCAACCTGCACGTCACGAAAGACGGCATCACCCCCTATCAGGGCGGTTTTCTGCCCCGCGCCGCAATTCCCGCCGCAGACTTCCGTAGCGTGCACCTACGCACGCTGTCTCACGAACGAGTTCGCCCGGTAATCCGCCGCTACGGGGTGCGCCCAAACGCCACCGCGCTCGCAGCCGAACCGTCGGAACTACGGGCCGTCCCCGGCAGCAAACTGCGCACCACCGGTAAGGAGATGGACGACGCCACCCTGTACGTCACCAAGCCGGGAACGCTGGTAGAGGTTGTCGGCCATTCCGGGCGCGTCTATCTGTTTTCCCCGGAAAATCCGGAGGAAATGGCGGCGGCGCTGGTAGAGGTAATTCGCGCTAACAGATAAAAACCGGGTAACTTTGGGGGAATCTTTTTCTCCCCACCCCAGAAAGCACCCCCATGTCTACCCCGCACTCCCCCGCCCTTGCCAGCCTGCCGTTGCTGAAATACCGCACCCAGGACCTCCTGGCCGCCGCCACCATCGCCGTCGCCTTCGGCGTCGTGTTCCGTCTCTACGGCGAGCTGTATTCGGTGCTCGCCCCCTGGTATCTGCTGCACCCGCCAACCATCGGCCTGCTGATCGGGTTCTGGTCCCTACCCGCCCTCGTCGCTGGCTTCATCATCCGCCGCCCCGGAGCCGCGCTGTTCACCGAGCTGGTGGCAGCCTCCATCGAGGCGCTGCTGGGCGGTCAGTGGGGAGTCGGCACCCTGATCGGTGGCTTCAACGCCGGTATCGGCATCGAAATTGCTCTGCTGATTTTCATGTACCGCAAATACACCCTGCCTGTAGCAATCCTGGGCGGTTTCTTGCACACCATTCCCGAATGGTTCTACAAGCTCACCGTGGCCTACGGCGAATGGTCCTGGCCGCACAAGGTGGAACTGTTCGGCTTTTACGCTATTTCCGGTGTCATCATGACCGGCATCGGCGGCTACTACCTGGTGCGTGCGCTGGCCGACACGGGCGCGCTCAACATGTTCCCCGCTGGCCGGGAGCGGCTGCTAAACAGTGGCGGTAAATGACAGAACCACTAGGCCAAACGGCACGGAATAGCCGATTCGACCTGCACTTTCAAGAAATCGATGCTGGCCGCTCACTTAGCCCTATGCGCTTTCTACGCCCTTCTCACAGCCAAGCGCAGTGTTGCGAAGGACCTCTAGTGCATCCCGCATCTTGTCTTCAATTTCTGACCCATAGCCAAACCTAAGAAATTCGTCTCTCTGCGGGAAACGTGGGTTGTTTGGGTCTAGACTCCTAGCAAGCTGCGCTAGATCAAGACTGGGGTCATTGTTTTTCCCAAGCGCGATCACCTCGGCAGGAGCCCACCTGCCACTGAGCACGATGGAAGCCACGTCCATGTAGTCCCTGAACTCATTACGGCTATACAGTGCAACTACTTTCGAACCCGCAGAGTCTCGAATGTCCAACACAGGACCAATCTCCATGTTCACCGGAGGATAAGCCCGCCAGTCAATTCCAAGGTCGAATCCGATCTCGTAGTTTGCGTACCTGATTTTGCCGGCAACAAATTCGGGAAGCTCTCGCTCGATCTCAACCTCAGCACCGATTTTCGCCAGGGCAGTCCGCACCGGCTCAATAGCATCGGGGATATGCATCCCGCTGTTGCTTGCAGCGAACAGATCGACGTCTTTGGTTTCCCGGCTGATTAGCCCATGCTCCATCAGCGCACTGGCCCCCGTCAGCACGAAGGTCGTTTCCTGCAAGGACTCCAACATGGTCTTAGCTATCAGCCGCCGGGCCTGATCCTGTTCCATTAGAACTCTCTGCCGCGAGCTGCCAGCTCAGGGAACCTGCCTTCCCACATTTCAACCACTCGCCTATCGAGGGCGAGGCGCGGCCAGTCCTTAATCAGCAGGTCGCGGTTTACGAACTCCACGATGCGCTCGCGCGTCCCGTTAGCCAGGGCGGCCTGATATACAGAGGCTCTCTCGCGCTCCTTGGAAAGGTCAAAGGTACTGCTTGCACCCGACCAGTAGACGGTAACCGGCAGCGTCACCACACCGGCGCCAGGCCCCCGAAGCTCATCCAGGGAATCAACGCAGTCGTACGGCTTGATGTCCCGGAATCTAATCCTCTGCTCGGTCATGGCGCCCTCCATGTTTCAAAAACTTATACCCCTAAGATACGCGCGGCTACTACCTGGTGCAGTCACTGGCCCGCGCGGGCGCGCTTAATCAGTTCCCGCCCGGACAGGAAAACTAACGCCGCACCTGCGCTGACGGGAAAGAAACCGAATCCTCTCTATCGGTGGCGCAGGTTACATTCCGCCACCGACAGGGCAGGTTACGATGGTGCACGTCAGAACTGACAGGGGAGCACCGAACGGTGCTGAGAGTGCGCATTGTGCGCAGACCCTCGAACCTGATCCGGTTAACACCGGCGTAGGGAGTCGGGACATCTCGCGCTGACCGCACACGAGTGGTTGGCGTCCCTTCCGCATATTCACGGAAGGAATACACATGACCAGGGAAAGCGTGCGCGCTACCGGCAATCTATTTAGCTACCGCACCTCCGATATTCTGCTCGCCGCCACCATCGCCGTCGCGTTCGGCGTTATTTTCCGTGGCTACGGCGTGTTTTACGACGTGCTCGATCCGGTCTTTAAGGGCTTCCCGCCGCTTGTTGGCCTGCTCACCGGCATCTGGTGCCTGCCCGCGCTGCTGGCCGGTCTGATCGTGCGCCGACCGGGTGCCGCAGTCTTTGCCGAGGTGGTGGCTGCCTCCATCGAGGCGCTGCTCGGCGGCAAGTGGGCGCTCGGCACCCTCATCTCCGGCGTGCTGCAGGGCCTCGGTGTGGAGATCGTGTTGGCGGTTACCGGTTACGCCCTGTTCACCCTGCCGGTAGCGGCCGCGGCAGGGGCGCTCTCCACCGTATTTGAATGGTGCTACGAGCGTTTCGCCTATTACGGGGAATGGAGCAACTTCTGGGGCTTCAGTCTGCTCGGCTTCTTCGTGATCTCCGGCGTGGTGCTGTGCGGCGTACTCGGTCACGCCCTGGTCAAGGCGCTTGCCGCCACCGGCGCGCTGAACCAGTTCCCCCCTGGGCGCGAACATCTTGCAAACCGCTAAAGGCGACGCCAGCGCCGTCCCCTCCCCCACTGCGGCGGGCGGGGACGGCGCTTTTGGCGCGCCCGATAACCCTGCCCCTCCGGGCGCGGTGGCGGTAACCAATCTGGTTTTCACCCCGTTCGGCGCACCCGCGCCTACCCTCAACAACATCACCCTGAGCGTTAAGCCCGGCGAGCGCGTGCTTCTGCTCGGCCCCAGCGGCTGCGGCAAGTCCACCCTGCTCACGGCGCTTTCCGGGCTGGCCGATCACCTGCCGGGCGAATACACGGGAACCATCCCCCCGCCCCCGGCGCAGGCGGCGGTCGCCTATCTGCTACAGCAACCCGAAAACACACTGCTGGCCCCGAGCGTCGGCCGTGATGCCACATTCGGCCCGGAAAACCTGGCCCTGCCACGCCCCGCGATTCACGAGCGGGCCATAGAGGGGCTGACGCAGGCGCAGTTGGACGTGGCTTCTTCGCGCGACGTCACCACCCTGTCGGGTGGGCAGCAGCAACGCCTGGCCCTCGCGGGAGCGCTCGCCTGCCACCCGTCGCTGCTGTTGCTCGACGAACCTACCGCGATGCTGGACGATGCGACCGCGAGCGAGGTGGTGGCTGCGATCATCGCCGTCACCGGCCCCCGTACTCTGATAGTCGCGGAACACGACGCCTCCCGTTGGCTGCCGCACGTCACCCGCGTGGTGCGGATGGGGGCCGACGGCACCGTTCTTTCCGACCTGCCCGTTGCGGAAGATGCGGCACAAAATCCTGCCCGCAGCGCGGACGCGCGCCCCGGCTCGATGTCCCCGCAGCCGGTCACCCCGTACCCGACCGACTCGGCCCCGCTGCTCACCCTGCGCGGCCTGGCGCTAAAACCGGGCGGCCCCCGCACGCGGCGCGGCGTAGGCACGCAGCGCCGTGTACTCGCACAAAACATCAACCTCACCCTCGCCCCCGGCAGCCTGACCGCGCTGGTGGGGCGCAGCGGAATCGGCAAATCCACGCTGTTGCGCGTCATCGCCGGACTGGAGGAGCCAGCGGCGGGAAGCAGAGAGACTCCCCTAACGCAGGGGCAGATCGGCTGGCTGCCGCAGAACCCGGAACACATGTTCGTGAAGAACACGGTGCTGGATGAGGTGCTCGCCTCCGCCGCTCCCGGCACCGACGCCTCCGCCGCGCGCGCCCTGCTGGAAAGGGTGGGCCTGGCCGGGCGCGAGGCAGATAATCCGTTCGCGCTTTCCGGCGGGCAGCAGCGCCGCCTCGCTTTCGCGGCGGCGCTCGCCGCGAAGCCGGAGCTGCTGTTGCTAGACGAACCGAGCGTCGGCCTGGACGATGCGGCGTGGCTTTCCCTGCGCGAACTGCTGGATATGGCGCGCGCCGAGGGCTGCGCGGTGATCGCGGCGACGCACGATGCCCGCCTGCGCGAAAGCGCAGATAGCGTGCTCGATCTGGCCGCGCACCTACCCGCCGCCGAACCCCACGGCAGAGAATCGGCCGCCACCGTACACCGGGCCATAGAACACCAGGCCACAGAACGGCCCGGTGCCGGGAGCGAAAACGCCGCCCCGGTGGATCGCAGCATCACCCCCCGCCGCCTCAGCCCGTGGCGTCCGATAGATGCCCTAAACCCGGTGACGGGCCTCGCGATATCGTTCGCGGCGCTCGCCGGATCGTTCTGGGTACGTGACATTACCGCGGGGCTTTTCGGGCTGGTGCTCATCGCACTATTGGCCCCGCTCGCGCTGCGCAGTTGGCGCAGCGCCGCCTGGCGGGTGTTGCCGGGGCTGGTAAGCGCGCTCAGCATCGGTTATTCGACCCTGCTGCTCGGTCAGGGCGGCTGGGGCGATCCGCACACCTGGGAGGTGGCGGCGAAGGAATCCCTGCGCATCGCCTACCTGTCAATAGGCGGCGTGGTGGCGCTTTCCGGCATCACCACCACCAACCTGCCGGATGCCCTGGCGCAGCGGCTGCACCTACCGGCAAAGCCGCTGGCGGCAACGTCGGCCGCCCTCACCCGCACGGCACAGCTCGATACCACCTGGCATACGCTCACGATCACCCGCACCATGCGCGGCCTGGCACCGGTGAAGGACTGGCGCCACCCCGTTAAAACGGTACGGGCTTTCTCCCGCCACTACGCCTCGCTCACATTCGCCCTGCTGCTCAGCGCGATTCGCGGGGTGAGCAGCCAGGCGCTGGCGATGGACGCGCGCGGGTTCGTGGCCGCGGGCAGGCGCACCTGGGCGCTGCCCTCCCCCGTCAGCTGGGCCGACGCGGTGGGCGCGCTGGTGGCGCTGCTGCTGCTATTTGGTCCGCTGCTCGGCGGGGCACTTTTTGGCGGGACGCTTTTTAGATAGCGACCTGCGTGCCGATTCCCTGTTCGCGGGCCGCGCGCAGCACGGCGTCGGCGCACACCACGTCCAGCACGGCGGAGCCGACGCTGTTAAACAGGGTGATCTGCTGCGCGTCTGCGCGCCCGGTAACGCTGCCGTTCACCAGGTCGCCCAGGTTCAGGCAGTCCTCGGCGCGGATGATGCCGCGCTCTATCGGTCCGATGATGTCTCCCGATTCGGCCAGGCAATCCTGCGTATCCACGAAAATACGGTCGGCACGCGCCACCAGGGAGTCGGGAATTTCCGCCATTTCGGGCGTGAACGAACCGATCCCGTTCACGTGGCAGCCCGCCGCGATCGCATCGCCGTCGAAAACGGCGTCTTTCGCGCTGGTGACGGCGGTGACCACATCGGCCCCGCGCACGGCCTCGGCCGCGTCCCGGCAGGGCACGATCTCGCAGCCGCTAAACAGCGAGGCCTGTTCGGCAGCGAACGCCTGCGCCTTTGCGAAGCTGGTGGCCGACACCCGCACCTCGCGCAGGTCGCGCACCTCCAGCATCGCAGCCAGCTGGCCGCCGGCCTGGCCGCCGCATCCGATCAGCGCGCCCACCTGCGCGTCCGCGTGCGCCAGCAGATCGGTGGCCGCTCCCTGCACCGCTCCGGTGCGGATGCGCGTCAGCGAGGTACCGTCCATGATCGCCTGCAACATGCCCGTCTCGCCGTCAAACACCAGTACCTGGCCGGGCACCACGGGCAGACCGCGCGCGGCGTTGCCGGGGAAGTGCGAAACAATCTTGATGCCGATGGTGTTTAGCCCCGGCACGGATGCGGGCATGAACAGCGCCGACGCTCCCTGCTGCGCGGGAACCGGAATGTTGGTGCGCAGCGGCACGGTGGTTTCCCCAGCCGCGTGCATGGCAAGGGCCTGTTTGCAGGACTCTACGGCGAGTCCCATCGGCAATAGCCGTTCTACGTCGGCGGCGGTCAAAACGATCATCGCTGTTCCTCTCGGCGTTGCTTGCTACTGCTTTTATTACTGCACGGTTTATTACTGCGCGGTTTATTACTGCGCAGTTCACTGCTGCGTGCTGGGGTCCGTAAATTTCTCCGGCCCGCTAACGCTGCGCCGCTGGACGGCAACCGGACGGTTCCCTACGCGCAGGGTTTTAGCGCGCGGCCGGGTAGACCATAGGGACGTGCGGGATGCCCGCTTCCATGAATTCTTCCCCGACGCTCACATACCCCATGCCCAAATACCATTTCACAAGGTGCGCCTGCGCCGCTATGTGCACGTCTCTGCCGGGGGCGTGCTGCCCGGCCGCGTCCAGTGCGGCGCGCATCAGGGTGCCGCCCAGCCGGTGCCTGCGGAAGTCCTCGCGAACCGCGAGGCGGCCAATCCGCACTTGCTCGCCGCCCGTCATGAGCCTGATGTGGGAAAGCGGCACACCGGGGTTTGCTGATTCTTCCTGCCACAGCAGCAGGGTGCCTTCCTCCAGGTCGCGCCCGTCCAGGTCTAGTTCCGTGATGGACTGCTCGCCGTGGAACACTTCCTCCCGCAGCGCGAGCAGCCGGTACAGCACCGCCGGTTCGATCTCGCGCAGGCGGGCACTTTTCACCGTGAAACGCTCAGACATTCCACCATTCGCTTTCGCTCACCCAGGCCTTCTTGCGTTTGCGCGGCTTTTGGCAGGTCGGGCACCAAAATACGGTGCGGTTATCCAGCTGCGCTTTCTTAATGTGCGTGCCGCACAGTCGGCACGGCTTCGCGTCGCGCTGATAAACGTAGAACGATTCCCCGCGCGGCACCGGGAATTCGTCCGGGTCGGCCCGATGCTCCGGTTCGGTGGTGACGATCCGCCCGATTCTCTCGCCGTAACGCATGGTGTGCACCAGGTCGTCCCACATCTGCTGCAGCACGCTCTCGGGCACTTCCTTCGCGGGCACAAACGGATCCAGCCCGGCCCTGAAAAGCGCCTCCGCCCGGTAGATGTTGCCGACGCCCGCTATTGCCGCCTGGTTCATCAGCAGCGCGCCGATGGTGGAGCTGCGCTTCGCGGCGGCGGCGAAGAATCGTTTGGGGGTATCGTCTAGGCGCAGCGGGTCGGGCCCCAGCCGCGAGGCTAGCGCCGCCCTGTCCTCTCCCTGGTAAAGCTCGCAGGCGGCGGGGCCGACCAGATCGGCGAGCGCCCGCTCCCCCACCAGGCGCAGCCGGGTGGTGTCGGTGGCGGGCGTGGCCCGCCAGTCGTGCAGGGCCTCGCCGTCGCTTTCGCGTTCGCCCATGCGTTTGCGGGGCGCGCCGATGGCGTGCGCTAGGCGCGAATCAACGTCGGCCGCGAAACTCCATGCGCCGTACAGCCCTAGGTGAACGTGCAGGGTGTGCAGCGGCGGATGGTCTTTTTCGGGCGCGAAGTGCACCAGCAGGTGTTTGCCTATCGCTTCGGTGCCGGTCAGCACGTGATTATCGATCAGTCCGGCCCCGGAGGCGAAACGCCCCTGCGGGCTTTGCGCACGCACGCGCTGGCCCGCGAACTCCTCGGAGATTACGCGGGCCAGGCGATGTACGGTGTGCCCCTCAGGCATGCTTCTCCTGCGGGTAGGTGCCGTCTTTTTCGTAGTGGCCGACCAGGTCGATGCGGCGCTGGTGGCGTTCTTCGTGAGAGAAATCGGTGGCTAGGAACAGTTCGATCAGTTCGAGCAGTTCTTCCTCGCTGTGCTGGCGGGCACCGACGGAGATCACGTTGGCATCGTTGTGCTGGCGGGCCAGTTCGGCGGTGGCACGGTTCCAAACCAGGGCGGCGCGTACACCGAGTACCTTGTTGGCGGCGATCTGTTCGCCGTTACCGGAGCCGCCGATCACGACGCCGAGGGAGTCCTGCCCCGCAGCGCGTTCCGCCACCACGGCTTCACCGACCGCGGTGCAGAACGGGGGGTAGTCGTCGAGCGGCTCGTAGCTGTGCGCGCCGTGGTCTACGACATCGTGGCCGTTTTCCCCAAGCGCCTTCACGAGCCGGTTTTTCAGCTCGAATCCGGCGTGGTCGGTACCGATATGTACTCGCATCTTCGCGTCCTTAATGCCTGGTTTGGGAATTATTCAGGAAAAATCGGGGCCCTTGTGACGGGCACGCTTCAGTTCGAAGAAGCCCTCTACCCGGCCGAGTGCGTAGAGGCCGTCGAAAAGCTGTCCGGCTTCTTCGCCCTTGGGTGCGGGGGTGATGACGGGGCCGAAGTAGCCGCGCTTGCCATCGAAGGAAACGACGGGGGTGCCGGATTCGCCGCCAACTATTTCCTGCGAGCGAGCGTGGCTAACGCGCAGGCGCTCATCGATCTCGCCGCCCTCGTAGACGTCCATAACGGAGGCAGCCACGCCCGCCGCCTGCACGGCGAGCCCTGCGACCGCGCGGCGATCGTGGTTGCCGCCCACGTGGTAGGCCTCGCCGTAAGCGGTGTAGAACTTATCGAGCGCCTCTTTACCGCCAGCCTCTTCCACCGCGAGCGCAACGCGGGCTCCGCCCCAGGTTTCATCGATGTGGGCGCGGTAATCGGCGGGCAGTTCCTTGCCTTCGTTGAGGATGCCGAGGCTCATTACGTGGAACGTAACCTGCACGTCGCGCACCTCGGTAACGTTCTTGAGCCAGCGGCTGGTCATCCACGCCCAGGGGCAGCTCGGGTCAAACCACATGTCAACGTTTTGGGTGGCGCTGCTTTCGGACTGTGCGGCATTTACGGACAAGGCTGTATCTCCTGACGTGTACGGAGTTGAACTAACCCCTCCATTCTGGCACCTTGCCCGCCCGTATGCACCGTTCATATCGCCGTCGGCGGAACTGACAAACAGGATTTACCTAACCGTTACACCAAACGCAATTTCCCCCTCGGTTTAGGGAATACGATTAACGATTGTGAATCGATTCCCGCCCGTGCTTAGGGCACTTATCTGGCGCAACCGCTACGCCATAGCAGTAGTGCTTTTCCTCGGCCTGCTGGGCAACGCCTCCGTCTATGCCCAGGCCGGTGTTGTTGGCTACGCGATAGACCACGGCATCACCGCGCAGGACCCGCGCGTGATCTTGCTCTGCATACTGGCTCTGCTCGGCGTCACGCTCATGTCCGGTATCGGGTTCGAGGGGTCCTTCGTAGTTAGCCGCCGGGTCGAGTTCACGGAGGATCACCGGATGCGGGTGCGTATCGCCTCCGCGATCCTGGACCCGCGCAGCCGCGCGGTCGCACGCCCATCCGGTGAACTGCTTTCGCTGGCCACCTCTGACCTGCGCTCCATGACGCGGTTCGTTCAGATGTGCCAGATTTTCGTGCCGACCCTGATCTCCCTGATCATCCCGATCGCCGTGATCGCCTGGATCGATTACACGCTGGGTTTGATCTGCCTGGTAGGTATAGCGCTGGTGGTGCTGGTGGCAAAGGTGCTCACCCCGTACCTGGCCCGTACCCACAAGGCTGAGAAAGCGACCCGCGCCGACGCCTCCGCGCTCGGCACCGACATCGTGCACGGCCTGCGCGTAATCCAGGGCCTGGGTGTGCAGCGCAGCGTCATCGGACGCTACCGGCGTACCTCCCGCGCCGCTCTGCGGGCGTCCATCGATAACGTCAAGGTGAGCACCATCGGCTACGCCCTGCCGGACGCGACCGGGCTGCTGATGGTCGCCGCTCTCACCGCCGCCTCCGGCATCTTCGCATTAGAGGGGCGAATCAGCATCGGGGAACTGGTGATGGTGCTGGCCCTGGCCCGCACCCTCGCGGAATCCCTGTGGATATTCGGTGAGTTCACCGTGTTCTACTCCTCCATCATCGGCTCCGCCCAGCGCCTGCAGGAGCTGCTGGACGAGCTCGGAGACGAGCACCGGCAACCGCCCAGCTCCGAGACTCTGCCGCCGGGCGATCTCTCTCTGGAGGGCCTGCCGCTCACGTCCGGCGCTCCTCTCAGCATGACCGTGGCCGACGGCGAAATCCTGGGGCTGGTCTGCCCCAACCCGGCCGACGCGAAGCTGGTTACCGCTGCCCTGCACGGCGGCGGGCACGCCAGCATCGGCGGGCGGGAACTCACCAAGGCCGGGGCGCTCGCGGCGCGCAGCACCATGCTGGTACAGCCTCACCACATCGACCTGTTCGAGGGCACGCTGCGCGAGCAGGTGCAGACCGCCAGCCCGGACCTGGACGATGCCGGGGTAAACCGGGCTCTCGCGCAGGCCAGCGCCGCGGACCTGCTGCCGCTGCTACCCGAGGGGCTGGACAGCCGAATAGTCGATGGTGGTAAGAACCTCTCCGGCGGTCAGCGCCAACGCGTCGCCCTGGCGCGTGCGCTTGCCGCGCTCAGCCCGATCCTGGTTTTGCAGGACCCCACCACTGCGGTGGACGCGGTGACTGAGCAGCGCATCGCGGAGGGCATAACATCGGCCCGCCGCCTGCCCGGCCTGCGTACCCTGCTGGTAGCCACCGCCCCGGCGCTGCTGAACGCCTGCGACCGTGTGGTGTTCACGGGGGAATCCGGCATTAGTACCGGCACCCACCAGGAACTGCTGGAAAATCCCGACTACGCGAAGGCGGTGCTGCGATGAGCACAACCATGAGCCCCACCGCCGTGAATGCCCCCGGACGCAATGTGCTGCCGATCGCGAGCGCCCGCGTCACCACAACCTACGTCGCGCGGCAGCTCGCAAAGCGCTGGAAACTGACCCTGTCGGCCCTGCTTATAACCGTGCTTTGGGCTTTCACGATGACCCTCGTGCCGCGCCTGATCGGTAGCGTTGTGGAGCTGGTGAGCACGGGCGGCGATCATGTCGCGATTATCTGGCGCGGCGCTGCCATCTTCGGCGTTGGCCTGCTTACCGCCGCCCTGTCGGCGCTCAACTTTGCGCAGCTGGCCGCGCTCGGCCAGCACATCGTGGCCGACATGCGCGAAGAGGTAATGGCGCGCGTGGTAGATACGCCCGCGCAGAGCATGGAAAACAGCGGCATTGGGGACGCACTCTCCCGCGTGGCCGACGACGTGGACGTCGCGGCGAGCGCGTTTTCTTACGTCATCCCCAGCATGCTTTCGCACGTCATTTTGATCGCCGTGATCAGCGCAAGCCTCAGCGAGCTGCACCCGCTGTTGCTGCTCGCCGTGTTGCTGGCGGTGCCGCCGTTCCTGCTGACCGCGCGCTGGTACCTACCCCGCACTAACCGCCTCTACAAGCGCGAACGGCTCGCCCTGGGCGACCGCGCCCAGGCGTTGCTCACCACGATCAAGGGTGCCGAAACGGTGCACGCCTACGGCCTGGAGGAACGCCAGTCGGCGCAGGTGACGCGCTTCTCCGCAGCCGCCCGCGACATCACGCTGCAGATCGTAAACCTGGTGCTGTTTTCCACCCTGATGGTGCGCACCATCCAAATGGTATTGCTCGGTTTCGCCCTCTGGCTGTGCTACTACCTGCACGGCGAAGGTAACCTCACCATCGGCCAGGCTACCTCCTCCCTGCTGCTGATAACCGGCATCTTCTGGCCGCTACAGGAGATCATCTGGTCACTGGACCAGGTGCAGTCGGCGGGCGCGAGCCTGACCCGCATGGTCGGCGTGATCAAGGACCCGCGTCTGGCCGCGCGCGAGGACGATACGGACGGCCCGGCCCCGGCGGATTCTTCCCTCACCCTGCGCGGTGTTTCCCACGCCTACGTGCGGGATGCGCAGGGCGAGGAACGCATCGTGCTGCACCCGCTCGATCTGGACGTGGCGCCGGGCGAAAGCATCGCCCTGGTCGGCACCTCCGGCGCGGGGAAAACCACGCTGGGCGCGATCATGACCGGCGCGCTCACGCCGAGTCACGGCAGCGTGGCCTGGGGCGGGGTGGAACTGTCGGAAATGGCTACCGAGCAGCGCCGCAGTTTCGCCTCCATCATTAGCCAGGAAACGCACGTATTCATGGGAACTCTCGCGGACGATCTGCGCCTGGTGCGTGAGGACGCGAGCGAGGCGCAGCTGTGGGAGGCCCTCGCGCAGGTGGGAGCCGACACCTGGGTGCGCGCCCTGCCCGACGGCCTGGCGACCCAGGTTGGCGAGAAAGGCCACCGGCTCACCCCGGAACAGACCCAGCACCTGGCGCTGGCGCGCATCGCGCTCCAAGACCCGCGCGTGCTGGTGATGGACGAGGCGACGGCTGACGAGGGCGGCAACGCCACCGGCGAACGTCCCCTGGACGCGGCGGCCGACAGCCTGCGGGAGGGGCGCACCACCGTGATCGTGGCGCACCGGCTTTCCCAGGCGGCGCGCGCAGACCGAATCCTGGTGCTTTCGCAGGGCCGGATCGTGGAGCAGGGCAGCCATGACGAGCTGCTGGAACAGGGCGGTCGCTACGCCGAACTGTGGCGGGCTTGGTCGGCTTAAACCACACTAAGTGTGTCAGGCGGGGCGTACTCGGGTAGGCTCGACTTATCCGCGTTCCCTTCACGGAGTTAAACGCGTCCTGGCGGTTGGCCGCCGCCGGAGCGCCGTGAAGCCTATAGGCCAGATATATCGATCATGAATAGCCCCGCACGCCGGTTCAAAACCGGCGAGACACTGACCTGGACCTACTACACGCACGCGCACGAGACGATCACGGTGCGCCCCGGCACCTGCGTGCTCGATGACGAGCGTGGCCTGGCCGTCTGGATCGCTCCCGGCACGGAGGTGCTGCTACCCGTCCTGGAAAACGGCGCGCCGCTGCGCCGGGCCGGTGACGAGGGCATGTTCACCCAGCCCCGCATCCAGTCGAAGCAGCTTTGGACGGGAAACGGCATCCTCATGATCGGCCTACCGGATTCGCCGTTTTCGGTATGGCTGTTCTACAAGGACGACGGTTCGCTGGGTTGCTATTACGTGAATCTAGAAACGCCGCTGGAGCGCACCGAAGAGGGCGTGCGCTCGCGCGATCTGGTGCTCGACATGGTGGTGCTGCCGCGCCGCGATTTCCACTACAAGGACGAGGACGAGCTTGAAGGGGCGGAGCGCGCGGGCTACTTCACCCCGGAAGAGGCCGAACAGATCCGTTCCTACGGCAGGCAGGCCGAACAGCTCATCAAATCCTGGGGCTACCCGTTCAACGCGGGCTGGGAGTATTTCTTCCCGAATCCGTCCTGGGGCCTACCCGCCCTGCCCTCCCACTACACGTGGGATATTGACCTGACCCAGCCGCGCGGCTGATTAGCAGCCAGAACTAAAGCCGGGCCGAAAAGTCGGCCGAAAAGAGGAATCTGACTGGCGGCGTCAGCGCGGGCGCACGGGAACGTAACGCAGTCGGCGCTTGATGCGATCGCGCAGCCGCAGCGGGGCGCGCCGATTGTCCAGGAATGCGCCGAGAACCTTAGCGAAGCGGTGGGTGTCCCGGCTGGAGCAGCCGTCGAATTCCAGGTGCGCACCGCGCGCATCTATCACCAGCAGGCTGCCCAGCCTGCCCTTGACGCGCACGCCGTCTACCTCCGGCATTTCAATCACGGTGCCGTGTATCCCTTCGTCCTCGCCGTAGGCGCAGGCGATCACCCTTTCCGTGGTGAGCAGCAGCAGGGCGCGTTTCGCCGCGTGCGGGGTGGCTACCGCAGCCTCCACCTGTTCTCCTGCGGGCACCAGAGCCAGCGCTGCGCTGACCAGCGCGGGCGGGCCGGGCTTTTCTTGCAGGCGCGCAAAGACGTCGGCGGTGGCTGCGCTCAGATCTAGCTTCTCGCTCATACCTCATTATTATCCCCGGCGTGAAACAATAGGTATGCACCGACCCTCAAAAATGGGGTCTCATCAACTATTTCAGGAGGATGCGGGCCGTGCCCAATACCGAAAACCTGACCCGTGACGAAGCCCGGGAGCGTTCCGGGTTCCTCGCCACCAAGACCTACGATGTGGCGCTGGACCTCACCACCGGCCCCACCACTTTCCGCACCGAAACCACCATCGTTTTCACCTCCAGTGAGGCACGCGGCACCTTCGTTGACCTGCTGGCCCCGGCGGTGCACGAGGTAGAGGTGAACGGCGAACTGCTGGAGAACCCGCAGGAGCTATTCGACGGCGCGCGCGTCACCATTCCCGCCCTGCGCGAGGGTGAAAACACGGTGCGTATCCTGGCCGACGGCGCCTACATGAACACGGGCGAGGGCCTGCACCGCTTCGTTGATCCGGTAGACGACGAGGTGTACCTGTACACCCAGTTCGAGGTTTCCGACGCCCGCCGCATGTTCGCCTGCTTCGAGCAGCCCGATCTGAAGGCGACCTTCACTTTCCACGTCACCGCGCCATCTCACTGGCGCGTCATGTCGAACTCCCCCACCCCGGAGCCGGTGGCTTCCGGCACCGAGGGCGTGAGCGTGTGGCACTTCAGCGAGACCGAGAAGATGTCCACCTACCTGACGGCTCTGTGCGCGGGTAAGTACGAGGGCGGCACCGGCGAGGTCACCACCCGTGATGGCCGCGTTATCCCGATGGGCGTGTTCGCCCGCGCGTCCCTGGCCCAGTACCTGGAGGCCGAGGACATGATCGAAACCACCGCGAAGGGCATCGCCTTCTACGAGGAACGTTTCGATTGCGACTTCCCGTTCCGCAAGTACGATCAGATCTACGTGCCGGAATACAACATGGGCGCGATGGAAAACCCCGGCTGCGTCACCTACACCGAGACTTACGTGTTCCGCTCCGCGGTTTCCGACGCGATCCGCGAACGCCGCGACCTGACTGTGCTGCACGAGCTGGCGCACATGTGGTTCGGTGACCTGGTCACCATGCAGTGGTGGGATGATCTGTGGCTGAATGAATCGTTCGCCGAGTTCGCTTCGACCACCGCGATGGCGGAGGCCACCAAGTGGACCAACGCCTGGACCACGTTCTCCTCGATGGAGAAGTCCTGGGCTTACAGCCAGGATCAGCTGCCCTCCACCCACCCGATCGTGGCCGACATGGTCGATTTCGACGCGGTGGAAACCAACTTCGACGGCATCACCTACGCCAAGGGCGCTTCGGTGCTGCGTCAGCTCGTCGCCTACGTCGGCGAGGACGCGTTCTTCGCGGGCCTGCGCGCCTACTTCAAGAAGCACGCTTGGGGTAACACCCAGCTCAAGGACCTGCTGGTAGAGCTGGAGGCGACCAGCGGCCGCGACCTGGCCACCTGGTCGGCGCTCTGGCTGGAAAAGGCCGGCGTGACCCTCCTGCGTCCCGTCATCGCACGGGCCGCCGACGGCAGCGTGGAATCGTTCAAGATCCGCCAGGAGGTTCCCGCCGAATACCCGACGCTGCGCCCGCACCGTCTGCGCATCGGCGGCTTCACCCTGGAGGGCGATAGCCTGACCCGCACCGTGCAGGTCGAGGTAGACGTGAACGGCGAAGAGACCGTGATCGAGGAACTGGTCGGCAAGAAGGCCGACCTGTGGCTGATCAACGACGACGACCTCGCCTACACGAAGATTCGCCTGGACGAGGATTCGCTGCGCTGCGCGGTGGAGAACCTGCGCAAGCTGGATGATTCGCTGGCGCGCACCCTGATCTGGGGTGCCTGCTGGGACATGACCCGCGACGCCGAGATGAAGTCGCGCGACTTCACCGATCTGGTGCTGAAGAACATCACCCGCGAGGAAGAGTCCTCCGTGGTGCGCGTGCTGCTTAGCCAGCTACGTACCGCCGCCACCGTTTACGCCGCACCGGCGGCGCGCGAGCAGCGCACCGCCGAGGTAGCTGCCGCGCTGTGGGCGTTCGCCCTTGACGCGGAGGCCGGTAGCGATGCCCAGCTGCAGTTCCTGCAGCTGTTCATCGACCTGGCTGTTACCGCCGAACAGGTGGAGACCCTGCACGGCCTGTTCATCGGCAGCAAGCCGCTGCCGGGCCGCGAGATCGATACCGATCTGCGCTGGCGCCTGACCATCGCGCTGGCCCGCAACGGGGAAATCTCCGAAAGCGGCATCGACGCGGTGCTGGCGGACGACGACACGCAGGCTGGCCGCAAGAGCGCGCTCACCGCGAAGGCTTCGCTGCCCACCCCGGAGGCGAAGGCCGACGCGTGGCGCCGCACCGTCGAGGAAAACGAGCTGGCGAACGAGTCCCTCACCGCTGTGGTGCAGGGCTTCACCAACGTCAACGATCCCGAACTGATCGCGGGCTACGTCGGCAAGTACTTCGAGATGCTGGAGCCGGTCTGGAAGGAACGCTCCAACGAGATCGCGAGCCGACTCACCGAGGGTCTCTTCCCCGGCGATTACCCGACCGCCGCCGTGGTTTCCGGCGCGCAGGCCTGGCTGGAGGCGCACGCCTCCGCGCCGCTCGGCCAGCGCCGCCCGATCATGGAGGGACGCGACCGTGCGCAGCGCGCGCTGCGTGTTCAGGAGATGGACGCCTAGTTTCGCGCCCCAGATAGCGCGGCGGGGCCGTTCACGCTTTTGCGTGGGCGGCCCCGCCTTTTCGTTGTTATCGTGGCTACCATGCCTTTTACACCGTTTCTGCCTTTCAAACCGGAAAGTCCCGAGCGTGAAGCGGCCCGTTTCGTGGAGTCCTTCACCGCGTGGCTCGGGCAGCACGGCGTGAACATCATCGTGATTTTGCTGGGCGCGCTGGTGATTCGCCTGTTCGCGGGCTGGCTGATTCGCCGCGGGTTCCATTCCATGATGGCGAGCGGGGAAACGCTGCGTTCCGTCACCACGCTGGTCGGCACCCGGAAGGTGGCCGACGAACGCGAACGCCAGATGGCGCAGGCCCGCCGCAAACAGCGCGCCGACACGATCTCGCAGGTGCTGCGGCACATAGTGTCGGCCACCATCGTGATCCTCGCTTTCGTGATGATCCTGGCCGAGATCGGCATTAATATCGCACCGATCATCGCCGGGCTGGGCGTGGCGGGTGTTGCCGCAGGCGTGGGCGCGCAGACCCTGGTGAAAGACATCGTGGCGGGCGTGATGATCCTGTTCGAGGATCTGATCGGCGTGGGCGACGTGGTAGATCTGGAATACGCAAGCGGCACCGTGGAAAACATCAACCTGCGGGTGACGCAGGTGCGCGGCATAGACGGTGTGCTGTGGACCGTGCGTAACGGGGAAATCATTCGCATCGGCAACAAGTCGCGCGGCTTCGCCAGCGCGCTGGTGGTGGTAGACATCGCCGCGGGTGCCGACGATGACGCGGTGCGCGAGGCGCTGAGCGTCGTTTGCGATTCGCTCCCGAACGATCCCGATTACGGCAAGCATGTTTTGGAGGCTCCCGTTATCAGCGGCATTCTTTCCTCCGACGGTGCGCGCTACCAGCGCCGCATCGGCGTCAAGGTGGCCCCCGGCACCCAGTGGGATGTGGAGCAGGAGGTGCGCCGCCGGGTGCGAGAGGAGTTCCGTGCGCGCGGCATCGAAATGGCGCTGCCGCGCTTCCAGGAGGCGCAGCGCTAGGGCGGTGCGCGCAAACCAAAAAGTGGGGGCGTCGGCAAAGACCGACGCCCCCACTTTTACAGGTAAGTGTTTTACCGCTTCCCGGTTTTGCCTAGCTGCGGAAAACCAGCGGGCTACCCATCCACGGTTCCAGCTGATCGCGCACGTCCTGGCCGAGGCGCTGGGGACGCTGGGTGGCCGGGTTCATCTGGACAAGCACGCTGCGGGCAATCGCGTAGGGCTGCTGCGCCTCCGGATCATCCTTGGTGAGCACCTGGTAGTCGACGTCGATGCTGGCTCCCCCGATGCGGGAAATCCATAGGCGCACGATCACTCCCTCACGGTGGTAGCCGAGGGTGCGCTTATATTCGATGCGGTGCGAGGCGACGTAGGTTTGTAGTTCCTCGCTGTCTTTCAGCGTGGTGAGCGCGGTGGGCTGTTCCACCGCTCCCAGTTCCGCTTCTTCTTCACTAACGGGCCAGAAAGCCTGAATGCGGGCCTCTTCCAGCAGCCGCACCAGCGCGGTGTTGTTTACGTGACGATAACCGTCGAGGTCAGCCCAGCGCAGGGCAACTTCCAGATCGATGTGAGCCATGCGTCCCATTATGCCCGCATCTGCCGTGAGCGCCACAGGAAAGCGCTGTCATAAAACTTCCGCGCGCAATGCCGCCACCTTATGCGAGGGCTTTGTTGCCTTCCTCCTGCGCTTCGCGCAGCCCATCCTGCGGGCTGATCTGCCCCGCCAACATGCGCTCAAAGAACGGTGCCACCGCATTGTGCCCGGCCACGGACTTTTCCACCCTGTCGGCCAGCACCGCCTCCCCCGCAGCTTTTATGAACGGGTTGGCATCGATTCCGCGTTCCTCCCAGAAGCGCAGGAATTCCCCCGCCACGTCCCGGTTACCGGGCATGGCGATACCCGCTGCGGCGAACGGCCGCTGTCCGTCGGCGCTGGCCAACCAGTCGATTAGCTGCGCGGTGTCATCGCGCCGCTTCGCGTGAGCGTTACCGACGGCCGCCACGGCGTGCAGGAACGATTTCGGGCCGTTCGGCCCGGCAACGGGCGCGGCGACGCCCCAGGAGAAGTTCTTCCCGACCCCGTTCGCGATCCGTTGCAGATTGTAAGAACCGGACTGGAACAGGGCGAGCCTGCCCTGGATGAAGAGATCGCGGCAATAAGCCGGGTTCCCGTTGCTGCCCTCGGTGGCGGGCGCCACCCGGTGCTTGTGCACCATGTCGGCCAGGTATTGCACGGCCTGGCTGGCACCGGGGGTGTTGAACGCGTATTTGCCTTCGCTCATCCACTGCGAGCCGGAAGCGGCCACGAAAGGCACCACGACTCCCGGCAGGTTCGCTTCCGCGTTGAAGCCGTAGCGGGCGGGCTTGTCGGGCGCGAAACCTTCTTCGCCGGGGTTTTTCCCTTCGCTGTCGGTGCTGAGCGCGCGGGCCGCCGCCAGCAGGGTATCGCCGGAGGAAGCGTTTGGTAGCCAGCGCAGCCTGTCGGGATCTATCTTCGCTTCTTCCAAAACGGTGCGGTTAAAGAAGAGCGCGGTCGTGTCCCAAAACTGCACGGCTCCCCAAAGCTTGCCGTCCAGACGGTACAGGTCGCTCGCGCGCTGTTCCAGATTGCCCGCGTCGGTAACTTCAAGCAGGTTTCCCGCGCGTTGCAGCTGCAGGAAATTAGCGGTGTTGAGCCAAAAAACGTCCGGCGCTACGCCGCGCGCTACCTCCAACGGCAGGGCTGGCCAGTAGTCCTCCCACGCCATCACCTCAAGTTCCACCGCGATACCGGTTTTCTCGGTGAAGGCGCGCAGGGACTCGTTGTAGGGTTCCCGGAACGCTTCGTCCCAAATGCGGAACCTGAGCGGATCGGGCGTCTTTTCCGCCTGCTTTTGCCTGGCGCAGCCGGTGACTGCGGTGGCTGCGACCGCTGCCAATACGGCGCGGCGGGAGGGTGAGAAGGCAGCAGACATAGCGTTCCTTTCGTGGACGGCCCATCTGAAAGGCTACACGGAGCCGGGGGCGGGGAAGAAAAACCGGCCGGCCCCGTTTAAGAGACCGGCCGGTATTTACCTAACGGCTAGGCGATTAGGAGCGGGCGAGCATTCCCAGCTCTGCGCTCGACATCAGCGCCGGGTGGGTCGGCACAACGCGCACGGTGTAGCCGTAGTTACCCGGATCGGTGATCGCGAAACGCGCCGCGTAACGGCCGCTTTCCTGACGGGTCAGCGGGATGAACGACGGCTTGGCCATCTCTCCCTCGTCGTTCAGCGCGCCGACTGCGGCCTCCACCACAACGTCGGAATCGCTGAGCGCGCCCAGCTCCACCCGTGCGGTCAGGGTCAGTTCCTCGCCTGTAGCAACCGGGGCGGAACCGTTGGTTTCTTCCAGGCGCAGCTCGCTCACCTGCACACCCGGCCAAGCATCGGCCACGCGCGCCTTGTATTCGCTGAAGCTGACAGCCAGGCCCGAATCTTTCACGAACTCGTAGGCGGCGGTGGCGGCGGGAACGTAAAGCTGCTCCACGTAGTCGCGCACCATGCGGGTGGCGGTAACGCGCGGGGCGATCTGCACCAGCGAGTTGCGCATCTTCTGCAGCCAGCCCTGCGAAAGGCCCTTGCCGCGCTGCTCGTAGAACAGTGGCGCGATCTGGTTTTCGAGCAGATCGTAAAGCGCGTCGGATTCGAGGCGGTCGCGGTATTCGCGGTCGCTCGTCTCCACGGTGGGGATGGTCCAGCCCGCTTCGTCGGTAGCCATCTCGTCCCACCAACCGTCGGAGATCGAGAAGGTCAGGCCGCCGTTGAGAACGGCCTTCATGCCGGAGGTGCCGGAGGCTTCCTCGGGGCGGATCGGGTTGTTCATCCAGACGTCGGAGCCGGAAACCAGCACCGAAGCCATCTTGATGTCGTAGTCGGGCAGGAACGCGATGCGGTGACGCACGCCGTGATCGTCGGCGAACTGCACCAGCTTCTGCATGAATTCCTTGCCGGGACGGTCGGCCGGGTGCGCCTTGCCCGCAATCACGAACTGCACGGGGCGTTCCTCGTTCAGCAGTATGCGGCGGAAACGCTCCGGGTCCTGCAGCATCAGGGTGAGGCGCTTGTAGGTAGAAACGCGACGTGCGAAACCGATGGTGAGCACGTTCGGGTCGAGGATCTCGCGGGTCCAGGCCAGCTCCGCCGGGTCCGCGCCACGGCGAATCCAGGACTCGTAGACGTGCTCGCGCGCCATCTCGACCAGTTCGCCGCGCAGTTCGTTGCGGGCGCTCGTCAGATCATCGTCGGACAGGCGGGCCAGCGGCGACCAGTCGGCTGCGGCGGCCATATCGACATCGCCCATGGCCTTCTTGTAAAGGTCGTCCATGGGGCCCGACAGCCAGGTGCGGCGGTGCACACCGTTGGTGATAGAGGTGATCGGCACCTCGGGTACGTCGAAGCCGGGGTAAAGCTCCTGGAACATACCGCGCGAAACCGCACCGTGCAGCTTGGAAACGCCGTTGGCGCGCTGCGCCAGGCGGAAGCCCATGTGCGCCATGTTGAAGGTGCTGGGATCGCTTTCCTGGCCGAGCGCCAGGGCGGTCTCCACCGGCAGGCCGGGGATGACACGGGACATGCCGTGCTCGTCCGCGTCCAGGTAGGTGCGCAGCTGCTGGGTGGCGAAGCGGTCGATACCGGCGGGCACGGGGGTGTGGGTGGTGAACACGGTGCCCGCGCGCACCTCGCCGAGGGCGGCATCGAAGCTGAGGCCGGTGCGCATGAGCTGGCCGACGCGCTCCAGGCCGGAGAAGCCCGCGTGGCCCTCGTTCAGGTGGAATGCCTGCGGGGCGGGGGCGCCGGTCAGTTCGCAGAAGCGTTCTACCGCGCGCACACCGGCGATGCCGAGGACGATCTCCTGGCGGATGCGGTGTTCGTGATCGCCACCGTAGAGGCGGTCGGTGGTCTCGCGCACCTCGGGGCTGTTCGCCTCCACGTTGGTGTCGAGCAGCAGCAGAGGGATACGGCCGATTTCGGCAACCCACAGGGCGACGGTGACGTCTTCCCCGCCGGGGAAGCTAACGTGCACGGTGGCCTGTTCGCCGTTTTCGTCCGCAACCGGCTTGACGGCCATCTTGGCCGGATCGTTCAGCTTGTAGTTCTCCTGCTGCCAGCCCTCGCGGTTCAGGCTCTGGGAGAAGTAGCCCCACTGGTAGAGCAGGCCGATGCCGTAAAGCGGCACGCCGAGGTCGGAGGCCGACTTCAGGTGGTCGCCCGCGAGGATGCCGAGGCCGCCCGAGTAGATCGGCAGGGTCGGGGAAATGCCGAACTCCATCGAGAAGTAGGCGACTGCCGGAACCGGGGCCTCGCCCTTGGGGAAGGTGCGCTGGAACCAGCGGTCTGCCGACAGGTAGGTGTGCAGTTCCTGCGCCTCAAGCCGCATCGCGGCGAGGAAGGAATCGTCGCGCAGCAGCTCCTGGAAACGGCTGGAGCGCACCATGGAGAGCATGCGCAGGGGGCTTTCGCCGCTGCGTGCAAACGCGGCGGGATCGATGGATCGGAAAAGATCCTGGGTTTCGCGACGCCAGGTCCAACGGAAGTTGAAGGCGAGTTCGCGCAGCGGGGCCAGTTCCTCGGGCAGAACCGACTCTACGGTGACAATGTTGGTGGGCTTCATACGGCCAAAATACCCCACACACAGGGGGATTACGGAAGATTTTTCGTGAAACCTCGCAAAAAACTTCCCACCAGCAGTCAAGAAAAACCAGAAACCCTTAACTACCTGCAAAAACGTGCCATGAAAGCGCATGAAAGTTCTTGCAAATATGCCGCGAGGCGGCCCCTCCCCCGTGGGTGGGACCGCCTCGCCCAGGCGTAACTCGCTTAGTCGCGGGTCAGCTTGCGGTAGGTGACGCGGTGCGGACGCGCCGCCTCCGGGCCTAGCCGCTTAATCTTGTTTTCCTCGTAAGCCTCGAAGTTGCCCTCGAACCAGTACCAGGCCGACGGGTCCTCTGCGGTGCCCTCGTAGGCCAGGATGTGGGTGGCCACACGGTCCAGGAACCAGCGGTCGTGAGAGACAACCACGGCGCAGCCGGGGAACTCCAGCAGCGCGTTTTCGAGCGAGGACAGCGTTTCCACGTCCAGGTCGTTAGTCGGCTCGTCGAGCAGCAGCAGGTTGCCGCCCTGCTTCAGGGTCAGCGCCAGGTTCAGGCGGTTACGCTCACCACCGGAGAGCACACCGGCCTTCTTCTGCTGGTCCGGGCCCTTGAAGCCGAACTGCGAAACGTAGGCGCGGGAGGGAATCTCCACGTTGCCCACCTGAATGAAGTCAAGCCCGTCCGAAACGACCTCCCAGAGGGTCTTTTCCGGATCGATGTTTTCGCGGTTCTGATCGACATAGCTGATCTTGACCGTCTCGCCGACCTTCAGATCGCCGCCGTCCAGCGGCTCCAGGCCAACCAGGGTCTTGAACAGGGTGGTCTTGCCGACGCCGTTCGGGCCGACCACGCCGACGATGCCGTTGCGGGGTAGCGAGAACGAGAGGCCGTCGATGAGCACGCGCTCACCGAAGCCCTTCTTCAGGTCCTTGGCTTCGATCACGACGTTGCCGAGGCGCGGGCCGGGCGGAATCGTGATTTCTTCGAAGTCGAGCTTGCGGGTGCGTTCCGCCTCCGCCGCCATTTCTTCGTAACGTGCCAGACGCGCCTTCGACTTGGCCTGTCGGCCCTTCGCGTTCGAGCGCACCCACTCAAGTTCTTCCTTGAGCCGCTTCTGCAGCTTCGCGTCCTTCTTGCCCTGAACCGTGAGGCGTTCCTGCTTCTTCTCCAGGTAGGTGGAGTAGTTGCCTTCGTAGGGGTACAGGTGGCCGCGGTCAACCTCAGCGATCCACTGGGCCACGTGGTCCAGGAAGTAACGGTCGTGGGTGACGGCGATGACGGCGCCCTCGTACTGACTCAGGTGCTGTTCCAGCCAGAGCACGCTTTCGGCGTCCAGGTGGTTGGTCGGTTCGTCGAGCAGCAGCAGGTCGGGCTTTTCCAGCAGCAGCTTGCACAGCGCGACGCGGCGGCGCTCACCACCGGAAAGGTGGGTGACGGGCGAATCGCCGGGCGGGCAGCGCAGGGCGTCCATCGCCTGCTCCAGCTGGGAGTCGAGGTCCCAGCCGTCGGCCGCGTCGATCTCGGTCTGGAGCTTGCCCATTTCTTCCATGAGCGCGTCGAAGTCGGCGTCGGGCTCGGCCATCTCTTCGCCGATGGCGTTGAAGCGCTGCACCTTCTTGTAGAGGTCGCCCATGCCCTCCTGGACGTTCTCCAGGACGGTCTTGCTTTCGTCCAGCGGCGGTTCCTGCATGAGGATGCCGACGCTGTAGCCGGGCGAAAGGCGGGCTTCGCCGTTCGAGGGCTGGTCGAGGCCAGCCATGATCTTGAGGATGGTGGACTTGCCGGCGCCGTTAGGGCCGACCATGCCAATTTTCGCGCCCGGGTAGAAGCTCATCGTGACGTCATCGAGGATGACCTTGTCTCCGACGGCCTTACGGGCCTTGTACATCGTATAAATAAATTCAGCCACGCAACCAGCCTACCCGCAGCAGGGCCGAAAACACCTCTTTAGGTAAGCGGGATATCCCTCTCCTCCAGCACACGCCGCGCCAGGTCCGCGCCGTGCACCGCGTGACCGTCGCCGTTGCGCGGCCACAGGTGGGCGTCGATCCCCAGTTCCTTGGCTGCGGCCACGTTTTCTTCGCGGTCGTCGAAGAAGATGACGCGGCCGGGCACCGCCACGCCCCCGGTGTGCGGGGCCACCTCGTCGAGCAGAATGCGGTAGATCTCTGCGTCCGGTTTAGCGATCCGCTCTTCGCCGGAGAATACGGCCAGGGAGATCACCTCGTACCAGTCGGCGCGGCGGCAGGCCTGCGCGAAGTCCACGGGCGCGTTGGAGAGCAGCCCCAGGCGCACCCCGTTGCGGGCCAGGTCGTGAATCAGCGCGCGGGAGGCCGGGTCCAGGCGCAGCCAGTAACCGCAGTCCGCTGCTATCAGGTCTTCCAGAATTTCCTCGCTGGGAGGCTCCATACCGAGCGCGGCGGTCACCGCGTCCCAGTATTCGCGGGCGCTGACCTCCCCCGCGTCGTAGGCCGGGCGGGCCTGCCAGAACGGCTTTGCCAGTTCGGCCGGGGTTACGCCCAGGATTTCGCAGATCTCTTCTTCCGGTGTGTGCGCTGCGGAAAGCACCCCGCCGATGTCGAACACCACGGTGGGGCTGGGGGCGCTGCGGCGTCGTGCCATGTCTGCTTAACTCCTCGTCGGCGCGGCAGCAAAGCGCCGCCTAAAACTCTTCTAATTAACAAGACCCTATACGCGCACCGGCTCCCCTGCCAGGCGGTTCGGGCAATACCGCCTTAGCGGCTGGCGGCGCAGGTGGGCAGCCCCTTGATGTTTCCGGTTTTGCCGATGGTTTCCACCGCGTGCAGCGCCTCCTGGAAAGTGCCGACGCGCACCACTTCCAGCCCGTCCGGCACGTTGCCGCGCACTTCCTTGCAGTTATCGGCGGGGGCCAGGAAGAAGCGTGCGCCGGAATTGCGTGC
This sequence comes from Dermabacteraceae bacterium TAE3-ERU5, assembly GCA_019218375.1. GTDB lineage: Bacteria > Actinomycetota > Actinomycetes > Actinomycetales > Dermabacteraceae > TAE3-ERU5. Next base: position 205,409 of record JAHUUK010000001.1, read on the forward strand.
GCCGATCATCTTTTGCGCGATGCCGCCGATGCGCCCCACCTTGCCGTCGCCGGTATCGATGGTGCCGGTTCCGGCAATGTTCTTGCCTCCGGTCAGCTCTCCCGGAGTCAGTTTGTCGTACACGCCCAGCGCGAACATCATGCCCGCGCTCGGGCCGCCGATGTTGTCCAGGCTGATCTTCACCTCGAACGGGAAACGGTAGCCGCGCACCAGCACCACGCCGACGCGCGATTTTCCGCCGCTAGTTTCGGTCGGCACCTGCAGATCGATCAGCTTTCCGGCGCGGCGCACCTGCATTTGCACCTTTTGCCCGGCGGGAGTACTCGCGGTGGCTTCTCGCACCTCTTGCAGGCTGCCCGCGGGCTTGCCCGCCACCTGCACCACCTCGTCGCCCGGTTCCAAAACGCCGTCCGCGGGACCGCCCTGCCTAACAGCGCCGATCAGCACCAGCGGGGTGACTTCCTTACCGAGGGCGGTGACGGCCTGCGCTATGGCCTCCTGCTGGGAAGAGTTCATGTTTGCCACGTTGAACGCTTCGTTGGTACTGGCCGACAGCCCCTCCGGGAAGATCGCTTCGCGCGGAATCACCCTGGCGTGCGGATCGAACCAGCCACGCAGCACGTCCCCCGCGTAAACCGAATGACCGGGAGCGCCCGCGATGGAGACCGTGGTCAGGTCGAGCTGCCCGCTGGTCGGATAGGAAGGATGCCCCTCGATACTGATTACGGGCTTGCCCTCTACCTCACCGATCGTATTCACGGCGGGACCGGGGTATTCGATCACGTAGGGCAGCGGCGTGATGAAAGCCAGCAGCAGCAAAACCGCCAAAACTGCGGCGACTATCAGGCGTGCCCTGGGCGCACGGCCTCGGTCGGAGGTAGTTGCATTCACCCCTCCATTGTGCACCCTGCGGGGTTTTCTTCTCTCCTCCCAGTAGGCTGGGAAGGTCATAGTTCTTGGCGCTAAGGAGGAAACGTGACCAATTCGGCGCACGGCAAGCCGGGAGACGACCCGATGCGGGAGTTCCTGGAAAATCTGCTCGGTTCCCCCCTTCCCGACGGTTTCGATGTGTCGGCCCTTTCCCAGGCCGGCCTACCAAACGATCCCAACCAGTTACGCGCGGCGGCGGAACAGCTCAAACGGATGCTGTCGGCCACCTCCGGCAAGCCCGTGAACTGGGATTTGGCGCGCCAACTTGCCCGGCAGACCTCCGCCGGACAGATCCCCCTGCCGGGGATGCCCGCCCCCTCCGGCACGGACGGCGATCCGCGCCCGACCGACGCGGAGAAAACACAGCTGCGCGAGGCCGCCCGCCTGGCTTCGCTGTGGCTTTCCGCCGCCACCGAATTCACCGTTTCTACCCTGGAGCCCGACGTTTACACGCGCGCCCTGTGGGTGGAAAAGACCCTGCCCCGCTGGCAGCGCACCGTGGAACCGGCGGCGGAACACACCGCCAAGGCGCTGGGCGATGCGTTTGCGAGCCAGGGCCCGGCCGGGGCCGCGTTCCCCGGCGTGGGCAACATGTTTTCCTCCCTGGGCGGCACCATGTTCGGCATGCAGTTCGGGGCCGCTATCGGCGCGCTTTCGCGCGAAGCCTTCGGGGCGACCGACCTGGGGCTGCCCCTCATCGAAAGCGACCGGGGCGTGCTCGTGGCCCGCAATATCGAGGATTTCGTGGCGGAGGCCGATCTGGATCCGGCGGCGGCCCGTATTTTCCTGGCCGCGCGGGAGATCGCCCACTGCACCCTCTTCAGCAATTCCCCCTGGATCGCGGAATACCTGTTCGGCGCGATCGAGGAATACGCGCGCGGCATCCAGGTGGATATTGGCCACCTGGAAGAGATGGCGCGGGAACACTTCGAGGGCATGGATATGAGCAACCCGGACGCACTCAGCGGCGGCATCCCCGAGGGCATGCTGGAATTCACCCGCACCCCGGCGCAGGAACGTGCGCTCGAACAGATCAGTTGGCTGCTCGCGCTGATCGAGGGCTGGGTAGACCATGTGGTTACAACGGCGCTCACTTCCACGCTGCCGCGCCTGGAGGCGATGCGGGAGATGAACACGCGCCGTCGTGCCGTCGGCTCCCCCGCCGAACAGATGCTGGCCCGCCTGGTGGGCATCGAACTGCGCCCGCGCCGTATCCGCGAAGCCACAGCCTGGTGGGAGTCGGTTACCGCTACCGAAGGCCCGCAGGGGCGCGATCGGGTCTGGGACCATCCCGATCTGCTGCCGACCCCGGACGTTCTCGCGGGTACGCCGCAGCCTCCCGCCAAGCCCGTGCCGAACCAGCTCAGCCCGGAAGATTTCGATAACGAGCTGGAGAAACTGCTGCGCGGCGAGGGCGCGGAGAACGCGCCCAGGGAGGACGAACAGGGCGGGGTTAGCGAGGCGTGAGGGATATTTCCCGCTTCCGCAGCGATCTTTCGCGCTCTGCCGGGCACGAGCTGCACGCGGCTTTCGCTAATCGTCTAGCCACCGGTGCGCACACGCTGAGTAAGCACGGCGACCGGGTGCATTTCACGGCGAGCGCCCTGGTGGTGGACGAGCCGATGGAGCAGATCGCGCTGGTGCACCATCGCAAGGCCCTGATGTGGCTCCAGCCCGGCGGGCACGTTGAGGAGGCAGACGTTTCATTTGCCGACGCGGCGCGCCGCGAGGTGGCGGAGGAACTCGGGCTGCGCGATCTGGCAATCGTCGGGGACGGCCCCGCCCGGCTGCACACGCACCTGATGGGGAGCGCTTTTAAGGATTGCGCGGAGCACTGGGATGTGCAGTACCTGTTTCGTTGCGCGGGCCGACCCGAGCTGCGTTTGAGCGGGGAAAGTAACCGGGTGGCCTGGTTTCCGCTGGGCGAGCTGCCGGAGGGGATCGTGCCCGATCTGCCGCCGCTGCTGGCGCAGCTGGGCCTGATTACGCCCTAGGAGCGACGCGGGCAGTCAGATGGCCCGTTAGCGGTCGCGCGCGGCCGCGTAGCCGTCGAGGTAGCCGCGCGCCCTCTCGCTGCGCGGATAGCGCGCTACGAGCGCCCAGAATTCTTCGCTGTGGTCGGGGTGGAGCAGGTGCGTTAGTTCGTGCACGAGTACGTAGTCGAGCACCCAGTCGGGCATGGTCTGTAGGACGCTGGCGAGCCGAATCGTCGCGTCGGACGGGGTGCAGGTGCCCCAGGTGGTGTGCTGGCGCTGCGACCAGGTGACGCTGACCGGGTAGGCGCGCGAATCTAGGTAGGTGTCTACCAGGTGGCGGGCGCGCGCCAGAAGTTCCTCATCCCCCAGTTTGCGGCGTTCTTCTTTGGCTTTGACGCGGGCGAGCATCTTTTCGACCCACTGCTTTTCTTGCCCGCGTGTGAAGCTGGCGGGGATGGAAACCTCTAGCTGTCCGTTGCGCCTGGTGATAGATACGGTGCGTTTGCGGCGCGCTGAGCGAACCACCACGACCGTTTCGTCGCGCGGCCCCCGCAGGTCTGTTTCGCGCCTACTCACACGGTAAGCGTGCCAAATATTCCCTAGATCACACAAACGCTATGTCATACGTGCAGGTCAGGCGCACCCTTCCGCGTGTCGTACACCGCGGGTGCACAGCTTTTTCCGCCCTGTGCACAAATGCGTGGGCACTTTTCCCCAGGGACGGGGCACTTTTCTACATGTTTTCCACAGAGGCTTCTGTCGTTCGCGGGTTCAGGGGTTGCCCAGCCCGGATACGGCAACTATGTTCGATTCCAGAGGCCCCGGGAAAACGGGTCACTGCACACGGGGAAGGTGCGCTTGTGGCTGCGAGTCCCCGGGGCCTCAAATACTGATCGCGCCGGCCATTCCCCCGTTCGCCCCGGCGCTAAGCAGCACCGCGCCACGGCGTCGCGCAAGGAAGCGCGGCGCCTGGTCTGCGGGCCTTTCCCTGTTTACACCCAGTTTTCGGCTGTGCGGTGAGTCAGCTAACCGCGAGCTTAGAAAAAAGTCGGGAATACCCCTACGCGGGCGCAAAAACATGTACCGTGGTGCTCGCAAACCTTGCCTGACCAGCGGGTTCGATAACGATTATCAAACCTGGGGTCGTTTCTGAAGGAGAAAATAATGGCCGATACCTACACCGGCGAGTTCTACTGCGTGAAGTGCCGCGAGAAGCGCGAAACCACCGGCGATGTCGTCGAATCGAACGGCCGCCGCATGGCCAAGGGCGTTTGCCCGGAGTGCGGCACCAAGCTCAACCGCATCCTCGGTAAGGCCTGATCGGTCCCGAGCGAATACGCAAAGGGTGGGCGGGGATTTTCCCCGCCCACCCTTTTTGTCGCTTCTCCAGTGGGCCTTTGCCCCCAGGTCACTCCCCCGCCACTATTTTGAGCAGTTCACTGCCGTAACGCTCAGCCTTAGCGGAACCGATGCCGGGAACGCGCATCAGTTCGTCCAGGGTGCCGGGTCTGTGCTGCGCCAGCGCCCCCAGCACGCTGTTATTGCACACCACATAGGCGGGAACGCCATCTTCTTCCGCGCGGCTCTTGCGCCACTCGCGCAGCCGCGCGAAAAGCGCTTCGTCATATTCGGGCGCGCAGTCCTCACACAGCCCCAGCCCCTTGCGGGCGGGGCCGTCCACGTTGCTGCCGCAGTTCTTGCAGGCGGTCACCAGATGCGTTTTCTTACCGCGTCCCCGCCCGCTGCTCGGCGCGGATTCGGGGGACAGGGTGTCTAGGAAACGGGACTGCTTGCGTGAGGCGCGGCCACCAGGGGTGCGCGAGCGAGACCAAGAAATGCGCAGCACGTCCCGTGCACGGGTGAGGGCGACGTAGAACAGCCTGCGCTCTTCCTCCACCGCCTCGTCGTCCTTAGCCAGCGAGATCGGCAGCAGGCCCTCGCTCGCACCGACCACGAACACCACGTCCCATTCCAGGCCTTTGGCGGTGTGGATGGAAGCCAGTGTTACCCCGTCCACGCCGGGGGCGTTTTGCGCTTCGGCGCGTTCGTGCAGTTCCGCCAGGTAGTCCTGCACCGTGCCCCCACCGGGGCGTTCGGCCACCTGCTGAGCCAGGCCCACCAGGGCCTGCAGCGCCTCCCACCTTTCCCGTGCCGCCCCGGCGGTGGGTGGCGCGGTTTCTTTCCAGCCCACGGAAGAGAGGATGTCCTGCGCGAACTCCACCAGGTCCTGCCCCTCTTTCGCCACGTTTGCGGCGGTGCGCAGGGCAGTCATCGCGGTCATTACTTCCTGGCGCTGGAAAAACTTTTCCCCGCCGCGCACCAGGTAGTTAATTCCCCGTTCTGCGAGCGCGTTTTCGAACGCCTCGCTCTGCGCGTTCGTGCGGAACAGGATCGCCATCTGCTGGGCGCTATGCCCCTGCGCGATCAGGCCGGAGATCGCTTCTGCCGTCGCCTGCGCCTCCGCCACATCGTCGGCATGTGCTGTGACGGTAGGGGCGATGCCGCTTTCTCGCTGGGAGGCCAGGCGCAGTTTCAGCCGGGTGCTGGCGCCCTCCAACACGGTGTTCGCGGCCGATACGATCTGGGGCGTGGAGCGGTAGTTTCTTTCCAGCTTGATTATGCGGGCAGAGGGAAACTCTTTCGTGAAAGAGGTCAGGTAGTGCGATCTCGCCCCGGCGAAAGAATAGATCGTCTGCGCGGCGTCACCCACCACGCAGAGGTCCTGCGAGGTGCCGAGCCAGACCTTTAGCAGCTGCTGCTGCAGCGGGGAAACGTCCTGGTATTCGTCCACCACCAGATGCCGGTACTGGCCGCGTACCCGGTGCGCTATCTCGGGCCTGTCATTCAAGATCCCGTGCAGGAGCAGCAGCACATCGTCGAAGTCGATCACGTTGTTATCGGCCTTAACGTCCTCGTAGCGACCGATGATGCGGGAAATGCTGATGGGATCGAAACCGGCCACGCCCTCGCGCCCGGCGGCGCGCGCCGCACGCGGGTAATCCTCCGGCAGCACCATGGAGACCTTGGCCCATTCCAGTTCGCTCACGATGTCACGCAGCGCGGGCTTATCCACGCTCAGGTGCAGCCTGCGGCAGGTTTCCGCCACCGCGGGGACTTTGCTGGAGATCAGGTTCGGCATGGCCCCGCCGATTGCCTGCGGCCAGAAATAGCGCAGCTGGCGCAGCGCAGCGGCGTGGAAGGTGCGCGCGCTGACCGCTTCGCTGCCCAGGCCGCGCAGGCGCGAACGCATCTCCGCGGCGGCCTTCGCGGTGAAGGTCAGCGCCAGCACGTGTGCGGGGTTGTATTGGCCACTCACCACGCCGTAGGCGATGCGGTGGGTGATCGCCCGGGTTTTTCCTGTGCCCGCGCCCGCCAGCACGCAGACCGGGCCGCCGATGCTGGTGGCTACCTCGCGCTGCTCCGGGTCAAGCCCGGCCAGAATCTCGTCGCTAGAAATCGTCATAGTGGGTCCAGTCTGCCAGTCGGCACCGACGCCGCAGGGCGGCTGTGCATATCTGCGCTAATCGTCTCGGTCCGGGAACGCCGGAAACGGGGCGGGCCTGCCGGGGAGCTACTCTTCCCCCGCCCGCCAGGCATCGATCATCGTGCGGGCTATCGAACCTTCCGAGGGCAGCTGAAGTTCTCCGCGAAGCAGCGCCTCGGCCAGTTCCGCGCGGCTAAACCAGCGGGCTGCCACCAGCTCGTCGGCCTGCACACTCAATTCCGGGCGCACCTGCGCGGCCCGCGCCCGGAAACCAACCATGAGGGAAGCCGGGAAAGGCCAGGGCTGGGAACCGACGTAGCTGAGGTCTGCCACCGCGATACCCGCTTCTTCTTTACATTCGCGGCGCACGGCCGACTCCAGGGTTTCTCCCGGCTCCAAAAATCCCGCGAGGACCGACCACATGCGGTTTTCGCGGTGACGCAGATTGTTTGCCAGCAGCAGGTTATCCGCCGCGTCCGTCACCGCCATGATGACGGCCGGATCGGTGCGCGGAAAATTTTCGTGCCCGTCCGCGCAGGCCAGCACCCAGCCGTCGCTCTGCGGGGACAGCTTCGCTCCGCAGCGCGGGCAGAAACGATGGCTGGCACGCCAGTTAGCCAGGCCGACGGCAGCCAGGGCAAGAGACATTTCCTGCGCCTGCAGATAGTCGGCGCATTCGCGCAGCGGGAGCAGGCGCGCTCCTGCGGGCAGGGGTGTTCCCTGCGCCAGCGCATACACTTCCCGTTCTGCGTGCACGCCCAGGAAAGCCTCCCCGGAGCCATTCAGCGGCAGCTTGGCCAGTTCGTTCCCGCTCAGCGCCACCTCCCCGTTTACCGCGTAGATACCGTACGCGCCGGTCAGCGGGGCCAGGCCGCGCGCGTGGGCGCACCTATCGTGTTCTGCCTGCATGAGGAGGGATGCTCGCATGCCTTTCACGCTACTTCGCAACGCCCCGCGCGGGCAGCGGCGCGCCGATGAGTATCGCTTCACACCCGGCCCAAAACCCCCTGCCCAAAACCCGCCCCTAACCTGTTAGGCGCGGTGGGGATTTTGCCGCCGCGCCCCTTTTTCGCCGCGTCCGGGAACAAAAACGTGCCCGTCAGCGGCGCGTCGCGTAACGTAAGAGTGTGCGACGTTCTGTATATGCCTTGGCTGCCCTCGTAACCGCTGCGCTCGACAGGGTGCTGCCCGCCTCTGCCGTGCTGCTTTCGCGCGGCGATAGCGAAGAGGTAGACACCGCCGGTGTGATCGACACCGAGGGGCGGCGCTGGGTGGTACGTGCCCCGCGCACCGCCGGGGCGGGTATACGCACCGAAGCCGAATCGCGCATCGCGCAGGCGCTCGCCAAAAGCAACATCGGCCAGCTGATCGCCCAGCCGGAGGCGTCCCTCAGTTACGGCGATGCCCGCGCCACGGTTTACCCCGCTCTGCCCGGCAGGCCCCTGGATTTGGCCGAGGTCGAGGAATCCGAGGCCCTGGCGCGCGCGCTGGGCCACGCCATCGGCCTGATCCACAGCGTGCCGATCTACATGGCGCAGGGCTCCGGCATTCCGGAAATGAGCGCGCACGAACTGCGCGAACGCGCCCGCCGCGCGGTTTCCCGCGCCGGGGAAAGCCGGCATCTGCCGCGCATCGTGGAAGATCATTTCAAGAACCAGCTGGCCGACGATTCGCTGTGGCAGTTCGAGCCGTGCCTGACCCACCGCGATCTCAGCCCCTACGCGCTGCTGGTGGACGGTCAGCGGGTGAGCGGCATATCCGACTGGGCCGAGGCCGAGATCGGCGATCCCGCCTACGACCTGCACTGGCTGGTTTCGCAGCTGCCGCAGGAGAGCCTAGACGCCGTGCTGTCGGCCTACACCCTGGTGGCGCAGCAGCGCGCCACCGCGCAGCCCGGCCCCGATCCTCGCCTGTTGGAGCGCGCCCAGCTGCATTCCGAACTGGCGATTGTTTCCTGGCTGCTGCACGGCCTCGATAGCGATGACGCAGAAGTAATCGCCGACGCCGACGACATGCTGGCGGTGCTGGAGGACAACCTGGTTACCCTGGCGCAGGAAGAGGCCGAGGTGGCCTACGAAAACCTTTCCGACTGGGGCGAACGTAAAAACTAGCCCTGCCCCGCCAACTAGCCCTACCCAGCCGCGTCGGGCATGAGCAGTTTCTCTATCGTGGCGCGCGAGGGGTGGCGTTTTACCTCCACGGTTTCTCCGCTTGTCACGTAGTGGAACGCGGTGCGGATCTTGCCGAGCGGCAGCCCGGTAGCCTCGTGCCAGGCCAGCCGGTAGAGGGAAAGCTGCATTTCCCTGGCTTTCTTGGCCGCCCCCGTGGGTTTACGGCCCGTTTTCCAGTCGATGATCGCGACCGCCTGCGGGTCTTGCTCCGCCGGATCCTCCCCCAGCACCTCTGCAAGGTCGCGCGCCGCAAACACGGCGTCGATAACGCCGCGCACCGTAGCCGCCGCAAAACGCAGGGTGAGCGGCTGTTCTACGGCCAGCGGCGTGCACCCGGCCCAGGCCGATGCCGTAAACAACTCCCGTAGCCTGGTCAGTTCCAGCGCGTCGTCATCAGCGTCGGCGAAGACCCCCAGTTCCTCCACATCAAGCAGCGGCGCGCCCTCCAGTCGGCCCTCCAGCCAGCCGTGAAAGGCCGTGCCCCGCAGGGCCGACGGGGAAGGCTTGCGCGGCAGGGGCCGCAGCAGTGAAAGCGCGACGCTTTCGGGGTCTTTCGCCCGCGCCACTACGTCCGATGCGGAAAGCCTGATCGGGCTGGGTACGCTCAGCGCGCTGCGCCTATCGGCGTGATCTGCCAGGAAACGCCGCACCGCCTGGCTCTGCGAGTCCGCATCTGTAGCCGAGTCTGAAGCCGAGGCGCGCCCCTCCAGCTCAGCAACGCCCTCCAGCTCAGCAACACCCTCGCTTGCGGCGCTTTCCCGCTCCTGTGCGGGGCGTAGCTGCAGCGGAATCTCTGCTTGGGCGAACTTTTGCCGCAGTTCCCGCAGGGCGATTTCGTGCTCCCCCGGAGGCGGCGGATAGCTTGCGGTCTCGGCCTCGCTATCTAGCAGCGGATTGCTTTCCGTGGCGGGCGCGCTGTAGCGGTTTGCCTCCGGGACGAGCGGCCTCAGCTCCTCCAGGAAACGCGAAGATACGAACGGGGTCTTTCGCCCCTCCTGCCATTTCGCCCAGCTCAGCAGGAGCTTTTTTCGCGCCCTGGTGAGCGCCACATAGGTGAGCCGCCTCTCCTCGCTTACCGCGTGCGCGCCCGCTTCGCCGTAGAAATCGTTTAGCTGCTGCTGCGCCTCGACCTGGGTATCGGCCGCGTACGGTTCCCACTGCGGCAGCGTTTCCGCGTCCCCGCGCAGGTGCCAGGGCACCCCGGCCTCCTTTAACGGCACCAGCCACGCCTTAGCGTTGGCGCACGAACTGCCGTCCTTTTGCTTCTTGCTTTTCACCAGCGGCAGGCGCCCCTCGCACATGTCGGCCACCGCCACCACGTCCCATTCCAGGCCCTTCGCGGCGTGCATGGTCATGACCGTCACCCGGTGCGGGTCGGCCTCGCCTTCGGCCACGGGCAGGCTCAGGCCCGCTTCTTCGCTCTCGCTTACCTGCAGCAGGGAAAGGTAGGCGGCCAGGCCGGGGCGCACTGCGGTCGCCGCAAACGCTGCCGCGTGCCGACGCAGTTCGTCCAGTTCCCTCGTGCTGTCCAGTTCCAGATCCAGGCCCAGTTCGCTAACCAGGTAGGAAATGATCTCGGGAAGGGGCAGGTTCAGCCTGCGCCGCACCGCCCGCAAAAGATTGTTCAGCCTGGTCAGGCGTTCTCTTCCCGTTTCGCTCAGGCTGCGCCCGTCGCTATCTTCCCACCCAGGGCGGGGCAGGTCATCGAGCGCATCCATCAGGAACACGCTCTCCCCCTCCGGGGCGCGGCGCGCTAACTGGCTCTGCCAGCGGCCCAGCACCGCGATATCGTGCGGGGAAATCCTAAACAGCGGCCCTGTGAGCAGGCGCATCAGCCAGTCGCCGCGCGCGGGATCGTTTACGCATTCCAAAACGGCGCGCACGTCGGCCACCTCGGGGCGGTAGAGCAGCCCGCCCAGCCCCGGCACCTCCGTTTCCATTCCCGCTTCCTCCAGCGCCGCAACGATTCCGGGAATCGCGGCGCGGGTGCGCACCAGCACGGCGGCGCTGCCGCCGTCACGTTGCTGAGCGATCCAGTCGGCCACGTACTGCGCCTGTTCGGGGGCGGTGGCGCAGTCGGCCAAATAGATTTCTCCCTCGCCCGCTCCCGGCCGAGGGCTGAGTTCGGGAATCTGCACCGCGCTACCGTCGCGCAACGGGGCGGCGGTGCGGTTGGCGGCCGACAGAATGACGGCATCGTTACGCCAGGAGATAGTGAGCTGCCGCTGCAAAACCTCGTCCCCGGCGCGCTGCACGAACCCGGCGAGCGAGGCGCTGGAGGCTCCCCGCCAGCCGTAAATGGCCTGTTGCGGATCGCCAACCGCGCAGGTGGCGTGCCCGTTTCCGTACAGCCCGGTAAGGAACACGAGCTGCGCCACGGAGGTGTCTTGGAACTCGTCCAGCAGCACCACGCGGTGCAGCTGCCTTTCGGTGGCGATGGCCTCGGGCGCTTCGCTGACCAGCCGGGCCGCCAGCGCTATCTGATCCGGGTAATCTATCGCTCCCAGTTCGCGCTTGCGGCGGGTGTATTCCTCAACCAGGGGCAGCAGCGCCTCCCGGTCACTGAGCAACCTGATCGCGTCCTTTACTTCCGGTGGCGTGACTTTGCGCCTGCCGCCCTCGTCCTGCAGCGGTATTCCCTCCAGGTAGCCGCGCATCTTTTTCGCGTCGGCCGCCACCTCCCGCACATCCAGCAGGTGCTCCGCGCAGGAACCGAGCAGGGAGAGCAGCCCGGCGGTGACGGCTGGCAGCGAGGCGTCGATGCCCAGCCGGTGAGGCCAGGTGGAGGCCACATCATGCGCCAGCTGCCAGGCCGCAGCAGGGGAAAGCACCACCAGATCGGGGTCTATGCCAAGCCGCAGCGCGTGTTCGCGCACCAGCGCCAGCGCATAACCGTTGTAGGTAGCGATGTGCGGGCGCTGCCTGCTGAAAACGTCCCCGGCGAGCGCCTCCGGCACCGGCAGGCCCTCGTTTTGCAGCGCCTGGGCGAGCAGGGCGAGGTTTTCGCTGATGCGCTGTTGCAGTTCCCCCGTGGCCTTGCGGGTGAAGGTGAGGCCGAGTACCTGGCGGGGTTCCACGAGTTCGTTCGCCACCAGGTAGAGCACGCGCGAGGACATGGTTTCGGTCTTCCCGCTGCCCGCGCCCGCTACCACCAGCATGGGTGCAAGCGGGGCGGAGATGACCTCCGCCTGCTGCGGCGTCGGTTCGGGTTTGCCGAGCAGCCGGGCGATCCGTGCCGGGCTGTAACGAATGCTCACAGGGTTGCCCCCTCTTTCTGCAGCGGGCAGGAATGCTTTACGGCGCACTGGCCGCAGCGCGGGTTACGCCGCGCCTCCACCCAGGATTCGCGGGCCAGGCGTCCGGCGGTGAGGGCCAATTCGGTGAACCAGTGCGGGTTATCGAAGCTTTCCAGGGGCGGTTGCTTGCGGGTGCGCAGCGGGGAAAGGTAGAGCAGTTCCGCTCCCCCCGGCGTTCCCGTCACGCCCTCCAGCGCGCCGTGCGCAAGCGCGGTCTGGTAGCTGGCGAGCTGGGTGTCTTCGCGCGCGGCTTCGACGCTCTTGGCGGTGTTGCCGGTTTTGATGTCCACCACCAGCACGGCGTCACCGATCTTTTCGATCCTGTCGATGATTCCGCCGAGCCGCACCTCGGGGTTTTCGCTGTCCGGCAGATCAACCGTGAACGGCACTTCGCTGCCCACTACCTCGCGGGAGGGGTCCGACAGGTGCTCACCGAGGTTCTTCACCTTTTCTTCGAGCGCCTGGTAGTCGCGCCGCTCATGCCAGGTGGCGTCCTCTCCCGGCGGGGGCGCGGCCTCGTGCAGCGCCGAGAGGAGCTCTTCCCCGTTCGCGCGGGGATGTTTTTCCGCCAGCGCATGTACCAGGATGCCGTTGCGTTGCGCCGCCCCGGCTTCGCCCTGGCCACCGGAGCGTTCCAAAAGCCAGCGGCGCGGGCATTCGCGCAGGGTGTCCAGGGCCGACGGGCTGAGCCGAGTCGGCTGCCCCGGTGGAGTAAGAGGCTGTTCGCTGCTTACTTCCTGGTGATACCAGGTGGCGGGGTCGGCGCCGGGAACTTCGTGCGCGGCGAGCGCGGCGAGCAGGGCCACTGCCTCTTCTCTCACGGACTCTTCTCTCGCGGCTTCTTCCGCCTCGGCCTGTTCCGGCTGCGCATTCCCCGATTCCGGGCGCGGGCCGAGGGCTAAGCGGCGCAGGTGGCGCAGCAGCCGCACCCTGTCGGGCGCGGGGCCGGGATCGCTGCGGAAACGCTTGCGATCCCACCACCCTTCGCCGGCGCAAAGCTGGCTGAGCAGCGTGAAAAGCGGCGATGGCAGCGTTTCCGGGGCCTGCACCGCGGTGCAGAGTATGCGGTATCCGGCACGGCTCAGGGCAGCTACGGCGAAACGCAGTTCGTCGTCCAGCACGCGCGCGCGGTGCACGGCGCGCAGCTGCTGCGCGGTGCGCGGCAGTTCGCCGGTGGCGGCGTAGAGCGCAAGATCGCTGGCGCCGAGCACGGTGGAACGCAGCCGAGTATTGGGCCATACGCCGTCCTGCAGCCCCGCGAGCACAACCACCCGCCACTGACCTCCCGCCAGCTGCGCGGGCGTGGTGACGGTGAGGCGGCCGCCGATGCGGGCCCTGGGGGTGAGCGAATCCTCCGGCACCGCCAGGGACTCTATGTGGCGCATGAACACGCCAACTTCGGTCTGCGGCCTGCGCTCGCTGAAGCGTTCCGCAGAGTTAAACAGCTGCGCGAGCGCGTCTAACCGCTGGCCCGCCAGCTGCGCGCGGGGCCCCGCCGCGCCGTCCTGTAAAACCGCCTGTTGCCAGCCTTTTTCCAGCCGAGAGGCCGACCAGGCGGCCCACAGCACCTCCCCTGCCATCGCCTGCGGCTCCTGCTGCACGAGGGCACCGAGCATGGCGAGCAGGCGCTGCAGGGGCGCGCCGGTGCGGTTACGGCTTTCCAGTAGCGCGATGGCGCGTTCGCTTTCCCCCGCGAGAGCCATCTCTACGAGCGTGAGCAGCGGGTCAGCCTCCGCCCCGGTAGTTTCCGCCCCGGCTGTTTCCGACCCGGTAGTTTTCACTGCGGAAGTTTTCGCTGCGGAAGTTTCCGCTCCCGCATTTGCCGCCCCGATATTTGCCGATGCCGTCGCGGCGGCGTTTTCTGCGGCCAGCCTTTCCCTGGCCAGTCTGCGGATGCGGCGGATACGCAGCGCGTCGATGTCTCCGTAGGGGCCGCGCAAAAGATCTTCTAGCCGGGCCGTGTCCAGGCTTTCTTCGCCGCGCGCGATGCGCACCAGGCGGAAGAGGTCCGTCACGGTGGCGATGTCGCGCAGGGGGCGCTGCGCCGCGGGCAGGTCTACCGCCAGGCCCCTGGCGTGCAGGCGCTTGCCGAGTTCTTCCGCCCCCGCGCTCGCGCGGTGCACCACCACCATGTCGCGGTAGGCGATGCCCTCGCTATGGTGCAGGTCCCGCAGGGTGGAGGCGATGATTTCGGCTTCGTCGTCCTCACTGGCGCAGGTAACGGCCGCGCATTGCGCGCCCTCCTGCGCCGCCGCGATTTCGCGGCGGGATTCGTTCGGCGCACCTTCCAGTGGCAGGCGCGCACGCAGGTTTTCCAGCAGCGCTAGGGCCGGGCCCTGCCCCCGGTAGACGGCCTGCAAAAGATGGGTTTTAGGCTCCTGCGCCAGGGCTGCGCAGACTCGCGCGGCGGCGTCCGGTAGCGCCCCACGGAAGGTTTCCGTGGCCACGTCGGGGCAGGAGGTAAGCAGAAGCCGACACCGCGCGGCGGCGGCGCTCAGCAGCCTCACCCCCGCGGCGGTTAGGTCTTGGGCATCGTCCACCACCAGCGCGTCGGGAAGCAGCGCCTCCCCGGCCTGCGTGTCCAGTAACTGCGCCGCCCTGCCAACCAGCCTGGAGGGGTCTAACCGTTCCCCGGAGTCCAGGGCGCTGGCCGATTCCAGCGCCAGCACGTCCAGGTAGGTGCGCTGAATCCGGGCGGCGGCAAGCCACTGCGGGCGCGCTTCGCTCTGCCCCAGCCGGGCCAGCTCCTGCGGCCCGTAACCGGCCTCCTCCGCACGCATCAGCAGGTCACGCAGTTCGTTACGGAACCCGGGCAGATGCACCGCATCGCGCGGCAGGGAAATTCCCCACTCCTGCGGAGAATCACGCAGGATGTCGGTCAGGATCGCGTCGTGGTCGGCACCCGTTACCAGGGTGGGCACGCCCCGGCCCTCGTTTTGCGCGGCCCGGCTGAGCAGCGACAGGGAAAGGCCCGCCGGGGTCAGCACAAGCAGGCGGCCCCGCGCGGCAGCGTCCAGGCCGGGGTGTGCGGCGATGCTGTCACGCAGGCGGTCTGCGGCGCGCCGGGTGGGTGCCAGCAAAACGGTTTGCAGCCGCTGTTCCTGCGCCAGAGCGCAGGCGGCGGCGAACGCCAGGGTGCTGCGCCCGCTACCCGGCCTGCCGTAGGCGAGCACGTTTGCGCCGCCTAAAAAGTCTCGTAGCGCCGCCTCCTGTTCCGGCCCCAGCCTTGCGGGCAGCGCAACGCAGCGCGAGGTGTCGGGGGCGACAAGCCTCAGGCTCTGCTGCGCGGGGGCGGAAAAAAATTTCATACACATATTCGATCACAGGGGTCAGACATCGCTACGATGCAGGTTATGGATACGAACGCACGGGCTAAACGCCGTCAACTTTTCGTAGAGATCGCAACCGAGCTTTTTGGCGAGTTCGGCTTCCACGGTACGGCTATGTCGGACATCGCCTACCGTGCCGGGATCACCAAGCCCGTGCTGTATCAGTTCTTCGACTCTAAAGATGATCTATATCTCGCGGTGGTCGATTCCATCGCAAACCAGATCATTCCCACACTTCGCGATCTGGCCTCCGCCACCGGCGAATCGCCCGAGCGCGTGCGCGCCTGCGTGGAGGTCGTGTTCGAGACCGCGACCCAGCCGGGAAACATCTTCCGCCTCTTCTTCTCCCCCGATGCCGACGCGCTTAATCCGGAGATTAGCGACCGGGTGCACGAGGTGATCGACCGCTGCAACAGCGAGGTCACGAACGCGCTGGCCCGCAACCGCAGCCTTTCCACCGAGGACGCGGCGGTGGTGGCGTTGGCGGTGAGCACGGTCGCGCAGGCCTGCGCCGCGCAGCTGCCCACCGGCTCCAGCAAGGAAGAAAAGGAACGCTACATCGCGCTGGTTTGCCGCTTCCTCAACGGTGGGCTGTCGGCGTTCCCCGATAAGAAAGACTGAGGCGCCCGCCCTGCTAGGGCGTAAACTGATGGTGGCCCCTCACTATTTAGGAGTGTTTGTTTCGTGAAAATCCATATCGGTGTTCAGCATGACCCCCGCCAGATCGATCTTGAGGTCGATGATGCGCAGAAGGATTCGCTGATGAAAGCCGTGCGCGATGCGATTACCTCCGGCACTCCCCTGGTAGTGGAGGACGTCAAAGGCCGGACCGTGATGGTTCCCGGCGAAAAGATTTCCCACGTTGAGTTCGCCGCCACGGAGCAGCGCCGCGTGGGCTTTTTAGGCTAAACCGTGCGCCAGCGGCCAAGCGCCGCCGCGCCGGTTAAAAAGGACAGGCTAGTGCCCGACAACCCAACATTTTCTGATTTTGCGATCCGCGACGACATCGTGCGTTCGCTTGCCGAAAAAGGCATCACCGCTCCCTTCCCGATCCAGGCAATGACCCTGCCCGTCGCCCTCGCTGGGCGCGACGTGATCGGCCAGGCTAAGACCGGCACCGGTAAAACCCTCGGTTTCGGTATTCCCGCCCTGCAGCGCGTGGTTGCGCCGGGCGAAGACAACCCGGAGAACCTGCCGATCGGTAAGCCGCAGGCGCTGATCGTGCTACCCACCCGCGAACTGGCTATCCAGGTGGCCGACGACCTACAGGCCGCTTCCACGCACCGCCCGGTGCGTATCGGCGTGCTCTACGGCGGTCGTAGCTACGAGCCGCAGGTTGCCGCGCTGAAGGAGGGCCTGGAAGTCGCCGTCGGCACCCCCGGCCGCCTGATCGACCTCATGCGCCAGGGCTACCTGGACCTTTCGCACGTGCGGATCGCGGTGCTGGACGAGGCCGACGAAATGCTGGACCTCGGCTTCCTGGAAGACATCGAGAAGCTGATGTCGGCCGTTCCGAGCAACCGCCAGACCATGCTGTTCTCTGCCACACTGCCGTCGGCCATCGTTTCGCTGGCCCGCCGCTTCATGTCGCAGCCGACCCACATTCGCGCCCACGATCCGGGCGATGAGGGCCGCACCAAGGCCGACATCAACCAGGTGGTTTACCGCGCCCACATGCTCGACAAGATCGAGGTTTTGGCGCGTATCCTGCAGGCCGAGGGCCGCGGGCTATCCATCGTCTTCACCCGCACCAAGCGCGAAGCCGACCGCGTGGCGGACGATCTGCAGGCGCGCGGCTTCGCCGCCGCTCCCCTGCACGGCGACCTCGGCCAGGGCGCCCGCGAACAGGCGCTGCGTGCTTTCCGCACCGGCAAGGTGGACGTGCTGATCGCGACCGATGTGGCCGCGCGCGGCATCGACGTCGAGGACGTCACCCACGTGGTGAACTACCAGTGCCCCGACGACGAAAAGACCTACCTGCACCGCACCGGCCGCACCGGCCGCGCGGGTAAGAAGGGCACCGCCGTTACCTTCGTGGACTGGGAGGATCTGGCTCGTTGGGCGCTCATCGCGCGCGAACTGGGCCTGCCCTCTACCGAAGCGGTGGAAACCTATTCGACCTCCGAACACCTCTACACCGACCTGAACATTCCGGCCGGCACCAAGGGTGTGCTGCCCGACAGCCAGCGCGTGCGCGCCGGTCTGGATGCGGAAAAGCTGGAGGATCTGGGCGAAAGCAAGGGCCGCCGTCAGGGCGGTCGCGGCGAACGCGGGGGCCGGGGCAACGGCCGTGGCGGCCGCAGCGGCGGGGGACGCGGCGAGCGTTCCTCTCGCGGTGAACGCGGTGGCCGGGGCGGTCGCGGGGAATCTTCCCGTGGCGAGTCTGCCCGCAACGAATCTGGCCGCAACGAATCGGGCCGCAACGAATCTGGCCGCAACGAATCGCCGCGTGGCGAGGGCGAAAAGAGCGGCGAAAAGAAGCCGCGCCGTCGCCGCAGCCGCACCCGCCGTGTGAACGGTGAGGTCGTGAAGCGGGCCGATAGTTCGTCGGCCAGCCCCAAGGAATAAGGCTCACGCCGCCGGGTTTACCGGAGGCGGATAGTAAAAGCGGTGGGCACCGGGATTTTCCCGGTGCCCACCGCTTTATTCGCCTTGTTTAGTTCACCTAGGTTTAACCTGCCTAGTTGGCAACCGGCGGTAGCGCTCCCCAGCTGATTAGGAAGGTGTGTACGCCGTTAGAGATCATCTGCACGCTGATCGCGGCGAGCAGCACGCCCGCGATGCGGGTCACCAGGGTGACGCCGCCCTGGCGCAGAATGCCCGCGATGAAGCCGGAGAAGCGCATGAACAGGTACATGCAGATAGCGAGGCCGACGCAGGCGAGCACGATGCCGCTCAGTTTGGGCAGTTCGCCGTTAGCGCGCTGCACGTACAGCATGACGGCGACGATCGCGCCGGGGCCCGCCAGCAGCGGGGTGCCGAGCGGCACGAGGGCCACGTTCACGCCGTTGGTGGCCTGCATTTCTTCTTCCTTGCCCGTCACCAGCTGTAGCGCGATCAATAGCAGCAGCAGGCCGCCGGAGGTTTGCAGGGCCTCCAGGGAGATGTGCATGTACCCCAGGATGAACTGGCCGAAGATGGCGAACATGCCGATTACCAGGACGGCAACGATAACGGCCGTGCGCGCGGCGTGCGACTTCTGCTTTGCCGTCATCGAGTTGGTGAGCGACATGAAGATGGGGATGGTGCCGGGCGGATCGACAATCACGAAGAGCGTGACGAACGCCTCGGTCATGAAGCGCAGGTCTAGAAAGTTCACGGGCGAATAACCTCGGTTGGGCTGGATGCGTGGGCGATGATGGCGGCTAACGCCTCCGGCGCGGTTTGGTTCTCCGCGAGCCGGTTTGGTTTGCCTAGGCCATGGTAGTCACTAGATCCCGTCACTATCAGGTCGTTTTCGTGTGCGATGGCGCGCAGCCGCCGCCTTTCTTCTTCCCGATGTTCGCGGTGATCTACCTCGATTCCCCGCATTCCGGCGGCGATCAGTTCCCCGAGCTGCTGCTCGTTGAGCCGGTCGCGGCGGCGGTCCGACCAGGCGTGGGCGATTACGGCCACGCCGCCGTCGGCCACGATGGCGCGCACGGCATCCAGCGTGGCGGGCATCCTGTACTTGACGTAATACGGGCTGGAGGGGCTGAGGAAGCGCGTGAACGCCTCTTCTCGGTTGCTTACCACTCCCCTGCCGATCAGTGCGTCAGCGATGTGGGGGCGGCCGACGCTGCTGCCGTGACAGTGCGTGACCAGGTACTCCCAGTCGATAGGCAGATCGTGCGACATGCGCTCGACCATCTCTTTGGTGCGCTCCACGCGCGAGGCGCGGGCGCTGGCAAGGAAGCGGGCTAACTGGCTGGTTTCGTCGCGCGTGTCTTTCGTCAGGTAGGCGAGCATGTGCACGCCGATGCCACCGTGTGCGGTGGAAACCTCAATGCCGGGCACGACGTTTACGCCGTAACGTGGTGCGTAGCGTGCCGCTTCGTCCCAGCCGTCGGTAGTGTCGTGGTCCGTGAGGGCGATTGCGCCGACCCCGTTTTCCGCCGCCGCGCGCAGCAGTTCCTCGACGCTCGAGGTGCCATCTGAGTGGATCGTGTGGGTGTGGAGGTCAATCGCGTCACGGCTCATAGGTCTATGGTGCCAGGCATGTGCGACGATTAGGGGCGTAAACGTTCGAGCTGAGGAGACGATCATGAACGACACGACACCCGCCAAGAACGCCGACGCAGAGATCGAAGAGCGTAAATCTGCCCGCTCTCAGCGCCCAACCTCGCAGGCTTTCAAGGAATTCATCGCGAAAGACTGGGATGACACGCTGCCCCCGGCTAAGCGCCGCGAAGTGGCTGATTTCACCCCGGCACGTCTGAACCGTCTCGTAGCCGAGTTCCCGAACACCCGCCTGGTTTTCCCCGCCGGTGTTTACAAGGTGCGCAGCAACGACACCGACTACCGCTTCCGCCCCCACACCGCGTTCGCCTACTACACGGGCCTCGGCACCGACGAGGAGCCGGATAGCGTGCTGGTAGTGGAGCCGAGCCGGGAGGACCCGGCGCGCGCCGAAGCGACCTACTTCTTTAAGCCGCGCGCGGGCCGCGACACGGAAGAGTTCTACGCGGATTCGCGCTACGGCGAGCTGTGGGTGGGGCGCCGCCCCACCCTGGACGAGGTGGAGACGCGGATCGGCATCCCCTGCGCCCACATCGATACCCTGCGCGATCGTCTGGCTAAGGACGTCGGCCCCGAGCTGAACCTGCTCGTGGTGCGCGACGTAGACCCCGGCATCGAGGCGATGGTTGACGAGGTGCGCGGGCAGAACTCCCTCAGCACCGGCGAGCAGGCCGTGGCCGAGCACGACCGCCTGGCGGAGTTCGCCTCTGAGCAGCGCCTGGTCAAGGACGAGTTCGAGATCGGTGAGATGCGCAAGGCGGTAGCCGCCACCATCGCCGGCTTCGAGGACGTGGTGCGCCACCTGCCGCGCGCCGTGGCGCACGAACGCGGTGAGCGCGTGATCGAGGGCGTGTTTGAGATGACCGCCCGCACGGAGGGCAACGGGGTCGGCTACGACACCATCGCCGCTGCCGGGCCGCACGCCTGCACGCTGCACTGGATCCGTAACGACGGCAAGGTGCGCGAGGGCGAGATGGTGCTGATCGATGCCGGTGTGGAGGTCGATTCTCTCTACACCGCCGACATCACGCGCAGCATTCCCATCAACGGTAAGTTTTCCCCGGTGCAGCGCAAGATCTACGAGGCCGTGCTGGAGGCCGCGGACGCGGTGTTTGCGGTGGCGAAGCCGGGCATGAAGTTCCGAGAACTGCATCAGACCGCCATGCAGGTGATCGTGCGCAAGCTGGACGAATGGGACCTGCTGCCGTGCAGCCAGGAGGAATCGCTTTCCCCCGACGGCCAGTTCCACCGCCGCTACATGGTGCACGGCACGAGCCACCACCTCGGTATGGACGTGCACGACTGCGCGCAGGCGCGCCGGGAAATGTACCTGGATGCCGAACTGGAACCGGGCATGGTGTTCACCATCGAACCGGGCCTGTACTTCATGGAAAACGACCTCACGGTGCCGGAGGAAATGCGCGGCATCGGTGTGCGTATCGAGGATGACGTGCTGGTGACGGAGGACGGCGTGGAGAACCTGTCGGCCGCGATCCCGCGCACTCCCGACGAGATCGAGCGTTGGATGGCGGGCCTGCGCGGATGAGCACCGCAGCCAGCCGTTTCTTTGCCGCGCGGCTAGCGGGCACCACGGTTTTCGATCCGATCGGTGACCCGGTGGGTAAGGTGCGCGACGTGGTCGTGGTGCCGCGTCCGCGCGCCTTCCCGGCGCGTGCCGTCGGTTTCGTGGTTGAGGTGACCGGTAGGCGCCGCGTGTTCCTGCCGATCACCCGCGTTTCTTCGATTGCCGCCGGGCAGGTGGTTTCCACCGGGCTGCTCAACATGCGCCGCTTCGAGAAGCGCGCCAGCGAGCTACTAGTTATCGGTGATCTGCTGGAGCGCGTGGTGACTTTGCACGACGGCTCCGGCGATGCCGTGGTGGAGGACATCGCGCTCGAACTGCACCAGCATCGCGAATGGGAGATCACGAAGCTTTATGTGCGCCGCTGCAAGAACGCGGGCGGCCTCAAGGGCCTGATGGGGCGTTCCGACACCCTGACGGTGGACGCCAAGGAAGTTTCGGGGCTGTTCGGCACCCAGGCGGAGCAGTCTGCCGCCCTGCTGATGGCGAGCTACGAGGATCTGCGCCCCGCCGACCTGGGCGAAATCTTCCAGGAAATCGATCCCAAGCGCCGTATCGAGCTGGCCGGGGAACTTACCGACGAGCGCCTAGCCGACGTGCTGGAGGAGCTGCCGGAGGACACCCGCGTTGAACTGATGACGAACCTGGAAGCCAAGCGTGCGGCCGACGTGCTGGACGTGATGGATCCGGACGACGCGGCCGACATCGTGCAGGAGCTACCGAACCAGGTGGCCGAGCACCTGCTGGGCCTGATGGAGCCGGAAGAGGCCGAGGACGTGCGCCGCCTGCTGGAATACGGCGAGCACACGGCGGGCGGTCTGATGACCACGGAGCCTTTGATCGTTTCCCCGGAAACACCCATCGCGCACTGCCTGGCGATGGTTTCGCGCAAGGAGCTTTCCCCCGCGCTGGCCTCCGTGGTTTACGTTTGCCGCCAGCCGCTGGAAACCCCGACGGGCCGCATGCTCGGCTTCGTGCATTTCCAGCAGCTGCTGCGGGAACCGCCGGATCGCGCCGTGGGCGAGATCCTGGATGCGGACCGTATTTTCGTCGGCCCCGACGCACCGCTGGTGCAGGTGACGCGCGAGATGGCGACCTACAACATGGTTAATATCGCGGTCTGTGACGAGGGCGGCCTGCTGCTGGGCGCGGTCACGGTGGATGACGTGCTCGACCACGCGCTGCCGGAGGACTGGCGCGAGCAGGACGAGCCGGAGGCGATTACGGGAGCTATCGATCTGGGGGGTGAGCGCAGGTGAAGCCGGAGGCTGGACGAAAAAACGAACCGAATCTGGAACGCAAGCTACCCTCCCTCGATACCCCGCTGACGGCGCGCAAGCGGCGGCTGATTCCGCGCTTCAACATGTCCCCGGACCTGTTCGGCCGGGTTTCGGAGGCTTTCGCGCGTTTCATGGGCACGCCTACCTTCCTGGTCGGCATGACGATCTTCTGTGCCGTCTGGCTAGCGTGGAACACGCTGCTGCCGGAATCACTACAGTTCGATCCACGCGCGCTCAACTTCACGCTGCTGACCCTGATCCTGTCCCTGCAAGCGTCCTATGCGGCTCCCCTGCTGCTGCTGGCGCAGAACCGGCAGGACGACCGAGACCGGGTGCAGTCGGATCACGACCGCCGCAACGCGGAACGTAACCACGCCACCACCGACTTCATTACCCGCGAGATCGCGGCCCTGCGCATCGCGATGGGCGATATGGCGACTCGCGACTTCGTGCGCGGCGAGCTGCGCGACCTGGTGGAGGAGGACGGCGAACTGGAGCGGGCGTTGCGCGATTCCATGACCCGCATGATGGAGCAGGTGCGTGCCGAGGTACGGGACGAAATCCGGCAGGAGCTGCGGGCGCTGCAGGCGGGCGGACCCGTCACGGAAGCTGCCGAGGCAAACGCGGAAAGCGCCGGAGAGGCGGCAAAGTAGTGAGCGAATCTGTCTGGAAGGCCCTGGCGCGGGTTATCGACCCGGAGATTCACCGGCCGATCACCGATCTGGACATGGTCGAATCGGTGAAGGTGGACGGCTCCACGGTGCGCGTGCATATTCTGCTGACGATAGCGGGCTGCCCGATGGCATCGCGCATCGAGCGGGACGTGCGCCGCGAGGTGCTGACCCTGCCGGAGGTGGAGTCGGTAGAAGTGACGATGGGGGCGATGACCCCCGAGCAGCGTCAGGCGCTGACCGATAAGCTCAAGGCGGGCAGGCAGAACCATCCGATCACCTTTAACGATCCTTCCTCGCTGACCCGCGTGATCGCGGTCGGTTCGGGCAAGGGCGGCGTCGGCAAAAGCTCGGTGACGGCGAACCTGGCGGCGGCGATGGCCGCGAAGGGGCTTTCCGTGGGCGTGCTTGACGCCGACATTCACGGTTTTTCCATGACCCGTATGTTGGGCGTCACTAAGCAACCCACCCGCATGGACGACATGCTGCTGCCGCCCACCGGCAACGGCGTGAAGGTAATGAGCATCGGTTCGTTCGTGCCCGACGGCCAGGCCGTGGTTTGGCGCGGTCCGAAAATGCACCGCGCGCTGGAGCAGTTCGCGGCCGACGTTTTCTGGGGCGATCTGGACGTGCTGTTGCTGGATCTGCCGCCCGGCACGGGTGACGTCGCGATCTCCATTACCCAGCTGTTGCCGACCGCCGAACTGGTGGTGGTAACCACCCCGCAGCGCGCCGCCGCGAGCGTCGCAGAACGGGTGGGTTCGCTCGCCGCCGGGGTACAGCAGAAGATCACCGGCGTTATCGAGAACATGAGCTGGCTGCAGCAGCCGGACGGCACCCGCATGAAGCTGTTTGGCGAGGGCGGCGGCCAGGAGGTGGCGGACGCCCTCACGAAGCGGGTCGGCTACCACGTGCCCCTGCTGGGGCAGGTGCCGCTGGATCAGAACCTGCGCGAGGGTGCCGACGTCGGCGTGCCGCTGACGGTGAGCGGGAATATGACCGAGGCGTGCATGACGCTCCAGGCGATCGCCGCGCAGCTTTCGCGCCGCCAGCCGCTGGCGGGCAGACGGCTACCGTTGAACGTGGCTTGATTCCAATGCCCGCGCCTACCGCGCGCGAGAAACAAAAACGGTGGCGCCCCGAAGGATCGGGGCGCCACCGTTTTGTTTACGGATTTTGGAGTCTCAGGTCGCTTCCGGATCGAACGGGGCGTTGCGGGGCGCGGGTTCTTCGTTCGCGCCTGCCGGTTCTGTTGCGCCCACGCCGATGCCGACTGCACCGGCGGCAGCGCCGGTCGCGGTGAGGGTCTTTTTGGTGTCTCCCACCAGGTTCTTGGTGTCATCCACCAGTTCCTGGATCGGGTTGGTATCCCCCCAGGCTTCGCGCACGATACGGCGCGGGTCGTATTGGCGCGGATCGTATTTGCGCAGCTCGTCTACCGCGACGCCCATTTCGCTTTCCACGCTCGCGCGCGATTCTTCAACGAACTTGCGTAGCTTGCGCACGCCCTGCATCAGGTTATGCGTGTATTCGGGCAGGCGCTGCGGGCCGATCACGACGAGGCCGATGAAGAGCAGTACGATCCACTCCCAGCCGTCAATCCCAAACACTCTGCCACTCCCCCGTGGACGACAATTAACTAACCAGCCCATTATGTCACCCGTTTAGACTGCAATTCACGGTCTGTAGGAGGAACAACAGTGAACGACAGAAAAATTGCTCTCATTACGGGCGCTTCCAGCGGCATCGGCCTGGCGGCCGCGCAGCGTCTGGCGCAAACGCACAGACTGATACTGGTGGCGCGCGGAGAGGAACGCCTGCGCGCTGCCGCCGCTGCCCTGCCCGCGGATACCGAGCTGCTGGCGGTGGACATCACCGATTCCGAAGCGCTGCGAAAAGCGGTCGCTTCCCTGGGCCTGAGCAGGCTGGATGCGCTGGTACACAGCGCGGGCCTGGACGCGATTGGGCGGGTGGCCGACACGGACCCGCAGGAATGGCAGCGGGTGCTTGCGCTCAACGTTACCGCTCCCGCGTATTTGACCTCGCTGCTGTTACCGGCGCTGCGCGAGGCGCACGGCACGGTGGTTTTCATTAATTCGGGTGCCGGGCTGCGCGCGATCCCGAACTTCCCCCTCTACTGCGCTTCCAAACATGCGCTGCGGGCGGTCACGGAGTGTTTGCGCGGCGAGGAACAGGGCAGGGTGCGGGTCAGCAACATCGCGCCCGGCAGGGTGGATACGCCGATGCAGGAACGTTTGCAGGCCTCGCTCGGGAATCCCTACCGCGCCGAGGAACACCTGCGTCCAGAGTCGGTCGCGGAAAGCATCGCGCTCGCGGTTTTGCTCGGCCCCGATGCGAACGTGCACGAGATCGCGCTCGGCCCGGCGGGCCTTAACTAGTCGAGCAGGCGTAAAGTTAGTGCGTACACCAGGCTGCTAGGAAAGGTAACGATGGCGGGCAAGAATGCCGGTTGGGCACTGTGTGAAGAGTTCGCGGATTTCGCGACCCCTCCGGGCGAGGCGGAGCCGCTGCGCGCGGCGCGCGAACGCGCCGCCGAGATCGGGGCTGCTTCGCCGACACCGGGCACCGGGGCCGCGCTGCGGCTGCTCGCGCGCGCAATCAATGCTCGCGCAGTGGTGGAGGTCGGCACCGGCGCGGGCGTAGCCAGCCTCTACCTGCTTTCCGGTATGAGCGCCGACGGTGTGCTGACCACGATTGATCGCGAGGTAGAAAACCAGCGTGCGGCCCGCGAGTCTTTCCGAGACGCGGGTATCGCCGGTTCTCGCACCCGCACCATAACGGGCAGGGAAACCGAGGTGCTGCGCCGCCTGACCGACGCGGCTTACGACATGGTGGTGTTCCCCGCCGGAACCGAGCGCGCCGCAGAGGTGCTGGAACAGGCCCGGCGTATCCTGCGTGCGGGTGGCCTGCTGGCGCTAACCAACGCGCTCGGCGGGGACAGGGTGGCCGATCCGGCAGCGCGCGATGAGGAAACCACGCGGATCCGCGCCCTGGTGCGGGAGCTGCGCGAGGACGAATCGTTCCTGCCCGCGCTGCTGCCCGTCGGTGATGGCCTGCTCGTTGCGAGCCGCGCCTAGGCGCATGACCCGCGCGGGGAGAAATTTTTAAACGAAAAGGGAGGGAGTGACCGGAAACGGTCACTCCCTCCCTTTAGCTCTGCTTTATCCGAGGTTAGTCAGCCACTACGCCGTTGAGCTCGTCGCGCAGCGCCTTCGCTTCGTCGGCCGAAATCTCTACAACCAGCCGGCCACCGCCCTCTAGCGGGACCCGCATAATGATGCTGCGGCTCTCCTCCACAACCTCGAGCGGTCCGTCTCCGGTACGCGGCTTCATTGCGGCCATGTGGCTGCCTCCCTGTTCTACGTGAACCCCGTCTAGGAAGACGAGGATGAGTTCGTCCCCCCATTATCGCAGGTATTGCGCGAACGTGTAACAACCCGCTGCCATATTGCTTGATTTGCTTTCCCGGTTCGGTCGGGTTTCGCAATACCGTGCCCGCCTACGCCGCAGGCAACGGCTACGAAAACCCCGGCGGTAACGAGCGCCGCGCCGAGCAGCAGCTCGACCATCAGCGCTCTCCCCCGCCCAGCCAGGTACGCAGCGCGTCGTAGCAGGCCGCGAGGTCGTTTTCCGGAATGTGTTCGTCGTCGGTGTGCGCGAGCAGCGGATCTCCGGGGCCAAAATTAACCGCCGGTACTCCCAGCGCGGTAAAGCGGGCCACGTCGGTCCAGCCCTGCTTGGCGCTCACGGGCACGCCTAGTGCCGACACGAACTCGCTGGCGACGGGGCCGGATAGCGACGGCATCGCCCCTGCCGCGCAGTCGGTCAGCTCGATCTCCACGGGCAGATCGGCAAACAGGGAGCGCACGTGCGCCTCCGCCTCCGCCGGGCTGGTGTCGGGCGCGAAACGGTAGTTGATCTCCACGCTGGCCGCGTCGGGAATGACGTTCCCGGCGATGCCGCCGTTGATGCGCACGGCGTTCAGGCATTCGCGGTATTCCAGGCCGTCCAGCACCGCGACGCGCGGGGTGTATTCGGCCAGGCGGGTGAGCACTCCCGCCAGTGCGTGAATCGCGTTGCTGCCGATCCAGTCGCGGGCCGAATGTGCGGCCACCCCACGGGCGCTGACCCGCAGACGCATGGTGCCCTTGCAACCGGCCTCTATGCTGGCGTTGCTCGGTTCGCCCAGGATCGCGAAGTCACCGCGCAGATATTCGGGATGCTCGGCGGCGATGCGGGTGAGGGAGTTATCTGCCGCAGCAACCTCTTCGTGATCGTAGAAGATCCAGGTGATGTCCCAGGACGGCGCGGTGAGTTCGGCGGCGAGCTTCAGGAATACGGCGTCCCCGCCCTTCATATCGCAGGTGCCGCGCCCGTAGATTTCGCAGCGTCCCTCCCGCGTGCGCACGCCGGAGGGCAGGTTGTTGGCGACGGGCACGGTATCCAGGTGCCCAGCGATCACGACGCGACGCTCCCGCCCCAGGTTGGTGCGGGCTATCACCGTATCGCCGTCACGGATAACCTCCAGGTGGGAAAGGGGCTTTAGCGCGGCCTCTACCGCGTCGGCGAGCGCCTTTTCGTTGCCGGATACGCTCTCGATATCGACTATCGCGCGTGTGAGGGTTGTCAGGTCTGCGGTCGGATCGAGGAAAGCCATAGGGCTATTGTCCCCCTAAGCCCCTAGAATTGTCCGCATGACTAAGACATCTAACACCGCCTGGGGCATCGGCCTCGCTACCGTATCGGCTTCCGGGGACGTGCTCGACACCTGGTATCCGCAGCCGCAGCTGGGTGAGGCTCCGGCCGATCTGAGCGCCGAGCCGCTGCACGCGCAGCTTTCCGAACTGGCCGTGCCCGACGAGGTGCGTGGCGTGACCCGCGAGGTAGTCACCCGCGTGATCTCGCTGGATGCCGCGCCGGCCGACGCGAGCGACGCCTACCTGCGCCTGCACCTGCTTTCTCACCGCCTGGTGCTGCCTAACGAACAGAACCTGGACGGTCTTTTCGGCTGCCTCACCAACGTGGTGTGGACCAGCGAGGGCCCCTGCGCTACCGCTAACTTTGAGGCCACCCGCCTGGCGCTGCGCGCCGCGGGCCGCACCCCGACCGTGTTCAGCGTGGATAAGTTCCCGCGCATGGTCGATTACGTGCTGCCGTCGGGCGTGCGCATCGGCGATGCCGACCGGATCCGCCTGGGTGCGCACCTGGCGGAGGGCACCACCGTGATGCACGAAGGTTTCGTGAACTTCAACGCGGGCACGCTCGGCACCTCCATGGTTGAGGGCCGTATTTCCCAGGGCGTGATCGTGGAGGACGGTGCCGACATCGGCGGTGGCGCTTCCACGATGGGCACGCTTTCGGGCGGCGGTAAGGAGCGCGTGCGCGTCGGCAAGCGTTCCCTGATCGGTGCGGAGGCCGGTATCGGTATCGCGCTCGGCGACGACTGCGTGGTGGAGGCCGGGCTTTACGTCACCGCAGGCACCAAGGTGCGCGTGCTGGAAAACGCGCGCGGTGAGGGCGAGGTGCGCGAGGTTAAGGCGCGCGAGCTGTCGGGCGTAAACAACCTGCTGTTCCGCCGCAATTCGCTGAGCGGCGCGGTCGAGGTGGTTCCCCGCGCAGGCCAGACCGTGGAGCTGAACGCGGACCTGCACGCCAACTAGTTTTCGTCGCCTCCCCCAGGGGAGGACGTTAAATAAGGCTGGGGCCGGGAGGAAACTCCCGGCCCCAGCCTTTTATGTTTTCAACCCGCGCGGGCGGGGTTAGCCCTCTTCGCCGCGCAGGTTCAGTTCCGACGTGCCGGTGCGTTCGCGCATGGTCACGTAGTCGCGTTCGTGCTGGCCGACGTAGACCTGGCGGGGACGCCAGATTTTGGTGTCCTGATCGTGCAGCATTTCCCGCCACTGCGCGATCCAGCCGGGGAGGCGGCCGATGGCGAATAGCACCGTGAACATCTGGGTGGGGAACCCGATCGCCTTGTAGGTGATGCCGGTGTAGAAGTCCACGTTCGGGTAGAGCTTGCGCTCCACGAAGTAGTCGTCGTTCAGGGCGATCTCTTCGAGCTCCATCGCCAGTTCGATGCGTTCGTCGTGGATGCCGAGCCGTTTCGTGACCGCGTCCGCGATCTGTTTGGCGGCGCGGGCGCGCGGGTCGTAGTTCTTGTAGACGCGGTGCCCGAAGCCCATCAGGCGCACGCCGTCCTCGCGGCGTTTCACCTTTTCCACGAATCCGGCCACGTCTCCCCCGCTGTCGCGCAGCTGGTTGAGCATGTTCATGACGGCCACGTTTGCGCCGCCGTGCGAGGGGCCGGAGAGCGCGCCGATCCCGGCGGCAACGGAGGTGAAGAGGTCGGCCCCGGCGGAACCGACCAGGCGCACGGCGGAGGTCGAACAGTTTTGTTCGTGGTCTGCGTGCAGGATGAAGAGCTGCTCCATGGCGCGCACGATCTCCGGATCGACCATGAATTCTTCAACCGGGAACCCGAAGGTGAGGCGCAGGAAGTTTTCGGTCAGGGAGCGGCGGTTATCGGGGTAGAGCAGCGGCTGGCCGCAGGATACGCGGTGCGCGTAGGCCGCCATGGTGGGCAGCTTAGCGAGCAGGCGGGCGGTGGATACCCGCACCTGTTCTTCGTCCCTCGGGTCCAGGCTGTCCTGGTAGAAGGTGGAGAGTGCCGACACTCCGGCTTGCAGCACCGCCATCGGGTGCGCATCGCGCGGGAAACCGTCGAAGAGCCGCTTGAAGCGTTCGTCTAGCAGGGTGCGCCTTTCCACCGAGCTGACGAAGCGATCGAGCTGTCCCGGCGTGGGGAGTTCGCCGTAGATCAACAGGTAGGCGGTTTCCAGGTAGCTGGATTCCCCGAGCATCTGTTCTACGGGGTAGCCGCGATAGCGCAGCACGCCCTCTTCACCGTCGATGAAGGTGATTTCGGACTTGGTGGAGGCCGTATTCATGAAGCCCGGATCGTAAACCACGTGGTTACTTTCCCGGCGCAGTTCGCCCACGTCTAGGCCGTGGTTTCCCTCGGTGGCGCGCAGATGCGTCACCTCGACTTCCCTCTCCCCGATCACGAGCCGGGTGGGGATTTTCTCTGTCTGCTTTGACATACTGCTCCGTTCTAGGGCGGGGCGGTTTACAGGGACAGCAAACGCTGGGCGGCCGCATCCACCTGCACGTCGGTGGCCGTGATAGCGATCCTCACGTGGTTAGCGCCCGCGTTACCGTAGAAGATACCGGGCGCGCAGATAATTCCCAACTTAGCCAGGCGCTGCACGCTTTCCCAGCAGTCCTCGCCCCAGGTGGTCCAGAGGTAAAGCCCGGCCACCGAATCGTCTATACGCCCGCCTGCCCGGCGGATCGCTGCCACCAGTACGTCGCGGCGGCGGCGGTAGATTTCGCGTTGGCGCACCGGGGTTACTTCGTCGGCCAGGGCGTGCGCCATGGCCGCCTGGTTCGGGCCGGGCATGATTAGCCCGCTGTGGCGGCGGATCTCGCGCAGGTCGGCGATGAGTTCGCCGTCTCCCGCGATGAACGCGCTGCGATACCCGGCCAGGTTCGATTGTTTGGAAAGCGAATAGACGCAGAGCAGGTTATCTAGGGAACCGCCGTTAACGCGCGGGTCGAGGATCGAGGGGACTTCGTCCACCTCCCACGGCAGCAGCGCGTAGCATTCATCGCTCGCCACCACTACTCCGTGCTCGCGCGCCCAGGCCACGATCTGGCGCATTTCGGAAACGCTCAGCACCGCACCGTTCGGGTTGCCGGGGCTGTTCAGCCAGAGCAGTTTTACCCCGTCGGCTTCTCCCTTGATTAGGGTCAGCGGGTCTATCGGCAGCGGTTTCGCGCCGCACAGGCGGGCCCCGATCTCGTAGGTCGGGTAGGCCACCTCGGGGAAAGCCACCTTATCGCCGGGGCCGATACCGAGCTGGAACGGCAGGTGCGCCACCAGTTCCTTGGAGCCGACGGTCGGCAGCACTTGATCTTCGCTCAGGCCCTGCGCCGCCATGTTGCGTTCTAAGAACGCGACCAGCGCGGCACGCAGGCGCGGCGTGCCGATGGTGAGTGGGTAGCCGGGAAAGTCAGAGGCGGCGGCGAGTGCCTGCCGGGTTTCGCCGGGGACCGGATCGACGGGGGTGCCGATGGAAAGATCTACCAGGCCGCCGGGATGGGAGGCGGCGAGTTCCTTGTAGGGGCGCAACGCGTCCCAGGGGAAGTCGGGCAGCGCGGTTGCTTTCTGGGATCGCATCGACTCTCCTTACGGCTAGGCCTGCGGGGGCAGCGCCTCAATAAACGGGTGGTCCTTACCTACCGGGCCAAGCTTAGCGGCACCGCCGGGCGCGCCGAGATCGTCGAAGAATTCCAGGTTCGCCTTGTAGTAGTCGGCCCACTTATCGGGGAGGTCGTCCTCGTAGTAGATCGCTTCGGTCGGGCAGACCGGTTCGCACGCCCCGCAGTCCACGCATTCGTCGGGCTGGATGTAGAGGGTGCGGTCGCCTTCGTAGATGCAGTCCACCGGACATTCATCGACGCAGGCGCGGTCTTTCACGTCCACACAAGGCTGCGCGATCACATAGGTCACGGTGGATTCCCTTTCTACTGGTCCTGGAGTACGCCCACCATTATGGCGCTAGGCGCCGTATTGCGCGCCTATTTTTAGCCGCTAGCGGCCCCCGATGAGTGACAGATCATGTCCTGGTGCCACAGGTTTTGTGCCACTAACCGAAGTTCTTTAGGGCACCCATACCGGGTGCTGGCGGCCCCATAATGGGGGTATGGATACCAGCACGCAGGGGCCCGGCTACCGCTCTTTTCTTGAGGTGGGGGTGCGCGTCACCCTGCGCTACCGGATAGACCGCGCGAGCACCCCCGGCGGAGTAGGGCACACCGATGCGCTCGGCTACATCACCGCCGTGGACCCGGACAGCGTTACGGTGCTTACCCGGCGCGGCGAGGTGCGGGTGGAGCGCGCCCTGGTCACGGCGTCGCGTACCGTGCCGCCGCCGCCCGAGCCGGTGCGGGTGCGCCGGGCGCTCTGATACCGCGCCCGCGCCGTTGCCCCTAGTGGGCTTTGCGCCGCCGCCAAGAACGCAGCAGCCTGTCTTCCAGCGCGCTTTCGTCGCTGGGCGCGGTAACGCGTTCGTCGTATTCCATCACTTTGCGCATCAGCGTGCGCTGGGTGATCCAGCCCGCGAGGCGGTCGTCGGAAAGCACGGGGAGCGCGTTTACGGCGCTCGTCATCATCCGTTCCAGCACATCGTGCATGGGGGCGTCGATGTGCACGTGGTCATCTACCAGCGGAATGTCCGCCACCCGGCTGACGTCCTCGTTTTCGTCGGCCAGCATCACCGTGACGCGCAGCGCCGAAACCGCGCCCAGGTACTGCCCTTCGCCGTTCACCACCGGCAGCAGGCGGTAGCGGGTCTTGGAAAACGCCCGCGCCGCTTCCTGTAGGGAGGTTTCCGGGGTGAGGGCCGACGGAGCGCTGTCCATCACGCTCGCGATGCGGTATTTTTCCAGCACGCTGCGGGCCACGGGGTCCAAGAGGGAATCCCCGCGGCGGCGCAGTTTCAGCGTGTACATCGTGTCCAGCGAAAGGAAACGGCTGGTCAGGGTGGCCAGCACGACCGCCAGCATGAGCGGCAGGATCAGATCGTATTGCTGGGTGAGTTCCACGATGATCAGCACGGCGGTGATCGGGGCGCGCGCTGACCCGGCGAACACGGCGCCCATGCCGATAACGGCGTAGACGCCCACCACGGAGGCGTTACCGCCCGCCAGATCGTGCACCCCGTTGCCGAAGAGCGCGCCGAACATCGCGCCGATGAACAGGGACGGCGCGAACACGCCGCCGCTGCCGCCGATGGCGAGCGTCAGGGAGGTGCCGATGATCTTCGCCAGCAGCATCAGAGCCAGGGTGCCGATGGCCAGTTTGCCCAGCACGGCATCACCCAGCACCGGGTAGCCCACGCCGTACATTTGCGGCACGGCGAAGAGGAACAGTCCGAGGGCGAGGCCGCCCACGGCGGGGCGGGCCCATTCGGGCCTGCCCCGCCAAAGGTAGTCCACGCCGTCCTCGATGGCGTAAAGCACCTTCATGAAGACGACGCCCAGGCCGCCGCCGAGTATGCCGAGCAGGGCGATCCAGCCGAGCTCGGGAATCTGCACGCTCGGAAACTGGGGCAGGGAGAGCATGTGGTGTTCGCCGATGGCTACCAGGCCGACCACGGAGGCGGTGAAGGATGAGATCACGACCATGCCGAAGGTTTCGGCGGAGAAGTTGAGCAGGATCAGTTCCATCGCGAAGAAGCAGCCCGCCAGTGGCGCGTTGAAGGTGGCGGCGATACCGCCCGCGCTGCCGCAGGCCACCAGCAGTTTCAAGCGGTTTTCCGGCAGGCGTACGAAGCGCCCCAGCGCGGAGCCGAGCGAGGCGCCGATCTGCACGATCGGCCCTTCGCGGCCTACCGAACCGCCGCCGCCGATGCAGATCGCGGAGGCGAGCGATTTTACGACTGCTACCTTGGCGGGAATCTTGCCGCCCTTGCGCGCCACCGCGTACATGACCTCGGGGACGCCGTGCCCGCGCGCCTGCGGGGCGAAGAAGTAGACCAGCGGCCCGTAGAGCAGGCCCGCCAGCACGGGAGCGAAAATAACGAACCAGGGGCCGACGCCGAAGAGCGGGTTTCCCTCACCGGGCGTGGCAGCGTAGTCGGCATGCCCCGAGAAAATGTAGGTGAAGGTCGCGATCAGCCAGCGAAAGACCAGCGCGCCCAGGCCCGCGCCGATGCCGATTAGTACCGCCATCAGTACCAACCCGCTGCGTCTATGGTGCAGCACCTCCCGCAACCGTCTGCGCAAAGCCAGGTAGAAAGCTTCTGCGGTCGGCGTGGCGGTGGGCATGGGTGCCGCTCCTTTTAGTCCTGTTGCGTGTTCCCGGCCCCGAGGATGCGCTCAGCTACCCGTCCTAAGAGGAGAACCAGCGGGGGCACACCGCAGGAGATGGCCAGGAACGCAAGGGTCTGCCACGGCGTCACCCCCTCGATTTGCGCGGGGATCAGCACGCCGCCGCCCTCCACGAACAGGAGGGTGAGCGCTACCGGAAACACGATCAGGTAGCTCAGCAGCGCGGTGCGCCCGCGCGGATAGGTGAGCAGAAAAAGGCAGAGGGCCAGCTGTATCCCCAGCACCAGGCCGATGCCGAACGGGATCGGGGATCCCGCCAGCGTCAGTTTCGCCCGGTGTACGGAGGCCAGCAGACCCGACAGCGGAAGCGCCAACAGCGCTCCCACCAGGAGGGGGAAAATGGGCAGAGCCCCGGCGGCGGACGCCGGTTTCACCGGTGACGCCTCGGGGCTCTGCGACATTTCGTTTTGCACGGCTTTACCGTTAGCGGCTCTTCTTGCGCGAACGCAGCTTGGCGCGTTCCTGCTGATCGAGCACGACCTTGCGGATACGCACGATTTCGGGGGTGACCTCGACGCATTCGTCTTCGGCCGCGAACTCGAGCGATTCTTCCAGGGTCAGCTTGCGCGGCGGCACCAGGTTCTCGAACGCATCCGCGGTCGAGGAGCGCATGTTGGTGAGCTTCTTTTCCTTGGTGATGTTGACGTCCATCTCCTCGTTACGGGAGTTTTCGCCAACTACCTGGCCCTCGTAAACCTCGGAGGTCGGCTCCACGAAGAACGAGCCGCGCTCCTGCAGGTTGATCATCGCGAACGGGGTAACGCTGCCCGCGCGGTCGGCCACCAGCGAGCCGGTGGTGCGGAACTCGATGTCGCCCATCCACGGCTCGTACCCCTCCGCGATGGAGGACGCGATGCCGGTGCCGCGGGTTTCGGTGAGGAAACGGGTACGGAAGCCGATCAGGCCACGCGCCGGAACCAGGAACTCCATGCGTACCCAGCCGGTGCCGTGGTTGCTCATGGTTTCCATGCGGCCCTTGCGGGCGGCCAGCAGCTGGGTGACGGCGCCCAGGTATTCCTCGGGCACGTCGATGGTCATGCGCTCAACCGGCTCGCAGGTCTTGCCGTCGATCTCGCGGGTAAGTACCTGCGGCTTGCCAACGGTCAGCTCGAAGCCTTCGCGGCGCATCTGCTCGACCAGGATAGCCAGGGCGAGTTCGCCACGGCCCTGCACCTCCCAGGCGTCGGGACGCTCGGTGGGCAGCACGCGCAGGGAAACGTTACCGATCAGCTCGCGGTCCAGGCGATCCTTCACCTGGCGGGCGGTGACCTTGTGGTTCTTGCCGCCCTTGCCCGCGAGCGGGGAGGTGTTGATGCCGATGGTCATGGAGATCGCGGGATCGTCCACGGTAATCAGCGGCAGCGGGCGAGGATCGTCCACGTCGGTCAGGGTCTCGCCGATCATGATGTCCGCGATACCGGCGACGGCCACGATGTCGCCGGGACGGGCGACCTCCATCGGCACGCGCTCCAGGCCCTTGGTCTCCAGCAGCTCGGTGATCTTAACGGGGCGGGTGGTGCCGTCCTGACGCACCCAGGCGACGGTCTGGCCCTTGGAAAGGGTGCCGTTGTAGATGCGCAGCAGCGCGAGACGGCCGAGGAACGCGGAGGCGTCCAGGTTCGTAACGTGCGCCTGCAGCGGCATCTCGTCGTCGTAGGTCGGCGCGGGAATCTTCTCGATGATGGTCTTGAACAGCGCCTCCACCGTCTCGTCCGCGGGCAGGGCGCCGTCTGCGGGCTGCTCGATGCTGGCGCGGCCGGCCTTCGCGGAGGCGTAAACAACCGGCACGTCGAGCACGGAGTCCACGTCGAGGTCGGGCACCTCTTCCGCGAGGTCCGAGGCGAGGCCGAGGAGCAGGTCCATGCTTTCCTGCACGACCTCGTCGATGCGGGAGTCGGGGCGGTCAACCTTGTTCACTACGAGGATCACCGGCAGCTTCGCGGCGAGCGCCTTGCGCAGCACGAAGCGGGTCTGCGGCAGCGGGCCCTCGGAGGCGTCCACCAGCAGCACGACGCCGTCGACCATGCTGAGGCCGCGCTCGACCTCGCCGCCGAAGTCGGCGTGGCCGGGGGTGTCGATCACGTTGATCGTGATGCCGTCGGTTTCACCGGCGGCCTCGGCCGAGGGGCCGTTGTAGTGGATGGCGGTGTTCTTCGCGAGGATCGTGATGCCCTTTTCGCGTTCCAGCTCACCGGAGTCCATAGCGCGTTCTTCGTGCTGGCCGTGGGAGGAGAAGGCTCCCCCCTGGGTCAGCATGGCATCCACGAGGGTGGTCTTTCCGTGGTCAACGTGCGCAACGATAGCTACGTTACGCAGATTGGAGCGGCGGCTTACGGGCATGCGCGGGCATCTCATTTCATCATTGGTTCTTCGGCGCGAGTGCGCCTCGTCCATTCTAGGGGCGGGCCACCCCTAAATGCGCGGGGACGGGTAGTGACTCACACGGCATGTTTGCCGCGCCGCCCGCGCAGAGGGCGGATGGGGCAGTGCACTTCACACGCGGCGGCCCGAAATCTATCGTTCGGGCCTTAGCCGGGTAACAATGGTGGTTATGACGAATACGTTTGATGCCATTGATCCGACCACCACCGACGCCTGGGCCGCGCTCGACGAGCACGCGGAGCAGCTCGACGGCGGTCTGCGCGAATGGTTCGCGGCCGACCCGCAGCGCGCTGCGGCCCTCACCTTTGACGCCGCGGATCTGCACGTTGATCTTTCCAAGAACCTGATTAAGCCCGAAACCCTTTCCCTGCTGCTGCAGCTTGCCGAGCAGACCGACGTGCTCGCGCAGCGCGACGCGATGTTCGCGGGCGCGCACATTAACAACACCGAGGATCGCGCGGTGCTGCACACCGCGCTGCGTCGCCCCGTCGGCGCCTCCCCCGCCCTGGTGGTTGATGGCCAGGACGTGGACGCCGACGTGCAGGCCGTGCTGGCGAAGATTTACGCTTTCGCGCAGAAGGTGCGCAGCGGTGAGTGGACCGGCATCACCGGCAAGCGCATCGAAACGGTGGTGAACATCGGCATCGGCGGCTCCGACCTCGGCCCCGTCATGGTTTACGAGGCGCTGAAGCCGCACGCCCAGCCCGGCCTGAGCGCACGCTTCATCTCCAACATCGACCCGACCGACGTCGCCGCCACCGTAGCGGACCTCGATCCGGAAACCACCCTGTTCATCGTCGCCTCCAAGACCTTCACCACCCTGGAGACGCTCACCAACGCCCGCCTCGCGAAGGCCTGGCTGCTGGAGAAGCTCGGCGCGGCAGGCGCGCTGGCTGACACCGACGAGGCGAGCGCGGTGGCCAAGCACTTCGTGGCGGTTTCCACCGCCCTGGATAAGGTTGCCGAGTTCGGCATCGACCCGGAAAACGCGTTCGGTTTCTGGAACTGGGTGGGCGGCCGTTACTCGGTGGATTCCGCCGTCGGCACCGTGCTCATCACCGTCTTTGGTCGCGAGGTGTTCGAGGACTTCCTGGCCGGTTTCCACGCGCTGGACGAGCATTTCCGCACCGCACCGGCCGAAAAGAACGTGCCGCTGCTGATGGGCCTGCTGAACGTTTGGAACGTGAACTTCCTGGGCGCGGAGACCCACGCGGTTCTTCCCTACTGCCAGTACCTGCACCGTTTCCCGGCCTACCTGCAGCAGCTCACCATGGAGAGCAACGGTAAGGGCGTGCGCCGCGATGGCAGCGAGGTCGTTTACGACACGGGCGAGGTTTTCTGGGGCGAGCCGGGCACCAACGGCCAGCACGCTTTCTACCAGCTGATCCACCAGGGCACCCGCCTGATCCCGGCTGACTTCATCGCCTTCGCGAACCCGGTACACCCGCTGCGTGACGGCGCCGACGACGTGCACGAGCTGTTCCTCGCAAACTTCTTCGCGCAGACCAAGGCGCTGGCTTTCGGCAAGACCGAGGAAGAGGTGCGCGCGGAGGGCACCGAGGGCGCGCTGGTTCCGGCCCGCGTGTTCACCGGCGACCGTCCCACCACCTCGATCATGGCCGCCGATCTCACCCCGAGCGCCGTCGGCCAGCTCATCGCGCTGTACGAGCACATCACGTTCGTGCAGGGCGCGGTTTGGGGCATTAACTCCTTCGATCAGTGGGGTGTGGAGCTGGGCAAGCAGCTCGCGAAGAAGCTGACCCCGGCGGTTGCCGGCGATACCGCCGCGCTGGCCGACGAAGACGCTTCGACAGCCGCCCTGATCGGCTGGTATCGGGCTCACCGCAGCTAACTTTTAGCCTGCCGCGCGGGCGGCGGGGTGCGGGCGGGGCGCAAAGCGTCCCGCCCGTTTTCTTTGGGACTTTTCGCGCGGCAGACGCGGCGCAAGACTGGTTTACTTAGAGGTGTGTGGTGAAGACCACCACTGCCACCTATCGAAAGATTGCAGGATGAAAATCGGAATCTTGACCTCCGGCGGGGACTGCCCCGGCCTGAACGCCGTGATCCGCGGTGCCGTGCTCAAGGGCACCATGGTTCACGAATACGACTTCATCGGTTACCGCGACGGCTGGCGTGGCGTGATCGAAAATGACTTCTTCCACCTGCCCCGAAAGAAGGTGCGCGGCATCGGCAGAATCGGTGGCACGATCCTCGGCACCTCCCGTTCCAACCCGTTCAAGGGCAACGAACACGGCGAGGAAGTGGTGCTGCAAAACATGGAGCAGCACGAGGTCGATGCCCTGATCGCGATTGGCGGCGACGGCACCCTTTACACGGCTAACCGCCTGTTCGAAAAGGGCGTGCCGGTGGTGGGCGTGCCTAAGACGGTGGATAACGACCTGGACGCGACCGACTACACGTTCGGTTTCAACACGGCGGTTGAAATCGCTACCGAATCGCTTGACCGCCTGCGCATGACGGGCGATTCTCACCACCGCTGCATGGTGGCCGAGGTGATGGGACGCAGCGTGGGTTGGATCGCCCTGCACGCGGGCATGGCGGCGGGCGCACACGTCATCTGCATCCCCGAGCAGCCGATGACGATCGACGAGATCTGCTCCTATGTCGAATCGGCCTGGAACCGTGGCCGCGCGCCCCTCGTGGTGGTGGCGGAAGGTTTCGTACCCAAGGACGCGGGCAAGGACTTCATGCACTACGACCTGGACGAGTTTGGCCGCCCCCGCTTCGGTGGCATCGCGACCGCGCTGGCCCCGATCATCGAGGAACGGCTCGGCATCGAATCGCGCGCCACCGTGCTGGGCCACATCCAGCGCGGCGGCGAGCCGACCGGCTACGACCGCGTGCTGGCCACCCGCCTGGGAATGAGCGCGATCGACCTCATCTTCGATGGCGAGTTCGGCAAGATGGTGGCCCTGCGCGGCACCGACATCGTGCGTGTTCCCTTCACCGACGCGATTGATA
Organism: Dermabacteraceae bacterium TAE3-ERU5; assembly: GCA_019218375.1. GTDB lineage: Bacteria > Actinomycetota > Actinomycetes > Actinomycetales > Dermabacteraceae > TAE3-ERU5. The sequence goes on from JAHUUK010000001.1 coordinate 244,684, forward strand.
ACCCGAAGGCCGTGCCGCAGTCCCGCTGGGACGAAGTTAAGGTCCTTTTCGGATAGCCTCAACCTGGCTTTTCTCCGCCCCGCTCCGCGCGCCTACTGGTCCGTTGGGCGGGGCGGTGTCGTAGTATCGAAGAATGCCCCAAGAGCTCAATACGCAGAACCTGTCGGCCGAGAAGATCGAGATTTTGGAATCTCGCCCCGAAAACATTGGTTTTGCGCTTGATGAGCGACCGGAAAAGACGCCGGATGCCCGCGCCTGGATGTTTCCCGATGCGGAGGACAAGTGGCAGGAGATCACCTGGCGCGAATTTCGCGACTGGTGCCATCGCGTCGCGGCGGGTCTGCTGGAACTGGGCATGACCAAGGGCGATAAGCTCGCCATCGCCGCCAACACCCGGATCGAATGGGTGATCGCTGACTTCGCGAACAACTGCATCGGCGGCATCACGACCACGATCTATCCGAACGCGCGCGTGAACGACTACGCGCACATCCTTTCCTACAGCCAGGCCGGTTTTGCCCTGGTGGAGAACCCGGAAACGCTGGATGTGCTGCTCGAGGCCGAGTCGATGCACGCCAAGAACCCCGGCGAGTCTCCGCTCAAGGCAATCATTTTGATGAGCAACGGCACCGATCTGCTTGATCCGCGTATCGTCACCCTGGCCGACGTAGAACGCCGGGGCGCGCAGCGGCTGGCGCGGGACCCGCAGTGCGTACGCGAGGCAATCGCCGAGGTGAAACCGGACGATCTGGCCACGATCATCTTTACCTCCGGCACCACCGGCCTGCCCAAGGGCGTGGAGATCACGCACGATAACTGGCTTTACCAGTCTGCCGCCTGGCACACCCTGGGGCTGCTCACCGAGGACGACGTGCACTACCTGTGGCTGCCACTCTCGCACGCCTTCGGCAAGTGCCTGAACCTGATTTCGATTTCACACGGCGCCACGACCGCTATCGACGGCCGCGTGGACAAGATTTTCGACAACCTGAGCGTTGTGCGCCCCACCGCCATGTGCGGCGTGCCCCGCATCTTTGAGAAGGTGCGCGCGGCGGTGCAGACGAAGTTCCCGCAGGGCGGCGTCAAGCAGCGCCTTTCGGAGTGGGCTTTTTCCGTCGGCGAAAAAACCACCCCCTACCGCCTGGCGGGCAAGAAACTGCCGCTCGCGCTGCGCCCGCAGGCCGCGCTCGCGGAAAAGCTGGTCTTTTCCAAGTTGAAGAAGCTGATGGGCGGGCGGCTGCGTTACTTCATTTCCGGTTCCGCGAAACTTTCCCCGGAGGTGCAGCGCTGGTTCTATGCCGCGGGCATCTTGCTGGTGGAGGGCTACGGCGTCACCGAATCCTGCGCGGTCACGTTCTTCTCAAAGCCGTGGGAGCCGCAGTTCGGCACCGTCGGCAAACTGGTGCCGGGATCTTCCTGCAAGATCGCGCAGGACGGCGAAATCCTCGTCTCCGGCCCCGGCATCATGCGCGGCTACCACAAGGATGAACAGCGCACCGCCGAGGTGCTGCACGACGGCTGGCTGCACACGGGAGACATCGGCACCATTGCCGAGGACGGCACCCTGACCATCACCGACCGTAAAAAGGATCTGATTAAGACCAGCGGCGGCAAGTATGTTTCGCCCGCCGAGGTGGAATCCACGCTGATGGCGGCCTGCCCCTATTTCTCGCAGGTGATGGTGGTCGGTGAGGGCCGCAAATACGTTTCCGCGGTGGTCACCCTGGATCGGGACGCGCTGACCCGCTGGGGCGCTAACCACGGCCACGAGGAACTCGATTACGCGGAACTGACCCAGCTCCCAGAGGTTAAGCACGCGGTCACGAACTATGTGGAGCGCGCTAACCGCACCCTGGCCCGTTGGGAGACGGTGAAGAAGTTCGTGATCTTGGATCACGAACTGGAGGTCGCCACCGGCACCGTCACCCCCACCATGAAGGTGCGCCGACAGGCAGTGATGGAGCGTTACCGGGAAGAGATAGATTCCCTCTACAACGACTAGCCGGGCGTTTACGGCGGTGAGCGCCACCAAATCCGCTAATCTTGAAGTCAAGATAGCCGTTTGAGGAGGTCGCGCATGTCCCGCATCGTCTACACCCTGACCGACGAATCGCCGCAGCTCGCCACGGCGTCGCTGCTGCCGATCCTGCGGGCTTTCACGGCCCCCGCCGGGGTGGAGGTGCAAACGCGCGATATTTCTCTGGCGGCGCGCATTCTGGCTGCTTTCGCCGATGATCTTCCCGCCGCGCAGCGGGTACCCGACGCGCTAAGCGAACTGGGCGCGCTCTGCCGAGACCCGCGGGCGAATATCGTGAAGCTGCCCAACATTTCCGCCTCCCTGCCCCAGCTTCTGGCCGCCATCGCCGAGCTGCAGGAAAAGGGCTACGCGATTCCCGACTATCCGCATAATCCGCAGAGTGAGGCCGAGCGCCGCACGCGGGCGCGCTACGACGCGGTGAAGGGGTCGGCCGTAAACCCGGTGCTGCGCGAGGGGAACTCTGACCGCCGCCCGCCGCAGGCCGTCAAGGAATACGCCCGCAAGCACCCGCACAGCATGGGCGAATGGCGGGCAGACAGCCGCACCCGTATCGCCGCCATGGAGGCGGGTGATTTCCGCGCCAACGAGGTTTCTCACACCGTGGCGGCCGACGGCCACCTGGACATCGTGTTCGTGCCGCAAGACGGCGCGGAGGAAACGCTGAACGCGGCCCTGCCCGTAAAGGCAGGAGACATCGTGGATGCGACCTTCATGGATCTGGCCGCGCTCGATGAGTTCTTGCGGGAGCAGATCGCGGCGGCGCAGCGCGAGGGGCTGCTTTTTTCCCTGCACCTGAAGGCAACCATGATGAAGGTGAGCGATCCGCTCATCTTCGGGCGCTGCCTGCGCGCATTCTTGCCCGTCACGTTCTCCCGGCACGGGGAGGAACTGGCGGTGGCCGGGATTGATCCGGCGAACGGGCTGGCGGCGCTGCTGTCGGCCCTGACCGACCTCCCGGCGGGGAGGGGCGTGGCGAACCTGGTAGACCGGGAGCTGGCCGCCGGTCCCCGCCTGGCGATGGTCGATTCCGCGCGCGGGATAACCAACCTGCACGTTCCGAGCGACGTCATCATAGACGCTTCCCTGCCCGCGATGATTCGCGCGGGCGGCCAAATGTGGGACGCAGACGGCAAGCTGGCCGAGACGCTGGCGGTGGTCCCCGATTCCAGCTACGCCGCCGTTTATCAGGAAACCGTGCGCGACTGCCGCGAAAACGGGGCTTTCGATCCGCGCACCCTCGGCAGCGTGGCGAACGTCGGCCTGATGGCGCAGAAGGCGGAGGAATACGGCAGCCACGACAAGACCCACCAGGTCACGCGGGACGGCCGCGTGGAGGTGCGCGACTCCGCAGGCAACGTGCTGCTCAGCCGCGAGGTGAAGAGCGGGGATATTTTCCGCGCCTGCCTCACGGCCGACGCCGCCGTGCGCGACTGGGTGCGCCTGGCTGTCGAGCGTGCCCGCATCTCGGGTCAGCCCGCCGTGTTCTGGCTGGATGATTCCCGCGCGCACGAGCGGGCCCTCGCCGAAAAGGTGGCCACGTACCTGCCACAGCACGATACGTCGGGCCTGGATATTCGCGTGCTGGGGCAGCGCGAAGCCACCCGCTTCACGCTGGCGCGTTTCCGCGCGGGCGACGACACCATCGCGGTCACGGGGAACGTGCTGCGCGATTACCTGACGGATCTGTTCCCGATCATGGAGCTGGGTACGAGCGCCAAAATGCTTTCCGTGGTGCCGCTGCTCGCGGGCGGCAGCCTGTTCGAAACGGGCGCGGGCGGCACCGCCCCGAAGCTCGCGCAAATGCTTACCGACGCCAACCACCTGGCCTGGGACAGCCTGGGGGAATACCTGGCCGTGGGCGAATCGCTGCGGCTGCTGGCGCGCGAAGGCAACGCCGCGGCCTCGCACCTGGCGAACGCTCTGGATAGCGCCGTGGCCAAAATGCTGGAGGAGGGCTGCTCCCCCAGCGAGGAAGAAGGCGGGGTAGATACCCGGCAGAGCCATTTCTACCTGGCGCTTTTCTGGGCGCAGGAAATGGCCGCCTGCCCGGACGCAGACCTGGCGGGCCGCTTCGCCCCGCTGGCAGATGCCCTCAGCTCCGCGAGCTGGCGCGTCCTGGAAGAGATCCAGCAACAGCGCGGGAATTGCGTCACTTTGGACGGTCACTATCTGCCCAGCGCAGAAAGCCTGGCGCGCGCCATGCGCCCCTCCCCCACTTTCACGGAAATCATCGACTCCGCCCTCCTGGCGCATTAGTGAGTCTTTTCCGCCGCTAAACTGGGAATACCGTGAGAATTACCCTTGCCGTCTGCCTTAACATGAACGAATGGCTTATCTGACCCGGCTAGAAGTGTGCCGTCGCTTCAGCATCGACCCTGCGAAGCTGCGCTCCGCTAGCGGTGTGCAGCTTCTGCTCGCGTTGAACAAACGCCGGGCCCAGGAAGTAGATTTCCTTGAGGAACTGCCGCTGCTGCTGCAGCGCGACCCGCAGGCGGCTTTCGCCCTGTTCGGCCAGCGCCTGCGGGATAGTCTGACGCGCGGCATGATCGTTTGGCTCGGGACGCTGTCCCCGCAGGCGCTGGCCGCCTGGCAGGAGCTGCTCGGCCACGATCTGGTGCAGGTGGTGGGCGGCATCCGCGACGGGCAGTATCCGGCGGTAATCACCCCCGGCGATCTAGCCCTATGCCTGGCGCAGGATGAGCGCTTTCACGGCCTCATGCGGGAGGCGCTGCACGGCCTGGACACGCTGCGCATTCCCCGCGATAGGGCCGAGGCGCTAGAGAACGCGGGCATCGGTATTCGCCATCGTTCGCGCTGGGAGCGCTGGCTGCGCGACCCTACCGTGATCGCGTACGTGGTGGTTTTTGTCTATTCGACCCTGCGGGTTCTGCCCGTAACCTTCGTGGATGGTTTTGAAGGCTCGCTGTGGGTGCTGTGGGGCCTGGATATCGCCACCGCCATCCCCTACACCTGGGGCGTGGTGACGATGGTGGCAGGAAAAACTAGCCGTCTGAGGCTCACCGGCCTGGCGGTCACCCTGATTACCTTCCTCACCCCGTACGCCTACTTCTGGCTGCGCGGGAGCAACTATCCCACCTACGTGGTGGTTGTGGTGTACGTGCTGATCGGCGCGAGCCTTCTGTACGAAGCGCTAAAGGTGCTGCGCTCGCGCAAACTGGACCGGGATCTGCTGCACGTTTAAAGCGCGAAAGCGCAGGGGCACGTTTAGCGGGCGGGCGCGCGTTTAGGGTACGGGCTCGGCTGCGCGCCCACCGCACTACCGCGACAAGCGGCGCTTAGTCGGACGCGAGGATTCTGCCCCGCACGGTGCGTATCGCGCTCACGCCAATTACCCAGGCGGCGCTGCCCCACCAAACCAGATAAGCCCACAGCGGCAATTCCCTGTCGGCAGCCACGGCCCAGCCGGTAACCGCAATCCAGAGAGTCACGCTGATGATGTTGAACGGCATCAGTTCCTTTACCCGGAACGGGTGCAGGTATTTCCAGGGAATGAACGACAGCACCGCACAAATCAGAATCACGGTGACGTTAGCCCAGGCCGGGGTTTGTAATAGCCATAGGGAGACGGCCACTATGTTCCAGGCGGCGGGGAAACCGACGAAGTAGTTGTCGGCGCTCTTCATACCCGTGTTGCAGAAACAGAACATGGAGGAAAGGCAGATTATCGCCGCCCACACGAACCCCCACGGTTCACCGCCGACGTTAACGTACAGGGCGATGAATGCGGCGGGAATGAAAGTCCAGGTCAGGTAGTCAACCACCAGGTCCAAAACCACGCCGTCGAACCAGGGCACGACCTCCTTGACCCGGGCGTGACGCGCGAGGGTACCGTCCAGGCCGTCCACGATGAGGGCCACGCCAAGCCACAGCCAGACCCCCTTAATATCGCCCTGATTGAGCGCGGCCAGGGCAAGCAACGCCCAGAGCACCCCGCTCATGGTGAAGGCGTGCACCAGCCACGCGTAAACATGCTGGGAGAGTGAGTATCTGTTTCGTGCGGCCATCACTCTATTGTGGCGAAAATGCCCGGAAGTTGCAGGGAGATGGCGAAAACGAAGGCTAGGAGAACTCGCGGCGCTGCCTGATTGTGCGAAGCAGCAGCAGGTCATCGAGGTCCTTCGGGCGGGGCGGACGGCCCATCCAGCCGGGGCTGGATTCCTTGCATTCGATCTGGGAGCTGACGCTGGAATACCAGGCCTCCACGCCGTGAATGGTGTTCTTTCCGGCCTCTTTCAGGGTGCTTTCCGGCCAGCGGGAACCGGCCCAGGGACCGTAGGGCACGTGCGGATCGTGCAGGTTGCGATGCGCGATCGGGGTGAGGTAACAAGATTCCTGCTCATGCACGAAATTTGCCTGGATGGAAAGCGAGTGCGGGTTGGTTAGCAGCCAGTGCCTTTCCACCAGTTTTTCCACGATCTCGTTATAAACGGCGTTGTCCACGAAGATGTCGATGTCGGAGTGCACGCGCGTAATTCGCCCCAGGGCAAAGTCCATGCCCCAGCCGCCGCGCAGCCAGGCCCTGGACTTTAGCGATTCAGCTACCTCGGTCACCGCTGAGATCATTGCGAGCTGAACCGCAACAGAGTTCTTGAGATCCACGTCACCATAATTACACATCGGACGAGTTGGCGGCGAGCCGCCCAGGTAATACCTCCCATAAACCCCGTTCGTTTACCTTTTGTTAACCTGCGCGGCGCACGATTTCGGAGGTATCTCAACGCGAGTCAGAAAGCCTATCCGCCATGCCGCAAGGATCGACCACCCTGAACAAGCAGTCGCATCCAGGTTTCCTGGGGCCCGACCGCTGGTGGCATATTTCTTTCGGGGCCCTACTGGCCCTGTCGCTCGTAGTATTCACCCTTTGGGCAAACGGCTACGTGGCCGCCCAGACCAGCCGGATCGTGCTGATAGTTTCCATCCTGTTCGGCGTCTTCATGGCGTTCAACATCGGCGGTAACGACGTCGCGAACTCGTTCGGCACCAGCGTCGGCGCAAAAACCCTCACCATGAAGCAGGCGCTGATCGTCGCCGCCGTGTTCGAGGTAAGCGGCGCGGTGCTGGCGGGCGGCGAGGTGACGGACACGGTGCGTAGCGGCATCGTGGACCTGAACGCGATCGACCTCGATCCGATGAGTTTCGTCTACATCATGATGTCGGCACTGCTCGGCGCGGCACTGTGGCTGCTGATTGCCACCCGCATGGGCTGGCCCGTTTCCACTACGCACGCGATCATCGGCGGCATTGTTGGCGCAGCGCTCACCACCGGCTTCGTTACCGGCACGGGCGGCCTGGCGATGGTGCAGTGGGACAAGATCGGCCAGATCGCCATGAGCTGGGTTATCTCACCCGTGCTGGGCGCGTTGTTCTCCTACATCCTGTTCAGCATCGTTAAGAAGAACATCCTCGTCTATAACGAGGAGGCCGACGCTAAGTTGCAGGCCATTAAGCGTGAACGCAGCGAACACCGCAAGCGTCACAAGGCCGCGTTCGAGCGCCTGAACGAGATCCAGCAGGTGGCCTACGCCAACCAGATGGCGCGCGACCAGGTGATCGTTTCCCAGGGCGACTACACCCGCGACGAACTGGAATCTGACTTCTACCGCGAACTGTACGACATCGACGACAGGGCAAAGGCGCTCGAATCGCACCGCGCCCTCGTTACCTGGGTGCCGATGCTGGCGGCCCTCGGTTCGGTGGTTATTTCTTCGATGCTGCTGTTCAAGGGCCTCAAGCACCTGCACCTGAACCTGAACACCACCGCCAACATTTTCATCATGGCGATGGTCGGCATGTTCATCTGGATCTCCGTCTACATCTTCGCGAAGGCGCTTAAGAAGAAGAACCTGAAGCGCTCCACCTTCCTGCTGTTTAGCTGGATGCAGGTGTTCACGGCGAGCGCGTTCGCGTTCAGCCACGGCAGTAACGACATCGCGAACGCGGTCGGCCCGTTCGCGGCGATTCTGGACGTGTTGAAGAATCAGCAGATTAGCGAGAAATCGGCTGTGCCCACGGCGGTCATGGTGACCTTCGGTATCGCGCTGGTGGCGGGCCTGTGGTTCGTGGGACGCAACGTTATTCAGACGGTCGGTAACGGCCTGACCGAGATGCACCCGGCGTCGGGCTTTTCGGCCGAACTGGCGGCTGCCGCGGTAGTTATGGCCGCCAGCGTGCTGGGTCTGCCGGTTTCCTCCACCCACATCCTCATCGGTGCGGTGATCGGCGTCGGCATCGTTAATCGGGCCGCTAACTGGAATCTGATGAAGCCGATCGCGCTGGCCTGGATCATCACCCTGCCCGCAGCGGCCGGAATCGGCGCGGTGGGCGTGCTGGCCCTGCGCGCCGTGTTCGGCAGCTAAGTCGGAGGGGTTAGGAAGCTAGGGAAATGGCCTAGCTTTCGCGCCGCACCTTACGGGCCTGCAGCAGCAGTAGCAGCTGGAGCGGCAGCCGCGCGATTAGGACCGCCAGCTTGGTTTTGCTCGCACCCTCGGCTAACGCATCGCGCAGCATTTGGAAGTTTCCCGGCCATACCGCCAGGAACAGGGCGCTGGCCGCTACCGCGCCGAGCTTACGGGTGCGCGGGGCCGCGAGCAGCGCCGCCGTTCCCAGTTCCGCTACCCCGGAAGCGTGGGTGTAGAAGCGGGGATCGCCGGGCAGTTCCGGCGGAATCGCCGCGTCGAACGGTTCGGGCTTCGCGAAATGCAGGGTTCCCATCGCGGCGAGCGCAACGGACATGAATCGGGCATGGTTTTTAGCTTTCATACCCGTAAGCCTAAGAGGCTTGTCACTGCCAGTGAGGGACACACCGCACTCGGAGTGTCGTGACCTGCCGGAGACGGGGAAAACGGGCTAATCTGCTGCGCAGGCACTCCCCCACCAGGGGCGCGGAGATTACGCGTTCCCCATTAATAAGAGACGAGGCGTGGTGACAGCGGAAACCAGGCGCGAGGGCCAGTCCCTGCCAGAGATCCCCGGCCCCAGCACGGCATTCCTGACCGACAAATACGAAGTGACCATGCTGCAGGCTGCGCTGCGCGCCGGTAACGCGCACCAAAAAACGGTTTTCGAACTGTTCGCCCGCCGTTTACCCAAGGGCCGCCGTTACGGCGTGGTTGGTGGCGTCAGTCGCGCAGTGGAGGCCGTGCGTAACTTCCGTTTCACTCCCGAACAGCTCTCGCTGCTGAGCGAGGACCCGCTGATTGGCGAGGACACGATTGAGTACCTGCGCAACTATCGTTTCCGTGGCCGCATCTACGGCTACCCGGAGGGCGAGGTTTTCTTCCCGCTCTCTCCCGTACTCACGGTGGAGGCGAGTTTTGCCGACGCGGTTTTGCTGGAAACCGTGCTGCTGTCGATCCTGAACTACGATTCGGCGGTGATGTCCGCCGCCTCCCGTATGGTGAATGCCGCAAACGGGATTCCGCTTATCGAAATGGGGGCGCGCCGCGCTAACGAGTCGGCGGCGCTTTACGCTTCCCGCGCCGCCTACATTGCCGGCTTTACAGCCACTTCCCTGCTGGAGGCGGGGCTGCGCTACGGGATTCCCACCACGGGAACTTCGGCGCATTCGTTCACCCTGGCTTTCGCTGACGAACGTGAGGCGTTCCGAGCGCAGGTGTCGGCGCTCGGCAGCGACACCACGCTGCTGGTTGATACCTATGGGATTGCGCAGGGCATCCGCAACGCCGTGGCGATAGCGGGGACCGGCCTGGGCGGTATACGCATCGATTCGGGTAATTTCCGCGAGGAAGTGCCGCGCGCCCGCGCCCTGTTGGATGAGCTGGGCGCAACGAATACCCGCATCGTGCTTTCTTCCGACATCGACGAATACACGCTGGCGGAAATGACGGCGGCTAACCTGCCGGTGGATGCCGCGGGCGTGGGAACCCGTGTGGTTACCGGTTCCGGCGCTCCCACGGCAGAGATGGTCTACAAGCTGGTGGCGCGCGAGGGCGCAGACGGCCAGATGGTTCCCGTGCATAAGAACAGCGAGGGCAAGGCCAGCCGGGGTGGCCGTAAGATCGCTTACCGCAGCTACGACGATGACGGCGTAATGACGGCCGAACGCTTCTGCTACGGGGAGCACCGCGAGCTACCCGGCGGAGTGCAAAAGTTGCTGGTGGAGGATGATTTCTTCGCTAGCGAAAGCCTGGATACGGCCCGGCAGCGCCACGCCCGCGCGGTGGCCCGCCTGCCTAAGTCGGCACTCGCGATACACGCGGGAAACCCCGCTTTTACCGCGCAGGAAGATGACGCGTAACGGGGAGAGCGTTTAGCAGAGCAGTCCCTCCTACCCCACACAGAAACCCGCTTTGCAGCGAGTAAAATGATTATCGCTTTTTCCAGATAACTACTTCCGAAAGGTTTTTGCCGTGAAGATTGGTATTGCTGGCGCAGGCGCCCTGGGGTCTCGCTTCGGCTACATGCTGTCCGAGGCGGGGTACGACGTCACCCTGATCGATATGTGGGACGAACATATCGCGGCCATCCGCGAAAACGGTCTCATCATCGACTGGGAGGGTGAGGAGCGCGTGGCTCGGTTACCGATCTTCTATCCGCACGAACTGGAGGGCACTTTCGATCTGGTCTGCTGCTTCACTAAGGCGATGGGGCTGGATGCGATGCTGTCGGCCATTGAACACACCATTAGCGAAAACACGAGCCTGCTCTGCCTGCTGAACGGAATCGGCCACCGCGATACGATCCTGAAGCACGTTCCCGTCAGCAACTTCATCATCGGTAACACCATGTGGACTGCCGGGCTAACCGGGCCGGGCCACGCGCACCTAATCGGCAGTGGCTCCGTATCGCTGGAAAACGTGGGCGAGGGAGAGGCCGCTAAGGCGCGGGCAATCGAAGTCGCACGGTTGCTTAGCGACGCCGGGCTGAACGCGCAGTATTCGGCCGACGTCAAGTACACGACCTACCGGAAAGCCGCGCTGAACGGAGTCGTAAATACCATGTGCACCCTGCTGGAATGCAATATGGCCAGCTTCGGCGCCACGAGTTCCGCCGAACCGATCCTGCAGCAGATAGTGAACGAGTTTGCCGACGTGGCCGCGCACGAAGGGGTCGAGCTGGATCGCGACGAGGTAATGGCTAACGTGCGCACCACTTTCCCGGCCGACACCATCGGCAAGCACTACCCCTCCATGTACCAGGACCTGGTGCGCAACAACCGCCGCACCGAGGTGGATTACATCAACGGCGCGATTTCCCGTAAGGGTAAGCAGTACGGCGTGCCGACCCCGTTCTGCGATCTGGTAACGCTACTGGTGCACGCCAAGGAAGAGATCCGGGACGCCGCCTAAATTCGGCGCTGTCTTTGGGGTGCCTGATGTTTGGGCGGCTGACATTTGGGTGCACTTTTGGTTGTGCCTAACGTCTGGGTGCACTTTTGGCCGGTTAAACCCCGTTTTCACAGCAGTTAGTGCACCCAAACGTTCGGGCGTAGGAATAAACAGCGGTTAGTGCACCCAAACGTTAGCGCGAGTCCCTAGACCCAAACGTTAGTGAGAGGCCTGGCAGCCCAAAAACGCTTTCGTCCGCAAAAGTCGAGGGGTGCAGCAGACTTCTGCTGCACCCCTCGCGCGGTTATCCGTAACCACTGCTGGCCGATGAGGCCATGTTTGTTAAATCTTTTCTAGCTGCACGGCCCTGGTTTCCTTGGCGAACAGGTAGGTGATGCCACCCATCGCCAGTAGCGCCGCGAAGAGGAAGAACGCCGGCGGCACCGCATCCAGGGTCGGCTTCGCTTTCACGGCGGAGCCACCGATCAGGGCACCCATGAGCACGGGGCCGATGATCTTTGCGGTAGCGCCAATACCGTAACCGAGGCCGAGGCCGGTGGAGCGAACCTCGTTCGGGAACTGCTCAGCACCGAAAGCGTTCAGGATGCCGAACGCGCCATCACCGAACATCATGGCGATCAGGATGCCAGCGAAGAACATTTCACCGCTGGTGGACATGCCGGCAATAACGCAACCGACCGCACCGATCAGGCCGAACGACAGCATCACCATGCGGCGCCCGATGTAGTCCGACAGCCAGGCCGAGCCTAGACGCCCCACCATGTCGGCGATGGAAACGAAGGTGAACAGCAGGCCCACGCTAGCGACGCTGTAGCCGTAGCCGTCCTTCAGCAGGGTCTGGCCCCACGACTGGATGGTGAACGAACCGAGGATGAAGCAGAACGAACCGATCGTGATGATGGTGAGCGGCTTCAGATGCTCGCGGAAGAGCAGGCCGTAGCTGGCCTTCTTCTCGTCCTTGATTTCGGGCAGTGCCCCGACCTCGTTCTCCGGCACCATCAGCGCCCAGGCGTAGGCCCGACGCGCTTCGTCTTCACGCCCGTTAACCTGCAGGAAGCGGGGCGATTCGGGCACGTAACGCAGCCAGATGAGCAGGAACACCGGCAGGATGCCCAGCCCGATCAGGCCACGCCAGCCGAGCGGTTCCGCAAGCCACTGCTGCGCCTGCGCGCCCAGTAGCAGGCCGAACGGGATGAATACGGATGCCAGGCCAGCCAGCAGGCCGCGATGCTTCGCGGGCACGAATTCCTGCACGTAGGGGATGGAGGTGATGTTCAGGCCACCCACACCCATGCCTACGCCGACGCGCAGGATGGCGAGCATCCACCAGCCCCTGTCGGGAGTCACCACGCAGAGCGCGGTGAATACGACCAGGACGACGATGCACCAGAAGAAGGAGCCGCGCCTGCCTAGTTTGTCGGAAAGCCTGCCCCAGACTATAGCGCCGGCCACGGTGCCGAGGCCCGCGCAGGCCAGGATCGTGCCGGTTTCAAAACCGTTCAGGTTCCAGGGCTTTACCAGCAGGGAGACGACGAAGCCGATTAGGAAGATGTCGAAGAATTCGGCAATGTTGCCGACCACGACCAGGCCGATAATCGACTTTTGGTTGCGGGTGAGTGGGCGGGAATCGATTTGTTCCGCGGCCGTTAGGCCCGCGGGGGGTTGTGTTGTTGTCATTTCGGTAGCCAATCTATGCGCCGGTGCAGAGCCTTACCGGATGATGTCTGTCGTGGTGGGAATGGAGAGCTCAGCGGGATTGATGTGCGTGAGGTCCCCATGGTGGGTGAGCGCATACTTGGCTACGCGCTTACCGAACTCGATCCCCTGCCGGACGTCTCCGGAAAGGAAACCGTGCAGCGTGCCTGCGACGAAGCTGTCGCCCGCACCCGGACGGTCAATGATCGGCACTACCTCGACCGGGAAGTTTTCCTCCCCGTCGGGGCCGGAGGAATAGACGCCGTTGGTCTGATCCGTCGAAACGACGTATTCGGCACCGAAGCGTTCGCGCAGTTTGCGTGAGCATTCCGCGCCCTCACCAACGATGCCGAACACTTCTTTCGCGTCTTTGCGCGAGCAGAACAGGATGCGCGCCTTTTCCGCTATCGGGGTCAGCACCTCGGCGGCGCGCTCGGCACTCCACAGCAGGCTGCGGTAGTTGACGTCGAGCGCGATGTCCACGCCGCGCTTTTCCGCTTCGTCTACGAAGTGGCGGATCACCCTGCAGGTGTTTTCAGTGAGCGCCGTGGTGATGCCGGTGACGAACACGAGGCGGGTATCCAGCATGGAATCCCAGTTGATGTCCTCGATGCTGATGTCCCTGAACGGCGTGTGCAGCCGGTCGTAGATGACGCGGGAGGGCATGGGCGGTTCGCCCGGCTCCATGAAGTAGAGCGCGGTGCGGCCTTCCTCCACACGGATCATGTTGGAAAGGTCCACGCCGACCGAACGGTATTCGGAAAGGCAGCGGCTCGCCAGATCTCCCTTGGGAAGCACCGAGCACCAGGATGCTTGCCGCCCGAGCTGGGACAGCACGCCGCACACGTTCGCTTCGGAGCAGGCTGCGGTCATGCGCAGGGTGCGGCAGTTCGAGAGTCGCTCCCCGCGAGGGGCGGTGAGGCGAATCTGGCCCTCACCGATAGAAGTAATATCGAACATTTAGCTCACTCCTTCGGAAGCTTGCGCGGTTCCGTAGCGGTTTGTGTAGCGGTCAAAGTTAGCGGCGATTTCCTCTTCGGGAAGCTCGATAACTTTACCCATTAGGCGCGCCGCCCACACAGTGTGGGCGACGTCCTCCACCATCACTGCGGCCTGCAGGGCCTTGGTGATGCTGGGGCCGATGGTGAAAACACCGTGCTGCTGCATCAGGATCGCCGGGGAATGCCCGATGGAACGCAGCACCTCTTCGCCGATGGCGTCCCCGCCGATGCGGGCGTAGCCGCCGCACGGGACGGGCCCACCGAATTCGTCGGAGATAGCGGTCAGGCAGCAAGGAATCGGTTCTCCTAGCGCGGCCCAGGCGGTCGCGTAGGTGGAGTGGGTGTGCACCACGGAACGCACGTCACTCCTGCCCTTGTAGATGCCGATGTGGGAGCTGGTGTCCGACGACGGCCCGTGTTTTCCTTCGATGATCTTGCCGTCTAGGCCGACCACCACCATGTCTTCCGGCGTCATCTGCGAATACAGCATGCCGGAGGGTTTAATTACGATCCGGTCGCCGGAGTCTGCCAGGGCCGACAGGTTACCGCCGGTCCACGCCACCAGCCCGTTGCGGGCCAGTTCCAGGTTGCCTTCGCAAACCTGTCTTTTTAGTTCGAGTAGCTCCATTGCTCTCCCCCGTACTAGATACTTTCCACCGCGTAGCCTGCGGCGGCGAGTTTTTGCTCGATGAAGTGGCGGGCGGATACGCAGGTCGCTATCGAATCCGGCGCGTCGTCGTTCCACATTTCGAGCATGATCCGGCCCTGCCAGCGCTGGCGTGCCAGCTCTGTGAAGGCCGTATCGAAGTCGGCCACGCCCTGGCCGAACGGTATCCGCCGGGGCTCACCCGGCAGCACATCCTTTACGTGCAGGGCGACCATCCGCCCCTCCCCCGCAGCGAGTTCCTCGGTGGCTTCACCGCCGTGTTCGGCGATGTTGCCGACGTCCGGGTAACACTGCAACCAGGGGCTGTCGCATTCGCGCACTACCGCCATCGCGTCCGGAATGGAGGCGATATCGTGGCCGTCCACGTTTTCGATGGCTAGCACGACGCCCTGGCATGCCGCGTAGGGCAGTGCGGCTTTCAGAGTGTCGATATAGCGTTCGCGGGCCGCCGGATCGTCGGCCTCGTAGTGGGCGTAATACCCGGCCACCTGCACCACCGATACGCCGAGGTCGGCCGCCAGGTCGATCCCCTTGCGGTAAACCTCGAGCGCCTGGCGGCGCACCTCCGGGTCTGCCGAACCGGGCATGATGCGCCTGTGCAGTGAGAGGCAGAGCGCCCCGATCTGCACCCCGGCGTCGCGGGCCGCCTCGCGCACCCGCAGGCGTTCCTCGGGGCTCCAGTCCAGCCGCGCCGCCCGCTCGGGGGTTTCGTCAATCGAAAGATCCACGAAACTGAACCCTGCCTCGCGTACCTGGGGGAAAAATTCCGGCCAGGGTGCCGACACGAGCGCTTTCTCGTAGATGCCGAGCCTGACGGTGTTCACGGCCAGACCCTTTCGATGGCGTCGCGCATCTCCAAGGCGGCGGCCTCAGGATCGTCGGCCTTCATGATGCCGCGCCCGGCGATGACCACGCCGACCGGGCGGCCCTTAAAGACGTCCAGCTCGTTCGCTTTGATGCCGCCCGTGACGGTGACGGTAAAGCCCATCTCGGCGAGTTCACTAACGCGGGAAACGTCGGATTCACCCCAGGAGAGGTCGCCTGCGGCCTCGCGGTCGCGGGAACGCTTCACGATCACGTGCTTAACGCCCAGTTCGCGCCAGGCGCGGGCGCGTTCGGCGCTGTAGGTTTCGCCCAGCTCCACCTGCACTTCGCCGCCGAACTCTTCGGCCACCTTTACTACCTGGCCGATGGTGGCGAGCGAGGCCCCGGCAACGCAGGAAACCCAGTCGGCACCGGCCTCGAAGCACTGGCGCGAGATCAGGCTGCCAGCTTCCGCGATGCGCACGTCGGCCAGGATCGTTTTTTCGGGGTAGAGGGCGCGCACCTCGCGCACCACCTTCAGTCCCTCTGCGATCACCCAGATGGTGCCGCATTCGATGACGTCTACGTGGGCAACCGCCTTGTTGAGCGGGCCGAGCGCGGAGACCATATCGGTGGCGTCTACCGCCACCTGTAGGCGGGGCCGCATCTCAAGCCTCCTTGCGAACGGTGAAGAAGCGCTGGCCGTTGGTGCACAGCAGCTTGTTCACGTATTCGGGGTCGAAGCCTTCCGCGATCATGCGCGGGCCGTCCACGGAGGCGTTGTAATCGACGCCGGTGACCGCTCCGTATGCCTTCTGGTAGCCGCGTTTGCCGGAGTCGGTGCCGAGCAGGATGCGATCGCCGTAGCCCTTTTCGCCCAGTTCGCGCAGTTCCATGATGCGGTTGCTGTCGGGCTGGTACTTGATGCGGTAGGTGCCGTCGATTTCCAGCCAGGCCCCGGTATCGAGGATCTGCTGCAGGTAGTAGACGTCCGCGTTGCGCTGGATGTGGCCGATGGCGATCTGGTCGGCGGGTACGCCGAGCTTGATCATTTCCTGCGCCTGTTCGAGGCCGCAGGTGCCGTAGGTGGTATGGGTGTTGATCGGGACGCCGGTCTCGATGGAGGCGATAGCGCAGGCCTCCATGCACTTGCGTTCGAACTTGGTGATCTTGCCGTAGGCGGTGGCGACCTTAATAACGCCCGCCTTGTATTCGGTGCGGTCCACAATCGGGCCGGAGTAGTCGTGGCGGTCGATGCCGACGGTGATGTCGTCAATCAGCAACTGTGCGATCTGATCTACCGTGTAGCGGCTAACCCAGTGGGACTGGGTCTCCAGGTAGACGTGCTCGCGGTGGAAGCCGGTCGCGGCGATCACCTGCAGGCCGGGCACTGCGCGGTTTACCTCTGCCAGCTTGTCGAGGTCGCGGCCGCAGTTTGCGGGGCACATATCGACGACGGTGCCGCCGTCGGCCCAACGCTTGGAGGCGTCTACGAAGTAGTTGGCCTCTTCGATTGCCTTGTCTACGTCGGCCAGCTGGTGATCGGCGTCGATGTAGACCTCGCCCGCGCCTACGCGGATCAGGTGGTCGTGGGCGTTCACCACGCCCAGGGTTGCGGGGTCTACGTCGCCGAGGATGGTGCGTGCGAACTTAGCCATTGGGGTCTCCTTCTTTGGATACTGCTGGCCACCGGGGCCGGGCTGGTGACTACAGAGTTCGCCCGCCGAGTCGGGCCTTACAAGGCGAAAAGCGCAAATATTTGCAGCTTTAAGAAAACCCAGGCCCGATATCACCCCTTGCTAGGCCCGGTGCAAGGCGTAAAAATATGGCTAAACAGCATCTAACGTTTCAACGCCGCAACGAAAGGCTGCAAATATGTGCGCAGATTCCGTCTCTAATGAACGCGACCGAGTGCGTGAACTGCTGCAGGTTGCGCGTATGTATTACGAACAGGAGATGGACCAGGGCGATATCGCGGAGCGCATGAACTGCTCCCGCTCGCGCGTTTCCCGCCTACTGAAAGAGGCGCGCGAAAAGCAGATGGTGCGCACCACGGTGCACCACCCGCTGGAGCAATCGTTCGAACTGGAAAGGAAGCTGCGGCGCAAGCTCGGGCTGGAACGGGTGTACGTGGCCCCCCAGGAAACGGGCGCGCGGCCGGAGCAAACCGTGGGACGCCTGGCCGCGGAAACGATAGCGCGCGCCGGTCACCGCCAGACCGCGCTCGCCCTTTCCAACGGCCGGGCGGTGGCAGCCGTGGTGGATGCTATGCCGCAGCAGCAGTGGCCGCTCTCCATGGTGTGCCAGATGATCGGCTCCTACGGCGGTTCGGCGCATCACCTGCTCGATTCCCCCGATCTGTGTCGGCGCATGGCGGGCAGGCTAGGGGGCGGCTACCGGGCGCTCCCCGTGCCGATCGTGCTGCGCTCGGCCACTGCCGCGCGCGGGGTGCGCCGGGAAGAAATGGTGGTGACCACGCTGGAACTGGCGGCGCGGGCCGACATAGCGGTGGTCGGGGTCGGTGCCGTCGGCCAAGGCCCAACCAGCGAACTGCTGCGCCCGTTCATGACCAGCGAACTGGTCAACGAACTGCGCAGGCAGGGCGCGGTGGCACACATTTCCGGGCACCATTTCGACGCGCACGGCAGGCACGTGCCCACCGCCCTGTGCGAGCGCACCATCGCTATGGAACCGGAGCGGCTGGCCAGCATAAAACTGCCGATGCTGGTGGCCTGGGGCAGCGAAAAGGTGCCCGCCATATATGCCGTGGTGCGTAGCGGACTAAACCTGGCGCTAACCACGGACGAGGCGACGGCGACGATGCTGCTTAGCTACCAGCCATAGCTATCCCGGTTAAACCACCGCTGCGGGATGCCCCTGCGCGTGCGGCACCACCATCGGGGTGCCGGTCTGCGGGTCCGGGATTACGTCGCAAGGCAGTTGGTAGACGTCCTCCACCAGTTCGGCGTTCATAACCTCGGCCGGGTCTCCCGCCGCCACCACCCTGCCGTCTTTCATCACGATCAGGTGGGTGGCGTAACGGCAGGCCTGGTTTAGATCGTGCAGCACCGCAACCACGGTACGCCCGCCCTCTCTGCGCAGCCTGTCGCTCAGGTTGAGCAGGGAATACTGGTGGGCGATGTCCAGGAAGGTGGTCGGTTCATCGAGCAGCAGCACGTCAGTTTGCTGGGCCAGCAGCAGGGCCAGCCAGACGCGCTGACGCTGGCCGCCGGAGAGTTCCTGCACCACGCGCTGCGAAAGGTCTAGCACCCCGGCGGTTTCCATCGCCTCGGCAACAACCCGCTCGTCCTCCGCGCTCCAGCGGGAGAACAAGCCCTGGTGGGGGCTGCGGCCACGCGCCACCAGGTCCACCACGCGAATCCCGTCGGGCGCTATGGCCGACTGCGGCAGCAGGCCCAGGTGTCGCGCCAGCTCTCCGGTCGGCCACTTGGCAAGTTCCCTGCCTTCCAGCAAAATCTCCCCCGCGCGCGGGGACAGCAGACGGGCCATGGCTTTCAGCACGGTGGATTTGCCGCAGGCGTTCGGCCCGAGAATTACCGTGAAGCTGCCGCGCGGCACCTCCAGAGAAATATCGCGGCAGATGTCGGCTCCCCCGCCGTAGCCGAGGGTGATTCCCCGCAGGGAGAGTGCCGCTTGTTTGTCTGTCACTTTCGGACCTCCCGAATCAGCAGCCACACGAAGTAGCCGCCGCCCAGGCTTACGGTTACCACCCCGACGGGTAGCGGGCTGGGCGGATAAATGTTTTGCGCGATCATGTCGCTAACGAGAAGCAGCACCCCGCCCATCAGGGCGGTGCTGAAGATCGGCACGCCAGCGCAGTTCTCGAGCCTGCGGGCGATCTGGGGAGCCACCAGCGCCACGAAACTGATCGGCCCGGCTACCGCTGCACAGATCGCCGTCAGGAACACGGCGAGCACGATGAGCAGGGGCCGTTTCAGGCTCAGCCTGCCGCCGAGGGTGGTGGCCAGTTCGTCCCCCATTTCGCTGAGCCGCATGGCGGGAAGCAGGAAGGAAAGCAGCAGGATGCTCAGCAGCACCATCGCGACGGCGGGATACACGTTCTCCGCCGTCACCCCGTTCAGACTGCCCGCGCCCCAGAGTGATACCTGCAGGGCCTGTTCGATATCCGCATTAACGATCATCCAGGTGGTGAGGGACGACAGCATGGCGGAAACCGCGATACCGATAATGATGAGACGGAAGCTGCGGAAGGTGCCGTTTACACGCGAAAGCAGATAAACCGCGAAGGCTGTGGCCATGCCGCCCAGGAAGGCGCCGAGGGCGGTGGTGACGAAAGTGGCCTGGGTATAGAGGATGATCGCGGTGGCACCGGCGAAAGCACCGGAGTTGAAGCCAATCACGTCCGGGCTGCCCAGTGGGTTTCGGGTTAAGGTCTGGAACACGGCACCGGATACTCCGAGTGCGGCCCCCAGCCCGAGGGCGGCGATGGCGCGCGGCAGGCGCCAGGTGCGTACCACCAGTTCCTGGCCAGGGTCTCCCTTTCCGAGCAGGGCATCCAGGACCTCACCGCTGGTCAGGGTGTAATCGCCGGTTCGCAGCGCGGTGATGAAGCAAGCGAGCGAAATAATTGCGAGCACTAACGCCGTGGTGATGCTGCGCTTGTCCCAATAACCGCTGAACAGGTTGTTACGCAGCAGCAGGATGGGCCGACCGTAGTCGATTTTCCCCCTTCGCGTCTGCTCCCCCGCGCGGGCGGTCTGCGCGCTCACAGCCCGGCCAGCCTTGGCCGACGGGCAAGCACGATCAGCACGGGCGCGCCCAGGAAGGCGGTGACGATACCGACCTGCAGCTCGCCAGTGGAGGCGACGCGGCCCAGGATGTCGCTAAACAGCAGCAGCACAGGCGCGGCCAGCACCGTGAAGGTCATGATTCGCATGTTGTTTGCTCCGACTAATGCGCGGGCGAAATGGGGCACCATCAGGCCGATGAAACCGATGGGACCGGCGATCGCGGTTCCCGCTCCCGCCAGCAGGGTCACCGCCACGATGGCGGCGCTGCGGGTGCGCGACAGGTTGGTTCCGAGGGAAGACGCCATTTCGTCCCCGAGCGCCAGCGCATCCAGCTTTTTGCCGATCACCACCGCAATCACGATGCCTAGCAGCACCAGCGGGGCACCCACCGCGATGGCGTCAAAGCCGCGATTCACGAGCGATCCCGCTCCCCAGAAGCGCATCTTGTCGAAGACTTCCTTATGGGTCAGGGTGATGCCGCTCGAAATGCCGGTAAGCAGCGCTCCGAGCGCTACGCCCGCGAGGGTGATCGTGACCGGGTCGGCCTTGCGCCTCACCCCTCCCCCGATGGCGTAAACCGCCACCGTGGCAAGCACCGCGCCGGCGAGCGCGAACCAGATATAGCCGAGCGGGGTCACGGCGTTAAAGAGCAGCACGCCAAGCACCACGGCGAACGATGCTCCCGCGTTAACGCCGAGGATGCCGGGGTCCGCCAGCGGGTTGCGGGTAAACGCCTGGATTAAGGCTCCGGCCACCCCGAATGCGGCACCGACCACGATCCCCGCGAGGGTGCGGGGCACGCGGGAGCTGTGCACGACGATGCTGTTTGCGCTGTCGCCACCGTGAACCAGCGCCTGCCAAACCTCCGCCGCAGGGATCGGGCGCGCCCCGATCAGCAGGCTGGCGGCCGCCACCGCCACAAGAGCGAGGGCGGCCGCCAGGTATGCCAGGGTGATGCGACTAGTCGACAACGTTCTTCGCGTTTTCTACCTGGCCCGCGAACTCGTTCAGCCAGGCCGCATAGTTTTCGTAGGTGTAGGGGCGCTTGTCGTCCCATTCGTACGTCTGCCCGGCCTTCGCGGCGGCGGTCTGCTTGAATAGGGCGTTATCAAGCACGCCCTCAGAACCTTGGGTGTTGGTGAGGATGATGTCGGCCTTGAGGGCAGGCATGTTTTCCCAGGTTTCCTCCGCCCACGGTCCCTCCTCGATAACGGGGCCGACGGTCTTGATGCCCAGTTCCTTGAGCAGCTTCACCTGTGCCATGCGGTCCATGCCGAAGTAGACCTTGTCCTTGGTGGGGGCGGTGAGGGCGACGGTGATTTCGGGACGTGCCGCGAATGCCTTCTTCAGGCGCTCCTTGGCGGCCTCGTAGTCCTGCTTGCTCTTTTTGACCTCGGGAGTATCGACCTTGCCGCCGAGGGATTTAGCGAGGTCCTGATACATGCCGATGATGCCGTCCACCGTCTGATCGCCGGTGCGGCCGCCGAAGTTAATCGCCAGGTAGGGCGCGACCTTGGTGGCCTGCGCGGTCACCTTTTCGTCCCACCAGGTGTAGCCGCTGGCGTCCTTGTTGCCGTAACCGATCAGCAGATCGGGCTTGAGGGAGGCGAGCTTTTCCAGGCTGAATTCGCCGTCCTTGCCGACGACCGTCATGCTGGATACGTCCACGCCCTGCATGGCCTTTTCTTCCTGGCCGTAACCCCACATGCCGACGGGACGGACGCCGTAGGGCCACAGAGCCTGGGTCGAGTAAGCGTCTGCGACGATACGTTCCGGGGCCTTATCCAGTTTGACGGTCTTACCGTCGTAGCCGGGAGCGTCGTAGCTCCAGGGGCCGGAGGGGGTTTCGGCGGCGGGAGCCTTAGCGGCGGAAGAAGTACCCGCGGCTTCTTTCTTTTCGCCTCCGCAAGCGGTCAGGGTGAGGCCACCGAGCGCGGCGGCAAGAATGAAGGAACGACGGTTAAGCACAAAAACTCCTAGGGGAAAGCTGAGAGAAACCGGGCGCGGGCAGCGCCCAACACGCGGAAGCGCATCGGACACTGCCCGGCAGGAAATTAGTCAATTACGTTCTTGGCACCGCTTAGCTGATCGGCAAACTGATTCAGCCATGTCGCATAGTTTTCGTAGGTGTAGGGGCGCTTGTCGTTCCAGCTGTATACCTGGCCGGCTTTCGCCGCTGCGGTCTGTTTAAAGAGAGGCCGTTCAACAAGGGATTTTTCGATACCCAGGTTCGTAAAGATAACGTCGGCTTTCAGGGAAGGCACGTTCTCCCAGCTATCAGATACCCAGGCTCCCTCTCCCTTAACCGGCATCACTACGTTGACGCCAAGGTCTTGCACAAGCGCAACAGTCGGAATGTTCCTCATGGCGTAGTAGAAACTGTCATCAAGAGGTGCGGTGAGCGCGATGGAAATGTCGGGCCGTTCTTTGGCGATCTTGCGCACCCGTTCCTTAGCGGCCTCGTAGTCCTGCTTGCTCTTTTCGACCTCGGGGGTATCGACCTTGCCGCCGAGCGCTTTCGCGAGGTTTCGGTAAAGCTCGATGATCGAGTCCACGCTCTGTCCGCCCAGGCGCCCACCGTAGTTGATCGCCAGGTAGGGCGCGACCTTCGTAGCCTGGTTGGTTACCTTTTCGTCCCACCAGGTGTAGCCGGTCGCGTCATCATTACCGAATCCGACCAGCAGATCAGGCTTGAGCGCGGCCAGCTTTTCCAGGCTGAACTCGTCATCCTTACCCACGATGGTCATTTTGGAGGTGTCGATGCCTTTCATCGGCTCTTCCTCCTGGCCCCAGCCCCACATGCCGACGGGGCGAATACCGTAGGGCCACATCGCCTGGGTCGAGTAGGCGTCTACCACCAGGCGTTCCGGCACCTTATCGAGCTTGACGGTCTTGCCGTCGTAGCCGGGAGCGTCGTAGCTCCAGGGGCCGCTGGCTGCGGCCGATGCGGTTGAATTATTCGCGGCAGGTTTAGCCTCTTTCTTCTCACCACCGCAGGCAGTCAGGGTGAGGCCACCGAGCGCGGCGGCGAGAATGAAAGAACGACGGTTAAGCACGGGGCTCCCCTAAAAATTAGTAGCAGTAAGGCCGGGGCGAACTTCAAGTAAACACTTCTTACCAACACCCAACTAAGGTGATACTAAGCGGAATACAAAAGTTCAGCAATGCGTAATTGAATGTCCGTTTGTGTCACATATTGCACACTTTGCAGCTTTGCTACGGTTGCCTCATGGCGCTACCCAACCGAGAACTAATGACATGCGCGAACGGTCCCGTTCGCCCCCTGCGTGCCGACGACGCTGCGGCGGTGCTTACCGCGTTCACGACAGACGCGGCTGAGATGTCCAGGCAGGGCACGGTGCGCGACGCTGCGGAGGCGAGCGCCTACGTGGAGCACATGACCAGCGGGGAAAACTACGCCTGGGCCATAACTGCCGACAGCGACGAAGCGGTGGGGATGGTCGCTTTCAGCGTTGACGAAGAAAACCGCAACGCCTGGTTCTTCTATTGGCTGGATCGGCGCTATCGCGGGCGCGGCCTCACCTCGCGCGCCGCGCGTGCCGTGGCCGACTGGGCGCTAAGCACCGGCGGACTGCACCGGTTGGAACTGGGACACCGCGCCAACAATCCGGCGTCGGGCGGGGTGGCCCGCGCGGCCGGTTTCGTGCAAGAGGGCGTGGAGCGGGAGAAATTCCTGGTCAACGGGGAACGCGTGGACGTCTACACGTACGGGCGGCTGGCGAGCGACTAGATACAGTCGCGAAAAGCCGGTGTAATCCCGTGTCCATACTGGCGCACAGTAACGCTTAATTGAAGCGCACGAACGCCCGCCCAGGCGTGCCCTCCCCCAGCTGTTTAAACCCTACGGCTTCGTAGAACGCTTTTTGCCCCGGCTCCTCGTCGGTGATGAGCACGTGCTGGCGCACACGCGGGAACGGGGCGAACGCGGCCTCGATCAGCCGGGCACCGATTCCCGCGCGGCGATAGTCGGGGTGCACCAGGATGTCTTGCAGGTAGCAGATCGTCGCACCGTCTCCCACCACTCTGGCCAGGCCGATAAGTCGGCCCCGGTTTTCCTTCCCCGCTGGGCCGCACGCGTTCACGTCGGCCACCTCCCTGGCGGTGACCACGTGCAGCGATCCGCGCACGCCAGCCAAAAGCGCTTCGGGAACCTGCGTGTAGGCGCTCCAGCCCACCGAATCGTAAAGATCCAGCAGTTCGGGGAGGTCTGGGAGCTGCGCCGCTTCGCTGCAGGAGGCGATCACTGTTTCGGCCATGCGTAGAGCCTACCGGCCACGCCTGGTTTAGTGTCCCAGCTTAGCGCCCCGGCTTAGTTTCCCCCTCGAGCGAAGACCCGGTTTTACGTTTGGGTGCACTTTTGGTGGGGCGTTACGTTCGGGTGCACTTTCGGTGGGTTAAACGGCGTTTTCGCAGCCGTTAGTGCACCCAAATGTTAAGAGGTGGGAATTACCAGCGGTTACTGCACCCAAACGTCAGCCCCCTGGAATAGGCAACCGAAAATGCGCCCAAACAGTAGAGGTAGGGCATGAAGCGCTCCGATACGGCCTAAGCGAAAAGGGTTTGTCCCTTTCGCCTAGTGCCCCTCCCCCAGGTGGCCCGACAGCAGCCCGTGACGGGCGGCGGAGGCATCATTCAGGCCGACGATCTCCACCGTCTTGCCCTTGCTCGCATACTTGGTGCGGATGCCATCGAGCGCGGCCACGGTGGAGGCGTCCCAGATGTGGGAGTCGGAGAGGTCAATGACTACGCGGGCCGGATCGCCCGTGTAGTCGAACTGGTAGACCAGATCGTTGCTGGAAGCAAAGAAGAGTTCGCCGCTCACCCGGTAGGTGGCGGTATCCACGGTGCCGTCGCCGTTCGTGTCGGCCGTCTCGATGCGTTCCACGCTGGTGAAGTGGGCGACGCGGCGGGCGAACACGACGAACGCGGCCAGCACGCCCAGCACCACACCGTAGGCCAGGTTATGGCTGAGCACGGTCACGCCGACGGTCACGGCCATCACTGCCAGTTCGCTGAGCGGCATCCGCTTCAGCGTGGCGGGGGCGATCGAATGCCAGTCAAACGTGGCGTAGCTAACCAGGATCATCACGGCTACCAGGGCGGCCATCGGGATACGAGCCACCAGATCGCCACCCACCACGACCAGGGCCAGCAGGAAGATACCCGCCAGGAACGTGGAGATACGGGTGCGGGCGCCGGACGCCTTCACGTTGATCATGGTCTGCCCGATCATCGCGCAGCCTCCCATGCCGCCAAAGAAACCGGTGATGGTGTTGGCGATGCCCTGGCCCCAGCCCTCGCGGGTCTTGCTGGAGTGGGTGTCGGTAATGTCGTCCACCAGCTTCGCCGTCATCAGCGATTCCAGCAGGCCGACCAGGGCCATAGTGGCGGCGTAGGGGGCGATGATGCGCAGGGTTTCCAGGGTAAACGGCACGTTCGGAATCAGGAAGGTGGGCAGGGAACCGGGTAGTTCGCCCATATCGCCGACCGTCGGCACCGACCAGCCCCACGCGACGGCGGCGGCCGTCAGCACCAGGATCGCGACCAGCGGTGCGGGCACCACGTTGGTTACCTTCGGCAGCAGGAACATGATGGCAAGGCCAAGCGCCACCATCGGGTAAACGAGCCAGGGCACTCCGATAAGGTGCGGCAACTGCGCCAGGAAAATCAGGATCGCCAGCGAATTTACGAAGCCGACCATCACCATGCGGGGAATGAAGCGCATTAATTTCGCGACGCCGAGGGCGGCCAACACCATCTGGAACAGGCCCGCCAGGATCACGGTGGCCAGGAAATAGTCCATGCCGTATTCGCGGGCGACGGGCGCGATCACCAGGGCAACCGCGCCGGTCGCGGCCGACACCATGGCGGGGCGTCCGCCCACGATGGCAATGGTGCAGGCCATGGTGAACGATGCGAATAGACCGAGGCGCGGATCGACGCCGGCAATGATCGAGAACGAAATCGCCTCAGGAATCAGCGCGAGCGCCACCACCAGGCCCGCGAGGACCTCGGTGCGCAGGCGGGAAGGATCGCGCAGGGCGGCGCGGACGCTGGTGGGGCTGGGGACGAGCGGGAAATCTTCACTGCCGTTTTTATTTTGCGCGCTTTTACTTTGCGTACGTTCAGGGGCAGGGCTAGCTAAAGTCACGGTTCTCCGGGAATAGAAAAAAGGGGGAATCTGCGCCGCCGTGGCGCGAACCTGACGGGATGCGCCAAGTAATAGATGAGACGAGGCGCCGTCAGATGAGGAACGTTCAGTATGTCAGCGAAACCCGCGCGGGACGCTATCGCGGGCGTTTAACCGGGGCAATGACACACGTCGTTGCTAGCATGGGAAACGCAGCAAACCCGTAGCTATAAAGAGACGCTATATACGCAAAAACATGTGTTAAGCAGCTCTTTTCTACGCGTATTACGTTCGGTATCGCGACTTCAGGAGGCAGGGTGGCCCTCTACGGCAACTACAGGCTGGTGGACGAGTTCGGCAGGCGGCTGCGCGACACGGCGCTGCTGGGCGGGGTGTCCCTGCTCGACGGCCGCCCCATATGGAACGCCGACAATTTCGCTGAGCTGGACAGGTGCTACTGCCAGCAGCCGGACGATTCGGCAGACACTTTCGATACGAAGCTGCGCAGGCAGCTTGCCGGTGCCTCCCCGGACGCGGTGCAGCTTTTCGCGGAGCTTTACGCGGTGCATTTCGCGGCGCTCGGCAACGTAACCAGTAGTAAGAAGCTCGTCATGATGGATATTCTCCTCGATATAGCCGAGTCACCGATACAGCTTCTGGAGAGCACTAAGCCGACGTATGAGGGCGCGGCTTTCCTCAGGGAAGTGTTCACCCACGGCGGCGTGCTGAACGGCGGGCCGGGCTATAACATATCCCGCTGGCGGCAGATGCAGCACCTCGTCTACCTGGGGCGGGCCTGGTGCGCACTGCCCGACGGTGAGAAGCGGAGAATCCTGGCCGACCCCGAGGGGCTGGCCGATTCCCTGCACGGCCTGGTCCCGGACGACGTGCGCGAGCCGCAGATAGAGAAGGTCCTGCTGTACCTGCTCGCGCCCGACTTTTACGTACCGATCTGCTCTTCCAGGCATCTTGCGAAGATTTTGTCGGCTTTCCCAGACAAGGTGCCGCCGGGGCTTGAGGGGTCCTCCCCGCAGCGGCAGGCGTCGGCCATCAGGGACGCACTGCGGCGCGAGCGCGGCGAAGAGTGGGACTTCTACGACGATCGCGAGGAGTGGGACGCCTCCACCGCGAAGGCGGAGCCGCCGTCACCCAGAACCCCAGCCCAGGCCGTGGATGCCCCTGAGGACGCCCCCGGCGGCGCCCTACCCGAGTTCACCGCGCAGGACGCCAGCAACCTGCTCGTGCCCGAGGAGTGGCTGGGCCGCGTGCGGGGGCTGCTGCAACGGCGCAGGCAGGTCGTGTTCCAGGGGCCGCCCGGGACCGGAAAAACCTACCTGGCGCGTAAGATAGCGGCCCGCCTGGCGGGGACCAGCAAGCGGGTGCGGCTGGTGCAGTTCCACCCGGCCTACACCTACGAGGACTTCTTCGAGGGGTTCCGCCCCACCCCGGAGGGCCGGCTGGAGCTGCGCCCCGGGCCGCTGCGGCTGCTGGCGGAGGAGGCCGAGGAGCAGCCCGAGCTGAACTTCTTCCTGGTGATCGACGAGATTAACCGCGGCAACCTGGCAAAGATCTTCGGCGAGCTGTACTTTCTGCTCGAGTACCGCAGCGAGGGCGTGCAGCTGATGTATTCGCAGCAGCGCTTCACCCTGCCGGAGAACCTGTTCATCATCGCCACCATGAACAGCGCCGACAGGTCCATCGCGCTGGTGGACGCCGCGATGCGCAGGCGTTTCGCCTTCCTCGACCTGGACCCCGGTTGCGAGCCGACTGCGGGCCTGCTCGGCCGCTACTGCCGCCGGGCTGGTGTGGGCGGCCAGCTGGACGCCCTGTGGCGGGAGCTGAACCGGCGCGTGCGGGAGCGGAACCCCGAGTCTCAAGTAGGCCCCTCCTATCTCATGTCGGAGGAACTGACGGCGAGCGGGCAGTTGGATATGGCTTTGCTGGCGGAGATCTGGGAAACAGAGGTACTGCCTCAGCTCAGGGAGTCTTTCTACGGCGACGAGGAATGGGTCGATCGTGAGCTGTCCCTGGCTGCTCTGACCACGGGATGGGCTACGCCGGAAGGCGCAAATTGACCCTGCTGTTGCGCGAGGCTGGGCTGCACGCATCGCTCCCCCTCACGACTACCCAGGCCAGGTGGCTGGGGCGGAACGGGATCGGTGTGGCAGACACAGTGCAGCCTGGCCGGGAACCGGGCACGTTCGATGTGCGGGTGGGTAACCTGGCGGGAGCGGTGAGTGGCCACGGGCTGGACGTGGTTATTGAGCCGAAGCTGCCGGTTTCTTCGCTGCTTTGGCTGGTCGGGTATGCCACTTGCGGGATGCGGTTGGAGCCGCACGCGGTGGCCGGGCGCAGTGACCTGACATCGGGTTTCGCCGCGCTGTTCTTGGACGTGGCACGGGAGGCGATAGAGCCCGGTTTGTTACGCGGCTACTGGCCGCTCGACGAACAGACTTCTGCTCTGCGCGGGCGTATCCGCATGGCGGAGCAGGTGAGCAGGCATCACGGCAGGCTTTACCCGTTGGAGGTGAGCCATGAAGAGCACGGGGTGGATATTCCCGAGAACCGAATTTTGCGGGCCGCCACCGGGGAACTTTTACGTACGGCCCGCGCTGGATCGGCGGCACCGATTGGTGTTGGTTTACGCAGGGTTTATCGGACGTTGGCTGAGGCCGGGCCTCTACGTGCCGCGGATTTGTCTGTTTGGCGGCCGACGCGTCTGAATTCCCGTTACCACCGCGTGCTTAAGCTTTGCGAGCTGGTGCTATCTGAGCGCGGAGTCGAGGCGCGGGCCGGGCAAATCGAGACGCGCGGGTTTTTAATCAACACGCCGCAGGTTTTTGAGGCCGCGTTCGCCCGGGCTCTAGGCGAGCAGTCGGATTCTTTGCTTGCCGGGTGTCGCGTGGAGACGCAGCGTAGTCTGCCTTACGTGGAGGAACTGCCCGACTATCGGCTCCGCCCGGACATAGTGCTCACACGGGGCGGCGCACCGGTGGCGGTACTGGACACAAAATATAAGCGGGCCGGCTCCGGGCCGTCCCGCGAGGACATGTATCAGATGGTGACGTATGCGCTCTGCCACGGGCTGCGCGACGCCCACCTGGTCTACGCGGAGCCGCTACCGCCGGGGCTACCTGAGGTGCTGCACGTAAGCGAGGCCGGGGTCAGGGTGCACCTGCACGGGATGGACCTGGGGCAGGGGCCGGACGGGTTCTTGGCGCAGGTTTCGGCTCTAACTGAGGAGCTTCTGACACCATGGCGACGCTCCGCGCCATAACCTCGCTAGATATACGGGTCGGCGATCCGCGAGTTTTCTGAACCTTAGTACCAAGACTAGATGGGCCTGTTATTCTCTGCCGGAGGATCCCTTACCTTCAGTTTGCACAATACGTTAGGCGCAACACTTTGTGCGAGCACCTAAATCGCCGAGTGCAGGATCTATATAGCGCTTGCGCATTGACCTTCAAAACGCACACAGCACGCACGGTGACGCTCTGGCTATGGCAAATCTACTCAGGCACTATAAGTTTCCTTCCGTGGAGCAACGTCTTTGCAAAAGCCGGACACTACCTCTGACCAGTTACCGTAAGCTCTTCTGCGGCCCCACGTTCCTACCTTCTACCCCATACCGGTTCGCGCGAGGGACGCCCATATGCCCGGCTCGATTCCCTCATTTTCCGTATGCTGAAGCCTGAAAACGCTGGCCTAAATTTCTCTCTGCCACGCTTGAGAGGGCACTTCTGGACAGGTTCTTGACCGAGCATGAGAAAGACCAGTCACTGTCAGACGCTGCAGAATTTGGCTCCAGCAACGAAAAGGAGAATTCGCTGCATAGGCAACCTAGTGGCACTCGAGGAACGGGTTTAAGAGAACGGTGTTTCACAGACGACGAGCGCAGCAAAATATTTTCTGTAGCGGAAATACTGGAAATGTAAGAATCTGTTGCCAGCGAGATTCTCACTACATACCGGGCTGAAGCTGTTAAAGTGGGACCTGGCGGCAAGTCTTGGACAGGACACAAAGCTGGAACTGAGAGATAAGGCCTGCTTTACGGGCGTGATGAAACGCCGCTCCAATAGCTGGAAGCAAAGGGAGCAGGAAAAGGATACGTGCCGTACAGCCTGGTAAATCAACTACCCTACTGGTAGCATCAAAGATAACACTCTCATCTACACAACCAATAGATCAAAGAAAAGTACATCCCCGTAGTCACGAAAGGTGGCTTTGAAAATGTTTACGGCAATAAATAAAGTTTCCCCAAACATACAGCATGCAGTTTACTGCCAATAAACACTTCTTGCCTTCTCCCGACACGGCTCGCGTAATGTCGGCTTTTCGATTCCCCAGATCGATCCAAAGCTAAAACAGCAATCTCATGCAATACACCCAATTTCTAAATTGGTTCAAATGGACACATAACCAAGGATGATTACATGCACATCTCCGAAGTCAAGATTGAAAATTTTCGCGCCCACTCATCCACATTCATACCGTTAACTCAATTAGGATGCCTCATAGGCGAAAACAACTCTGGAAAATCCTCAATCCTTCATGCGATACAATTTGCTTTAGAGGAGCGCTCCCTCCACGAAGAAGATTTTAGAGATCCCCTTCTACAAGTCAAAGTAACCCTTAAAATTGAAGGCATTACAAGCCAAGATTTACAGAGGATAACAAACGAGTCCCACAGAACGAGCGTAGCGAATATCATAAACGACGGGACTCTCACAATATTTCGGAGGCAAGCACCTAAAGGGAAGGCCGAATCTGGATACTTAAAGATCGGGCCCAAAAATCCCAATTGGGATTTGCAAAAACTTTCTAATGCAATGAAAGGGAAAAAAGGAAATGAATGCCTTGACGAGGCCGCAAAGCTAATTCCCGAGATTCGAAATAAAGTAACTACGTTCACAACTCAGAAACAAATTAAGGAAGCCTTTGAAGAACTTGTAGAAGAACTCCCGCCCACAGAACTAGCAGAAGTGGGGGCTTCGTACCCCACAGGAATTGCCAACGCGATAACCCCTCTTTTGCCCTCTATAATCTATGTTGAAGCAGTCAAAGACGTGTCTGCGGAAGCAAAGGCAAGCGGCAATTCGGCATTTAGCAAGATGCTCAAATTGCTATTTGAAAGCGTTTCGGACAATTTTACTGATATTGCCAACGAGTTTATGTCGGTATACGAAAAACTAAATATCTCCTTATCCGAGGATGGTCAAAAAGTAGATAACCGCTTAGATGCTGTCCGAAAGATCGAATCAACAATCGAATCCTTTGTGCAGGAAAGCTTTCCTGGAATTTCACTACATATGGAGGTACCTGCCCCCTCGCTATCTATGTTACTCGCTGGAGCTACTATAAGTATTGATGATGGACATCAAGGACCTGTAACAAATAAGGGAGATGGGCTAAAAAGGACTGTTTTATTCGCCCTCCTTCGCGCCTATGCGAGAATTAAAGACACCGGCCTAGGTAGCGAAATGAACTCTGATCCCTCCCCATACTTACTGCTGTTTGAAGAACCTGAACTATATTTACATCCAAAAGCTCAGAAACAGCTAATGGGCGCTTTGGAGGTATTTTCACACGACCACCAGGTATTAGTCACCACCCATTCCCCGAGTTTTTTCTTACCTAATACCAAAGGATTCATAAAGCTAAGCAAGACTAAGAGTGGAGTATCCACACTTCCCGTAGACCTTACCCTAACAAACCGCGACGCCTACCAAATAATTCAGTATGAAAATAATGAAGCCGCTTTCTTCGCCCAAACTGTAGTTCTGGTCGAGGGCGATAGCGACACATTTATTTATCCACATCTGGCCAAAGTAATAAATCCTAAATGGAATAACATAGATCAGAATGTTATGTTCACAAAAATAAACGGCAAGGGAAATATTAAACGTTACAGAAACTTTTTCTCCAAATTCAATGTTCCAGTGCATGTTATCACGGACCTAGATTCGCTTACGCGAGGATTCGACCAGCTTACCGATAATGCAGAAATAAAAGCTGAACACAATAAGTTAATGCAGCTGATAGATCAATATATACAGCGCACGAGCGACGTTAAAGCAAAGGAAATTAGAAAGATTTGTGGTCGTGGAGACGCTAAAGAACTCTGGACCAGTGCTCAGCAATATCTATCCGACTGGATACAAGCCCCTCAGATAGACACTGCAAAAAATATAAAAAATACACTCCACACCTTATTTGACTTAGGTAAAAAGAGCAATAAGACGGACCAGTTGACAAATCCGGAAAATCCAGAAATTACTCTTGCTAAAATTTCCGTAATCTCTCTGTTAAGCAAGGAGCACACATACGTGCTACAACGTGGGAGTCTAGAAAACTACTACGGATCAAATGCAACGACAGACAAAATTACCGAGGCAATAAATTTCCGCGAAAAAGTCTCAAGTATCGCAGAATTTAGACAAGTACTAGGTGATAATAGTGACGCCATAGTTGGAGAGCTATCTAGTATATTTACCAGTATATACGACGGCCCAAAATCCTCAGCTTAGCTACCGCAAGTCAGTACACCCACACCTCGTGATATCGAGCCAACACTGGCTAGTAATCGCCAGATTTGCCAACAGAACCCAGAAAGCACCCGAACGGCACCGCTCTTTTATTTAGCAGACAGATAGGTCAAATTAGGCTTTAATGGGGGAATTATACGGACATTTGATTAATAGGGAATTATGCCCGGGGGGGGCGGAGAGAGAGTTGGATTTAAATCCAACCAGCTCCCTTCATGACAAGTAATTTACCTCCACTCTCTAAGTCTCGCCACTACGTTTGACGTTTCTCATCAAGATATCTATTAATCACTGTCACCAGTCTCGTCTGCTCAATTCTATATATATTGCTGAAGACCGGCGGCTCTGTATATAGCTCGGATATTCTGCTCTGGATTCCAGAAATTTGGCTCGCTAGGTTTTCCGTGGCCTTCTTGAACGCTACACGCTCAGCCTTCTGAGTTTCGGTTATCTTCCTCCGTCCCTTTAGCGCTTCGTATTTGGCTATTGCCTCCAGCCGCTCTTCTTCAAGCTCTAGCAATTTTACCCTAAGTAACTCTGCCGCATCAGTTGCTGTTTTAGTCAATTCATTATTGATGTGGCGAACAAAAAGAAGTTCATTTATTTGAGTGGGCAATGGCCGTAAAACCATCCGGTAAAATGCAAATAAAATCCCGATTTGAGCTGCCAGGAATACCAATAGTGCTAGAATTATCACTCCTGCCTCCATTTAGTAATCGAAATCTTCGGCATGGATCAAGCGCAAAATTAAAATCTTATTTCCATGGCTTTAGAGCCTAAACATTAAACCTAAACTCGACCACGTCCCCGTCAACCATCACGTAGTCCTTGCCTTCCATGCGCACCCACCCTTTAGCTTTGGCTTCGGCCATGGATCCGGCCTCCATGAGGTGGTCGAACGATACGATTTCGGCTTTGATAAAGCCCTTCTGGAAATCGGTGTGGATCACGCCGGCGGCTTCGGGGGCGGTCGCTCCCTTGCGGATGGTCCAGGCGCGGGCTTCTTTCGGCCCGGCGGTCAGGTAGGTCTGCAGGCCGAGGGTGTCGTAGCCGACGCGCGCCAGCTTGTCGAGCCCGGACTCGGTCTGGCCGGTCGACTCGAGCATCTCGGCGGCCTCTTCCGGTTCCAGCTCGATCAGTTCGGACTCGAACTTGGCGTCCAGGAAGATCGCTTCGGCGGGGGCCACGTCGGCGCGCACGCGCTCCTGCATCGCCTTGTCGGCCAGGCCCGCTTCGTCGGTGTTGAACACGTAAATGAACGGCTTCGCGGTCATCAGGTGCAGCTCGCGCAGCTCGGCCAGGTCGATCCCGGCGTCCTTCGCGCCCTGGAACAGGGTCTTGCCGGTCTCGAGCAGGTCGCGGGCGGCATCCATCGCGGTAAGCACGGACGCCTCCATGGTCTTGCGCTTGACCTCTTTCTCGATGCGCGGGCGCGCGTTTTCGAGGGTCTGCAGGTCGGCCAGGATCAGCTCGGTGGTGATGACCTCCATGTCGGATACCGGGTCTACTTTGCCGGATACGTGGGTCACGTCCGGGTCTGCGAACGCGCGGGTCACCTGGCAGATCGCGTCGGCCTCGCGAATGTTGGCGAGGAACTTGTTACCCAGGCCCTCGCCCTCGCTGGCGCCCTTCACGATGCCCGCGATGTCGACGAACGACACGGTGGCGGGCACCAGGCGCTGGCTGCCGAAGACCTCGGCCAGCTGGCCAAGACGTTCATCCGGCAGGGGGACCATCCCGACGTTCGGGTCGATGGTTGCGAACGGGTAGTTCGCCGCCAGTACCTCGGCGCGGGTGAGTGCATTGAACAGGGTGGACTTGCCAACGTTGGGCAGGCCGACGATTCCGATTGTTAGAGCCACGCCCTCAATTCTAGGGGGTATGAGGCGAAAACGCCCGCTCACCGCGCCGCCCGCAGGTACACGCCACACACCGCCCCGGGCCCTTCCCCTTACGCCGTCACCCCCGCGTGTTTTGCTTGTGCCATGGATCCTTTGGTTTTCGCGGCACTGTTCGGCGCGCTGCTCGGCTTCGTGGCCGGGGCCGCACTGGTGTTTTTCGTGTTCCAGCGGGCGGCGCAGGGGCAGCGTTTGGATGCCGACGTGCTGCGCAGCGAGTGGCGGCGCGAGCAGGCTGAGCTTTCCCAGCGCGATACGCAGCGGGATGCGGCGCTGCGGGACACGGTGCAGCCGGTCGCGCAGACCCTGGCGCTGCTGGAGCGGCAGCTCTCGGCCTCGCACGAGGCGCGGCTGCGCGCCGAAGGCGAGCTGCGCGAACACCTGGCGCACCTGGGCAGGCAGTCGGCCACTCTAGGCCAGCAGACCCACGCCCTCACCTCGGCGCTGCGCTCCCCCACCCAGCGGGGCCGCTGGGGCGAACTACAGCTACGCCGGGTGGTGGAGGCGGCGGGGATGCTGCCGCACTGCGATTTCAGCGAACAGTCCAGCCAGGCCAACGACGCCGTATCGGCCAGCCCCAGCGCCACGCAGCGCCCGGACCTGCTGATTCACCTGACGCACGGCCGCAGCCTGGTGGTGGACGCAAAGGTGCCGATGGACGCCTACCTGGACGCGCTAGAGGGTGACACCCCCGAGCTCCAGGCGCGCCACGCCCGCGCGCTGCGCGAGCACGTGAAGCGTCTCTCGGACAAGAAATACTGGGCCGCGCTGCCCGATAACCCCGAGTTCGTGGTGCTGTTCGTGCCGTCGGAGGGCATGGTCGCGGCGGCAGCACAGGCAGATCCGGGCGTGTTCGAATACGGCTTCTCCCGCAACGTGGTGATCGCTACCCCGGCCACGCTGGTGGCGCTGCTGAAAACGGCCGCGCACGCCTGGCGCACGGACGCCCTCAACCAGAACGCACAGCAGATAGTCGCCACCGGCAAGACCCTGCACCAGCGGCTAAACACCTACCTGGGGCATGTGGCAAAACTGGGCCGCAGCCTGGACGCCTCCGTCGGCGCGTATAACGACGCGCTCGGTTCGCTGCGCTCGCGCGTACTCGTCAGCGTGCGGGCGCTGGAAAGCTACGGCGTTTCCGGGGAGGAACTGAGCGAACCGGCAGATCTGGAACGTCGGCCCGCCCCGCTCCCGGCGCAGGAAACACCGCAGCAGCCGGGGCAGGAACCCGGCGCTTAGGCCAGGCCGTCGTTGCAGCCGTCGTTTTTGCGTGCCGACGGGCGCTGGCGGGTGTCGTCCTGGCCCTTCTTCTTGAGGTCCTGGCGCAGTTCGCGCGGTAGCGAGAACATGAGGTCCTCGCTCGCGGTGCGCACGGCCTCCACGTCGGCGTAGCCGCGCTTTGCGAGGTCGGCCAGCAGTTCCTCAACCAGCAGTTCGGGGACGGACGCGCCGGAGGTCACGCCCACGGTCTCCACGCCCTCGAACCATTCGTCCTTGAGCTCGGCCACCGAGTCGATGCGCTGCGAATCGCCCGCACCGGCCTCTTTGGCAACCTCCATCAGGCGCACGGAGTTAGACGAGTTCGCGGAACCAACCACCAGCACCAGATCGCTTTCGGGGGCGATCTTCTTGACCGCCACCTGGCGGTTCTGGGTGGCGTAGCAGATGTCGTCGCTCGGCGGCGAAACCAGCAGCGGGAAGCGGGTGCGCAGGCGATCCACGGTTTCCATCGCCTCGTCCACGCTCAGCGTGGTCTGCGACAGCCAAACCACCTTTTCGGGGTCGCGCACCTCGATGCTGTCTACTTCGTCGATCGAGTCCACTACCTGCACGTGATCGGGCGCTTCGCCCGCCGT
Organism: Dermabacteraceae bacterium TAE3-ERU5; assembly: GCA_019218375.1. GTDB lineage: Bacteria > Actinomycetota > Actinomycetes > Actinomycetales > Dermabacteraceae > TAE3-ERU5. The sequence continues at coordinate 281,440 of JAHUUK010000001.1, forward strand.
GCCCTGCACTTCCTCGTGACCGCGGTGGCCGACGAGCAGGATGTCGTAATCGTCCTTCGCGAAACGCACGGCCTCGCGGTGCACCTTGGTCACCAGCGGGCAGGTGGCGTCGATGGTGCGCAGGCCGCGTTCTTCGGCCATTTCGCGCACCTTCGGGGAGACGCCGTGCGCGGAGAAGATGACGAGCGCGCCTTCGGGCACCTCGTCTACCTCTTTCACGAACACCGCGCCCTTTTTCCGCAGCGTCTCCACCACGTATTTGTTGTGCACAATTTCGTGGCGCACGTAAACCGTCTCGTCGTAATGATCGAGGGCGCGCTCCACCGCAACTACCGCCCGATCAACGCCCGCGCAGTAGCCGCGCGGTTCGGCAAGAAGAACTCGTTTCGTCACGTTCGCCATCATATGCAGGGCGCGGCGTAGCGTCTGCGGCGTATCGCGCAGTTATCCCCCGCGATACTCTCGATCTCACATTCTGCGGCGTACTCGTGCCACAGTAGTGTCATGGCCGATAACCCCGCCCCCGCCGCGACCGCGGCAGAAACCACGCCCGATAACCCGTGGCCGCTGCGGCTGCTCTCCGTGAACGTGGAGAAGTATGTTTCGCGCATGTCGGCGCTCTGGGTGGAGGGCGAACTGGTGCAGCTGAACCGCCGCCCCGGCAGCGGCCTGGCGTTTATGACGGTGCGCGATGCGGAAGTGGATATGTCTTTCAGCGTGCCGGTACGCGAGGTGCATTTGAAGCGGGCGGGCGTGGATCTGCTGCCCGGCTCGCGGATCGTATTCCATGCGAAGCCGACATTTTGGAGCAAGCGCGGCAGCCTGCAGCTTGAGGCGGACGAGGTGCGCCCGGTGGGGATCGGGGAGCTGCTGGCCCGCTTGGAGAAGCTGAAACAGGCGCTCGCGGCGGAGGGTCTGTTCGACGCCGCCCGCAAGCGCCCGCTGCCTTTCCTGCCGCGCCGCGTGGGTTTGATCTGCGGGCGCCAGTCCGCGGCCGAAAAAGACGTGGTGGTGAACGGCGAGCGCCGCTGGCCCGGTATCGAGTTCGTAATCCGGGAGGTCGCGGTGCAGGGCGAACGGGCGGTGCGCGAGGTGACCGCCGCACTTAACGAGCTGGACGGCATGCCGGGAGTGGACGTCATCATCATTTCGCGCGGCGGCGGCAGCATAGAGGATCTGTTGCCGTTCTCGGACGAGTCTTTGGTGCGCCGGGTGGCTGCCACGAGCGTGCCGGTGGTTTCCGCCATCGGCCACGAGGTTGATACGCCGTTGCTTGATCTGGTGGCCGACCTGCGTGCTTCCACCCCGACGGACGCGGCGAAGCGCGTGGTCCCGGATTTTTGGCAGGAGCGGGAGCTGGCGGAGCAGGCGCGGCTGCGGCTGCGCAGCGCTTTGCGGGCACGGCTTTCGCGCGAGCGGGAGGGGCTGGCGCAGGTGCGTTCGCGCCCGGTGCTGGCCAGGCCGCTCACGCTGATTGAGGGTCCGCGCCGCGAGGTGCGGGAACAGGTGGTTTTGGCGCGCACCCGTATGCGGGCTTTGTTTGCCGAGCGGATGCGGGAGGTCGATTTCTTCCGCCAGCAGGTGCGGGCCCTTTCCCCGTTGAGCACGCTGCGGCGCGGCTACGCGGTGGTGCAGGACGAGGAGGGCCGCACGGTGACCGACCCGGCACAGGTGGCAAGCGGCGCGGCGCTCTCGCTGCGACTGGCAGAGGGCAGGCTGGCGGCCCGCGCCGAATAAACCGGTGGCCCGCGCGGAATCGCTTGAGCAGCCGGGCATTCATTTAAGACTTTGGCACGTTAAGGAGTTAATTCATGGCAGGTAAGCAAAACGACGCGAATAGCGGCGCAGCGGTGCAGGTTTCGCCCGAGGTGGCGGCCCTCGGTTATGAGGAGGCGCGGGATCGGCTGATCGCCACGGTGCGTCAGTTAGAGGCCGGGGATGTTCCGTTGGAGCAGGCGATTTCCCTGTGGGAGCGCGGCGAGGAACTGGCTGCGCACTGCCAGTCCTGGCTGGACAACGCCAGCAGCAAGCTGGAGGCGGCCGTGGCGCGCGGTCAAGAAGGGCAGGCGGGCCAGGGCGAAAGCTAACGGGCAGGCGCTGCTCAACAAGCAGGCGCTACCCAACAAGCTGCCCAGCAACTCGGGCAACGCCCCAGTAATTTAGCGTGCCGACCCTAAGTTAATTCATCGCGCCGACGCAGGCAGCGAGGCGATGGCGGCGCGGGCCAGTTTTTCTACGTTTTCCGGCCCGCCCGTGCCGGAGGCGATGAACGCCCAGCCCTTGCCCGCGCATTGCAGGGCGTCGTGCCCGGCTTCGCCGCTAAAGCGTTCGCATTTCACGCCGTCTAGCTCCACCGTGCCCTGCGAGCTAGCCTTGCCCAGGGTGTCTACCACCAGCCCGGCGGTGGCCTCTTTGCGTTCCACCAGTTGCAGCGGTTTCGCGTCGGCGCTGTAGCGCAGGGTCCAGCTCACGGGCGTGCCGGTGGCCAGTTTTGCCTGCCGCACGGTGAATCCCTGCGGGGTCTGCGGCGCTACCAGAGGAAAGCCCACCACCGGCTGGGCGCGGCGCGCGGTGTCGGCCACGTCCACTTCGGGCTGACTGTACTTGTTGCCCTCACGCGGGAACGCCACCAGCGCGGCTACGACGATCACGATGGCTAGATTTAGGCCTATCGCCCACACCATGTTTTTCACGGATGTGTTCTTGCGGGTGGGGATGCGGGATGAGGCCATGCCCCCTATTCTCACCCAACTCTCCCCCGCATACCCAACAGGGCACCTAACGCGGCCCTGCCAGTTTTCTTTGCGAACGCCTTTCTGGGGGCCTTACCGGTGGCTTGACCGCGCCTTTTAATGCGATGATCGAGGGGTGGACGCTACCTTTTTGACGGCCGGCGAGGCCCTGACAGACATCGTTATCAGCCCGGACGGTTCCACTAGCGAACATCCCGGCGGTTCCCCGATGAACACTGCGGTGGCTCTGGGGCGCTTGGGCTACCCCTCCCACCTGTTTACCGACCTCGGGGACGACGCTAGGGGCCAAGCCATCAGCGCTCACCTGGCCGAGTCCGGGGCAAGCCTGATTCCGGGCAGTGTTAATCCGGGTGCCGACACTTCGCTGGCCAGGGCGATCCTGAACGCGCACGGGGTAGCCGAATACGAGTTCGATTTTTCCTGGCGGCCCAGCAGCGATGCGCAGGTCCCCGATGGTGTTTCGGCTTTCCATTTCGGTTCGCTCGGGGCGCTGGTGCACCCCGGCGCGGAGACGGTGGAGAAGCTGGCGCGCTCCCTGCGCGGCACGGCCACGATCTCTTTTGACCCGAACATCCGCCCCTCGCTGCTCCCCGGCGCTGCGCAGGTGCTGCCCGACGTGCAGCGGCTGGTGGCGCTGGCCGACGTGGTAAAGGCATCCGACGCCGACGTGCAGTGGCTTATGCCCAACGATGACCCGCGAGAGATAGCGCGGCTCTGGCTACAGACCGGCCCCGCCCTGGTGGTGGTCACGCACGGCGGCGATGGTGCCTGGGCGGTATGCGCCGCGGGCGAGGTGGAGGTTCCGGCACCCGATTGCGAGGTGGTGGATACCGTCGGCGCGGGCGATACTTTTACCGCCGGGCTGCTGGACGCGCTCGCGCAGCGCGGCCTGCTCGGTGCGGATAACCGCCGGGAACTGCACGGCATCGATACCGATACGCTGCGCGCCGTCGTAACCCACGCCTCCCGCTGCGCGGGCGTGGCGGTTGCGCGGCCGGGCGCGAACCCGCCCTGGCGCGGCGATGTGGAGGCGGCCCTGTGAACCGGCAAAGCGACGGCAGTGGCATGCCCTCCCCCACGCGTATCGAACGGGACACGATGGGCGAGGTAGCCGTCCCGGCGGATGCCCTTTACGGGGCGCAGACCCAGCGCGCGGTGGAAAACTTCCCCGTCTCGGGTCAGCGGCTAGAGCCGGCGCAGGTGGTGGCGCTCGCGCAGGTTAAGAAGGCGGCGGCCCGTGCCAACCGCGAGCTGGGCGTGCTTTCCCCCGAGGTTTCCGCCGCCCTGGTGACGGCGGCCGATGAGGTGATCGCGGGCGCGCACGCGGATCAGTTCCCGGTGGATGTCTACCAGACCGGTTCCGGCACCAGTTCCAACATGAACATGAACGAGGTGCTTTCCCGCCGTGCTCGCGAGCTTTCGGGCCTGGATGTGCACCCGAACGATCACGCGAACGCCAGCCAGTCCTCTAACGATGTTTTTCCGTCGTCGGTGCACGTGGCTGCGGCGACGGTGCTGACAGGTGAGGTGCTGCCCACGCTGGCTCACCTGGAGCTGGCTTTGATGGCCAAGGCAGACGAGTTTGCGGACGTGGTTAAGCCCGGCCGCACGCACCTGATGGACGCCACCCCGGTCACGCTCGGCCAGGAGTTCGCCGGATACGCGGCTGCCGTTCGCTACGGTCACCAGCGTCTTAGCGATTGCCTGCCCCGGCTTTCGGAACTGCCCCTCGGCGGCACGGCGGTCGGCACCGGCATTAATACCCCCGCCGGTTTCGCCCCGCGCGCGATAGAGTTTTTGGCGCAGCAGACCGGCCTGCCGCTACGCGAGGCGGCGAACCATTTCGAGGCGCAGTCCGGCCGGGACGCTCTGGTGGAAACGTCGGGTGCGCTGCGCACCTGCGCCGTTTCCCTCACCAAAATCTGTAACGACCTGCGTTGGATGGCGTCCGGCCCGAACACCGGCCTGGGCGAGATCCTGCTGCCGGACCTGCAACCGGGCAGTTCGATCATGCCGGGCAAGGTGAACCCGGTAGTGCCGGAATCGGTGCTGATGGTGTGCTCCCGGATAGTCGGCAACGACGCGGCCATCGCCTGGGGCGGGGCGCAGGGAAGTTTCGAGCTGAACGTGCAGATCCCGCTGATGGGGACTGCCCTGCTGGAATCGCTGCGGCTGCTTGCCAGCTCCTCCAGGCTGCTGGCCGACAGGGCCGTTTGCGGTATTCGTGCGAACCGGGAACATGCGGCGCGGCTCGCCGGGATGTCTCCGGCCACCGCCACCCCGCTGAACCGGCTGATCGGCTACGAGGAGGCGGCGAAGATCGCCAAGCACGCGGTGGCCGAGGGGCTGACGGTGGCGGAATCGGCCCGCGCCCTGGGCTACGTGGCGCGCGGGGAGATCAGCGAGGAAGAACTGCACACGGCCCTCGATCCGCTGCGCATGACGGGGATCGGCCGGGCGTAACCGACACCGGCCCTACCCCACCACTCCTAGCTCACCAGCCCTAACGCGCCAAGCCTAAAGGGCCCGATAGCAGCCTAAGAGGCCCGCTGCCGCGGTATGCCGGGGCGGAGCAACCGGTAAGGCGATCGGGCTTTCGGAGCGGTAGTCAGCCTCCCCCGGATAAGTAAAACGGTTACGTTTGGGTGCAGTTTTAGCTACCCCTTACGTTTGGGTGCACTTTCAGTGGGTTAAACCGCGTTTTTGTAGCGCTTAGTGCACCCAAACGTCATGGCGTGGGAATAACAGCGGTTACTGCACCCAAACGTTAAACCGGCAACCCGCGCCAGGCAGTCAGGCCCGCCACTCCCCCACGTTTACGCCCCAAAGCGGCGTTCGCGGCGGGTGTAGTCGCGCAGAGCGCGCAGGAAATCTACCCGGCGAAATTCGGGCCAGAACGTTTCCGCGAAATAGAACTCGGAATGCACGGACTGCCACATCATGAAGCCGGAAAGACGCTGTTCCCCGGAGGTGCGGATGATGAGGTCGGGATCGGGCTGGCCGCGCGTGTAAAGGTGCTGGCCGATAGCGTCCGGCGTGAGTTCGTTCGCCACCTGCGCGATGTCTTTGCCCTCCGCCTGCGCGGCTTTCAGCAGGGAGCGCACGGCATCGGTGATCTCCTGCCTGCCGCCGTAACCGATCGCCACGTTTACGGTGAGCGCCGCGCCCTGGGCGGAAGATTCCTCCAGTTCACGCAGCCGCGTCACCACGTCGCAGGGCAGGGTGTCGGTGGCTCCCGCCAGTTTCACGGTGTATCCGGCGGCGTGCACGCGTTCTACCACGCCCAGGATGATCTGGAACAGCGCGTCTAGTTCCTTGGGGGAACGGGAAAGGTTGTCCGTGGAAAGCAGCCAGACGGTAACCACCGGGATACCCAGGCCCTCGCACCAGGTGAGGAACTCGGAAATCTTGGCGGCGCCCTGCCTGTGGCCTTCTTCGGTGCTGGCACCGAAACTGCGCGCCCAGCGGCGGTTTCCGTCCACGATGACAGCTACGTGCTGGGGCAGCAGGCTCCCCTCGATCTCGCACTGCAGGCGACGTTCGTACACCCGGTATAGCAGCGACGGCAGATGCATGGGTGTGACCTCCTTCTTCGCCCGGATCGGTTTTGCCTGTGCTTTCTCTCCCTATTATTACGCCGCGCGCGGCCCTTTTCTGACATCTGAGCGTTTTCGCAGGTCCGTGGGCTAGGCTGAAGTAATGAGGCAGGCACCTTCCCAAAATCCGGCCGACGATTCCGATTCGCTCCTAGAGCTGGCGGAAAAAAGCGTTAAAACCGTCGTAGAGCAGGCGAAGCCTAAGCTGCGCGGCTGGATTCACCTGGTCACTTTCCCCATTTCCCTCTGTGCGGGGCTGCTGCTGATCGCCTTCGGGCCGACGCTCGGCACCCGCCTGGCCTGCGCGGTTTTCGTGCTCACTTCCGGCATGCTGTTCGGGATTAGCGCCACCTATCACCGAGGAACCTGGACCCAGCGCGGCGCGCTCATGCTGCGCCGCTTCGATCACGCCAACATCTTTTTGATCATCGCGGGCACATACACCCCCATCGCGGTATCCCTACTAAGCCCTCACGATGCCGCCGTGCTGCTAACCATCTGCTGGTCGGGGGCCGCGCTCGGCGTCGGTTTCCGGCTCTTTTGGACCACGGCCCCGCGCTGGCTTTACGTCCCGGCCTACGTAGCGCTCGGCTGGGTCGCGATCTTCTACATGCCGCAGTTGCTCGCTGGCGGCGGCTGGGGCGTGGTGGGGCTGATCATCGCGGGTGGCGTGCTCTACACGCTCGGCGCCATCGTCTACGCCACGAAGTTCCCCAAGCCGTCGGCCACCTATTTCGGCTTCCACGAAATCTTCCATTCGTTTACGGCAGCGGCGTTTATCTGTCATTTCATCGCCGTCTGGCTGGCTGTCGCCAGCGTGTGAGCGCCCCGTAAAACCGCTTCCCTTAGGGGCGGTCTTTGCCTACGGGGCGCCCGCCCGCTTTAGCCGCGCTTTAGGCTTCTTCCTGCGCAGTCTCTTTCTGCCCAGCTTCTTCCTGTGCCTGTTCCGCTGCCGCTTCGGCATGGCGCTGTTCGGCATCTCCCAGGGCCTGTGCGCGCCTGACGCGGCGCGACATGTCCATGATGAGGGCCACGGTCACCAGCGCCACCAGGAACACGGCGATGAATCCGGCCAGGCCGGGGCTTACCGTGGCGGCGTTTAATTCTTTGGGGCGTTCGCTAACGATCTGCCCGATCAGGGTAATCATGCTGTCTCTTTCTGCGCCGTTTCGCTTCGCGGTGCGGCATTTACGGTTTCGCGGATGCCCGCGAAAAGGTCTGTTTCGGGAAGTTCTACCCCGATCCGGCTGGCGCGCAGTTCGTAATCGTCGCTGGGCCAGATTTCGCGCAGCACCGGCGTGGGGATGGCGAAGAAGATGCCGTCGGGGTCCACCTGGGTGGCGTGCGCCAGCAGTGCTTCTTCCCGTTTGTGCAGGTAGTCGGCCACGTCAACGCGCGTGGTGAGCAGCCGCTGGGGGCGTTTCGCAGCGGATTCCATGAACTCCCGGTAGGGGGTTTCCTGGCCGGTGCGTTCCAGGTAATCGAGGAATGCCTGTATCCGCTGGGGCTGGAAAGCGTGCACGTAGTAGAGCTTGCTTATCTCCCATGCCGGGCCGAGGTCCGGCCGGTAGGCCGGGTCGGCGGCGTCACGGTAGGCGGCAACGCTCACCAGGTGGCACATAATGTGATCGGGGTGGGGGTAGCCGCCGATCTCGTCGTAGGTGACCAGCACCTGCGGTTTTTCTTCGCGGATCAGTTTCACCAGGCTGGCGGTGGCCTCATCCAGCGGGGTGCGGGCGAAGCAACCTTCGGGGAGGTCTTCCAGCGCACCTCCCTCCACGTAACCGGAGTCTTCGTACCCCAGCCAGTGGTGTTTGATTCCGAGCGCAGCCACGCAGCGCGCCATTTCTTCCCGGCGCACGCTGGGCAGGTTTTCCTCGATGTCGGCTTGCCCGGCCAGGCGCGGGTTGAGGACTTCTCCCCTTTCGCCGCCCGTGCAGGTGACGACGCTGACGTGGCAGCCTTCCGCGGCGTAGCGGGCCAGCGTGGCCGCGCCCTTGCTCGCCTCATCGTCCGGGTGGGCGTGCACCGCCATCAGGCGTAACGCTTCGTTCAATGTTTCCCCTCGCAGTAGTTTCTCTCTGTCACAATAGTGGCATGGAAACTCTGCCCGCCCATCTTCAAGATAGGTACGGCACGTCGGTTTCACTGACCGGTAAGCGCCTGCGCCTGGCCGGGATCGTGGCGCTCGGCGTGCTTTTTCTTGCTGCGGTGCTCTGGGTCGCCTGGAGCGTCTCCTCCCCCGACGTGCGCAGCAAGATGGTTTCCTATCAGCACGTTAGCGACACCGAGATGCGCCTTGAGTTTCAGGTGTCCCGCACCCCCGGCACTGTACTTTCCTGCGCTGTGCAGGCGTTAGATTCGCATCGCGCGCAGGTCGGCTTCGCAAACGTGCCCGTTCCCGCCTCCGATAGCCGCGATTCTCTGGTTAGCGCCGACGTCACCACCGTGGGCGGCGCCGTGAGCGCGGAGGTCATGCGCTGCGAGCCGCAGAAATAACGCTTCCCGCTTTTCTGCCCACTCTGGGCTGGCCCGTGTAGAATCCACCAGGACCAGCATTTCCTCTTAGTAACAGGAGTTAACAGACGTGAGCAAAGAAACCTGGCTTACACAGGAGGCGTTCGATCGTCTCACCGCCGAGCTCGCGCACCTGGAGGGTCCCGCTCGCACGGAAATCGCGGAGCGCATCGCTGCGGCCCGCGACGAGGGAGACCTGAAAGAGAACGGCGGCTACCACGCCGCCCGCGAAGAGCAGGGCAAGCTTGAGGCCCGCATCAACGAGCTGAAGGTTCTGCTCAAGAACGCTGTGGTGGGCGACGCCCCGAAGGATAACGGCGTGGTCGAACCTGGCATGGTGGTGACCATTTCGATGTTGAACATGGAGCGCACCTTCCTGCTCGGTAACCGCGAGATTGCCGACGGCGAGGACGATCTGGAGGTCTTTTCGACCGACTCCCCGCTGGGCGCTGCCATTAAGGGCTCCAAGGTGGGAGACACCGTGCAGTACGTTGCCCCGAACGGCAAGGAGCTGTCGGTAGAGATCAAGAAGGCTTCGCCCTACAAGGGCTGACGTTTCCGGGCCAGAAAAGCCCGCTAACGAAAAGGCGCGGTCCCCGTTTTGGGGGCCGCGCCTTTTAGCTGCGTTTGGAGGTTAAGCGGGGTTTTCCGCGGTTTCCTCACCGTTTTCGTCCAGTTTTACCGCCTGCGGTTCACGCAGGTACGCCGGAGCGTCCGGGCTTTCCAGGTAGGCGGCGGACTTGCCGGGGAAGAACTGCCGGTGCAGCGCCCGGTCCTCCCCCAGATCGTCGTCTTCCGCGCGGCCCGTGGCGTAAACCAGGGTCGAGTTGATGAACGCCATCGCGGGAACGGAGAACAGCGCGCCGGGGATACCCGCCACCAGGGTGCCGACGGCTACGCCGAGGAACACGGCCAGCGGGTGCAGGTTCACGGCCTGCCCCATCAGGAACGGCTGCAGGATGTTGCTTTCGAGCTGCTGCACCACCAGTACCACGGCCATCACGATGAGGGCTGCAACCCAGCCCTTTAGCACCAGCGCGAGCAGCACGGCGATAGCGCCGGAAACAATCGCGCCCACGATCGGAATGAACGAGAACAGGAACACGACCAGGCCGATGGGGACCGCGTAGCCGCCCAGGCTGACGATCACCATGCCAAGCGCGATGCCGACTGCGTCAACGGCTGCCACCAGGATCTGGGTGCGCACGTAGCCCGACAGCGCCTGCCAGCCGCGGCGGAAGGATTCGTGCGCGGGGATGCGCGCCTCGGCCGGAAGCAGGCAGACCATCCAGCGCCAGATTCGTTCACCGCCGCTGAGCAGGAAGAACAGGGTGAACAGGGAGATGATGATGCCGGCGAGCACGTTGCTGGCGGTCGAGAAACCGGACAGCGCACCGCTCAGGATGGTGCCCGAGTTTTCCTGCAGCTTGTCGGTAATCTGCGAAACATAGTTCTGCAGGGTGGTGTCGTTGAGCTGGAAGGTGTTTCCGGCGAAGTCGGTTACCTGTCTAAAGCCCTGAATGGCCGCCTTTTCGATGTCTTCCCACTGGGAAGTGAGCTGCCTGCCCGCCAGGGTGAACATGCCGCCGACGAGCACGATCAGGCCCAGCATCGCCACGGCTGCGGAGGCGCTGCGGGGCAGGAAGGTGTGCCGAGTGAGCAGTTTGACCAGGGGCAGCAGCAGGGAGGCCAGCAGCGCCGCGATCAGGACGGGGATCACCAGCGTGGTGATTTCGGCAATTGCCTGCACCAGCACCCAGCCGACGGCCACGATCACCAGAAAGCGCCAGCCCCAGGCTGCCATGCGGCGGTATGCCATGGGAATTTCCGCGACCTCGGCCGGAACCGGGGCGGTATTTTTGTTTCGCTGCAAGGCAGCCTACCTTTCACTCGTTTTAGCTAACTCGCATAATCTACCTGCATAAACACTGTTCGATAAGCATTAGGGTGAGCTAGTCGGCATAACCCGGCGCAAGGAAATAGACGAAAGTAGGTACTCGCTTTTACTTTCTGTCGTTTCCCGGTCACAGCCGCACTGTTAAAAATAAGGTATGGACACACAAAGCGCTCCGGCCCTACAGATTTCTTCTCTCACGAAGTCGTTCGGCAAGAAGGAAGTAGTCCACGGCGTGGACCTCACGATTCCCCGAGGTTCTTTCTACGGTCTTGTCGGCCCGAACGGCGCCGGTAAGACGACCACTCTTTCCATGGCTACGGGCCTGCTGCGCCCCACGTCGGGCAGCGCCCAGGTGCTGGGCCACGACGTTTGGCAGGATCCGCAGCGCGCCAAGCAGTTGATCGGCGTTCTGGCCGACAACCTGCCTACCTTTGACCGCCTGACCGCGCGGGAAATACTCAGCTACATCGGCCTGCTGCGCCGCATGGACCGAGACCTAATCGCGCAGCGCAGCGACGATCTGCTGGACGCGCTCGATCTGGCCGACCAAGACGGCAAGTACATTGCCGAGTATTCGGCTGGCATGACGAAGAAGATCCTGCTCGCCTGCGCCCTGCTGCACGGCCCGCGGCTGCTGGTGCTGGACGAGCCGTTCGAGTCGGTCGATCCGGTGTCGGCCCACACGATCCGCGAGCTGCTGCGCCGCTACACGGCGGGCGGCGGCACCGTAATCCTTTCCTCGCACGTGATGGAAATGGTGGAGGGCCTGTGCGATCACGTCGCGATCATGGTCGACGGCAACGTGCTGGTCTCCGGCACCACCGACGAGGTGCGGGCGGGCAAGCCGCTGCAGGACCGCTTCATCGAGCTGGTGGGCGTGAAGGCTCAGCGCGAGGGAGGGTTCTCGTGGCTCGACTCCTGATGAAGATGTCGCTCACCCTGTGGTGGCGCGGCATTAAAGGCAATGTGGGCCGCATGATCGGCCTCGGCATCGGGCTGCTTTACGGCCTCGGCCTGGCGGGGACGGTCAGCTTTTTCCTGCTCAGCGCGGCCGCCTCCCGGCAGGCAGAGACCGGCCTTGCCGTGGTGGTAGTTTCCACCTGCATCACATTCGCATGGCTCTTTACCTCGCTGACGGCGTTCAGCCCGGAAACCCCGCTGGAAACCAAGCGCTTCAGCCTGCTCGGGGTGAGGGCGAAGGAACTTTGCGTCGGTTTATTAGCGGCCAGGCTGGTCAGCCTGGGCGGTATCCTCACGGCGCTTATGACTCTGGTGCTGACCGCGACGGGTCTGCTGTGGCTGTTTACCGTTTCCGGCGCTGCCGGGGCCGGGCTTTGGCTGGCCGCAGCCGGTATGGTTGCCGCCGCCCCGCTGACCATGCTGACATGCTTCCTGCTGTTTAACACGCTGGTTGCGGTAACGGATCGGCTGGTCACTTCGAAAAAGGCGCAGAACATTCTGGCCACCGTCGTCATCCTCGTGGTCTTTGGGATCGTCTTTGCTTTCAACGCCATTTTGCAGACGGATTCAGACGCCCTGTTCAACGTAGTCTTTAACCTGAACAACCTTCACTTGGCAGTCACCTATCTCCCCTTCACCCCGCTGGCTGCGGCCTACGGCGCGCCTCTGACCATCGCGGAAGGACAGCCGCTACTGGGCCTGGCCCAGTACGCGATTCTCGCCGTCTCCCTGGTGCTGCTCTGGGCGGTTTACGTCACCCATACCAGGCACGTGCTGGAAGAACCGCTTCGGGTAGCTAACCGGCGCGGGCGCAGCAAGAAGAACCAGGAACGTCCGTTCTTGCTGCCGTTGGTTCCCGCCACGCCATTCGGCGCTGTGCTAACCCGCTCCCTGCGTTATTGGGTGCGTGACAGTCGCTATTCGGTGGCGCTGCTGGTTTCCTTCATTATGGTTGGCCTGCTGTTGGCAATGGCCTGGCTGAACCCGAGCACCTCCTCTGGCTTGATAGGCGCGGTGGTGGTGATGCTGAGCATGGCTGCCGGCAGCACCATGAACGATTTCGGCATGGACGGCCCGTCCGGTTGGGTGAACATCACCTCGGGCGTGTCGGCCAGGGACAACGTGCTGGGCCGTATTGTGGCGAACATCCTGGTGATCCTGCCGCTGATGCTGGTCTCCACCATCGTGATGCCGCTGGCGCTCGGCCAGGGCCAGCACATCCCGATCTTCCTCGGGCTGGGCGCGTACCTGCTGGTGACAAACAGCGGCTTCGGTATGGTGTTGGCCGTACTGCTGCCGTTCCCGGCACCCGCCCCCGGCGTCAGCCCGCTGCGGCAAAAGAACAATTCCGGTACCGCGTTCTTCTCGACCCTGCTAGTCATGTTCGGGATCTGGCTGCCGCTGATTCCCAGCGCCGCCCTCGGCATCTGGCACCTGGCGGGAGGCCCCGCCTGGGCGCTCTACCTGGCGATAGCGCTGGCCCTGGTGATCTGTGCGGTGGTGTTTACGCTGAGCGTGCGCTTCGCCATCCGTAAGCTGGATCAGGACTACGTGGATATCTTCGCCAAGGTGCAGCACTACGCCTAACCCTCGGCGAGGTCTAGCGTTTAACGCCCCGGTGTCTGGTGCACCGGGGCGTTGCCTTACCTACCTGCTTTTGCGCCTATAGAGATAGCTAAAGATCGCGGCTAAAAATCAGCGCATCAACGCCGTGATAGTAGCCGCGCCGCACCGCGATCTGTTCGTACCCGTGGCGGCGGTAGACGGCCTGCGCCCGCAGGTTATCGATGCGCACCTCCAGCATCATGCGTTCGGCTCCCCTGGCCCTGGCCTCGTTGTGCAGGGCGTTCAGAAGCAGCGTGCCGATGCCCTTTCCTGGTTCGGTGGTGGTGATATTTTGCACGTCGCAGATGTCGCCGCCCATCATCAGGCCCGCATAGCCGATAGCCCTCCCCGGTTCATCCACCGGGTGCGCTACCACGTACCAGCGGTCCGGGTGCGTGATCTCGGAAAGCAGCATGGGAATGTCCCAGAAATCGTCCGGGAACAGGTCGTACTCGATCAGGGCCACCTGTTCGGCGTCCTCCGGCGTGAAGCGCCTGAGCGCCACGCCCGGCACTTCGCAGCCGGGCACGCGCACCGGGGGTCCTGCCGGGTGCGTATCAGAGGCCAAGGGCGCTCTTTCGCTTGGTCGGCAGCGCCGCGTCCGGCTCACGCAGGTAGAGCGGCTCGCTCGATGAGGTATCCATACCGCCCAGGGGCTGACGCGCGAAAGCGGCACGGATCAGCCATTCGGCGGAGACGTCGGCCAGTTCCTCCCCCGCGCCGGGGGCGAGCAGGTCCGGGTAGGCCAGCGCGCCCCGGCCGACGCGTAGGTCGGCACCCGCGAACTGTTCTGCCACGTCGGCGGGCTTGGCTACGGCAGGCTCGCCCTCGGCCCGCCAGCCGTCGGCGGTGAACTCGTAGCTGCGGTAGTAGACCTCGCGGCGGCGGGCATCCAGCGCCACGGCGATCCTGCCGCGTTTACCCGGCAGCGCCTCCTGCGCGGCCTGCAGCGCCAGGCCATCCAGCGAACAGACGCCGTGCAGTGGCACGCCGAGGACGGCGGCGATGCTGCGGGCGGTGACCAGGCCGACGCGCAGGCCCGTGAACGGTCCGGGGCCGCGCCCCACCACGACCGCGCTTACGTCTGCGCGAGTGCCGCCCGCCTGTTCCAGGGTGGCGTCGATAAGCGGCACCAGCACCTCGGCGTGGTGGCGGGAGCGGGAGTCCAGGTTCGCGGCCAGCACCTTTTCGCCGTCGTCGTCGCAGACGGCAACCGAGATCGCGCCCGAAGTATCCAGGCCAAGAATCATTACGCCACGCTCCTTACCGCGTTCACGAGTTCGTCCCAGGCCTGCCCGGCCCAGCGGGGGCCGTGCCCGGCCAGGGTGATGCTGCGTTCTTCGTCCAGGCTGTCGGTTTCACCGGGGGCCTCGCTCACGGAGCGGTCAAGCTGCACCAGCAGGTGGGAATCCGCCAGGTGTTCCACCCGGTCGCGCCCCCATTCCACCACGGTGACGGCACGATCCATGTCGGCATCCAAATCGAGATCGTCGATCTCGAAGCCTCCCTGCAGCCGGTAGGCGTCCACGTGCACCAGTTCGCTACCACCCACCAGGCTGGGGTGCACGCGGGCGATCACGAAGGTAGGCGATGCCACCGGGCCACGCACCCCCAGGGCCTCCCCCAGCCCCTGCGTGAAGGTGGTTTTGCCCGCGCCGAGGGCGCCGTCTAACACCAGCAGATCGCCGGGGCGCAGCACACCGGCGAGCGCCCGCGCAACATCGCGGGTGTCTTCCGCCCCGGCGGTGGCCAGGGTGAGCGATTGGGACGGCATTTAAGCCTCGCTTTCGACCCTCGGCACGCGGGTGCTGAGGGAGGTCAGGATTTCGTAGTCAATGGTGCCTGCGGCGGCGGCCAGGTGCTTAGCGGTCAGTTCGCCGGGGCCGAACACGGTGACGCGGTCACCCGCGGCGGCGTCGGGCACCGTGGACAGGTCTACCACGATCTGGTCCATGCAAATGCGGCCGCGCTGCGGCACCATTACGCTGCCGCTGCGGGCGTGCACGATGACGCTCATTTTGCCGGAGGCCGCGCGGTGCAGGCCGTCGGCGTAGCCGAGGGGCACGATCCCGAGCAGGCTGTCGCTCGGGCAAACGTAGCGGTGCCCGTAGGACACGCCCTGCCCGGCGGGCACCTGTTTCACCAGTGCCAGGCTGCTTTCCAGCGTGAGGGCGGGCACCAGCGGCAGGTCGCAGGGCAGCGGCGCGTAGCCGTATATTGCCAGGCCGCAGCGCACCATTTCGAAGTGCAGGTCCGGCCGGGTGAGGGTTGCCGCCGAGTTTGCCAGGTGGCGCAGTTGCAGCGGGCCGACGTGGGCGCTGAGCTGTTCGCAGGCCGTGTTAAATGCCCTGGCCTGGGCGTTCACTACGGCCTCGCCGTCCGGTTCGTCTGCCGTGGCGAGGTGGCTCCAGGCACCTACCACCTCGACTTCGCGGGAGGCGGCGGCCAGCATGCGGGCCAGGCGCGCCACGCCGTCGGCCGGGACGCCGTTGCGCCCCATGCCGGTATCCAGTTTGACGTGTACACGGGCGCGTTTTCCGAGCTGGCGCGCCACGCGCTGCACGGCTGCCAGCATTTCGTGGGAGCCGAGCGAAAGATCGATTCCGGCAGCGATGGCGCGCGGCAGGGCTTCGTCTATCGCATCGGGGGTCCACAGCCAGGCCAGCACCGGCGCGTCGATTCCCGCTTCGCGCAGCCTGAGCGCGCTTTCGATGTGCGCTACGCCGAGCCAGGTGGCCCCGCCCGCGAGCGCGGCTTTTGCCGCACGCACCAGGCCGTGCCCGTAGGCGTCGGCCTTAACCACCGCCATCAGGGCCGTGTTTTCGCGCAGCAGGTCGTGCAGCAGGCGCGTGTTGTTTGTGATTGCCGACGTGGAAACGACGGCGCGGGAAGGCATGATGCTCATGCTCCCTCCCCCGTCAGAGCGGCGAGCGCGGCGGGCAGTTCGCGCGCGACGTCCTCCGCCACGATGGGGGCGATGCCGCCGCGCGAAGCGATCTTGGCGGCGGTGCCGTGCAGCATGGCCCCGAGCACAGCCGCACGGGGACCGTCCACACCCGCCGCGAGCAGGGTGCCGATCACCCCGGCAAGGACGTCCCCGGCCCCGGCCGTGGCCAGGAACGGGGTGGCGTCGGCCTGCGTGATTAGGTGCTGCGGGTCGCTGCCGGGGGCGATCACGGTGGTAGCGCCCTTCAGCAGCACGGTTGCGCCGGTCATTTGGGCGAGCAGGCTCGCGACCGCGCCCGGTCGCTCCGCGACTGCCGCAGCCGAGAGCGGGTGGCCGAGGATGCTGGCCAGCCGCGCGGCTTCTGTGGCGTGCGGGGTCAGCACGATGTTGTCGGTGTAGCGTTCGCCGGGGCGGATTAGATCGAGCGCCCCCGCATCGACCACGCCCACACGCGCACGGGCGAGTACGGCGCGTGCCTTGGCGTGCTGCCCGTCGTCCACCTGCGGGTCAAGCCCCGCGCCGATCACCCAGGCCTGCACCTTGCCCTGCGCGCCGACAACTTCGGGGCGGGCGTGCAGCACCTGGCGCAGTACCTCGCGCGGGCCGAGGTAGCGCACCATACCCGCTCCGGCGCGGCAGGCACCCTGACAGGTGAGTACGGCAGCACCGGGATAGGTGGTGGAGCCAGCGATCACGCCGACCACGCCGCGACTGTATTTGTTGCTGCTGCTGTCCGGGTAGGGCCAGTGGGAGGCGACGTCCACCGCCTCTAGCCGGGTCAGGTTCGGTTCGGGAAGTTCCAGGCCGATGTCTGCCACCACGATTTCGCCGCAGTAGTTTTCGCCCGGCGGCAGCAACATGCCGCGTTTCAGGCCGCCGAAGGTGACGGTCAGATCGGCCGCTACCGCGTCCGCCGGAACCTCCCCCGTATCCGGGTGCATGCCGGAGGGAACATCGGCCGCGATCAGGTACGCCCCGCACGCCTGCGCCCAGGCGAGGGCGCGGGCCGCGGCGGGCCGCAGATAGGCCTGTTCGATACCGATGCCGAGGATCGCGTCTATCACGACGTCTGCCGGGTGCATGGTGGCGCTCCAACGCTGGATACGGCCACCGGCGCGGCGCAGCTTAGCTTCGCCTTCCGGGTGCAGGCGGTCAAAGATTTGGATGGCGGTAACGGCTACACCCATTTTGCGCAGGTAGGCCCCCGCGTAGAGGGCGTCTCCACCGTTGTTTCCGGTGCCGACCAGGAGCGTCACGCTGCTGCCGGGAACGCGGCCACGCAGACGACGCAGCGCGGCGGCGGTGTGGTGAGCGAGGGCTGTGGCGGCGCGCGACATGAGCGGGACGCCGGCCGCTAACAGCGGAGCTTCCGCGTCCCGGATTTGCCGGGCGGTGTATGCACGTTTCATCGTGACCAGTTTACGAGCATTAGTCACGGTTCAGGAACCGATGTTCCTGGTGGCGGTGGCCCTATTTGCCGTAGCGGTGGCCCTATTCGCCGCGTTCGGCCACCACTATTGCCTGCGCTATCCCGGCATCGTGGCTGAGGGATAGGTGCAGCCTGGCAACGCCGAGCGCACGGGCGGTTTGCGCTACCTTGCCGCGCACCGTGAAGTATGGCCTGCCGGTCCGGGTGTGCTGCACGGTGACGTCGCGCCAGGACAGCTCTTCGGGGTTGCCGAGCGCTTTACCGAGCGCCTCTTTCGCGGCGGCAGCGGCGGCTAGGGAACGGCTAGGCAAAGCTAGTTCCGGGCCGTTAAATAGCCTTTCGCGTAGCGCGGGCACGCGCGCGAGCCTGCCCTCCAGCGCCGCTATATCGACCACGTCTATGCCGACGCCGCACACCCCTTTGCCGGGAGCGGGAAGAAAGGTTGTTTCTTCCCCTCCCTCGGTGGGCGGGTGCGCGGCGTCGGTCATGACTGCTATTTTTGCGTGCTTATTCGACGGTGACTGACTTCGCGAGGTTACGCGGCTGGTCTACGTCCAGGCCCTTCGCGGTGGCCAGCTCGCAGGCGAACACCTGCAGCGGGATGATCGAAAGCAGCGGCGCGAACAGTACCGGGGTCTGCGGGATACGGATCACCTCGTCGGCGAACTGGTTTACCTCGTTGTCGCCCTCCTCCGCGATAACCAGGGTGAGCGCGCCACGGGCACGCACCTCCTGGATGTTGGAGACGACCTTCGAATGCAGCGAGTGGCGGCCGCGCGGGGACGGCACCACAACAAACACCGGCTGCCCCTCATCCACCAGGGCGATGGGGCCGTGCTTGAGCTCGCCCGCCGCGAAACCTTCCGCGTGAATGTAGGCGATTTCCTTGAGCTTGAGCGCGCCCTCCATCGCGGTCGGGTAGCCGACGTGACGGCCCAGGAACAGCACCGACTGGGTATCAACCATGCGGCGGGCCAGATCGCGCACCTGGTCCATGCCGTCGAGCACCTGCTGGATCTTGCCGGGAATCTGCTGCAGTTCGTGCATCTTCTGCGCGATTTCGTCCGGGAACAGGTTGCCGCGCACCTGCGCCAGGTAAAGACCGAGCAGGTAGCAGGCGGTGATCTGACCCAGGTATGCCTTGGTGGAGGCGACGGCGATCTCGGGGCCGACGTGCAGGTAAAGCGCCGCATCGGATTCGCGCGGAATGGTGGAGCCGCGCGTGTTGCAGATGGCAACCACCTTCGCGCCCTGTTCCTGCGCGTGACGCACAGCCATCAGGGTGTCCATGGTTTCGCCCGACTGGGAGATCGCCACCACGAGGGTCTTTTCGTTCACTACCGGATCGCGGTAGCGGAACTCGTGTGCCAGCTCTACCTCTACGGGAATGCGGCACCAGTGTTCGATCGCGTACTTGACTACTTCGCCGGCGTTCGCGGCGGTGCCGCAGGCAACCACCACGATCTTGTCGATGCGGCGCAGCACGGCTTCGTCGATGCGCATTTCGTCGAGCTGCAGCTTGCCGTCCTCGGAACGGCCCAGCAGCGTGTCGGCCACGGCCTGCGACTGTTCCATGATTTCTTTCGCCATGAACGAGTCGTAGCCGCCCTTTTGCGCGGCGGTGGCGTCCCATTCAACCTCGTAGCGTTTCGAGTCCGTGACCGGGTTACCGTCGAAATCGATCACGTCTACGGAATCGGCGGTCAGGGTGACGATGTTGTCCTGACCGATCTCCATGGCGCGGCTCGTGTAGTTAATGAACGCGGCAACGTCGGAACCGAGGAAGTTTTCGCCTTCGCCCAGGCCGACCACCAGCGGGGAGTTACGGCGCGCGGCAACGATGGTGCCCGGCTCGTCGTGGTGGATCGCGAGGAGGGTGAACGCGCCCTCCAGCATGGAGACGACCTCGCGCATGGCGGTGGTCAGGTTACCGGTAGCGTCGTAGGCGCGCGCCACCAGGTGCGCGGCTACCTCGGAGTCGGTCTGCGAATGGAACTCGTAGCCCTCGGCCAGCAAAAGTTCCTTCAGGTGCGCAAAGTTTTCGATGATGCCGTTGTGCACCAGCGCCAGCTTGCCCTGCTTGCCACCGATATGGGGGTGGGCGTTTTCGTTCGTCGGCCCGCCGTGGGTCGCCCAGCGGGTGTGCCCGATGGCTACGGCCGATTCGCTGACGGCCTCGGATTCCAGGGCTTCTTTCAGGTTTACGATCTTGCCCGCACGCTTCACAACGTGGGCACCCTCGCCGTCTAGCACCGCCACACCGGCAGAGTCATAGCCGCGATATTCGAGGCGGGTAAGCCCTTCCAGGACTACCTCAATCGGACGGGAGTGTTCTTTAGCGCCGCCACCAATCGGGCCGGCATATCCTACAATTCCACACATGGGGCAAGACTACCGCGCATGAATGGGTTCCCCCTCACCTAGAGCCGCCAATAGGCTGAAAGTCCCATCGAGACTGGCAAAATATTGGATTATGCGTCCTCTCTCCCACGCCTCCCCCAGTCCGTTTAGCGAAATTCCGCGCGCCGACTGGGCACGGCTTTCAGAACAAACCCCGCTCCCCCTGACGGCGGCGGATGTGGAGCGGCTACGCGGCTTGGGAGACGCGGTAGACCTGCGCGAGGTGGACGACGTCTATCGTCCGCTGTCCCGCTTGCTCAGCATGAACGTGGAGGCCGCGCAGCACCTGCGGGCCGAACGCGGCCGTTTCCTCGGCGAGGCGCCGCCGCACACCCCCTACGTGATCGGCATTGCCGGTTCCGTGGCCGTCGGCAAATCCACCGTGGCGCGCCTGCTGCGCGAACTAATGTGCCGCTGGCCCTCTACGCCCCGCGTGGAACTGGTGACCACGGACGGCTTCTTGCTGCCAAACGCGCAGCTCACCAAGCGCGGCATCATGCACCGCAAGGGGTTCCCCGAATCTTACGACCGGCGCGCGCTGCTGCGTTTTATTTCCGACGTGAAGGCCGGTAAGGAAAACGTGCAGGCTCCCGTCTATTCCCACAAGGTTTACGACATCGTGCCGGGCGAGCACGTGGTGGTGCATCGGCCAGACGTGCTGATTATCGAGGGGCTTAACGTGTTGCAGCCCGCGCGCGCCCGCGCAGACGGCCTGCTGGGTGTGGCCGTATCGGACTTCTTCGACTTCTCCATTTACGTGGACGCCCGCACGGAAGATATTCGCCGCTGGTACGTGAATCGTTTTCTTTCCCTGCGCGATACCTCGTTCAGCGAACCCGGCTCCTACTTCAAACGGTACGCGGACCTGACCGACGCGGAGGCGATTGCGAAGGCCGAGGCGATCTGGGAGGCCATTAACGAACCGAACCTGAACCTGAACGTGCGCCCCACCAGGGGCAGGGCAGATCTGGTGCTGCGCAAGAGCGATAACCACCAGGTACACAGCGTGCTGCTGCGCCACATTTAACGTTCTTAGCCGCGTAAAAGAAGCGGGGGCGGTAGCCGGTCTTTCGATCCGGCACCCGCCCCCGCTCTTTTACGTTTTAACGCTTTTGTTTACGCGAAATTACAGCGCGAGGCGTTCCTTGACCACGCCCGCGAGGCGCTCTGCGGTTTCCTGCGCGAGTTCCTGCGTGGCGGCTTCCACCATCACGCGTACGACGGGTTCGGTGCCGGAGGGGCGCAGGAGCACGCGGCCTTCGTCTCCGAGCGCCTTTTCCTCCGCCGCCACCGCGTCGAGCACGCCACGGTCGATGCTGGCGCGGGCCTTATCTACGCCGGACACGTTGATCATCACCTGGGGTAGGCGCTGCACCAGGGAGGCCAGTTCGCGCAGGGTCTTGCCGGTGCGCACCATGCGGGCCAGGATGTGCAGCGCGGTCAGTTCGCCGTCGCCAGTGGTGGCGAATTCGCTCATCACGACGTGGCCGGACTGTTCGCCGCCCAGGCGGTAGCCGCAGCGGTTCATTTCTTCCAGCACGTAGCGGTCGCCCACAGCCGTCTGGATGAGGGAGATACCGTTTTCGCGCATGGCGATCTTCAGGCCGAGGTTGCTCATAACGGTGGTGACAAGCACGTCGTCTACCAGTTCGCCGGCTTCTTTCATGGCGAGCGCGAGCACGCCCATGATCTGGTCGCCGTCCACGATTTCGCCGGTGTGATCGACCGCGAGGAACCGGTCGGCGTCGCCGTCGAATGCCACGCCCGCGTCGGCACCGAGGCGCACGACCTCTGCCTGCAAGCGTTCCAGGTGGGTGGAGCCGCAGTCCTCGTTGATCTGCTTACCATCGGTGCAGTCACCGATCACGTGCACGGTGGCCCCCGCCTCGCGCAGCACGCGCGGGCCGGTGACAGCCGCCGCGCCGTTGGCGCAGTCGGCCACCACGGTCAGGCCCTCCAGGGAAACGCCGACGCTACGCACCAGGTGGGAAACGTATTCGTCGATGCCGTTTTCGTAAACGCTAATGTGGCCGACGTTGTTGCCGAGGGGGCGGTCCCATTCTTCGCCCATGCGCGCTTCGATGGCGTCCTCTACCTCGTCGGGCAGCTTCACGCCGCCGCGCGCGAAGAACTTGATGCCGTTATCGGGGGCGGGGTTGTGGGAGGCGGAGATCATCACGCCGAGGTCGGCCCCGGTGGATTCCACCAGGTAGGCGAGGCCGGGGGTGGGCAGCACGCCCGCATCCTGCACGTCTACGCCCGCGGAGGCGAGCCCTGCGCTGATCGCGGAGGCCAGGAACGGGCCGGAGGGGCGGGTGTCGCGGGCCACGATGGCGCGGGCACGCCCGTTTTCGAACGCCCCGAAGGTGGCGAGTACGTGGGCGGCGGCTACCGCGAGTTCTACCGCGAGTTCAGCGGTGATGTCGGCGTTTGCGAGGCCGCGTACGCCGTCCGTACCGAATAGACGGGGCATGTTTCTTCCTTTCAATGCGGAAACCGCCCCGGCCAGTGTTGCCGGGGCGGTCCGTTTCTGGTCTGCTGCCAGGTTAGCAGCGCCAGTGCGGGTGGTTAGTTGACGACCGACGGGCAGGTGCCTGTGGTCTTTACCTCAACCGCGTTGTCCAGGCCGCCGTAGACGAGGTTCTGGACGGCGGTTTCGGTGTAGAACGCGACGTGCGGGGTAACCAGTACGTCGTCACGATCGAGGAGCTGTTCCAGAACCGGATCGCCCAGGTCCTTATCGCTCCAGTCGTAACGGAAGTACTTCTGCTCGTTTTCGTAGGTGTCGAGCGCGGCACCGGAAAGGTGGCCTTCCTCGAGCACCTCGAGCAGAGCCTCGGTGTCCACGAGCGCGCCGCGTGCCGCGTTCACCAGCACCGCGCCGGGCGCGAAACGCTGCAGCATTTCCTTGCCGAACAGGTGGTGGTTTTCTGCGGTGGCAGGCATGTGCAGCGAAACGATATCGGCGCCGGTGACGGCCTCTTCGATCGAATCGACGTAGGTGCCGACCTCGCGGAACTCGTCACGCGGGTAGAGGTCGAAGCCGACGATCTGCGCGCCGAGCGCCTTGAAGTGGCGGGCCGTGATGGTGCCGATTGCGCCGGTGCCGAGGATCGCTACCTTCATGGTGGCGATTTCGCGGCCGATCATGCCTGCGAAACGGAAGTCACGCTTGGCGTTGCGTTCCAGGATTACCGGGAAGCGGCGGGTCAGGTAGAGGGCCGACGTCAGTGCGAACTCCGCGATTGCGTTCGGGGAGTAAACCGGAACGTTCGAGATGGCGATGCCGTTTTCGCGGGCGGCCACCAGATCGTACATGTCCACACCGGCGGTGCGGGACGAGAGCTGGGTGATGCCGTATTCCTTTAGCCGGGTGTAAACCTCGGCTTCGGGAACCAGCACCTGCTGCACGGTGAGGGCGTCGAAGCCTTCCACCATTTCGATGTTTTCCAGCGTCAGGTTCTTGGTGGTGGTGACCACCTCGTGCTCGGGGTGGTTAGCAATCCACTCGTTGACGGCGGGCATTTCGTCGTCACGGACGCCAGTAAACAGGATCCTCATGCTTTTCCTTCCTTACGATGCGTTTTGCTGGTTAGTTCTTTGCCGGTTCGGCGGTGCCGTTGGCTGCTTCGAGTGCTTCGTCGGCCTCTTCCGCTTCATCCTTGCCGGGTTTGTCGGTGGTGCCGAAACGGTAGATCTCGGGCGAGTAAATCTTGAGTACCGAGGTGAACAGCCAGTGGAACAGCACGGCGAGGGCGATCGGGATGACGAAGTAGATCATCGCGAGGATGAACACCTTCATAGCAGCCGGGGTGTCGCCCATGCCTGCGGCGGCAGCGATCGGGCCGACCAGACCGGACTGGCCGAAGCCTGCCGAGGCGGGGGTGCCAGTGATGTTGAGGTAGTTGCCGATCAGGCCGGTGATGCCGGCTACCGTGACGAGCGGCAGGGACATGACCGGGTGCTTGATGATGTTGCCCATCATCATCTTCATGGCGCCGAGGAACACGGACCAGGTGACGCCCGCGTTGTTGACGCGGAAGCTACCGACCATGAGCACGGCGGCCGCGGCGGCAACGCCCAGGTTGGCGGCACCGGAGGCGGCACCGTCGATGCCGATGGCCAGCGCGATGCCGACGGTGGAGATCGGGGAGACGATCAGGATTGCGAAGATCATGGCGATCAGCACGGAGGCGAACGCGCCAAGGCTGGTGGATTCGGCAATCTTGTTTACGAGGTCACCGATGCTGCTGCTGATGTACTTCACGTAGGGCAGGGTGAGGATGCCGATGAAGCCGGAGATACCGCCGCCGATGAGGGGCAGGAACAGGATCGTGAGGCTGCCGAGTTTGTTGCCCACCCAGGCCAGGATCAGCACCGCGATGGCGGCGGTGAGCATGGTGTTGATGAGGTCGCCGATGCCTTTCAGCATCACTCCCTTTTCGGTGAAGTGCAGCGCGCCGGAGCCGACGAAGGAGGCGGTGGCGACGATAACGGTCTGCACCGAGGTCATCGAGAACTGCATCGCGATCAGGATGCCGACGATGACGGGGACGGTGAACTGGATGCCGAATACAACCTGGTAGAGGGTGTTGAAGAGCTCTACGCTCGGGAAGGTCGCGTAAAGGAACTTCCACAGCTGGCCGGTCATGGCGTTGGGAATAAGACCTACGACGATGCCTACTGCTGCACCGTTCAGTACGCGGTCAATAAATAGCTTGGGGGTCATTGGCGTGTCGAACACGTTCAATCTCTCGGTTTCTACCGCTGCATAGCGGGTTGCTCGGGCATGGGAAAGCGGACGCCGCCGAGCATCATTGGTTGGCCGTGGCGGGCCCGCTGGAAGCCTGTCGTGGCTTCGTCTCTACGCTATGCGATACGAGTCGGGTTTTGTCCCGCTCAAAGGCCCATTTTGTCCCGAATGGTGTGCCAACCGACGTTGCTTGTGTCACACAGTGTAATGATTGGTTTGAACTCGTAATTTCGCCTAGTGCGCCGACATGCGGAAAGCCCCCGCGCCGGTTTTCCGGTGCGGGGGCTTTTCGGTTGGTACTGCGGAGCGGGTTTAGCGCTTCGAGTACTGGGGGGCCTTGCGTGCCTTCTTGAGGCCTGCCTTCTTACGCTCGATGACGCGGGCGTCACGGGTAAGGAAGCCAGCCTTCTTGAGGGTGGGCCGGTTGTTCTCTTCGTCGATCTGGTTCAGCGCACGCGAGATGCCGAGGCGGAGGGCACCGGCCTGGCCGGAGATGCCGCCGCCGTCGATGCGCGCGATGACGTCGAAACGACCCTGCAGGTCGAGGACCTTGAAGGGCTCGTTAACGAGCTGCTGGTGAACCTTGTTCGGGAAGTACTCTTCCAGGGTGCGGCCGTTGACCTTCCATTCACCGGTACCGGGAATGAGTCGAACGCGGGCTACGGCTTCCTTGCGGCGGCCGGTGCCTGCACCGGGGGCGGTGATGGACGACCCGCGGCCTACGGGAGCCTCTTCGACCGTTTCGGTCGTGTAGCTCTCGGGCGCAGCGTCGACATCAATGTCTTCGATGGTGGTGGTGTCAGCCACGTTTCTCCTCGATGTCTTTCGTCACGGCGGGCGTTACTGCGCCACCTGGTCGATGGTGAACACGGCGGGCTTCTGTGCCGTGTGCGGGTGTTCTGCGCCGCGGTAAACCTTGAGCTTCTTGATCTGCTGAGCGGCCAGCTTGTTCTTGGGCAGCATGCCCTTGATGGCCTTCTCTACAGCGCGCTCGGGGTTCTTCTCGAGCAGCTCGGAGTACTTGACTGCGCGGAGGCCACCCGGGTAACCGGAGTGGCGGTATGCCAGCTTGTTTTCACGCTTGTTGCCGGTCAGGGCAACCTTTTCAGCGTTGATGATGATGACGTGATCGCCCGCATCCACGTGGGGTGCGAAGACCGGCTTGTGCTTGCCGCGCAGAAGGGTGGCAGCCTGGGAAGCGAGCCGGCCGAGGACGACATCGGTCGCGTCAATGACGTACCAGGAGCGCTCGACATCGTCGGGCTTCGGGGTGAACGTACGCACTCGTGCCTTCTTCTCTAGTTGATGATGCCCGCGGTTTGCGGGCCCAGTTCAATTGGACCGAGGACAAGCTTTCTTCGGCTAAAGCATGACCTTCTTCGCTGCTCCCTATTACCGCCCTCCAAACATGGAATGCGGGATGCGTGTGAGGACCCCACCTGCGCCGGGCGTGAGAAACGGCTGCGAGGGTTGGGCGCGCATCAGGGCACAACGAGTTCCAAGAGTATCCCCGACCAGGCCCGAGGGTCAACCGCTAAGACGGGAACGTGACGCGCGGCGCAGGGACGAGCATCCGCCAATCGCAACCCCGCAAAACCTACGAAATAGCTGTGGCCGACATTAACTCCGGGGACTCATCCCGCCGCCGCCGCGTAAGTACGGCCTGCGCGGCGTAGTCGGCCTCGTCAGCCGGGTATTCGACCGCTTCCAGCGTTAGTCCCTGCGGTGGGGCCATCGGGGCCGCGAGCGCGCCCTCGCGGCTGCACGCAGCCAGGATCTCGGCCGGATGGCTGACCGGCCTGCGGCCCTCCCCCACGGCCATCATCTCGCCCACGATGGAGCGCACCATGTGGTGGCAGAAAGCGTCGGCCTGCACGGTGGCCACCACCAGGCCCGCGTCGGCGCGGTCCCCCTCGGGGCGCTCGAAGTCGCAGCGCAGCAGGGTGCGGATGGTCGTCGCCCCCTCGCGCGGCTTGCTGTAGGAAAGAAAATCGTGTTCGCCCAGCAGCGCCTGCGCCGCCTCGTGCATCCGCGCCACGTCCAGTACCCGCCGGTGGCGCAGCACGTCCCGGCGCATCGGGTCGCGCAGATCCAGCCTGTCGCTGATCCGGTAGCGATAGGTACGGCTGATCGCGCTAAAGCGCGCGTCGAACCCCTCCGGCACCTCGCGGGCCGCGTGTACTGCGATATCGTCCGGCAGCACCGCCGCCAGGCGGGAAACCAGCGCTTCTCCCGGCCGCCTATCGCTGCGGCCCGGCAGCGCCAGCCAGGCGGCGCGCTCCACCTCGAAATGGCAGGCCTGACCGCGCGAATGCACGCCCGCGTCGGTGCGCCCCGCCACGGTCACGGAAACCTCGCTGCGCAGCAGCACACCCAGGGCTTTTTCCAGTTCGCCCTGCACGGTGCGCAGGCCGGGCTGCCTAGCCCAGCCGTGAAAGCCCGTGCCGTCGTACGCCAGATCCAGCCGGATACGGCCGCTGAAAGGCTCGCCAGAAAAATAATTCATAAACAGATCCTAAACGGCGCGAGAAACGTTACTCTGGTCACGTGAAGATTCTTGTGATCGGATCAGGGGGCCGCGAACATGCTCTCGTCGCCCGCCTGGCCCGTGACCCGCAGGCCCATGTTCTCCACTCAGCCCCCGGCAACCCCGGCATAGCCGAGCAAGCCGAAACCCATCCCGTAGACGCGAACGATCCCGCCGCCGTCTGCGCCCTGGCCCGTAGCCTGGGAGTCGATCTGGTAGTGATCGGCCCCGAAGCGCCGCTGGTAGCCGGGGTGGCCGACGCCCTACGCGCCGCGCAAATCCCCGTTTTCGGGCCGAGCGCCGACGCCGCCCGGCTAGAAGGCTCCAAGAGCTTCGCAAAAGACGTCATGGCGGCCGCGCAGATCCCCACCGCCGCCTGGGTCACCTGCACCTCCCCCGATCAGCTCCCCACCGCGCTGGAAACCACGAATCCCGGCGGGGAAAACCCGTACGTGGTTAAGGCCGACGGCCTGGCGGCGGGCAAGGGCGTAGTAGTCACCAAAGACTTCACGGCGGCAATCGCGCACGGCGAAGCCTGCCTGTCGGCACCCGGCGGCAGCGTGGTAATCGAGGAATACCTGGACGGCCCCGAAGTCTCGCTGTTTTGCGTCAGCGACGGCGAAACCGTGCGGCCCCTGGCACCGGCGCAGGACTACAAGCGTGCGCTGGACGGCAACGACGGGCCAAACACCGGCGGCATGGGTGCATATTCGCCCCTGCCCTGGGCCCCGGCAGACCTCACCGAACAGGTGCTGGATAGCGTGGCGCGCCCTCTGGTGGCCGAGATGGCCCGGCGCGGCACTCCCTTTAGCGGCCTGCTCTACTGCGGGCTAGCGCTCACCCGGCGCGGCCTGCGCGTGGTCGAATTCAACGCCCGTTTTGGCGACCCCGAAACGCAGGTGGTGTTGGAGCGCCTAACCAGTCCGCTGGGCGAACTGCTGCACGCGGCAGCCACCGGCGCGCTGGCCGATCTGCCGCCGCTTACCTGGAGCGATGACGCCGCCGTCACGGTCGTGCTCGCCAGCCCCGGCTACCCCGAAACCTCTACTTCCGATCTTCCGGTGCGCGGCGTCAAGGAAGCCGCCGCCACCGGTTGCCGCATCATCCACGCGGGCACCAAAACCGGGCCGGGCGGTGAACTGCTCACCGCCGGGGGCCGGGTGCTGTGCGTGGTCGGTACCGGAAAAACCGTGGCCGACGCACGCGCCGCCGCCTATCGGGGCGTTGCTGAGATTGAGATACCCGGTGGCCATAACCGCAGCGATATCGCTGCTCTCGCAGAGGATGCTGCGTCGGCCCCGCCCCGCCCCAGTGAAGAGAAAAGCCCGGCTGCGGGCGGGAATAAATAGCCCGATGCCGCGCGCCGCCATACCGAAGGAGAAACAGTGACTGAGAAACTGCCCGGTTGGCGGCACGTTGCCGCCGGTAAGGTACGCGATCTGTACGTGCCGGAAACCCCCGGTCAAGACACGGTGCTGCTCGTGGCGAGCGACCGCATCAGTGCCTACGACGCCGTGCTCAGCCCGGAAATCCCCGACAAGGGCCGGGTACTGACGGCGCTCACGCTTTGGTGGCTGGAGCGGCTCGACGATCTGATCCCCCACCACGTAATCAGCGCCGACGACGTGCCCGCGCCCGTGCGCGGGCGGGCGCTGCTGTGCCGCAGGCTAGACATGCTGCCGCTCGAAGCGGTGGTGCGCGGCTACCTGGCGGGAAGCGGGCTCGCGGAATACCGTGTGGACGGCAAAGTGGGGGGCCACTCCCTGCCGCCCGACCTCGTAACGGCGAGCGCCCTGCCCTCCCCCATCTTCACCCCGGCCCGCAAGGCCCCGCAGGGCGAGCACGACGAAAACATTACGGTGGCGCAGGCGCGCGAACTGCTCGGCACGGAAACCGCCGACGCGGTCGAGGCCGCATCCCTCGCGATCTACGAGCGGGCCGCGAAGCTGTCAAAGGAGCGCGGCCTGCTGCTGGCCGACACGAAGTTCGAATACGGCATCAACCCGGAAAACGGCGCTTTGACGCTGGGCGATGAGGTGCTGACCCCGGATTCGTCGCGGTTCTGGCTGGCCAGTGAACACCGCCCGGGCCGTTCCCCCGCGAGTTTCGATAAGCAGTACGTGCGCGACTGGCTGACCTCGCCCGCTTCCGGCTGGGACAAAAACGGCAGGGAGCGCCCGCCACGCCTGCCGGAACGCGTGGTGGCGGCCACTCGGGACCGCTACCTGGACGCCTACCGAAGGCTGACGGGTCACTCCCTGCCGTGAGGATTAAGGCCCCAGGGTCCGGGAACCCGGTTCCCGGATCAGAAGTCGAGGCTTTCGAAGTCGTGTTTCACCTGCAACGTGCCCTGTTCGTTCCATTCGACGACGCTGGTACGCGGTTCGACGGCGTTCTTGATCTGCTCGACGAAGATGCGGCGGCCCGCCTTGGACAGGATCGCGTCGTGCACGGGCAGGTAACGCTTGGGGTGGGAGGCGCGCAGGAAGTCGATGGTTTCCTGCAGGCTCGACCACGGGGCGGCGACGGGGGCGGCCAGCAGATCAACCCCGGTCCATTCGGACTGCGGATGCAGGGAATCGCCGGTGACACCGAGGCGCGGTTCTCCCGGCGCGGTGAGCACGAAGCCGATGTTGCCGATGGGTTCGAGGTCCCGATGAATCTGCGCGTGGCGCCCGCCGACGGCGAGGATCTCAACTCCGCCGTCAAGGGTGATGACCTGGCCGGGGCGGATCGGTTCGATGTTTCGCCCGGCCTTGCTGAGCTTCAGCGCGGCCTCCGGCTCGGCATAGATCGGGAT
Organism: Dermabacteraceae bacterium TAE3-ERU5; assembly: GCA_019218375.1. Lineage (GTDB taxonomy): Bacteria > Actinomycetota > Actinomycetes > Actinomycetales > Dermabacteraceae > TAE3-ERU5. The sequence continues at coordinate 311,624 of JAHUUK010000001.1, forward strand.
GCCCTTGTTGCGCAGCAGCAGATCGTCGATGAAATCGGGGTCGGCATGGTCGGGATGCGCGTGGGTAATCAGGATCGCGTCAATCCCGGTGCGGTGGCCTACGTTCGGGTCGGCCAGGTTGCCCGGATCAATCAGCACTCGCTTGCCCGCGAGGGTGACTGTCATGCAAGAGTGGCGGTGATGGCGGATCTTCACTGTGTGCCTCCGTGATTGAGGTGTGCGACCCCGCCGGACGACGGTGTCTCAACCCCAATTTTACCTGTCCCTTTCCCGTTTACACCAAATTTTTCATCCCTCGTTATCCCCTTTCGATAGGAGCACAACCATGGCCCGTGTAATCGTTGAAGTAATGCCGAAACCGGAGATTTTGGACCCGCAGGGGAAGGCCGTCGCCACCGCTCTGCCCCGGCTCGGCTTCGAGCAGTTCGGCGGTGTCCGACAGGGTAAGCGTTTCGAGCTGGAGGTGGCCGGGGAGGTTACCGACGAGGTGCTTGCGGCCGCCCGCGAGGCAGCCGTTACGCTGCTTTCCAACCCGGTGATCGAGGATGTCGTGTCTGTCTATGCCGACGACGCGGCCGAGCAGGGCAAGGGCGGTAAGTGATGCGAGTTGGCGTAGTCACCTTCCCCGGCACCCTGGATGACCGGGACGCGCTGCGCGCAATCCGCCTGGCGGGCGGCGAGGGGGTGCCGCTCTGGCACGGCGAGGCCGACCTGCACGGGGTAGACGCCGTGGTGCTGCCCGGCGGTTTCAGCTACGGCGACTATCTGCGTGCCGGGGCGATCTCCCGTTTCGCCCCTGTGATGGAAAAGGTGGTGGATGCCGCGAAGGGCGGTATGCCGGTGCTGGGCATCTGCAACGGTTTCCAGATTCTGTGCGAAAGCCACCTGTTGCCGGGCGCGATGATTAAGAACGCGCACCGCCGCTTCATCTGCCGCGATCAGCCTTTGCGGGTGGAAAACAATTCCACCCCCTGGACGCGCGCGTACACGGCCGAGCAGGTTATTCGTATCCCGCTCAAGAACCAGGACGGTCAGTTCGTGGCCGAGCAGCGGGTCCTGGACGAGCTTGAGGCCGAGGGCCGCGTGGTGTTCCGTTACGTGGAGGGCGCGAGCGGCGGCCCCGACGGTTTCTCGGTGAATCCGAACGGTTCCCTCAACGCGATAGCAGGCATCTGCAACGCCGCCGGGAACGTGGTTGGGCTGATGCCGCACCCGGAACACGCGGTGGAGGCCGGTTTCGGGCCGGACATGCCCGGCGAGGGCACGCGCACGGGCCTGGACGGCCTAGGTATGTTCGCGGGGCTGCTCGGCGCGCTTAGCGCCCAGGCGTAAGCGGACTGGGCGGGAACTAATCCCGCAGGGTCGCCGACAGCACGGTGAAGCGTCGGTCCCTAGCCCGTTCGCGGCAGGGGCCGACGTATTCCTCCACCTGCGCCCGGTAGCGCAGATGCGAGTTGTGCACCAGCCACAGCTGCCCGCCGGGGGCGAGCACCCGCGCGCAGGCCGACAGTAGCGTTTTGATCTGCCCCGCGTCTACCGCCGCGCCGCGATGGAAGGGCGGGTTCAGCAGCACCAGGTCGGCGCAGGCGTCCGGGGTTTCCGACAGCGAAGCCTCCCAGGTGAGGGAGGTTTTTTCGCCGTCTACCGGCTGGCCGTTCGCGGCCAGGGTGAGGCGGGTGGAGGCGATGGCGTCCAGCGAATCGTCACTGGCGCGCAGTACCGCGCCCGGGTAGGCCGTGCGGAGGGCGCTGGAGAGCAGGCCGTTACCGCAACCGAGGTCGATCATCAGATCGGGGGCTGCGTCGGCCCCATTTTCGAGCAGTGCACGCAGCAGCAGCGCCGAGCCGTAGTCGGGGCTGGCCCCGCCGAACACGCCGCCCACGCCGCGCAGGGAGAGCGCCCCCGCTTCCGGCAGCGCGCCGCCGTGCCAGAGTTCCGGCGCGGCCTCCCCCTCAGCGGGTGCGGGCAGCGCCGCGTCGGGCCGGGCCTCGCGGGCTACGAGGCAGCGGGAACTGCCCCGGCCGCGGCTCGCGTGCACCTCGCTGAAGGACAGCGCGAGGGCGTCGTTCATGGAACGACTCATGTGCTTTACGCGGCCGCCCGCCACCATTGCGACGCATCCGGCGAGCGCCAGCACCGCCGACTGCTTGCGCAGTTCCGCCACGGCCTTGGGCAGGCGCGCGAGCACCAGCGCACCCGGCGGCAGAGCGGGCGAGGTGGCGAGTTTTCCGGCGTCCTCCCCCGGTGCGGTATCGAGCAGGGTTATGCGCCGTGCCGCTTCTGCGGGCAGAAGATCGTTCGCAACCAGCCATTCCAGGTGCGCAGCGGCGGCGCTGAGCGTTAGGCGGGAGGAACACCAGAGGGTGACGGGGTTTTCTCCGAGCAGGGCGGCAGCGGCGCTGAGGGCACCGCTCGCGTCGTCCACCACCACGATTGGCGGCTGCCCGGTAAGCAGCCCTTCCGCGTCGGCCACCTCCAGGATCAGACGATCCAGGGCGTCGGTGCCGAGGGCCTGCAGGGTTTCGGGGCTGGGCAGCGGGGAGGGCGCGGTGGCAGTCATGTTCCCAGCCTAGCCGCCGGGAGGTGGCGCGCACCGCGAAGCGCGGCGGCGCCGGGGCGAGGGAAGGCTCTCAGTTCCTCCCGGCGCGGATGAATTCCAGCCTGCCGTGCATGACGCGGGAAGTGAATGCCGTGGCGTGATCGCTTTCGCGCGTGTAGGCGACGCGCAGATTTCCGGGCAGGGAAAGCACGCCGGAGAAATCGGCGGACCACAGGTAGGGCACGCTGACATCCGTGGCCAGCTCGGATAGCGCGCGGGAGGCCAGCAGCATGCCGGGAGCGTAGGCCCTATCGAAACCGGCCAGCTGCGCGCCGACTGCGGCGAACTGCCCGGCGGCGACGTCCCCGGAAAGCCGGGACCAGGTGCGGCCCGCCCCTGCCGGGACGCGCCAGCGGGAGACGGCATCCCCAGTTGGCCGCAGCGTCGCGGCGGTGGCGGTGGCGGCGGCGGTGCGTGCGTCTTCTCCGTGGCCATCCACCGCCACGAAATCACATACCAGCGTTGCGGCAACCGCCCCGCCGTACAGGATGCTCGCCACGGCGCGGGCGCGCCCCGGCGCGGCCTCGCGCAGCCTCGCCTCAATCCCGATCTCCGTGCCGCGCGCGCGTTTGCCCGCCGGTGCCGCTTCCCGCAGCGGGATCGGTTTATCGTGCAGCACCCGCACCGCGGCGAGCCGCATGGCGAGGATATTTAGCGGGCTGCCCTCGCGCACCAGCAGCGCCTGCATCAGCGGCAAGGCCAGGGTAAACAGATAGCCGGGGTGGGCGTAGCCGCGCCAGGGCATACCGCGCACCAAGCGGGAAAACTCTGCCTGAGCAGGCGCCGACAGGCGCAGGCTGGGAATCCGGTAGACGGGCGCTAGGAACGCATCGCCCGCCGCGTCGGCCCCCTTGCCGCGTGCTGCGGGGCGGGCGGGCAGAAGCGCGGCAGCCAAAAGGGCGCGGCGCGAAGGCGGGGAGGAAAAAACTTTACTCATACAGGGTCAAATGTAACCTAAACCACCGTAGACTGACCGTGTTCCCTGCAGGCTCCTGAAACGGACAGGAACTAAAAACTCGTATGAGCACCCACCACGAGCCCGATACCGTAGATAACGCTAAATCCACCCCCAACCAGGAACTACCCCACCGCGAACTCGGTCTGAAGGACGACGAGTACGCCCGTATCGTGGAACTGCTCGGCCGCCGCCCCACGGCCGCCGAACTCGCCATGTATTCGGTGATGTGGTCGGAGCACTGCTCCTATAAGTCCTCCAAAGTGCACCTGAAACAGTTCAGCGAAAAAACCACCCCCGAAATGCGCGAGCATCTGCTGGTGGGAATCGGTGAGAACGCGGGCGTAGTCGATATCGGCGACGGCTGGGCTGTCACCTTCAAGGTCGAATCCCACAACCACCCGAGCTTCGTGGAGCCTTTCCAGGGCGCTGCGACCGGCGTGGGCGGCATCGTCCGCGACATCATCGCGATGGGCGCACGCCCCGTCGCCGTGATGGATCAGCTGCGCTTCGGCGCGATCGACCACCCAGATACCGCGCGCGTAGTGCACGGCGTGGTTTCCGGTGTGGGCAGTTACGGTAACAGCCTGGGCCTGCCGAACATCGGCGGCGAAACGGTATTCGATCCCTGCTACCAGGGCAATCCGCTGGTTAATGCCCTCTGCATCGGCGTGCTGCGCCGCGAGGACATCCACCTGGCCAGCGCCTCCGGTGCCGGTAACAAGGTGGTTTTGTTCGGTGCCCGCACGGGCGGGGACGGTATCGGCGGCGCGTCTATCCTGGCATCCGAAACCTTTGCCGACGGTGGCCCGACCAAGCGCCCGAGCGTGCAGGTTGGCGATCCGTTCATGGAGAAACTGCTGATCGAATGCTGCCTGGAACTGTACGCGGGCGGCCTCGTGGAGGGTATCCAGGACCTCGGCGCGGCGGGCATTTCCTGCGCCACCGCCGAACTGGCCTCGAACGGTGACGGCGGCATGCACGTGGACCTGGAAAACGTGCTGCTGCGCGATCCGACCCTGACCGCGGGCGAAATCCTGATGAGCGAATCGCAGGAACGCATGATGGCCGTGGTCAGCCCCGACAAGCTGGAACGTTTCTTGGAAATCACCGAAAAGTGGGGCATTGAAAGCGCCATCATCGGTGAAGTTACCGGCACCGGCAGGCTCACCATCGATCATTACGGCAAGCGAATCGTGGACGTAGATCCGCGCAGCGTGGCCCACGACGGCCCGACCTACCATCGGCCCTACTCCCGCCCCGACTGGCAGGACGAACTCCAGGCCAACCGCGCCGAGGCACTCCCTCGCCCGAGTCGGGAACAGCTCGGAGAAACCCTGCTTTCCCTGCTGGCGTCCCCGAACCTGGCATCGGCAGCCTGGGTGTGCGATCAGTACGACCGTTACGTCGGCGGAAACACCGCGCTGGCGATGCCCGACGATGCGGGCGTGCTGCGGGTGGACGAAGAAACCGGGCGCGGCATCGCCCTGGCGACCGACGCGAACGGACGCTACGCAAAGCTGGATCCTTACGCGGGGGCGCAGGCCGCGCTCGCGGAGGCGCACCGCAACGTAGCCACGAGCGGCGCTCAGCCCCTGGCCGTCACAGACTGCCTGAATTTCGGTTCGCCGGAAGACGAAGGGCCGATGTGGCAGCTCGTGCAGGCGATCACCGGCCTGGCCGATGCCTGCCGCGAACTGGGCGTGCCCGTCACGGGCGGCAACGTTTCGCTCTACAACTCCACCGGCGAACCCGGGCGCATCGATTCCGCCATCCATCCGACCCCGGTGGTCGGCGTGCTGGGCGTGTTCGATGATGTTGCCACGCGCGTTCCTTCCGGCTGGCAGGAACAGGGCCTGGCGCTCTACCTGCTGGGAGAAACCCGCGAGGAACTGTCGGGCAGCGCCTGGGCCGACGTCGCCCACAACCACCTGGGCGGTATTCCCCCGCGCGTGGATCTGGCGGCAGAAAAGCGGCTCGCGCAGCTGCTGCACGAGGGCGCGCAGGCGGGCCTCTTTGCGGCGGCGCACGATCTCTCCGAGGGCGGTCTTGCCGTGGCGCTAGCGGAGTCCTGCCTGCGTTTCGGCGTGGGCGCGGCCGTGCAGACCGAGCCCGTGCACGAAGATCCGTTCCTGGCGCTGTTTAGCGAAAGCCAGGGGCGTGTGTTAGTTGCCGTGAGCAGCGAACGCGATCAGGAACTGCGCGAACTGGCGAAGCGGCACGACTACCCGGTGGCGCATCTGGGCGTGACGGGCGGCGAAAGCCTAAACGTCGGCGGTGCCTACAGCTACCCGCTCACGTTCCTGAGCGAAACCCGCGAGGCCACCCTGCCCCGCTACTTCGGTTAGTTAAACGCAAAGGCCCGCATCGTATTCGTGCGATGCGGGCAAAGCGAAGGCCCCGCAGGAAAACCTGCGGGGCCTTAACGCTAACTAAAGCAACCTAGATCAGGAGGCAGCCTTACCGGGAGCGGTGAAGCCAGCGGCCTCAGCGGACTCGGGGGTGTCGAACCAGACCTCGGCGACGGTCGCGTCGTAGTAGCGCGAGCCGGGCACGTGGTACTTCATCGAGTTCTCGTTGCCCTTGATCTCGAAGCCCGCGGGAGCGGAGCCGTCTTCGAGGGCGGCAGCGGAGCCCTTGCCGTAGGGACCCTCGGCAACCTCAGCGGCAGCTTCGGTGGTCTCCTCGGCAGCGGTTTCCTCAGCGGCGGTCTCTGCGACCGGAGCCTCGGCAGCCTCGTCCTTCTTGGCGGCGTTCTTAGCGGCGCCTTCGGCTTCCTTCACCACGGCCTGCTTGGGGCTGTAAGCCTCCTGCACCAGCTCGATGACGGCCATGGGGGCGTTGTCGCCCTTGCGGGGGCCGATCTTGATGATGCGGGTGTAGCCGCCCGGACGCTCCGCGAACTGCGGGGCGATCTCGGTGAACAGCTCGTGTACGACGCCCTTGTCCTTGACGGTGCGCATGACGCGACGGCGGGACGCGAGGTCGCCCTTCTTAGCGAAGGTCACCAGGTGCTCTGCGAGGGGACGCAGACGCTTGGCGCGGGTCTCGGTGGTGGTGATGGCCTTGTGGCGGAACAGCTCGGTGGCGAGGTTCGCCAGGATCGCCTTCTGGTGAGCGGGGGAACCGCCCAGGCGAGCGCCCTTGGTGGGTGCAGGCATTGTCTAACTCCTTGGAAGAAAAAATGTCTCAGTACTGGTCGTCGCTGAAGTCGTCGTCGGCATACGCTTCAAGCACGGCCGACGCGTCGAATCCGGGCGGGGAATCCTTCAGGGCGAGTCCCAGCTCAGCGAGCTTTGCCTTGACCTCGTCGATGGACTTCTGGCCAAAGTTACGGATGTCCAGCAGGTCTGCTTCGCTACGGGCAACGAGCTCACCGACGGTGTGCACGCCTTCGCGCATGAGGCAGTTGTAGGAACGGACAGTCAGGTTCAGGTCGTTGATCGGCAGAGCCAGATCCTGCGCCATGGCCTGATCGGTCGGGGACGGGCCGATGTCGATGCCTTCGGCTTCGACGTTCAGCTCGTGAGCCAGACCGAACAGCTCGACCAGGGTCTTACCGGCCGAAGCAACAGCGTCACGCGGGGTGATGGCCGGCTTGGTCTCCACATCGATGATGAGGCGATCGAAGTCGGTGCGCTGCTCAACGCGGGTGGCTTCCACCTTGTAGGTGACCTTCAGAACCGGCGAGTAGATCGAATCAACCGGGATGCGGCCGATTTCGCCATCGCTCGACTTGTTCTGCTGGGCCGAAACGTAGCCACGGCCACGCTCCACGATCAGCTCGATCTCCAGCTTGCCCTTGCTGTTAAGCGAGGCAATGTGAAGCTCGGGGTTGTGGATTTCCACGCCAGCGGGGGGCGTGATGTCGGCCGCGGTAACCTCGCCCGCACCCTGCTTGCGCAGGTACATGACGACGGGCTCGTCGTTTTCGGACGAAACCACGAGGTTCTTGATGTTGAGGATCAGTTCGGTGACGTCCTCTTTCACACCGGGGACGGTGGAGAACTCGTGGAGCACACCGTCAATCCGGATGGACGTTACTGCCGCGCCGGGAATCGACGACAGCAGGGTCCGGCGCATGGAGTTGCCGAGGGTGTAGCCGAAGCCGGGTTCCAGCGGTTCAATGACGAACCGGGAACGGTATTCCGACACGGACTCCTCAGTCAGCGTGGGGCGCTGTGCAATGAGCACTATGTGTCCTTTCTGCGAACGTCCGCTATATGACGCTCAGGTGGGAATGAATGGATCAGCGGGACACGCTCAGACGCGGCGGCGCTTGGGCGGACGGCAGCCGTTGTGTGCCTGCGGGGTAACGTCCTGAATCGAACCGACCTCGAGGCCGGCGGCGGTGAGCGAACGAATCGCGGTCTCGCGGCCGGAGCCCGGGCCCTTCACGAATACGTCGACCTTCTTCATGCCGTGCTCCTGCGCGCGGCGAGCAGCGGCCTCGGCGGCCATCTGCGCTGCGAACGGAGTGGACTTACGGGAGCCCTTGAAACCAACCTGGCCAGCGGAGGCCCAGGAGATTACGGCACCGGTCGGGTCGGTGATGGAAACGATGGTGTTGTTGAACGTGCTCTTGATGTGGGCCTGTCCGTTAACAACGTTCTTCTTGTCTTTACGACGCGGCTTGCGGGCCGCTGCGGCCTGACGGCTCTTGGGAGGCATATGCCAAAACTCCTTATGTAGGAAGAGATGATCGGTGCAGGGCAACCTTTAAGCGCCCTGCGGAGCTACTGCTCTAGGGTCAGCGGGCCTTCTTCTTGCCAGCCACGGTGCGCTTGGGGCCCTTGCGGGTACGCGCGTTGGTCTTGGTGCGCTGACCGCGCACGGGAAGGCCGCGACGGTGGCGCAGGCCTTCGTAGCAGCCGATCTCCACCTTGCGTCGAATGTCTGCGGCGACCTCGCGGCGCAGATCACCTTCGATCTTGTAGTTACCTTCGATGTGGTCGCGCAGAGCCACCAGCTCGGTGTCGTCCAGTTCACGGACGCGCTTGTCACCGGAAATGCCGGTGGCAGCCAGGGTCTCCAGGGCGCGGGTGCGACCTACACCGTAGATGTAGGTCAGGGCAACCTCGAGCCGCTTTTCGCGGGGGAGGTCAACGCCAGCTAGACGTGCCATATGTGCAGTACTCCTACTGTTTCGGAGGCCTGATCCGACATCTCGCAGCCGCACGTGCTGCGCCGCGGCCTCCGTACCGCGGGTGTCCCGATTTTTCGGGTGATGCCGTCTCTTCTGTTATGTTTTGCCCCTTTTATGCGGGGCGGGGTGCGGGGATTCCCCGCGGAGGCGATCAGCCCTGACGCTGCTTGTGGCGCGGGTTCTCGCAGATCACCATGACGCGGCTGTGGCGACGAATCACCCGGCACTTGTCACAGATCTTTTTGACGCTAGGAAAAACCTTCATGACGTCCTTCTTGTGTGTTTGCGGATCACTTGTAGCGGTAGACGATTCGTCCACGATCCAGGTCGTAGGGGCTGAGCTCCACTAAGACGCGGTCCTCGGGAAGGATACGGATGTAGTGCTGACGCATCTTCCCCGAAATGTGGGCGAGAACCATGTGCCCATTCGCGAGTTCGACCCGGAAGAACGCGTTGGGCAGCGCTTCAGTGACCGTGCCTTCGATCTCGATTACACCGTCTTTTTTGGCCATGGCCTCAGTCTTTCCTGCCGCCTGCGCGGCATAGACGTTTGTCGTCGTACCGATGCACCCGTGAAAAAGTACGGATACACCCAACCGATAATATTACGGCCTATAGGGGACTAATGCCAGACGAGCAGGTAATGAGGTCTGTCACGAGCCAAGCGGATCGGGCGCCGCCTGCACTCCCCTGGCCGCCAGTTCCTCGCGGCCGCCGTCCAGGGCGGTGAGCACGATCAGCCCGGCCTTGGTGTATGCCACCGAATGTTCCCAGTGGGCGGCGCGCTTGCCGCTGCGTGCCACGATGGTCCATTCGTCGGGCAGCATCTCCCAGGCCGCATCGCCGTCTACCAGCATCGGTTCGATAGCCAGGCACATACCGTTCTTCAGCTTCGGGCCGCGATCGTGCGTGCGGAAGTTCATCACCGAGGGGGGCTGGTGCATGGCGCTGCCGATGCCGTGCCCGCCAAAGTCCTCCAGGTGCTGGAACTCCTCCCCCACCGCCGCGAAGACGCTGTCCTCTACGGCGGCACCGATCTCTCCCACGTAGGTGGCGCTTGCCATGGCGGCGATACCGTCCCACATGGAGCGGCGCGTTACCTCGGAAAGCAGCACGTCGCGTTCGCTGCGCGGGTTACCGGCAATCGTCGTGACGGCGCTATCGGAATGCCAACCGTTGACGATGCAGCCGCCGTCCACCGAGACGATGTCGCCATCTTCGATGACGCGGGAGCCGGGGATACCGTGCACGATCTCTTCGTTAACGCTCACGCAAAGGGTGGCGGGGAAACCCTGGTAGCCCTTGAAGTTCGGGATCGCGCCGTTATCGCGGATCATGGTTTCCGCGAGCGTATCCAGTTCCTTCGTGGTGATGCCGGGCTTGATGGCTTTTGCCACCTCGGCATGCACCTGAGCGATCAGGTGACCGGCCCGGCGCATGTCGAGGATCTGTTCGCCGCTCTTGTATTCGATGCGTTCGCGGCGCAGGCGGGGACTCACTAGCGACCCAGCGCCTTCATGATTTCGGCGGTAACTTCGTCAATCGCGGCGGAGCCGTCCACGGTCTTTACCAGGCCGCGCTCGGTGTAAACCTCGATCAGCGGGGTGGTCTGCTCGGTGTAAACCTCGAGGCGGCGGCGGATGGTTTCCTCGTTGTCATCGCTGCGGCCCTGCTGCTTGCCGCGCTCCAGCAGGCGCTGTACGACGGCCTCGTGATCAACCACGAGCTCGATCACGCAGTCCAGCTCGGTGCCGAGGTCCTTCAGCATGCCGTCGAGGGCATCCACCTGAGCGAGGGTGCGGGGGTAGCCGTCGAGCAGGAAGCCGTCCTTGGCATCGTCCTGTGCGAGACGGTCGCGCACCATGTCGTTGGTGACCGAATCGGGGACGTATTCGCCGCGATCCATGTAGGACTTCGCCAGCACGCCCAGCTCGGTTTCCTGCGAAACGTTCGCGCGGAAAATATCGCCGGTCGAGATCGCGGGCACGCCGAGCGCCTCCACGATGCGTTCGGCCTGGGTGCCCTTGCCTGCGCCGGGAGGGCCGACGATCAGGAGGCGGGACGGGGTTTTAGTTTCGGTAGTCACCTAAGGATCCCTTCATAGTGATGTTGCTGCAGCTTCGCGTCGATCTGCTTCACCGTTTCCAGGCCGACGCCCACGATGATCAGGATGGACGCGCCGCCAAACGGAAAGTCTCGGGTTGCTCCCAGCACCGCGAGCGCGACTACCGGCATCAGCGCGATCAGCGCCAGGTAGATCGAACCGGGGGTGAGGATGCGGTTAATGACGTACGACAGGTAGCGCTCGGTGGGCTTGCCCGCACGCACGTTCGGGATGAAGCCGCCGTACTTCTTCATGTTGTCGGCGATTTCTTCCGGGTTGAAGGTGATCGAAACGTAGAAGAACGCGAAGAACACGATCAGCGCGAAGTAGATGGTGACGTACAGCCAGGAAACGTTCTGGCTCTGCGACAGGTGGGTGTTGATCCACTGCACCCAGGCCGCGTCGGGGCGCCCGAACGAGGTGGCCATGGTCGGGATCGCGAGCAGCGAGGAGGCGAAGATTACCGGGATAACACCGGCCTGGTTCACCTTGATCGGAATGTAGGTGCTGGTGCCGCCGTACGTGCGCGAACCGATCATGCGCTTGGTGTACTGCACGGGAATCCGGCGCTGCGACTGCTCAACGTAGATCACGCCGATGATCACCAGCAGGCCCAGCGCGCAAACGATGGCGAAGGTCAGCCAGCCCTTGCTGCTGAGGATCTGGCCGAGGGAGGCCGGGAAACCGGCTGCGATGGAGGTGAAGATCAGGATCGACATACCGTTGCCGACGCCCTTTTCCGTGATCAGCTCACCCATCCACATGATGAGGCAGGTGCCGGTGGTCATCACGAGGATCATCATGAGCTGGGTAATGATCGAATCATCGGGAATCGGGGCCACGGTGCAGCCGGGGAAGAACTGGCCGGTGCGCACCATCGTGATGATGGTGGCCGACTGCAGCACGGCCAGGCCGATGGTCAGGTAACGGGTGTACTGGGTCAGTTTCGCCGTGCCCGACTGGCCCTCCTTATGCAGGGCCTCGAAGTGAGGGATTACCACACGCAGCAGCTGAATGATGATAGACGAGGTGATGTAGGGCATCACGCCGAGCGCAAACACGGAAAGCTGCAGCAGCGCACCGCCAGAGAACAGGTTGATGGCACCAAGCAGATCAGCCCCGGCCCCGTGCTGTGCCTGATCGACACACATCATCACGTTGCCGTAATTGACCCCCGGCGTCGGCATGAATACACCGAAACGGTAGATCGCGAGCAGCGCGAGGGTAAACAAAAGCTTGTTGCGCAGGTCTGGCGTCTTAAAGGCGCGTGCAAAAGCGTGAAGCACCTATCCTCCTCAATGTCCGGTTTCCACCGGAGGGGAAATACATGGCGCGAAACTTATATCTCGCCCCGGTATAAGGACCGGGCACCACCCCACAGATTATTCTGCGTAGTGGTGCCCGGTCAAAGATGTCAGCTATGCCGACTCACGTAATCGGTTCAGAGAACGGTTACGGAGCCGCCAGCCGCGTTGATCTTCTGCTCAGCGGAGCCGGAGAACTTGTGCGCGCTGATCTCGAAAGCCTTCGAGACCTCGCCGGTGCCGAGCACCTTGACGAGGTGGCCGCCGCGAACGGCGCCCTTCGCAACCAGATCCTCGACGGTGACCTTGCCACCCTCGGGGAACAGCTGCTGCAGCTTATCGAGGTTCACAACCTGGTATTCCACACGGAACGGGTTGGTGAAGCCACGCAGCTTCGGCAGGCGCATGTGCAGCGGCATCTGGCCGCCCTCAAAGCCCACGGGAACCTGGTAGCGCGCCTTCGTACCCTTGGTACCACGGCCAGCGGTCTTACCCTTGGACGCCTCACCGCGACCCACGCGGGTCTTCTTGGTCTTGGCACCCGGAGCGGGACGCAGGTCGTGGAGCTTCAGGGGCTCAGCGTTGTTCAGTTCAGTCATGGTCAGTCCACCTCTTCAACCGTCACCAGGTGGGTGACGGTGCGGATCATGCCGCGGATCTCGGGGCGGTCTTCCTTCACCACAGTGTCACCGATGCGCTTGAGGCCGAGGCCGCGCAGGGTGGCACGCTGGTTCTGCTTGCCGCCGATCTCGGAACGGATCTGGGTCACCTTGAGCTTCATCATGCACCAGCCTTTTCTGCGCGAGCGGCCGCACGACCCGCAGCCTGCGCACGCAGGAGCGGAGCCGGAACGACGTGCTCAACCGGCAGGCCACGACGCGCGGCAACCGCTTCGGGCTGCTCGAGCATCTGCAGGGCCTTGATGGTCGCACGCACGATGTTGATGGAGTTGCTCGAACCGAGCGACTTGCTCAGAACGTCGTGGATGCCGGCGCATTCGAGCACCGCACGCACCGGGCCACCGGCGATTACACCGGTACCGGGGGATGCGGGACGAAGGAGCACGACGCCAGCGGCGTCCTCACCCTGAACCGGGTGGGTAATGGTGCCCTGGATGCGGGGGACGCGGAAGAAGTTCTTCTTCGCTTCCTCAACACCCTTAGCGATGGCCGCGGGAACTTCCTTGGCCTTGCCGTAACCGACGCCGACGGTGCCGTCGCCGTCACCCACCACCACGAGGGCGGTGAAGGAGAAACGGCGGCCGCCCTTGACGACCTTCGATACGCGGTTGATGCCAACCACGCGCTCTACGAAGGCGGACTTTTCGGCTTCCTGACGGCCGCGGCCCTCGCCGCGGCGGCCCTGGCGATCGCCACGATCGTTGTTACGACCGCGCTCCTCGCCTTCGCCCCGCCGACTCGTGTTCGCGGGACCGTTGTTTCGCTGCTGTGCAGCCATGGTCAAATCCTCTTCTCGTCCGGTCGGGGGGCGGTCACAGAACCAGCCCGGCTTCGCGGGCGCCGTCAGCAACGGCGGCCACGCGGCCGTGGTACTTGTTCCCACCGCGGTCGAAGACGACGCTCTCGATGCCGGCGGCCTTTGCACGCTCGCCTACGAGAACACCGACTTTCTTGGCCTTGTCGGTCTTGTTGGCCTCCATCTGGCGCAGCTCGGCTTCCAGGGTGGAAGCCGACGCCAGGGTGAGGCCCTTGGAGTCGTCGATAACCTGAACGAACACGTGACGCGCGGAGCGGGTCACGACCAGGCGCGGACGCAGCTCAGTGCCGGCGATACGGCGACGGAGTCGCAGGTGGCGACGACCGCGCGCACGGGAGCGGCTCTTAGCAACGCCGCGAGTGTGCTTTTCAGCGAATCCCATGATTACTTACCAGCCTTTCCGGCCTTGCGCAGGACGGTTTCGCCTGCGTAGCGCACGCCCTTGCCCTTGTACGGTTCAGGCTTGCGGATCTTGCGGATGTTGGCCGCAACCTCGCCCACGAGCTGCTTGTCGATACCGGCCACCGAGAACTTGGTGGGGGCCTCAACGTTGAAGGTGATGCCTTCCGGCGCCTTCACGAGCACGGGGTGGGAGAAGCCAAGAGCGAACTCGAGGTCGGTGCCCTTAGCGGTTACGCGGTAACCGGTGCCAACGATTTCGAGCTTCTTCTCGTAACCGTTGGTGACACCCTCGATCATGTTGCTCAGCAGGGTACGGGTAAGGCCGTGGAGAGCCTTGCTGGTGCGCTCGTCGTTCGGACGAACAACTACCAGCGAGCCATCCTCGGCGCGTTCCACCGTGAGCGGGGCGGGGACGGTGTGCGAAAGGGTGCCCTTGGGGCCCTTCACGGTCACGTCCTGGCCAGCAATGGTGAGCTCGACCTTGTCGGAAACAGGGACGGGACGGATGCCAATGCGAGACATATCTGCGTACTTCCTTTCCCTATTACCAGATGTAGGCGAGGACTTCCCCACCCACACCCTTCTTCGAGGCCTGCTTGTCGGTCAGGAGGCCGGAGGAGGTGGACAGAATTGCCACACCGAGGCCGCCCTGCACCTTGGGCAGGTTAGTGGACTTTGCGTAAACCCGGAGGCCGGGCTTGGAGATGCGACGCACACCGGAGATGGTGCGTTCGCGCGCTGCGCCGTACTTGAGGTCGATAACCAGGGTCTTGCCAACCTTGGCTTCTTCCTCACGCCAGTCGAGGATGTACCCCTCGGCCTTCAGGATGTCGGCGATGCGGGACTTGAGTTTCGAGTACGGCATGGACACGGTCTCGTGGAAAGCCGAGTTGGCATTCCGGATCCGCGTAAGCATGTCCGCGATCGGGTCGGTCATTGTCATGTCGGTTGCTTCTTTCTCACCGTGGTTTCTTCAGCTATGTAGCCGAAGACCTGTGGCGATAGTCCTTACCAGCTGCTCTTCGTGACGCCCGGAAGCTCACCGCGGTGAGCCATTTCCCGCAGGCAGATACGGCACAGGCCGAACTTGCGGTAAACCGAGTGCGGACGACCGCAACGCTGGCACCGCGTGTAGGCGCGCACGCCGAACTTCGGCTTGCGTTCCTGCTTCTGAATCAGAGCTGTCTTGGCCATGTCACTTCTCCTTGAACGGGAAGCCCAGCGCCTTCAGCAGCGCGCGTCCCTCTTCGTCGGTCTTGGCGGTGGTGACGACCGTGATGTCCATACCGCGAACACGGTCGATCTTGTCCTGATCGATCTCGTGGAACATAACCTGTTCCGTGAGGCCGAAGGTGTAGTTGCCATTGCCATCGAACTGCTTCGGGGACAGGCCACGGAAGTCGCGGATACGCGGCAGGGCCGTCGAAAGCAGACGGTCAAGGAACTCCCACATGCGATCGCCACGCAGGGTGGTGTGGCAGCCAATCGGCATGCCCTCACGCAGCTTGAACTGCGCGATCGACTTACGGGCCTTGGTGACCTGCGGCTTCTGACCGGTGATCGCGGTGAGGTCGCGGATAGCGCCGTCGATGACCTTGGAGTCACGCGCGGCGTCGCCAACGCCCATGTTCACAACAATCTTGGTCAGGCCCGGAACGAGCATGACGTTCTTGTAACCGAACTGGTCGGTCAGCTGCGCCTTGATCTCGTTGCGGTACTTGCTCTTGAGGCGGGGCTGCTCAGTCATCAGATGTCCTTCCCCGAGCGCTTGGCGTAACGCACGCGCACCTGCTTGGTGCGGCCGTTCTCCAGCTCGACGGTCTCAACGCGGAAACCAACGCGGGTCGGCTTCTTGTCCGACGGATCCACCAGCATCACGTTGGATACGTGGATCGGCGCCTCGCGGTGCTCGATGCCACCACTGGCGCTCGCGCGGTTCTGTCCGGGCTTGAGGTGGTGGGTCTTGCGGTTAACGCCCTCAACCAGAACCATCTGGGTATCGGGGAACACCTGCAGAACCTTGCCCTGCTTACCCTTGTCGCCAGCGGTCAGGCCGCGCTTGGCAGCCTTCTCTTCGTCGCTGGTACGACCGGTGATGACCTGAACCAGGTCACCCTTCTTAATCTTCATCTTGGCCATGTTCACAGCACCTCCGGTGCCAGCGAAATGATCTTCATGAACCGCTTGTCGCGCAGCTCACGGCCGACGGGGCCGAAGATACGGGTGCCTCGCGGCTCGCCGTCATTCTTCAAGATCACCGCTGCGTTCTCATCGAAGCGGATGTAAGAGCCGTCGGGACGACGACGCTCTTTAGTGGTGCGAACGACGACCGCCTTAACGACGTCGCCCTTCTTGACGTTTCCACCGGGGATGGCGTCCTTAACGGTCGCCACGATGACATCGCCAACGCCTGCATAACGGCGACCGGAGCCACCGAGAACACGAATGCAAAGGATCTGCTTTGCACCAGTGTTGTCGGCGACCTTGAGTCGCGACTCCTGCTGAATCACTTAGTACTCCTGTCGTCTCGCTGGTTCTCGTCCCACGTAAACGCGGCGAGCCTAGCGGAACGGATAGTGGACTGTTATCTGAAACGACCGGCGATTGCGCGCATGAAAAAACCATCGACAGACTCGAACACACAGCGAACTGGTGCAAGGTCTCCGTCGAAGGTAAGAGATGCTGCAACCTCCGGCCGATGTGACCACTCCCCGCAACGGTAAACCGTTACTGGTCACGGGCACACTGACAACTGTTCTAGCCTATCGGAATCCGAGCCCACGCGAAACCGCTCCGGAAAGCGGGTTTTGTGTGCCTGGCTACACGGGCTAAAACGATAGGCGGCGGGCACCCGGGAACCGGGAGCCCGCCGCCTTACATTAAGCAAGCCTAATTACTTGGCCTTCTCAAGGATCTCGACCAGACGCCACCGCTTGGAAGCGGAAAGCGGACGGGTCTCCATGATGAGAACGCGGTCGCCGATGCCGGCGGTGTTCTCTTCATCGTGAGCCTTGAACTTCTTGGTCTTGCGCATAACCTTCCCGTAAAGGGAGTGCTTAACGCGCTCTTCGACCTCAACCACGATCGTCTTGTCCATCTTGTCGGACACGACGTAGCCGCGCTGCACCTTGCGGTACGGGCGCTCCTCGGTGGTCTCGGTGGGGGTGTTGTCGCTCATGTCTCCTCGCTTCGCTTTCACTCGGCGTTGCCGGGAGCCTGGCGGATCCCCAGCTCGCGCTCACGCAGGATCGTGTAGATCCGGGCGATGTCCTTCTTCACGGAGCTGAGACGCCCGTGGTTATCCAGCTGCCGGGTAGCCGACTGGAAACGAAGCTTGAACAGCTCATCCTTGGCCTTAGCCAGTTCGGCTGCCAGCTTGACATCGTCCATCTTGTCGAGCTCTTCAGCGGAGAGTTTCGTAGCTGCCATCAGATGTCACCACCCTCTCGCGAAAGAATACGGCACTTCATGGGGAGCTTGTGGATTGCGAGACGAAGAGCCTCACGAGCCACAGACTCGGGAACGCCAGCGACCTCGAACATAACGCGTCCGGGCTTTACGTTGGCTACCCACCACTCGACGGAACCCTTACCGGAACCCATGCGGACTTCCGCAGGCTTCTTGGTGAGGGGACGATCCGGGTAGATGTTGATGTACACCTTGCCGCCACGCTTCATGTGACGGGTCATGGCGATACGAGCCGCTTCGATCTGACGGTTGGTGACGTATGCCGGGCCGAGGGCCTGGATACCGTACTCACCGAATGCCAGATCAGCGCCGCCCTTGGTCATACCACGACGGGTGGGGTGGTGCTGCTTGCGGTGCTTAGTCCTGCGCGGAATCAGCATGTCGCTCAGGCCTCCGTTCCGTTATCGGCAGGCGCCGCGGTCTCCTTGGGAGCCGACTCGGGAGCCTGCTGTTCGCGGCGAGCCGCGTTACGCTCGTTGCGGCGTCCACGCGGACGCTCGGCGCGGGGACCGCGGCCCGAGCGGGGAGCCTGGGAAGCAGCCTGAGCCGCGAGCTCCTTGGCGGTGACGTCGCCCTTGTAGATCCACACCTTGACGCCGATACGGCCGAAGGCAGTGCGTGCCTCGTAGAAGCCGTAGTCGATGTTGGCGCGGAGGGTGTGCAGCGGCACGCGACCTTCGCGGTAGAACTCGCTCCGGCTCATTTCCGCGCCGCCGAGGCGACCGGAAACTGCCACACGGATACCCTTGGCGCCCGCACGCTGTGCGGACTGGATACCCTTGCGCATGGCGCGACGGAACGAAACGCGGCTCGCGAGCTGCTCTGCGATACCCTGTGCGACCAGCTGAGCGTCGGCCTCGGGGTTCTTGACCTCGAGGATGTTCAGCTGAATCTGCTTGCCGGTGAGCTTCTCCAGCTCGCCGCGCAGACGCTCGGCCTCCGCACCGCGACGCCCGATAACGATACCGGGGCGAGCGGTGTGCAGGTCGACGCGGACACGATCACGGGTACGCTCGATCTCTACCTTGGAGATGCCGGCGCGCTCGAGTCCTTCGGACATGAGCTTACGAATCGCGACGTCTTCCTTCACGTAGTCGCGGTAGCGCTGACCCTGTTTGGTGGAGTCGGCGAACCAACGGCTGGTGTGCTCCGTGGTGATCCCGAGGCGGAACCCGTTCGGATTGACCTTCTGGCCCACTAGCGGGTCTCCTTCTTCTTCGCGGGGGCAACAACCACAGTGATGTGGCTGGTGCGCTTACGGATCTGGAAGGCACGACCCTGTGCGCGCGGCTGAATGCGCTTCATGGTCGGGCCCTCGTCGACGTAGGCCTGCGAGATGACGAGTTCGCGTTCGTCAAAACGCTCCCCCGCCGCTTCGGCCTTTACCCGGGCGTTGGCGATCGCGGACTTGACGAGCTTGTAAACCGGCTCGCTGGCGGCCTGCGGTGCGAACCGCAGAACGTCCAGTGCCTCACTCGTCTTCTTGCCACGGATCAGGTCAACGACGCGCCGGGCCTTCATGGGCGACGTGCGGAGATACCGCACCTGCGCCTTGGCTTCCATTGCTGTCCTGCTTTCTCTTTGAGTTCGAGAAGAGCGCTTCCACTAACCCAGCGGGTTAGCGGCGGCGACCCTTCTTGTCGTCCTTCTCGTGGCCCTTGAAAGTCCGCGTGGGTGCGAACTCGCCGAGCTTGTGCCCAACCATCGACTCGGTGACGAACACCGTGACGTGCTTGCGACCGTCGTGCACTGCGAAGGTATGGCCGAGGAAGTCCGGCGTAATAACCGAACGGCGCGACCATGTCTTGATGACGTTCTTGGTGCCCTTTTCGTTCTGAGCGTCAACCTTCTTCTGAAGGTGATCGTCGACGAAGGGGCCCTTACTAAGGCTGCGTGGCATTCTCGTGTCTCCCTATCAGCGCTTCTTGCCAGTGCGACGACGGCGCACGATGAGCTTGTCGCTTTCCTTGTTCGGGCGCCGGGTGCGACCCTCGGGCTTGCCCCAGGGAGACACCGGGTGACGACCGCCGGACGTGCGGCCCTCGCCACCACCGTGCGGGTGGTCGACGGGGTTCATCACGACACCACGGACGTGCGGACGCTTGCCCTTCCAGCGCATACGTCCGGCCTTGCCCCAGTTGATGTTGGACTGCTCGGCGTTACCCACCTCGCCGACGGTTGCGCGGCAGCGCAGGTCGACGTTGCGGATCTCGCCCGACGGCATACGGAGCTGAGCGAAACGCCCTTCCTTAGCCACCAGCTGCACGGAAGCACCCGCGCTACGAGCAATCTTGGCTCCGCCACCGGGACGAAGCTCGATGGCGTGGATAACGGTACCGAGCGGAATGTTGCGCAGCGGCAGGTTGTTGCCGGGCTTGATGTCCGCGGTGGGGCCGTTTTCGATCCAGTCGCCCTGACGCAGACGCGCCGGAGCAAGGATGTAACGCTTCTCGCCGTCCTGGTAGTGCAGCAGGGCGATACGGGCGGTACGGTTCGGATCGTATTCGATGTGCGCAACCTTGGCCTTCACGCCGTCCTTGTCGTGACGACGGAAGTCGATGAGGCGGTATGCACGCTTGTGACCGCCACCGCGGTGACGCGAGGTGATGCGACCGTTGGAGTTACGGCCGCCAGACTTCGACAGCGGACGGACCAGCGACTTCTCCGGCTCCGAGCGCGTGATTTCCACGAAGTCGCTCACGCTCGAGCCGCGACGGCCCGGGGTGGTCGGCTTGTACTTACGAATTCCCATGGTGGGTTTTCCTCGTGCTCTCTGTGTTCTTCACAGTTCGGACGCCTTAGGCGACCGAACCTCCGAAGATGTCGATGGTTCCTTCAGCGAGGGTCACGATGGCACGCTTGGTGTCCTTGCGCTTACCCATGCCGAAGCGGGTCCGACGGGACTTGCCCTGACGGTTCATGGTGTTGACGGAAGCAACCTTCACGCCAAACACCTTCTCCACGGCGATCTTGATTTCGGTCTTGTTGGCGCGGGGGTCCACCAGGAAGGTGTACTTGCCCTCTTCCATCAGGCCGAAGCTCTTCTCCGAGTTCACCGGCGCGAGCAGAATGTCGCGCGGATCCTTGGCGATGACGCTCACTTGCTTTCCTCCTTGGAGGTTGCGGCGACCGACTTAGCGGACGCGAGGGTGGCACGAGCCACGAAATCCTCCAGCGAAGCCTCGGTGAAGACGACGTCGTCACTGAGCATCACGTCGTAGGTGTTGAGCTGGTCAACGTAAACGACGTGGGTGTCGGGAAGGTTCCGTGCGGACAGCGCGCCGAAGTCGTCCTCGCGGGCGATAACCACGAGACGGTGACGGCGATCGGTCACGTTCGCAAGGGTCGCACGTGCAGCCTTGGTGGACGGGGTCTCCCCTGCCAGCAGAGCCGACACGACGTGGATGCGGCCGTGACGAGCGCGATCCGAGAGGGCTCCGCGCAGAGCGGCTGCCTTCATCTTCTTCGGGGTGCGCTGCGAGTAGTCACGCGGGACCGGGCCGTGCACAACGCCACCACCGGTGAACTGGGGTGCGCGGATCGAGCCCTGGCGTGCGCGGCCGGTGCCCTTCTGCTTGTACGGCTTGCGGCCGCCACCGCTGACTTCACCGCGGGACTTCGCCTTGTGCGTGCCCTGGCGTGCCGCGGCCTGCTGGGCCACAACAACCTGGTGAATAAGCGCGACGTTGGTCTGGACGTCGAAAATTTCGGCGGGGAGCTCGGCAGTGCCGGACTTCTTTCCAGCCGGATCGAGGACGTCTACGGTCAGGTTAGCTGCCATCAGACTCAGGCCTCCTTCGCGGAGCTCTTGACGGCCGAGCGGACCAGCACGACGCCGCCCTTGGGGCCGGGAACGGCACCCTTGACGAGCACGAGGCCCTTCTCGACGTCGACCGCGTGAACGGTCAGGTTCTGGACACTGGCACGGACGTTGCCCATGCGGCCTGCCATACGCAGACCCTTGAACACGCGTCCGGGGGTGGAAGCGCCACCAATCGAGCCCGGCTTGCGGTGGTTGCGGTGCGCACCGTGGGAGGCGCCAACACCGGCGAAGCCGTGACGCTTCATAACACCGGCGGTGCCCTTACCCTTGGTGGTGCCCACAACGTCTACCTTCTGGCCAGCCTCGAAAACCGACGCGTCGATTTCCTGGCCCAGCTCGAAGTCAGAGGCGTTGATGGTACGCAGTTCCACCATGTGGCGGCGCGGGGTAACCCCGGCCTTCTCGAAGTGGCCGCGAAGCGGCTTGGTGACCTTGCGCGGATCGATCGCACCGTAGGCGATCTGTACCGAGTCGTAGCCGTCGGTTTCGGCGGTGCGGACCTGGGTCACGACGCACGGCCCAGCCTGGACGACGGTAACCGGCACAAGCTTGCCGTTTTCGTCCCAGACCTGAGTCATGCCGACCTTGGTTCCGAGCACGCCGGTCACGGCGCGCGCGCGCTGCCCTGTCAGTTCGTTGCTCATGTTCCGATACCTCAGAGCTTGATCTCGATGTTGACGTCCGCGGGCAGATCGATGCGCATAAGCGAGTCCACAGCCTTCGGCGTGGGATCGACGATGTCGATCAGGCGCTTGTGCGTGCGCATCTCAAAGTGCTCACGGGAGTCCTTGTACTTGTGGGGCGACCGAATAACGCAGAACACGTTCTTTTCGGTCGGCAGCGGCACCGGGCCCACAACAGTCGCACCTGCACGGGTGACCGTCTCAACGATCTTGCGCGCCGAGCTATCAATCACCTCGTGATCGTACGACTTGAGCCGGATGCGGATTTTCTGTCCCGCCATGGCGTGGTTCGTCTCTCTCTGTTTAGAACCGCTGCTGACATTACCGATGAATCACCGACACCCGCGCTCGGGCGTGTCGCCCTCGCAAGCGGGAGGAAACCGTAACCGGCCCCTCCGGTGTATTCAACACTGCCCACTGGTCCCTCAAACGATGCGCGATCGGTGGCGATTACACCGTTCGCATCCTCGGGCCGAGCCTCATCCGGTGATCATTCAGCCTGGTTTAGAACCAAGGTGAACGGAACCGGGCATGGCGACTCACGTAGGCAACTCCAACAGTCTGCCAAATAATCATTAGAAAAACCACCCCCACCCCGGTGCGACCAGTCACACCCTAGTAATTGCGGGCAACGCGAATTATTTTGAGCTCATGGCAACTAATAGTAAAAGCTCCACCCCTTCCGCGCTCTCTGCCGCACAGGTGCTTAGCCTGCGTCAGCCTCATTCGCTGGGAGTCTTTGACTCCTACGCGAAGGTGCAGAAGGCGGTAGACCATTTGGCAGATAATTCGTTCCCGGTGGAAAACACCATGATCGTCGGCACCGATCTGAAACTGATCGAGCGCGTCACCGGTCGCCTCACCTGGTCCCGCGTGCTCCTTTCCGGGGCGCTATCGGGTGCCTGGATCGGTCTCTTCATCAGTTTCCTGATGGTGATTGTTTACCCCGCCGATTGGAGCGTATTCCCGGTAGCTATCAGCGTTGGCGTAGTAACGGGCATCATCTGGTCGGCTTTCGGTTACTGGATGAGCGGTGGTCAGCGCGACTTCACCTCATTCACCACCACCGTGCCGATGAGTTTTGAACTGATGGTGGAAAACGAAAACGCCCAGCAGGCAAAGCAGATTTTGACCGCCGCGGGCATCCTGCGTCCGGAGCCGACCCAGGCTACGCCCCGCGATCCGCGCCTCCCCCAGTACGGGCTTCCCGCAGAAAGCGAAAAGTAACCCTTACCTTTCAACGCAGCGAACAAACAGTTCGCCGCGGAAGATAAACAAAGGGCCCGAACCTTGCGGTTCGGGCCCTAAGTTTTAAGCTACGTCAGATCACTTGGTGATCGAGGTGACGCGGCCGGAGCCAACGGTGCGGCCACCCTCACGGATAGCGAAGCCGAGGCCCTCTTCCATAGCGATCGGCTGGATCAGCTCGACGGACATCTCGGTGGAGTCGCCGGGCATGACCATCTCGGTGCCCTCGGGGAGGGTGATAACGCCGGTCACGTCGGTGGTACGGAAGTAGAACTGCGGACGGTAGTTCGAGTAGAACGGGTTGTGACGGCCGCCCTCGTCCTTGGACAGGATGTAGACCTGAGCCTCGAAGTTGGTGTGCGGGGTGATCGAACCCGGCTTCACGACAACCTGGCCACGCTCAACGTCGTCGCGCTTGGTGCCACGGAGCAGCAGGCCACAGTTCTCGCCAGCCCATGCTTCGTCCATCTGCTTGTGGAACATCTCGATACCGGTAACGGTGGTCTTCTGCGGCTCGCGGATACCCACGATCTCGACCTCAGCGTTGATCGGCAGCTTGCCACGCTCGACCTTACCGGTAACAACGGTGCCACGACCGGTGATGGTGAAGACGTCCTCGATCGGCATCAGGAACGGCTTGTCCATGTCGCGAACCGGATCCGGGATGGACTCGTCGACAGCAGCCATGAGCTCCTGTACGGACTTGACCCACTCCGGGTCGCCCTCGAGAGCCTTCAGAGCGGAGACGCGGACAACCGGGGCGTCCTCGTCGAACTCCTGCGAAGCCAGCAGCTCGCGGACCTCCATCTCGACGAGCTCGAGGATTTCCTCGTCGTCGACCATGTCAGCCTTGTTCAGCGCGACCAGCAGGTAGGGAACACCAACCTGGCGGGCGAGCAGAACGTGCTCGCGGGTCTGAGCCATCGGGCCGTCGGTGGCGGCCACAACGAGGATGGCGCCGTCCATCTGAGCCGCACCGGTGATCATGTTCTTGATGTAGTCGGCGTGGCCGGGAGCGTCTACGTGAGCGTAGTGGCGCTTCTCGGTCTGGTACTCGATGTGGGAAATGTTGATCGTAATACCGCGCTGCTTCTCTTCCGGCGCGTTGTCGATCTGATCGAAGTCACGCTTCTCGTTCAGATCCGGGTACTGATCGTACAGAACCTTGGAGATAGCGGCGGTCAGCGTGGTCTTGCCGTGGTCGACGTGACCGATGGTACCGATGTTTACGTGCGGCTTAGTCCGCTCGAACTTGGCCTTGGCCATGGTGTGTCCTCCTAGGACGGTTTGTTTTGCTGTTTTTCAAACGGGCCGGGGCGGGCGACACCTAGGTACCGCCCACCGACCGGGAAGGTCATCTCGGCCAGAGTCGCTTTAATACTACCCTGACCCAGGGACTCACTCGCCCCGCGTCTTCGCGACGATCTCGTCAGAAATGTTCTTCGGGACCTCCGCGTAGCTGTGGAACTGCATGGTGTACATTGCGCGGCCCTGCGTCTTGGAACGCAGATCGCCAACGTAACCGAACATTTCCGACAGCGGGACGAGAGCACGGACGATCTTGACCCCGCTCGCGTCCTCCATCGACTGAACCTGACCGCGGCGCGAGTTCAGGTCGCCGATGACATCTCCCATGTACTCCTCGGGAGTACGGACCTCGACGTCCATGAGCGGCTCGAGCAGGACCGGGTTGGCCTTGCGCAGAGCCTCACGAGCACACATGGAGCCCGCGATCTTGAACGCCATTTCCGAGGAGTCAACGTCGTGGTAAGCACCGTCGATGAGCGACGCCTTGATACCAACGACGGGGTAACCGGCCAGAACACCCGTCTGCAGGGCGTCCTTGATGCCAGCATCCACGCTCGGAATGTATTCGCGCGGGATACGGCCACCGGTTACAAGGTTTTCAAACTCGTAGAACACGCCCTCTTCCGCGTCGGTCAGCGGCGCGAAAGTGACCTGAACCTTACCGAACTGGCCGGAGCCACCGGTCTGCTTCTTGTGGGTGTATTCGTACTTCTCGATCGTCTTACGGATCGTCTCGCGGTAAGCAACCTGCGGCTTGCCGATGTTCGCCTCAACCTTGAACTCGCGACGCATACGGTCAACGAGGATGTCGAGGTGGAGCTCGCCCATACCGCGGATAACGGTCTGGCCGGTCTCTTCATCGAGCTGCACCTGGAAGGTCGGGTCTTCCTTTGCGAGCTTCTGAATAGCGACGGAGAGCTTCTCCTGGTCGCCCTTGGTCTTCGGCTCAATAGCAACCGAGATAACGGGCTCCGGGAAGGTCATCGACTCGAGCTGCACCGGGTTGGAGATATCGGTCAGGGTGTCACCGGTGGTGGTGTCCTTCAGGCCGATGAACGCATAGATGTGGCCAGCGAAGGCCTCTTCTACCGGGTTCTCCTTGTTGGAGTGCATCTGGAAGAGCTTACCGATGCGCTCCTTCTTGCCGGTGGTGGCGTTCAGCACCTGGGCGCCGGTCTCCACGTGACCCGAGTAGACACGCACGTAGGTGAGCGAGCCGAAGAACGGGTGGGTGGCAACCTTGAAGGCCAGGGCCGAGAAAGGCTCGTCCACGGACGGCTCACGGGTGATCTCAACCTCTTCATCGCCCGGCTTGTGGCCCACCATGGCGGGCACGTCGAGCGGCGAGGGGAGGTAGTCGATTACGGCGTCGAGCATGGGCTGCACGCCCTTGTTCTTGAACGCCGAACCCGCGAATACCGGGTAAGCCTGCGAGGTGATGGTCAGCTCGCGGATACCGGCCTTCAGCTCGGCAACCGAGAGGTCGCCGTTCTCGAGGTACTTCTCCATGAGCTCTTCCGAGCTCTCGGCGACGTCCTCAACCAGCTTGGCGCGGTATTCATCGACCGTGTCCTGCAGGTCGGCCGGGATCGGAATTTCGATCTCGAGCTGGCCCTTGGTCTGGTCGCCCTTCTTCGCGTTGAACTTGGGGTTGTCCTCCGGGAAGGTGTCCGGCCAAGCGTAGGCCTTCATCTCAACCAGGTCGATGACGCCGGAGAAGTCGTTCTCGGCACCGATCGGAACCTGCATCACGAGCGGCTTAGCGCCGAGGCGCTCAATGATCGTGCGCACGGTGAAGAAGAAGTCGGCGCCCAGCTTGTCCATCTTGTTGACGAAGCAGATGCGGGGAACGTCGTACTTGTCGGCCTGGCGCCAAACAGTCTCAGACTGCGGCTCCACGCCTTCCTTACCGTCGAATACGGCAACCGCACCGTCGAGCACGCGCAGGGAGCGCTCCACCTCAACGGTGAAGTCGACGTGCCCGGGGGTGTCGATGATGTTGATCTGGTTGTCGTTCCAGTAGCAGGTGGTTGCCGCGGAGGTAATGGTGATACCGCGTTCCTGTTCCTGCTCCATCCAGTCCATGGTCGACGCGCCGTCGTGGGTTTCACCGATCTTGTAGTTAACACCGGTGTAGAACAGGATGCGTTCGGTGGTGGTGGTCTTGCCGGCATCGATGTGGGCCATGATGCCGATATTGCGGACCTTGTTCAGGTCCTTGAGCACTGCGAGTGCCACTGGCTACTGCCTTTCTAGGCTGGGGATCATGAGAGTGCTCACGACCGCGAGTAACTGCCGGGCCGAGGCCCGGACGAAGTCACCAGCGGTAGTGCGCGAAGGCCTTGTTGGACTCGGCCATCTTGTGCGTGTCTTCACGACGCTTCACAGCGGCACCGAGGCCGTTCGAAGCATCGAGGATCTCGTTCATGAGCCGCTCAGTCATCGTGTGCTCACGGCGAGCACGCGAGTAGCTGACCAGCCAGCGCAGCGCGAGGGTGGTCGCACGTCCCGCGCGCACCTCAACCGGCACCTGGTAGGTGGCGCCACCGACACGGCGGGAGCGGACCTCCAGGGTCGGGCGCACGTTGTCGAGGGCCTTCTTCAGCGTGATTACCGGATCGTCACCGGTCTTCTCGCGGCAGCCTTCGAGGGCACCGTAAACGATGGATTCAGCGATGGTCTTCTTGCCATCGAGCAGAACCTTGTTGATGAGCTGAGTAACCAGCGGGGAACCGTAAACCGGGTCCACTACGAGCTGGCGCTTGGGAGCTGCTCCCTTACGAGGCATTACTTCTTCTCCTTCTTCGCGCCGTAGCGGGAGCGCGCCTGCTGGCGGCCCTTCACGCCCTGGGTGTCCAGGGAGCCACGGATGATCTTGTAACGAACACCGGGGAGGTCCTTAACACGGCCACCGCGCACGAGCACGATCGAGTGCTCCTGCAGGTTGTGGCCAACGCCGGGGATGTATGCGGTGACTTCGATACCGGAGGAGAGGCGAACACGCGCGATCTTACGCAGCGCGGAGTTCGGCTTCTTGGGGGTGGTGGTGTACACGCGGGTGCACACGCCGCGACGCTGAGGGCTTCCCTTCAGCGCGGGCGTCTTGGACTTGGCAGTCTTAGCCTGCCGGCCCTTACGCACCAACTGCTGGATTGTAGGCAACTGGTTCTCTTTCTCGTGGGCCTCTCCCCTGTTCGGGGATCGGCATCAACTTCTTTCCACCGCCCAACGTGCGGCAGGGCGACCCGGCAAGGTTTTGCCGACCCGCACGGTTCCCTAAGGAACCGGCGCCCGCGGTACCGTAACCTCGACATCAGCCGGGGCTACCGCCTCGACTTATCACTCCGCACGGTGGGATCGACGTTGGACCGGCCACTGCGCGAAAAGGTCATAGGGCACCTAAGGCACTGGGACTAAGTTTAGCGGGCGCGGCGAGAGGGTCAAAACAGTGTGTTTGACTACGCACGCGCCACGCCGTTAGCGCCCGAGGATCTCGTAGCGCACCTTCATCACGCCGGAACCGGTGTTGCCGATAGCGGCGAAGGAAGCCTTGGAAAGATCGAGGCAGCGGCCGCCGATGTAGGGGCCACGGTCGTTGATACGCACCACGACCGACTTACCGTTTGCCGGGTTGGTTACCCGCAGGCGGGTGCCGAGCGGCAGGGTCTTGTGGGCTGCGGTCATAGCGTTCGGGTTGAAGCGCTCACCGGATGCCGTCGGCTGCGGTTCCCAATAGAAGGAAGCGGTGCAGGTGCCGCCGCGTCCGGTCGAACGCAGGGCCGCATCATCGGACTTCTTCGCTTCGGGCTTCTTTTCTTCCTGCTTAGCGGGGGCCGATTCACGCTTGGCCGGCTCGCTCTTAGCGGAAGAGTTGTTGGCGGGAGCCTTTCGGTTCTCCGCGCGGCTCGCTTCAGCGGGCTTGGCCGCCGCCTTGACCTCGCGGGTGCCTTCGACAACGACCTCGTCAACAGGCTTGGTAACGACGTTTTCCTTGCTTACGGTTTCCGACTCGACCTTGCCATCAACCAGGGTCTGGGTCTTGGTGACTTCCTTTACGCCCTTAACGCCCTTGGTCTTGACCTCGGTCTTGCCCTTGTCAAGGTTGGCCGACTGCTGCTTAACGGTCTTGAACGGGATCTCCTGCTTTTCGACCACGTCCTTCTTCTCCACCTTGGAGACGCTCACCGCAAGGTTGTCGCTCAGCGCGACCTCGCCCGCGGGGTTGGTGCGGTGCTCTCCGGCAGCGATTTCCGGGGCGGCTTCCTTAACCAGCTCCTCCACGTTCTTGGCGTAGGTTTCCACCTCGCGTTCCTCGCCACCAACGGTCAGCTTGACCTTCACCGGCTGCTGGACTTCGATCTCCGGGCCGTCGGCGCGCAGCGTCGCAGCGGGATCAACGTTCGTGCGGATCTTGGCCGGATCGTAGCCCAGCTCCTTCAGCAGATCACCGTAGGTACGGGCGGTGGTCCAGATCGTCTTGGTTTCGTCACCCACCTTAACCTTCACGGCGGAAGCGGTCTGCACGGTAACCACGGTTCCCGACTTCAGCGGGGTGCTTGCCGCAGGGGTCACCTTGTCGTGCTCCCCCACCTTTACGCCGTGGTTCGTGAGAAGCTCGCCGACGGTGTCATCGAAGGTGCGCAGCTCTTCCACCTTGCCGTTGACGTCAATCTTGACGGGGGTCTGCGCGTAATAGGTAGCTACTCCGCCGCCGCCCAGTAGCAGTGCGGCGGTGCCGATAGCGGCAGGAACTTTAATACCCAAAAGAAACACTCCATAAAAGGCTAGAAAATACTTAGATGTCCCTAGTTTTTCGCGCCTCGCGCCTATATATGCGGGGAAGCTAAAGTTTTGCCGCTATCTCGGGCCAGGTTTTACCTAACCATTAAGTCCCGCGTGATACAGCACGCAAACGGGGCGGCCACCCCTGTGAGGGTGACCGCCCCGTCTTAGTTATTCAGACTCAGCGAATGTCGGTCGAGAAGGGATCCGAACCGAAATCGAGGTCGTCCAGGTTCACGCCCAGGCCGGTGTTGCCGAAACCGGAGAAGTCCAGATCGTCGTAGCCGGAAACCTGGTACATCGCGGCCTTCGCCTCTTCGGTCGGCTCCACCTCGATGTGGCGGTAGCGGGGCAGGCCCGTACCGGCGGGGATGAGCTTACCGATGATGACGTTCTCCTTCAGGCCGACCAGCGAATCGCTGCGTCGGTTCAGAGCCGCCTCGGTGAGGACGCGGGTCGTCTCCTGGAAGGATGCGGCCGACAGCCACGAATCGGTGGCCAGCGACGCCTTGGTGATACCCATCAGCTCGGGACGGCCGGAAGCGGGCTGCCCGCCCTCGGCCACCACGCGACGGTTCTCCTGCTCGAAGACCGCACGCTCGGTGAAGTCGCCCGGCAGCAGCTTGGTGTCGCCCGATTCGATGATGGTGACGCGGCGCAGCATCTGGCGCACGATGACCTCGATGTGCTTGGCGTGAATGTCCACACCCTGCGAGACGTACACCTTCTGTACCTCGTCCACCAGGTGCTTCTGCACCGCACGCGGGCCGAGGATGCGCAGCACCTGCTTCGGGTCCACGGAACCCTGGGTGAGCTGGGTGCCGACCTCAACGTGGTCGCCATCGTGCACCAGCATGGTGACGCGGCGGGACACGGTGTAGGTGACCGGCTCGGTGCCGTCATCGGGGGTGATGGTGACCTTGCGCTGCTTGTCGGTCTCGTCGATCTCGACGCGGCCAGCGGTGTCGGTGATCGGCGCGAAGCCGTTCGGGGTGCGGGCCTCGAAAAGCTCCTGCACACGGGGCAGACCGTGCGTGATGTCACCGTCGGCGCTCGCCACACCACCGGTATGGAAGGTACGCATCGTCAGCTGGGTGCCGGGCTCACCAATCGACTGAGCGGCGATAATGCCGACGGCCTCGCCGATGTCAACGAGCTTGCCGGTGGCCAGCGAACGGCCGTAGCAGAGCGCACAGGTGCCGACAGCCGAGGCACAGGTGAGTACGGAACGCACCTTGATCTCGGTGACGCCAGCCTCGAGCAGCTTAGCGATCAGGACGTCGCCCACGTCGGAGCCGGCCTCGGCCACGACATCGCCGGATTCGCCGGTGACATCCTGTGCCAGGGTACGGCCGTAGGCGGTCGTCTCCACCATCTCGTAAGGAACGACCTTGTCGCCTTCCTTCACGCCGATGGTCATCAGCAGGCCGCGGGAGGTGCCACAGTCGTCCTCGCGCACGATGACGTCCTGGGACACGTCCACCAGACGACGGGTCAGGTAACCGGACTGCGCGGTCTTAAGCGCGGTGTCGGCCAGACCCTTACGGGAACCGTGCGAGGCGATGAAGTATTCCAGCACCGACAGGCCCTCGCGGTAGTTCGAGAGGATCGGACGCGGGATAATTTCACCCTTCGGGTTGGTCACCAGGCCACGCATACCGGCGATCTGACGGATCTGCATCCAGTTACCACGGGCACCGGAGTGCACCATGCGGAAAATGGTGTTGTCGGCCGGGAAGTTCTCACGCATCGCGTTATCAACTTCGTTGGTGGCCTCGGTCCAGATGTCGATCAGTTCCGAGTTACGTTCCTGTTCGGAGACCAGACCCAGATCGCGGTTCTGCTGCACCTGAGCGGCCTTCGCCTCGTACTTGGCGAGGATTTCGGCCTTGTTCGGCGGCGCCACAACGTCAGAGAACGCGAAGGAAACGCCGGAACGGGTAGCCCAGGAGAAGCCGTACGCCTTGAGGGCGTCCAGCGAAGCGGAAACCTGCACCTTGGGGTAGCGCTCGGCCAGATCGTTAACGATCCCGCCCAGGCGCTTCTTGCCGACCTGGCCCGCAACGTACGGGTAGTCCAGCGGCAGCGTCTCGTTGAAGAAGACGGTACCGAGGGTGGTCTCCAGGATCAGCGGATCGCCCTGCTGCCAGTCTTCCGGCAGCTCGTGGCCGAGCGGCGGCACGATGTCGGTGAAGCGGATCTTGATCGGCGCGTTGAGGTCAACCTCGCGGGCGTCGTAAGCCATGATCGCTTCGCCCACGGAGCTGAACGCGCGGCCCGCGCCGGCAGCTTCCGGCTTGACCGTGGTCAGGTGGTACAGACCGATGATCATGTCCTGTGCGGGCATGGTCACCGGGCGACCGTCGGACGGCTTCAGAATGTTGTTGCTCGAAAGCATCAGCACGCGGGCTTCGGCCTGCGCCTCTGCCGACAGGGGCAGGTGGACAGCCATCTGGTCGCCGTCGAAGTCCGCGTTGAAGGCGGCACATACGAGCGGGTGCAGGTGGATTGCCTTGCCTTCAACCAGCTGGGGCTCGAACGCCTGGATGCCGAGGCGGTGCAGGGTAGGTGCACGGTTAAGCAGCACCGGGTGCTCCTTAATGACCTCTTCCAGCACGTCCCACACCATCGGGTTGGAACGCTCGACCATGCGCTTGGCGGCCTTCACGTTCTGGGCGTGCGACAGCTCCACCAGGCGCTTCATCACGAACGGCTTGAACAGTTCGAGGGCCATGCCCTTGGGCAGACCACACTGGTGCAGCTTCAGCTGCGGGCCGTTAACGATAACGGAACGACCCGAGTAGTCGACGCGCTTACCGAGCAGGTTCTGACGGAAACGACCCTGCTTGCCCTTGAGCATGTCGGAGAGCGACTTCAGCGGGCGGTTGCCGGGGCCGGTAACCGGGCGGCCACGACGGCCGTTGTCGAACAGCGAATCGACCGCTTCCTGCAGCATGCGCTTTTCGTTGTTAACGATGATCTCGGGCGCACCCAGATCGATCAGGCGCTTGAGGCGGTTGTTGCGGTTAATGACGCGACGGTAGAGGTCGTTCAGGTCCGAGGTCGCGAAGCGGCCACCGTCGAGCTGCACCATCGGGCGCAGTTCCGGCGGGATCACCGGCACGCAATCGAGCACCATGCCCTTGGGCGAGTTGGTGGTCTGGCGGAAGGCCGAAACAACCTTCAGGCGCTTGAGCGCGCGGGCCTTCTTCTGCCCCTTGCCGTTGGCGATGATGTCGCGCAGGATCTCAGCCTCGGCGTCCAGATCGAAGTCGATCAGACGCTGCTGGATAGCCTCCGCGCCCATGCCACCCTCGAAGTAGGTGCCGTAGCGCAGCTTCATCGCGCGGTAGAGCTGCTCATCGCCCTCAAGGTCAGCGACCTTCAGGTTCTTGAAGCGCTCCCACACGTTGGTGACGCGGGCAATCTCGGCGTCGTACTTCTTGCGGATCTGGGCCTGCTCACGCTCGGCGGAGTCGCGTACCTTGCGCTTAACGTCGGCGCGGGCACCCTCCTCTTCCAGCTGCGCGAGGTCCTTTTCGGCGGTAACGGCGCGCTCGTTAATAGCGGCGTCACGCTCGTTCTCCAGCTCCTTGACCTCCAGGTCAAAGCGGGCCTGCAGATCGGGCATGTCCTCGTGACGAGCCTGTTCGTCCACGCTGGTGATCATGTAGGCGGCGAAGTAGATGACCTTTTCGAGGTCCTTCGGCGCCAGGTCCAGCAGGTAGCCGAGGCGGCTCGGCACGCCCTTGAAGTACCAGATGTGCGTGACGGGAGCGGCCAGTTCAACGTGGCCCATACGCTCACGGCGCACGTTGGACTTGGTGACCTCTACGCCACAGCGTTCACAGATGATGCCCTTGAAGCGGACGCGCTTGTACTTGCCACAAGCACATTCCCAGTCGCGGGTGGGGCCGAATATCCGTTCGTCGAACAGACCGTCCTTTTCCGGCTTCAGGGTGCGGTAGTTGATGGTTTCCGGCTTCTTGACTTCGCCGTGCGACCAGGCACGGATGTCTTCGGCCGTCGCGAGTCCGATGCGGAGCTCGTCAAAGTAGTTGACGTCGAGCACGTGGGTCCTACTCTCTCGTGTCAGAAGAATTAAAGGTCTGAAAGGTGAAGGCTGGGGATGGGGGCGCCGCGTGGGCGCCCCTCACCCGTCAGACCTCTTCGATGGAGGCGAGGCCCTCGTGGGGGCGACGCGACAGGTCGATTCCGAGTTCCTCAGCGGCCCGGAAAACTTCCTCGTCGTTCTCGCGCATCTCAACGCTAGAGCCGTCGGAAGAAAGCACCTCGACGTTCAGGCACAGGGACTGCATTTCCTTCAGCAGCACCTTGAACGATTCGGGGATACCCGGTTCGGGGATGTTCTCTCCCTTAACGATCGCCTCGTACACCTTGACGCGGCCGGTGACGTCGTCGGACTTGATGGTGAGCAGCTCCTGCAGGGCGTAAGCCGCGCCGTAGGCCTCGAGGGCCCAAACTTCCATCTCACCGAAGCGCTGGCCACCGAACTGCGCCTTACCGCCCAGCGGCTGCTGGGTGATCATCGAGTACGGGCCGGTCGAACGGGCGTGCAGCTTGTCGTCAACCAGGTGGTGCAGCTTCAGGATGTACATGTAGCCAACCGAGATCGGCTCGGGCAGCGGCTCGCCGGAGCGGCCGTCGAACAGCTGCGCCTTACCGTTTTCGCCGATCATCCGCACACCGTCACGGTTCGGGATGGTCGAAGCGAGCAGGCCGTTCAGTTCCTCGCCGGAGAGACCGTCGAACACCGGCACCGCAACCGGGGTGCCCGGTTCGCCGTGCAGGGAGTCCGCGGGCAGGTTCTTGGCATAGTCGGCCTTGGGATCGATGTCCCAACCGGACTTCGCGACCCAGCCCAGGTGCGTCTCCATTACCTGGCCGATGTTCATACGACCGGGCACACCCATCGGGTTCAGGATGATGTCGACCGGGGTGCCGTCCTCCAGGAACGGCATGTCCTCGACCGGCAGGATCTTCGCGATAACACCCTTGTTGCCGTGGCGGCCAGCGAGCTTGTCGCCGTCGGTGATCTTACGCTTCTGCGCAATGTAGACGCGCACCATCTCGTTGACGCCCGCGGGCAGCGAATCGTCGTCATCGTCGGCGCTAACCACGCGCACGCCGATCACGGTGCCGGACTCGCCGTGGGGCACCTTGAGGGAGGTGTCGCGAACTTCGCGGGCCTTCTCACCGAAGATGGCGCGCAGCAGGCGCTCCTCCGGGGTCAGCTCGGTCTCGCCCTTCGGGGTGACCTTACCGACCAGGATATCGCCCGGCTCTACCTCGGCACCGATGCGGATGATGCCGCGCTCGTCGAGGTCTGCCAGGACGTCTTCGCCCACGTTCGGGATGTCGCGGGTGATTTCTTCCTTACCCAGTTTGGTGTCGCGGGCGTCGACCTCGTGCTCCTCGATGTGGATCGAGGTAAGGACGTCGTCCTGCACCATGCGCGAGGACAGGATGATGCCGTCCTCGTAGTTGTGGCCTTCCCAGGACATGAACGCAACGAGCAGGTTCTTGCCGAGCGAAAGTTCGCCGTCGTCGGTCGAGGGGCCGTCGGCCAGAATCGAACCGGCCTCGACGCGGTCGCCCTCGTCGAACAGCACGCGCTGGTTGTAGCAGTTACCCGCGTTGGAACGGGAGAACTTGCCGATCGGGTAGGTGTCGTAGGTGCCGTCGTCGTTCGCGATCCGGATCAGATCGGCCGACAGTTCCTCGATAACGCCCGCCTTCTGGGCTACGAGGACGTCACCTGCGTCAACCGCCGCGCGACGCTCCATACCGGTGCCGACGAGCGGCATCTCGGTCTTGAGCAGAGGCACGGCCTGGCGCTGCATGTTCGAGCCCATGAGCGCACGGTTGGCGTCATCGTGCTCGAGGAACGGAATCATGGCGGTTGCGACCGACACCATCTGGCGGGCCGAAACGTCCATGTAGTCCACCTCGTTGGCGGGGACCAGGTCGGGCTCGCCGCCGGAGAGACGCACCAGGACGCTTTCCTCGGCGAAGTGGCCGTCCTCGGTCAGCGGCGCGTTCGCCTGCGCGATCACGTGGCGGTCTTCGTCGTCAGCGGTCAGGTAAACGATTTCCTCGGTTACCTTGCCGTCCTCCACCTTGCGGTAGGGGGTCTCGACGAAGCCGAACGGGTTAATGCGCGCGAAGGTAGCGAGCGAGCCGATCAGACCGATGTTCGGACCTTCGGGGGTTTCAATCGGGCACATGCGGCCGTAGTGCGAGGGGTGCACGTCTCGCACTTCCATGCCCGCACGGTCACGGGTCAGACCGCCGGGGCCGAGCGCCGACAGACGACGCTTGTGGGTCAGGCCCGACAGCGGGTTGTTCTGGTCCATGAACTGCGAGAGCTGGCTGGTGCCGAAGAACTCCTTGATCGCAGCCACCACGGGGCGGATGTTGATCAGGGTCAGCGGGGTGATCGCCTCGACGTCCTGGGTGGTCATGCGCTCACGCACAACGCGCTCCATACGGGAAAGGCCGGTACGGACCTGGCCCTGGATCAGCTCGCCCACGGCGCGGATGCGACGGTTACCGAAGTGATCGATGTCGTCGGTCTCGATGTGCAGGGTCTTGCCGGAGGCACTTTCCATCTCGCTCATGCCGTCGTGCAGGGCGACGATGTACTTGATGGTGGCGACGATGTCTTCCAGGGTCATCGTCGACTGGTCGAGCGGCGCGTCCAGGCCCAGCTTCTTGTTGATCTTGTAGCGACCAACCTTGGCCAGGTCGTAGCGCTTGTCGTGGAAGTACAGGTTGTTGAGCAGGTTCTCACCGGCGTCACGGGTCGGCGGCTCGCCCGGACGCAGCTTGCGGTAGATGTCTACCAGCGCCTCGTCCTGGGAGGTGATGCGGTCCTTGTCCAGGGTTGCCCGCATGGATTCGAACTCGCCGAACTCTTCGAGGATCTCGGAATGAGACATGCCGAGGGCCTGCAGCAGGGTGGTTACCGACTGCTTACGCTTGCGGTCGATGCGCACGCCGACCTGGTCGCGCTTGTCGATTTCGAACTCGAGCCAGGCACCGCGCGAGGGGATGATCTTCGCGGAGTAGACGGCCTTGTCGCTGGTGCGGTCCACGCTCTGCTCGAAGTAGACGCCGGGCGAACGCACGAGCTGCGAAACAACCACGCGCTCGGTGCCGTTGATGATGAAGGTGCCCTTCGGGGTCATCAGCGGGAAATCGCCCATGAACACGGTCTGGGTCTTGATTTCGCCGGTTTCGTTGTTCATGAACTCCGCGATGACGTACAGCGGAGCGGAGTAGGTGAGGTCCTTCTCCTTGCACTCTTCAACGGTGTGACTGGGGGATTCGAAGCTGTAATCCCTGAAGGAAAGCGACATCAGGCCGCCGAAGTCCTCAATCGGGGAAATTTCTTCGAAGATGTCCGCCAGACCGGAGGTCAGCGGCTCGTCCTTGCGTCCCTCTGCCTTCGCCTTGGCGGCGCGCTCCTGCCAGCGCTCGTTGCCGAGCAGCCAGTCAAAGCTCTTGGTCTGGAGGGAGAGGAGATCGGGAACCTCGAGCGGATCGCCGAGCTTAGCGAAGGTCCGGCGGGGCGAGGTGGTGCGAAGTGCTACGTTTTTATCGGTCTGCGGGGCAGCCAAAAGACTTCCTTCCGAGGCGTGCGTGCGGTCGCGCCGCCCACCCTGGAATATGACCATGCGGAGCGGCAAGCCTCCCCGCGAAGCCGCTCCTACCAGTCCCATCACCGGTCGCCACCGGCGTGTCATACTGGTCGAACAGTCGGGTTTACACCCCTCCGCGAAGACGCCCACCCACCATGCGGACATAGGGCAGCGCAACTATCCAAGTTACCTGTATTTGCAAGGCCCAGCAATAGTTTTGACGTGTATCTTGCGCCATATAAAACGCGGAATAAAAAGCAGGGCCGCCCCTGCGGGGCGACCCTGACTTTTAAAGTGATGCGCACAAAGGCGCGGAGATCACTTGAGGGTGACGGTTGCGCCAGCGCCCTCGAGCTGCTCCTTAGCCTTCTCGGCAGCGTCCTTGGCGACCTTCTCGAGGATCGGCTTGGGAGCGCCGTCAACGAGCTCCTTAGCTTCCTTCAGGCCGAGGCTGGTCAGCGCACGGACCTCCTTGATGACAGCGATCTTGGAGGAGCCAGCGGACTCGAGGATGACGTCGAACTCGTCCTTCTCTTCCTCAGCAGCGGCGTCGCCACCGGCAGCGCCGGCAGCAGCAACGGCTACGGGAGCAGCAGCGGTAACGTCGAAGACCTCTTCGAACTGCTTAACGAACTCGGAGAGCTCGATGAGGGTCATTTCCTTGAAAGCTTCGATGAGCTCGTCGTTGGAGAGCTTAGCCATGATGGCTTGTCCTTTCGATTGGGTGGCGCACTAGCGCGCCGCGTTTATCAGTGGTGAAGAAAGAGCTGCGAAACATCCGCGCGGGATGTTCCTCAGCCCTCCTGCTTGGCGCGGAGTGCGTCCACGGTGCGCACGGTCTTGGAGAGCGGCGCAGCGAGCACGAACACGGCCTTCGACATGGACGCCTTGAGGGCGCCAGCGGTCTTGGCCAGCAGAACCTCGCGGGATTCGAGATCCGCGAGCTTCTTAACGTCGTCTTCGGTCAGGGCCTTGCCCTCGAAGTAACCGGACTTGACGACAAGCGCGGGGTTTTCCTTGGCAAAGTCACGCAGGGCCTTAGCCGGCTCAACCGGCTCACCCTTAATGAACGCGATAGCGGTCGGACCCTGCAGCGTGCCCTCGAAGGCATCGATGCCGGCTTCCTTGGCCGCGATCTCGGTCAGCGTGTTCTTCACCACGGCGTAGGTTGTGTTGGCTCCGAGCGAACGGCGAAGCTCCTTGAGCTTCTGAACGCTGAGCCCGCGATACTCGGTCAGCACCGCCGCGTCGGATTCACGGAAAAGCTCCGTGAGCTCCTTAACGGCTGCTGCCTTATCAGGCCTCGCCATGGCCCTCCTTCCAGAGGTCGGCTGCCGGTCTTGCAGGACAAACAAAAAGCCCCGACGCAGGCGTCGAGGCTGACCGGCGCACAATGTGCCCCTGTTAGTTCTCACCTGCGCAGGCGATTCCTTGCTTGGAATTCCTTCGACGGTCCTCGATGGCGAGGCCCGCAACCGGCGGTCTTCGGTACTGCACAACAATAACCCCTCCCCCACCCCAGCGGTAGCCGCAGCGGGGCGAGGTGTCTCACATTAAGAAATATGAAGCCGGGTGGGACCTTTGTCCCCGCAGGTCAGAGCCGAAAAAGGGCAGCAGAAAACGGCCCCGCGCCTCTTTACCCGGTGCCGCCGAGAGAATTCTTCTCCTCCCACAGTCAATTAGAGCACCAAGACTGCACCTCAGACCGGGACAAACGGCCCGACCCAAGCTGTGCCGCCCTCCGCGAAACCACCCAAAACACCCCTCCAAACCCGCACTTCGAGCGTGCACACCAGCCCCTGAAGTAAAGTCGACTAACAAAAGGAAAATGGCTGCCTACCTGCACAAATAAACTTTTTCAGGAGCGTCTGCGAGTGTTTTTTGTGCAACCGTTTCGGCTCTCTTAACGTGAAATCAGACGGTTTCACCAGTAAGCCGCAACGAGAACAAGGCAAGGAAATGACGACAGCAAAAAAGACGACTGCTGCAACCGATACCCCGCCCTCCGCGGTAGATGAGGTCAAGAAGACCATCGACACCCTGGCCACCCAGGCGCGCAGCGCGCTGGTCGCCTTTGACTCCTTCAACCAGGAGCAGATCAACAAGATCGTGCACGCGATGGCCCTCGCAGGCGTTGACCAGCACATGGAGCTGGCAAAGCTCGCGGTTGAAGAAACCGGCCGCGGCCTCTACGAGGACAAGTGCGTCAAGAACATCTTCGCCACCGAATACATCTGGAACTCGATCAAGTACGACCGTACCGTCGGCGTGATCGCGGAAGACAAGCAGGACGGCATCACCGAGATCGCGGAGCCGGTGGGCGTAGTAGCGGGCGTTACCCCCGTTACCAACCCGACCTCGACCACGATGTTCAAGTGCCTGATCTCCATCATGACGCGCAACCCGATCGTGTTCGCTTTCCACCCGAGCGCCCAGAAGTGCTCCTCCCGCGCAGCCGAGATCATGTATCAGGCCGCCCTGGAAGCCGGCGCTCCCGAGCACTGCATTCAGTGGATCGAAAAGCCCTCGCTCGACGCCACCAAGCTGCTGATCAACCACCCGAAGATCGCCCTCACCCTGGCCACCGGCGGTAGCGGCATGGTGCAGTCCGCGTACTCGACCGGTAAGCCCGCCCTCGGCGTCGGCCCCGGCAACGTTCCGGTCTACATTCACAAGAGCGCCAAGATCGAGCGCGCCGTGAATGACCTGATCCTCTCCAAGACCTTCGATAACGGCATGATCTGCGCCTCCGAACAGGCCATCATCATCGATGAGGAAATCTCGGATCAGATCATCGCCGAGTTCGTGAAGTACGACTGCCACGTGCTGAACGCCGACGAGATGACCAAGCTGGAAAAGTACATGGTCACCGAGTCCGGCGGCATCCTGGCCGACGTGGTGGGCCAGACCGCTACCCAGATCGCGCAGGGCGCGGGCATCAAGGTCAAGCCCGGCACCAAGATTCTGCTCGCCCCGATCGAGGGCGTGGGCCGCGAACACCCGCTCTCGCACGAGAAGCTGTGCCCCGTGCTCGCCATGACCACGGTCAAGGGCAAGGAAGAGGGCTTCGCTTTCGCCCGCAAGATGCTCGAATACGGCGGCCTCGGCCACACCGCGGTTATCCACACCACGGACAAGGAGGTCGAGCGTGAGTTCGGCCTGCAGATGAAGGCCTGCCGCATCATCTCGAACGCGCCCAGCGCCCTCGGCGGCATCGGCGATATCTACAACGGCCTGGTGCCCTCGCTCACCCTGGGCTGTGGCTCCTACGGCCGAAACTCGGTCTCGCACAACGTGAGCGCGCCCGACCTGATCAACGTCAAGCGGATTGCAGAACGGCGGAACAACATGCAGTGGTTCAAACTGCCGCCCAAGACCTACTTCGAGCGCTACTCGGTGCAGTACCTGCAGAAGATGCCGGCCATCAGCCGCGTCTTCATCGTCACCGACCCCGGCATGGTCAAGTTCAACTACGTGGACGTGCTCATCGAGCACCTCAAGCGCCGCAAGGAGGAGGTCGCCTGGACGATCTTCTCCGACGTCGAACCGAACCCGAGCTCGCAGACCGTGTTCAAGGGCGCGCAGCGTATGGCCGACTTCCAGCCGGACTGCATCATCGCGCTCGGCGGGGGTTCCGCCATGGACGCCGCGAAGGCCATGTGGATGTTCTACGAGAAGCCGGAATCCAGCTACTTCGGCATGAAGCAGAAGTTCCTCGATATCCGCAAGCGCACCTACCGCTTCCCCAAGCTGGGTGTGAAGGCGCAGTTCGTGGCCATCCCGACCACCTCGGGCACCGGCTCCGAATGCACCCCGTTCGCGGTTATCACCGACTCGGAAACCCACGTCAAGTACCCGTTCGCCGATTACGCGATCACCCCGAGCGTGGCGATCGTGGACTCCCAGTTCGTCGATACCGTACCGGCGCGCACCGCTGCCGACTCGGGCATGGACGCGCTGACCCACGCGATCGAAAGCTACGTTTCTACGATGGCCAGCGACTACACCCGCGGCCTCTCGATCCGTGCGGCGCAGCTGATCTTCGAGAACCTGCGCGCGTCGGTACTGGAGGGTGACATCGAGGCCAAGGAGAAGATGCACAACGCTTCCGCAATGGCCGGTATGGCGTTCGCGAACGCGTTCCTGGGTATCGTGCACTCGCTTTCGCACAAGTGCGGCGCCGAGTTCGATATCGCTCACGGCCGCACCAACGCGATCTTCCTGCCGCACGTGATCCGTTACAACGCGACCAAGCCTTACAAGCACGCGATCTTCCCGAAGTACGAGTCGTACCGGGCCGACAAGGACCTGGCCGACTTCGCACGCTTCATGGGCTTCCCGGCCTCCACCGTGGAAGAGGGCGTCGAATCGCTGATCCGCGAGGTGCAGAGCCTGGCCAGCGACATCGGCATCGAGATGAGCCTGAAGGGCAACGGCGTGGAGCGCGAGCACCTGGACCGCGTGGTGGACGAACTGGCCGACCGTGCGTTCGAGGATCAGTGCACCCCGGCGAACCCGAAGCAGCCGCTGGTAGCGGAGCTGAAGGAACTGATCTACGACGCTTACGAAGGCGAGGTTCTGTTCACCCAGAAGCAGGGCGGCCAGAGCGCTGTGGAGAAGGTCAGCACCCGCAAGCCCGGCACCAAGGAAGAGGCGGCAAAGCCCGCCGCTAAGGGAGCCAAGAAGTCCGCTAAGTAAGCAGCGGTCTGCGCCGGAATAGTTTTCCGGTAACGACGAGGGCCCGGCAGCCGTATAGGTTGCCGGGCCCTCCCCTATTGTTGCGGGAAATCCTGCCCATTCTTCCGCGCTTTCTGGCACCTGCCACCTGCCCGCGCGGCACAGAAAAACCCGGCCCCGTCGCTATGCGCTTTGCAGCGCCAGCGGCGGGGCCGGGTTTTGCCGTTGAGGCGAGCGGTTAGGCTCAGGCCTCGTCGGTCTCCTCGAGCAGGTTACGCGTACGGTTCACGTCGATCGGAATACCGGGGCCCATGGTGGTGGACACGGTGATCTTGGTGATGTAGCGGCCCTTGGAGGAGGACGGCTTGAGACGCAGGATCTCTTCGAGAGCGGCGACGTAGTTCTCGACCAGAGCGGTGTCCGAGAAGGAAACCTTACCGATCAGGAAGTGCAGGTTAGCTGCACGGTCGACGCGGAACTCGATCTTGCCACCCTTGATGTCGGACACGGCCTTGGCGGTGTCCATGGTGACGGTGCCGGTCTTCGGGTTCGGCATGAGGCCACGCGGACCGAGGACGCGGCCGAGCTTGCCGACCTTGCCCATCAGGTTCGGGGTGGCAACAGCGGCATCGAAGTCGGTCCAGCCGCCGGCAACCTTCTCGATCAGCTCATCCGAGCCGACCTCGTCAGCGCCAGCCGCGAGAGCGGCCTCAGCCTGCGCGCCGGTCGCGAACACGATGACGCGAGCGGTCTTACCGGTGCCGTTCGGCAGGTTGACGGTGCCGCGCACCATCTGGTCTGCCTTGCGGGGGTCGACACCCAGGCGCATCGCAACCTCAACAGAGGCGTCGAACTTGGCCGGGGAGGTCTTCTGTGCGAGACGCAGAGCGTCGAGCGGGGTGTAGAAACGACCCTTTTCGATCTTCGCGCTGGCGTCCTTGTATCCCTTGCTACGGAAACCCATCGTTATCAGCCCTCCACCGTGATGCCCATGGACCGAGCGGTCCCTGCCACGATCTTCGCGGCTGCGTCAATGTCGTTTGCGTTCAGATCGGGCATCTTGGTCTGCGCGATCTCCTTGACCTGCTCCATGGTGATGGAGCCGACCTTGACGGTGTGCGGGGTGGCGGAGCCCTTGTCGAGGCCAGCGGCCTTCTTGATGAGCTGCGCGGCCGGCGGGGTCTTGGTGATGAACGTGAACGAGCGATCCTCGTAAACGGTGATCTCCACCGGGATGATGTTGCCACGCTGGGACTCGGTAGCAGCGTTGTAAGCCTTCGTGAACTCCATGATGTTCACGCCGGCTGCACCGAGTGCGGGGCCGACCGGCGGTGCCGGGGTGGCAGCGCCCGCCTGGATCTGGAGCTTAATTACGCTCGTGACCTTTTTTTTCTTGGGAGCCATTTCTCTTCCTTGTTTTTGTGGTTCGGGCGGCCTGCCGAAACAGACCTCCCACATGACTCACCCGCGCCAGGCTTTTAGCCGGGTGCGGGCGAGTTATTGGAACCGGTAGATCAGATCTTGGCGACCTGTTCGAACCCGAGTTCCACCGGGGTTTCGCGACCAAAGATGGACACGAGCACCCGAAGCTTCTTGTGTTCGGAGTTGATCTCCGAGATGGTGGCCGGCATCGTCTCGAACGGACCGTCCATAACGGTGACGGATTCGCCCACCTCGAACGCCGGAACTGCGGCGTCCTTGCCCTTGCGCACGCGCTTCTTTTCGGGCAGGTCCAGCATCGGGGCGAGCATCGAGAAAACTTCGTCGAAGCTCAGCGGCACCGGCTGGTGGCTGTTACCAACGAACCCGGTCACGCCGGGGGTGTGGCGAACTACGCCCCACGATTCGTCGGTCAGTTCCATGCGCACCAGCACGTAGCCGGGGATGCGCACGCGGCGAACGATCTTCTTCTGGCCGTTCTTGATCTCGGCGGCGTCCTCCATGGGGACCTCCACCTCGAAGATGTAGTCCTCCATGTTCTGGGTCTCGATGCGCGTGGCGAGCTGGGTCTTCACGCGGTTTTCGTGACCGGAGTAGGAGTGCACTACGTACCATTCGCCGGGAGCGGAACGCAGGCGGCGCTTGAGGGCTGCTGCCGGGTCCTCTTCCTCGGGCGGAAGTGCTTCTTCGCCGACCTCATCGGTGGTCTCTTCGGCCTGCGCGGCCTCTTCGGTAACCTCCGGGGCGTCCTGCGCCGCGGAGTCGTCGGCCTGGAACTCCTCGGTTTCGAGGATGTCTTCCCCTGCGGGGGTGGCCTGTTCGTCAGTCACCGTAAAACCTGCTTTCGTCTGCAAACTCGATAGGGCGGTAAGTGGGTTTAGTTACCCGCGAAGGCGAATCGCGCCAGCCAGCCGAAGCCCATGTCGAGGGCGAACACGATCACGATCATCACCAGAACAAACAGCAAAACGGTGGTCGAATAAGAAACCAGTTCCTGCTTGGTGGGGGTGATGACCTTCTTGAGTTCGGCAATTACTTCCTGCCAGAACTTCACGATACGAGCAATCACGCCGTCGTTGGATTTACGGGAGGAGTTTTCGGATGTGCTCACGCCTCCCCACCTTTCCTTTGCACGTGCGTGTAAAGCTCGCCCCGAGGATACGGGTGCGGAGCAGGGCAGACAGGACTCGAACCTGCAACCTGCGGTTTTGGAGACCGCTGCGCTACCAATTGCGCCACTGCCCTTCACGGCGGTTAAACCGTGCGGCTGCCTAAACAGCCAGGAACCAGCTTAGCGCTGCGAACGGGATACGTCTAATCGTTCCGCGTCACATCACAGTGGGCTGGCCCTAGACCTCGACTCTAGCGCGAAAACGCGCGCCGCGTTACCCGTTGGGCGTTACGACTCACATTATTTTTCCCGTATATATCTGAGAAAATTAGGCCGTGAACGAGCAATCCGGGCCAGCGTGCCCTTCCCCCAGCGAAACCGTTTCCACCCCCCGCAGGGTTTCCCGCCGTATCGGAGCGATAGCGCCGTCGGCCACCCTGCAGGTAGATGCGAAAGCGAAGCGCCTGCGCGCGGAAGGTAAGCCCGTAATCGGTTTCGGTGCCGGAGAGCCCGATTTCCCGACCCCCGCCCGGATCGTGGCTGCCGCGCAGGCGGCTGCGGCCGACCCGGCCAACCATCGCTATTCCCCCGCCGCGGGACTGCCCGCGCTGCGCGAGGCGATCGCCCAGGCCAGCAACAGGTATTCGCACGCCAACGTGGACGCAAGCCAGGTGGTAGTAACTAACG
Organism: Dermabacteraceae bacterium TAE3-ERU5; assembly: GCA_019218375.1. Lineage (GTDB taxonomy): Bacteria > Actinomycetota > Actinomycetes > Actinomycetales > Dermabacteraceae > TAE3-ERU5. The sequence goes on from JAHUUK010000001.1 coordinate 356,522, forward strand.
GCGGCAAGCAGGCCGTCTACCAGACCTTCGCTTCCCTACTCGATCCCGGCGATGAGGTGCTGCTGCCCGCCCCCTACTGGACCACCTACCCGGAGGCGATTCGCCTGGCCGGGGGCGTTCCCGTGCCGGTGTTTGCCGGAATAGAGCAGGATTACACGCCCACGCTGGAACAGTTCGCCGCCGCGCTCACGCCCCGCACCAAGGTGCTGGTGATTGTTTCGCCGTCTAACCCGACCGGTTCCGTCATGGACCGGGAGCAGCTTGCCGAACTGGGCCGCTGGGCGCTCGCAAACAACCTGTTCGTGGTGAGCGACGAAATCTACCAGCACCTCGTCTACGACGGCGCGGAGTTCACCTCGATCCTCGCCGCCGTACCGGAGCTGGCCGACAGCTGCGTGCTGCTTAACGGGGTCGCCAAAACCTTCGCGATGACCGGCTGGCGCGTCGGCTGGGCCGTCGGCCCGCGCGATGTGATCGCGGCGCAGACCACCCTCCAGTCCCACCTGACCTCAAACGTTTGCAACGTTGCCCAGCAGGCCGCGCTGGAGGCCCTTACCGGCGGGATGGCCGAGGTAAACGAGATGCGGCAAGTGTTTGACCGTCGCCGCCGCACCATGATCGAAATGCTGCGCGAGATTCCCGGTTTTAAGGTGCCGACCCCGCGTGGCGCGTTCTATGCCTTCCCGGAGGTGAGCGCGCTGCTCGGCCGCGAAGTGGGCGGGGTGCGGATCGAAAGCTCACAGCACCTGGCCGAAGTGATCCTGGAACAGGCAAACGTTGCCGTAGTCCCCGGCGAGGCGTTCGGTGCCCCCGGCTATCTGCGCTTGTCTTACGCGCTCTGCGATGACGATCTGCGGGAAGGCGTCGGGCGTATGCAGCGTCTGCTCGGCGGGGTGAGTGTCGATTAACGGCGCTCAGCGCGATCTGCGCGCACTTCCCAAGGCGCACCTGCACCTGCACTTCACCGGCTCGCTCAAGCCCGCGAGCCTGGCCGAGATGGGCAAAGAGCGCGGGATTCGCGTTCCCGCATCCCTGGTAGACGATAAAGTGTTCAGCGCGGAGGCTACCTCCCGGGGCTGGTTCCGTTTCCAGCGGCAATACGATGCCGCCCGTAAGGTGGTGCGGGACGAGGCCGCGATGCGCCGCGTGGTGCGTGAGGCCGTGGCCGACGATGCCGCCGAGGGGTCACGCAGGCTGGAGATTCAGGTAGACCCGACCAGCTACGCCCCGTTCGTGGGCGGCATTACCCCGGCGCTAGAAATCGTCCTGGACGCGGCAGCACAGGCGGAACGAGAGACCGGCGTCAGCGTCGGCGTGATCGTTGCCGCCTCCCGGATACGCCATCCCCTGGAGGCCCGCACCCTGGCACGCCTGGCCGCCCGCTACAGCGACCGGGTGGTGGGTTTCGGACTTTCCAACGACGAACGGCGCGGCGCAACCAGCGAATTTGGCGCGGCCTTTCGCATTGCCCGTAACGCCGGGATTCCCGCCGTGCCGCACGGCGGCGAGCTGCTCGGCCCGGAACATGTGCGCGAGGTAATGCGGGAACTTGCCCCGCGCAGGCTCGGGCACGGCGTGCGCGCCAGCGAGGACCCCCGCCTGCTGGACGAACTGGTGGCCGCCGGGGTGGCGTTCGAGGTCTGCCCCGCCTCTAACGTTTCCCTCGGCGTTTATCCCGACCTTTCCCGCGTCCCGGTGGACACCCTGCTGGCGCACGGCGCGCAGGTGGCGCTCGGGGCCGACGATCCCCTGCTGTTTGGTTCGCGGCTGCTCGCGCAGTACGAGTCACTGCGCAGGCTGGGATACGACGATTCCCGCCTGGCCGCCCTCGCGGAAGGCTCTGTGCGGGCATCGTTTGCCAGCGATACACAAAAGCGGGAATGGCTGGCCGATATCGCACGCTGGCTCGCCGCAGACCCGCAGCAGGCTTAAAAATAGCTCTCTAAATAAGTTTTCCCGTCCCGTTAAACGGGCCGGGAAAACTTATTTACTGGCGGATGGAACTTTAGAGATCGCGCCCCGCACCGGCGGAAGGCAGTGCCACGAAGAAAGCCGGCTCCTTAAAGCCCTTTGCGGCGAAGGCAGCCGCGATGGCGTCGGCCACCTCGGTCACCTTTTCGGCCTCCACCAGCGCGATGGCGCTGCCGCCGAAGCCGCCACCGGTCATGCGGGCACCGTGCGCCCCCGCTTCGCGGGCGGCATCCACCGCCGTATCTAGCTCGGGGCAGGTCACTTCGTAGTTGTCGCGCAGCGAATCGTGGGATTCGTTCAGCAGCTGGCCGATGCGTGCCAGGCGCGGGCGCAGCTCGCCCTTGCCCAGCAGTTCTACGAACTCTTTTACGCGGGCGATCTCGCTGATCACGTGGAAGCCGCGGTGCGCCACCGTTTCGTCCCCGATCTTCTCCGCGCACCAGGCACGCAGATCGCTCGGCTGTTCGGCGTCGGCCACTTCGCGCAGGGTCTTAACCCCGCAGGCATCCGCGGCGGCTTCGCTGGCGGCGCGACGGTCGGCGTATTCGCCGGTAACGTGCGAATGCTCGGCGCGGGTATCCACAATCAGCAGCGCCAGATCCTCAGTTTCCAGGTTCCACGGCAGCGGCGAGGTGGTGAAGTCGGCGCAGTCCAGCAGCAGCGCACCGCCCTCGCGGCAGCGCACCGACGCGGACTGGTCCAGCCCGCCCGTGTTGGCGCCGCAGAACTCGTTTTCCGCCCGGATCGCAGCCTCTACCTGTTCCTTTTCATCCATGCCGAGGCTCATCAGATCGTTCAGCGCCGCTACCACGCCGCATTCCAGGGATGCGGAAGAGGAAAGTCCGGAACCGAGCGGCACGTAACCGTCAACCAGGATGTCTACGCCGCGCGGCGCGTCGCCGCCGAGGCGCGAGGCTACCGCCCAGACGCAACCGGCCACGTAGGCGGGCCAGCCCTCTACCTTGCCGGGGGCGAATTCGCGGGCGTCGCCGCTGAAGGTTTCCTCGCTTTGCAGCGAACGCATCCGCACCGTGTTTTCCGGGGTGCGCGCGGCAGCCACGTAGCAGCGGTGGCTAATCGCCATCGGCACACACAGGCCCGCCTGGTAATCGACGTGCTCACCGATGATGTTTACGCGGCCGGGGGCCGACCAAACACCGTCCGGTTCGTAGCCGTAGGTTTCAATGAACTTTTCACGGGCGCGTTGCGCGGTCGCTTCGCGCTCGGGGGCATCGTTGAAGTGCGCGGTCATTCTTTCGCTCTCCTTTGAGGTCAGGCCTTGTCACCGAACAGGCGGTGCTTACGCTGGGTCGGGCGGGGCGCGATGCAGACAACCGACGGGCAGCTAACCGGCTCAGCGGCAACCTCGAAGCGTCCGTCACGGCTCCAACGCACCAGGTCGATGCGGTCACCCTCGGGGCAGGCCACCACCAGCAGATCTTTCACCCTGGCGAAGTGGCGCGGGTTACCGCCGACGCTGATCTCATCCACCAGGTCGGGCAGCATGCCGCCCAGGGAGAAGGAGGCGATGGTGTCCGGGCCACGGTTAGCTACCACCAGGAAGTTTTCCCGCTTGGAAAGCGCGAGGTGCGAGCAGCGGGTTTCCTTGCCGGTTCCGGTCGCTTCGCGCGGGGTGCGCGCGCTCCAACGGTGACCGGAAGCCCTATCGACGTCCTGCACGCCGGGAATGCCCTGGCGGTGAACGGCGACGATGGTGCCGGATTCCGCGCCCGCAACGTAGAACGAGTCTGCGTGGCGATCCACGGCAATATGACGCGGGCCGAAGCCACGCTCCAGCGTGACTTCGTTTTCCAGGTCGATACGGCCATCGTCCGCCTGCGAATATTCGAATACGCGATCCAGCCCGGAATCGGTAACCAGCAGGCTGCCGGTGCGGGTGCTGACGCACTGCCGGGGACGCGCTACCTTGGTGCGCCCGTAGGTGCGGTGGTCATCGACGTCGATAACCTCTACCGGCACTCCGTCGGCATCCAACCGCACCGTTTCTACCTCGCCGGTGCCGTAGTTCGCTACGAACAGGTGGCGTTCTTTCTTGTCCAGCTCAATGTGGCTGCCACCGCCGCCGGTAAGTTCCATCTCGCGCAGCAGGGTGATGCCGATTTCGTCAGCGAAACCGGAGTTGCCCTCCCCCAGTCCGTCCAAGCGGTAGGCGCTAACGCGGGTCGGGGTGGTTTCGTGTACCGCGTACAGCAGCGGCTCGCTCGAATGCCAGACCAGGAACGACGGCGATTCGGCGGCGATGTGCCCACAGGGGGTGAGGGTGGCCGCCTCGGCGTCGAGCGCCCACAGGTCAATGCCAGTTCCCCGACCGACGGGACCACTGCCCGATTCGGTGTAGGAACAGGTAGCGAGCAGTTTCCGCGACATCTTTATCTCCTTTAGCTCGGTGGCTGCACCGCGTCTTTGGTGGCAGTTACCTCGATGGTCATAGTATCCGTCTTCGGTCCCGGGCGCTTCGGCAGACGTGGTTTAGCTACCCTGCGCCGCCAGCGCGAAGTGGCAAACGGTGCCGCGATAACGGGGGTGAACGCCATTGCCCTGCGGAAACGCCAGGTAATGCCGGTGGCTAGGTACTGACCGAAAACGGAGCCGCTGGCGAGCGCGATAGCCACCCCGCCGGCGGTAATCAGATAGATTCCTCCGCGCTGCACATCGTCACCGATGGCCAGCAGCCCGCGATAGATCAGCGAACCGGGAACCATCGGCACTACCGCGCACATAACGAACGTGATGGCGGGTGTGCGCAGGTGGCGCGCCATCATCACGGAGGCGAAACCGACGGCCCCGGAAGCTACGCCGACGGACCAGAGCGCCCCGAAGTTGGCGGCCGACATAAGGGCGGAAATGAGGCTGCCGAACGCGGCCAGGCTCGCGCAGGCCAGCAGCAGCCGGGCGGGAACCTGGCAGCCGACGGCAAAACCGAAGCCGATGGCAGCGCCCGCCAGGGTCATGACGAGGATTGAGTTCAGCGTGACGGGCACTTCTGCCGAGATCGAAATATCGCTACCTACCCTGTCGGCCAGCATGATCCCCGCCTGTACGCCGATCACCAGGCCCAGGGTGAGCATCACCGTTTCGAACACGCGGGCGGAGGCGGTCACGTACCAGCCCGTGATCGCGTCTTGGAAAGCGCCGATGGAGGTAAGCCCGGCCAGCAACATCATGATGCAGGCAACGACGACGATTGATGAGTTCACGCTCTCGTCTATAACGTGCACGATGATCGCGCTGACTGCGCCGACGAACCCGCCGAACGCCTGCAGGTAGAAGATGGGTAGACGGTAGCGGTCGAGCAGCTCCAGGCTGAAGCTGATGACTCCCGATGCGACCATTGCGGCAATCACCACCAGGGTGCCAGCCCCCAGGCTGAAAGCCGCTCCGCCACCCAGCAGGGTCCAGCCTGCGGCGGTGAGCAGCTGCGAATATTCCCGCTGCGCGTGTTCTATCTGAAGGACGTTCGCGCGCGCCTGCGGCAGGTCGATCTCTCCCGCGCAGTAGCGGTGCGTGTTGTTTTCCAGGGCGTCTAGGCGCGAGTAGTCGGTGGTGCGGTTGTGCACGGCGCGCAGACGGGTAAAGGGCAGCGCCTCTTCGTCCGGCAAATAGGACAGCGAAATCTCGTTGAAAGTGACCTCCGTGGTCACGTTTCTGATGCCCGACGCGCTGACGATGCGCAGCAGCGTCGCGGTGACGTCAGCCGCCGGGGAACCGTTAGAAAGCATGAGTTCGCCCGTGCGCATAGCGAAGTCGAATACAGCGTGAAGTCGGCGAGTCGCAGGCACCCTACGATACTGACATATTTACGGCGCTACGCCATAGTTTTGACGGCTTCCAGATCCGTTATTTTGCGGGTTAAAGATTCGGGGCGGTAAGGGCAAAACCGATAAGCGCAACCGCCAACACGAAATAAAGGCTGGCGTCCACTTTTCGTTCGCGTACCGCGATGCCGCCGAGGCAGGTGGCAGGCAGCAGCAGCCGGAAAACGCCGAGCAGCGCGCATTCGCTCCCGAGTAACACGCCAGCAAGCGGCACCTGCCCGAATGAGGCGAACAAAAGAGCGACTGGAATACCCGCTAGGGCAAGCAGAAACCAACGCTGCCTGCGTATTGCGGCACGCAGGGTGTAGGGCGAGTTTTCCGGCTCCATACCCACATCCTAAAACCGTTCACCATCACAGATAACTACCTGCACAAACATGAGTTACCTCATAGTGCTTTAGCAATGTGTTTTCTGGTTCCCGCGCCCCACGCTTGGGTCTATAGTTTCGACTGAATGCAAGTACCGATGGGTTACCGGCATACGCACTTACGAAAGAAGGCTTTACTGTGCAGTCTGATCCCAAATCTTCGCTCCGCCCGGGCCGCCGGGCAGTAATTACCGCCGCAGGAACCGGCCTGGTTGCTACGGCTTGTAGCAGCGGAGGCGACGGGAAGAAGGGTTCCACGCAGGGCGGCGGGCTGTTTTCGTCCGCTCCGGAGCCAACCCCGGCAGAGGCTTACGCAGCTTTCCTTGACGAGCTGGCCTCGCTTAACGACAAGGTGCCGAACCTGGCAACCGGCGATCTAGCGAAAACCCCGGCGAAGCTAGCTATCTCTTTCCCGACCCTGCCTGCCGCCTATAACTTTGCGCTGGCGGCTGACATCGTGGTGGCTAAGACCCTGCGCGAGCACGCCTACCTGAGCGACGCCCCCACCCTGGGAATGACCGGCAAGATCATCACCGTCGGGAAGTCCCTGCTGGGTTCGGTGCTTGTTCCCACCCTGGGCGGCAAGGCCGACGGCGCCTGCGTCTACTACTACGATGCGACCCGCGACCGCGCCTATGCCTCCACCGCGCTGGTGACCGGCGATAAGTGGGCCGATTTCACCAAGGCGGTTAGCGAAGCCGCCGCCGATGTGGACGGCCTGGACGCCGAGCAGATCAAGACCCTGGTGCAGGAGCAGCAGCGCCCCTACGGTAACGGCCCCTCCCTGGTGGTAGCTGCCGACGGCACGCTGACCGCGCTCTTCCCCGCCGTGAAGATCGGCGATGAGACCGGCCCGGCGAAGCTCACCATTGAGGCTACGAAGGCCGAAGCGCTGCTGTCGAACCTAGGTAAGGCCGTCAAGGCGAGCATGGCGAACCCGGAACAGTTCGAGGTCGGCACCGTGGAGCGTCCGGGAGACGGCAAGAGCCACAACGGCGACCGCGCCTACAAGCGCACCGCGAAGATTCACGAAGGCAAGAAGGCTCGTGAAGCCACCGGCCCCGGCCCCGTCACCCAGCTGGCGCCGCTTTCCGGTGAGGGAGTGCGGCCCAGCATCGTGGTCGGCCCCGACACCACCCGCCTGAAGGCAGTTTCCCTCAGCTTTGATGACGGCCCCGATCCGCAGCTGAACATCAAACTGGTAGAGATGCTGACCAAGGCGAAGGCCGCGTGCAGCTTCTACAACATCGGCCGCAACGCTAAGGCTTACCCGGAATCTACGGTGCGCACCGTGGTGGCCGGGCAGGAGCTGGGCTGCCATTCGTGGTCGCATCCGCAGCTGACCCGCACCAACAACCTGCACCGGGAACTGGTAGAAACCTCGGAGCTGGTGGGAAGCCTGCGTGGCAGCTGGCCGTTGGTGATGCGCCCGCCGTACGGTGCCCGCAACGATCGTATTGACGACGAAATCCGTAAGCTGCACCAGAGCATCCAGCTGTGGGACGTGGATACCGAGGACTGGCGCTACAAGAGCGTGCCGCACAACGTGGATTCGGTTAAGAACATGTCGCGCCGCGGTTCCATCATCCTGATGCACGAAATCCACGCCGCTTCGGTTGAATCCGTGCCGCAGATCCTGCAGTGGTTCGAAGAGCAGGGCTTCACGACCGTCACCAACGGTGAGGTCGGGCAGGGCCAGATGTACCCCGGCTACTACTACACGCACGGTCTGGATACGAACGCCAGCTAAACGCGTCTGAATAAAAGCGGTGGGGGTCGCAGCCATTTGGCTGCGACCCCCACCGCTGTATGTGAAGCCGTTTTATTCGTCGGCTTCCTCGTGCTTGCCGCGCATTACCAGCAGCGGATCGGGTTTCCCGACTACCTCGTGGTCTTTGCCCTCGTACTCGAATTGGCTGAGGAAGTAACGCATCGCGTTAATGCGGGCGCGCTTCTTATCGTTCGAGCGGATGATGGTCCACGGTGCGTACTTTTTATCGGTGCGGCGGAACATTTCTTCCTTCGCCCGCGTGTAGTCGTCCCAGCGTCCCAGGGATTCGAGGTCCATCGGGGACAGCTTCCAGCGGCGTACCGGATCGAGCTGGCGGATCGCGAAGCGGGTGCGCTGTTCCTTTTCGGTGACGGAGAACCACAGTTTCGTGACGTGCACGCCGGAATCGACCAGCATGCGTTCAAACTGGGGGGCCTGCGCCATGAAGCGTTCGTAGTCTTCGTCGGAACAAAATCCCATTACGCGTTCCACGCCCGCCCGGTTGTACCAGGAACGGTCAAACAGCACCATTTCGCCCGCGGTCGGCAGATGCTGAATGTAGCGCTGGAAATACCACTGGCCCTGTTCGCGGTCGCTCGGTTTGTTGAGCGCCACGACGCGGGCGGTACGGGGGTTTAAGTGCTCGGTGAAGCGCTTAATGGTTCCGCCCTTACCCGCGGCGTCGCGGCCCTCAAAAATGATGATCGCTTTCTTGCCCGTGTCTTCTACCCAGTACTGATACTTGAGCAGTTCCACCTGCAGCCTGTACTTTTCGACCTCGTATTCGGCGCGCGACATGCGTTCCTCGTACGGGTAGCCCTCCTGCCAGGTATAGACAGGGTTGCCCTGCGGGTCGATCAGGTCCGGGTCAGGGGTATGACCGTCGGTCACCCGATACCCGGACTCGCGCAGATGCTCGATGTATTCGCGCAGATTCTGGTTAGACAGGTTCTCAACACTCATTCGTAACCCCTTTGTAGAAACGGTGATCGGAATATTCTACCGCTCGTTCAGTGGGCGAAATGACGTACCCCGGTGAAGAACAGCGGGACTCCGGCCTTATTGCATGCCGCAATCACTTCGTCGTCCCGGATGGAACCGCCGGGAGAAACGATCGCCGCAACCCCGGCTTCGATAAGAATCTCCACACCATCCGCGAAGGGGAAGAACGCATCGCTGGCCGCGACCGAGCCGCGGGCGCGCTCTGCGCCGTCGGCCAGGGTGTTGGCGCGGCTCACCGCTAGGCGGCAAGAATCGAGCCGGTTTACCTGGCCCATGCCGATGCCGACCGCCGCGCCGTCCTTAGCCAGCAAGATCGCATTCGATTTCGCGGCGCGCACGGCACGCCAGGCGAAGGCCAGATCGGCCAGCGTCTCAGTGCTCACCTCTCCCCCGGCAACCTGCTGCCAGCCCTCGGGAGAATCACCGGCCTCTGCCACCCGGTCCGTATCCTGCAACAGGGTCGCGCCCCAGAGTTCACGCACCTCTACCTCACCGCGCCGGGTGTCCTCCGGCAGGGCAAGCACGCGCAGGTTCTTCTTTTTCAGCAGGATCTCCAGCGCTTCGTCGTTGTATCCGGGAGCCGCAATCACTTCGGTGAAAACGGGGGCGACCTGGCGGGCCATCTCGGCGGTGACGGGCCGGTTCGCGGCGATCACGCCGCCGTAGGCGGAAAGCGGGTCGGTGGCGTGCGCGGCGCGGTGGGCGGCGGCGATCGGGTCCTCGCCGGAGCCGACGACGGCGATGCCGCACGGGTTGTTGTGCTTGATAACCGCTACACACGGCTCGCTGTGGTCGTAGGCGGCGCGAATCGCGGCGTCTACGTCCACGTAGTTGTTGTAGCTCATTTCCTTGCCGCCGAGCTGCTCTGCGGCCCCCAGGCCGTCCTCGGTCTGGGTGAGCACGGCCCGCTGATGCGGGTTTTCGCCGTAACGCAGGCGCTTCATGCCGTATTCGTGCATGGTTTCATCGTCCAGCTCGAACATGTAGGTTTCGGGGATCTCGGGCTGTTCCGATTCCTCTTGCAGCGCCTCGTCCTCCTGCTCCGCAAACCACTCCATGATGTCCATGTCGTAGCTGAAGATGTTCTCGAACGCGGTGGCAGCAAGGCTGCGGCGCTGCGCCAGGGTGGGGCCGCCCTCGGGGAGCGTGGCCAGCACGGTCTCGTAGTCTTCCGGCTCCACCACCACGGTGCAGCAAAGGAAGTTCTTAGCGGCGGCGCGCACCAGGGTCGGGCCGCCGATGTCGATGTTCTCGATGACCGTTTCCGCGTCCGCGCCGGAGGTCACCGTTTCGCTGAACGGGTACAGGTTCACGACCACCAGATCGAACGGAGCGATGCCGTGTTCTGCTAGCTGCCGGTTGTGGCTTTCCAGCGTGCGGTTAGCCAAAATACCGCCGTGGATCGCCGGATGCAGGGTCTTGACGCGACCGTCCATGATCTCGGGGAAGCCGGTCACCTCCGCTACCTCGGTGACGGCCACGCCCGCCTCACGGATCGTGGCGGCGGTGGAGCCGGTGGAAACGATTTCCACCCCCGCGTCGGCGAGCGCCCGGGCAAAGTCGCCCAGGCCGGTTTTGTCGGATACGGAGACGAGTGCGCGGCGGATCGGCTGGCGGTTCATGGAACTCCTTAATTGGGGTGGGGATTTTGTGGGGATAGGGAGGCTAGGGGGCCGCGGGGACGCCCTGTTCGCAGAGCGAGCGCAGCACGGATACCAGGAGGGGGCGTTCGCGTTCTTTGATGCGTTCGTGCAGCGTTTCTACCGTGTCGTCGTCGGCCACGGTGACCGCTTCCTGGGCGATGATTCTGCCGGTATCGACTCCGGCATCGACCATGATTACGCTGACGCCGCTCACTTTTACGCCGTATGCCAGGGCGTCGCGCACACCGTGCGGGCCGGGGAACGACGGCAGCAGCGCCGGGTGAGTGTTGATGATTTTGTCTGGGAAGGCTTCCAGTACCGGGGCGCCGAGCAGGCGCATGAACCCGGCGAGCACCAGATAGGTGGGTGCGTAGGAGGTTGCCACGCGGGCCAGTTCCCGGTTCCAGGCTTCCCTGTCCGGGAAGTCGGCCAGGCGCACCACATGGTGTGGGATGCCGTGAGCTTCGGCGTGGGCGAGGCCGGGGGCGGCGACGTCGGCCACCACCGCGCAAACCCGAAACGGGCAGTCTGGTTTGCGGGAGTCCTCGAGTAGTGCGTGCAGATTGGAACCGGAACCGGAAATGAAAACCACAACTGGGGTGCGCGTCACAGTCATAGGTTAGCGTGTGAACCGCACCGCTGTGCAGATTTTCCCCTCCCCGTTTTGCTAGCAGCGCTGAACGCTCCGGGTAATGCACAATAGAGGCAATGGAGAACAAACCTGCATCCGATACCGAACGCCTGTTTACGACGGCGATTGCCCGTTCCACGGTCTTTATCTTCCTGGCCTGGGTAGCCATGGCGATGCCGCTGCCCTACAGCCTGGCTTCGGGCCTGCTCGGGGCGTTCGCGCTCGTTTACGTGGTGCGCATGGCCTATTACGCCTGGCGCCTGGGCCGACGTTTCGGCGCGATATTCACCGCTGCGGTAGGGATTCCCGCCTGCCTGCTGCTGGTGGCGGTGTCGGCACTGAGCGCCGTGTTTTATCAGCCGATGCTGGCCGATCAGGAGTGCCGCGCCAACGCGATCACCGAAACGGCGCTCACGCAGTGCGATAAGCAGCGCGAATCGTCCATCATGGACGTGTTTCGCGGACGCTAGTTTTAGCGGCCCTAGTTTTTAGCGCCCTTCTCCGTTTCGCCCTCCACCTTTTCAATCTTCGCCACCGTCTTGGCTTTCTGTTCCCGCAGCCATTCCAGAAGCGGCGTGCCCCAGACGATAACGGCGATCCCCAGCGCCAGCAGGCTTCCGAGCAGGATTGGACCGGCGACGCTACCCAGTAGCGGCCCTACCCCGTGCAGTCTGCCCTCTCCCAGGCTGATGCGGGAGGTGGCGAGCAGGATAAGCAAGCCGATCAGCAAAGAACCGACGAAGGTGGCGTAGGCCTTTCCGCGCTGCGCCCAATCCAGTTCCGCTGTGGCGATGACTGTGCCGCGCGCGCCCCAAAGAACGCAGGCGAACGGCACCAGCAGTAGCAGCGATACCCAGCCGGGATAGACGGCGGGGCCGGGCAGCGCCCCCAAGATCGGAAACGCGGGCAGCACGCCAGGTTCCGACGCGGCGAGGGAAACGGTGTTTCCCTGCCCCAGGGAAAGCTGGCCGCCGATGCCGACCGTGAGAACCCAAAGCACCAGTACCGGCAGCCAAACGAGCTGTAGCAGGGTGAGCACGACCCCGCCAACCATTCCGGGGGCAAGCTGAGTTTGCAGCCCGTAAATCTTAGGGGCGGCTACCGCCAACAGGATGAGCGTTCCCAGGCAGGCCGCGCCGAGCAGGAAAATGATGGCGCGCAGGGAACCGCGCAGGCCCGCTGCATAAGGGTGGGGCAGGGTGTCTAGCGCCCTGATCGGGCGCATCGCGAACGCTACCCCGCCCGATGCGCACACCGCCCCCGCTACTAGACCCGAGAAGAGGACCGTTGCGAATACCCCCTGATAGTCGGGAGTGCGCGCGAAAGCGGAGATCATCAACATGCCGATGATGTAAACGGCGGTGAAAGAACCGGCGAAAATCGCGGCATCACGCACCCCCGCGTCGCGGAAAATCCCGCGCCTGCGTTCGGGGTCCACCAGGTCTAGGGCGGACGCTCCCCGATACGCCTGCCAGAGCGCTATCGCGTAAAAAATGGCGGTGAGGCCCAGCGGTAGGAAAGCGAACGAACCGTTCAAGGGGCCTGCGGCAATATAAAGGTGCGAGCCGTGACCGAGCAGCATGAGGGAAAGGCCGAGGGTGAACGCGCCCAGTGAACCGCCGTCGGACTGCGCCGCCAAAGTTGCCGCAAGCACCGGCACCAAAACCGTTACTGCCGATATCAGCAGGGCCTTCACGGCCTTAAATATGCCGAGCACGAGGGGGGACGGCAGCGCCTGCGGTTCGGCGGGGGAAGTCTGGCTCACGGTGCTCCTTACTTTCTGCAGCGTGGGTTTCGCGGCTGTAGTCAAGGGTACGCCCTGACGTGACCCATAATGGAGAACTGATGAGTGAAGAAACAGTTCCCGCAGGTCCCCTTTGCGCGCTCAGCGTGCCCGCGCCCGCCGCCTGGTTTAGCGCAGCGCTGGCGAGCAGCGCGGTACGGGCCGCGTGGCTGCACGGCGGCGAGGGTTTCTTAGCTTTCGGTGAGGCCGCTAGTTTTCGCGTGAGCGGCCCGGAACGTTTCGCCCGCGCCTCGGCCTGGTTTTCCGCGTTGGCTTCGGGTGCCGACGTCACCGACCAAGTTCACCTGCCCGGCAGTGGCCTGTGCGCGTTGGGCTCTTTCGCTTTCAGCGCCGACTCCCCGTACGACGCGGGGCTGCTGGTGCCGCGCCTGGTTATCGGCATGAGTGGCGCCCGCGCCTTTGTGAGCGCGCTCGGTTACCGCGACGAGGTGACCGACCCACTGGCGCTGGCCGAGGAAATGCTTGGGGTGAGCGCCGGCAATGACTCTGCCGCGCAGTCCGGCCGCGTCGCGGTAGCGGACGCGCAGGGCGAGGCCGAATATACGCAGATGCTGCGCCGCGCCATCGCGCTGCTGTCGGCCCCCGGTAGCGGGGTGGAAAAGGTGGTGCTGTCGGCCCGGAAAAGCCTGGTTGCCGACTCCCCGTTCGATGTGCCGGGGGCGCTCTCCTACCTGGCGGGGGCCTACCCCTCCACCTGGACTTTCCTGTTCGACGGGGCCATCGGGGCAAGCCCGGAGATGCTGACCCGCACGCGCGGGCGCGAGGTGTTCTCGCGGGTGCTGGCGGGCAGCCGCCCCGTACCTGCCGGGGAGAGTGAAGCTGAGGCGCAGGCGGCGCGGGCCGCTTTCCTGGCCGACCAGAAGGAGCGTTTCGAGCACGCGCTCGCCATCGAGTCAGTGACGGAGCGGATCGGCCCGCTCACCAGCGAGGTGACGGCCAGCGTGGAGCCTTTCGTGCTGCAACTGCCCGGGCTGGAACACCTGGCGTCGGACGTACACGGCACGCTGCGGGACGGTCTGACCAGCCTGGACGTGGCGGCGACCCTGCACCCGTCGGCTGCGGTCTGTGGCACCCCGCGCGATACGGCGGCCGAGCTGATCGTGCAGCTGGAGGTGGGCGACCGGGGGCATTTCGCGGGCCCCATCGGCTGGATGGGCGCGAACGGCGACGGAGAATGGGCCATCGCGCTGCGCACCGCCCGGCTGGAAAGCCCGCGCGAGGCGACCCTGTACGCGGGTGGCGGGATCGTGGCGTCCTCCGACCCGGCGAAGGAGTGGCGCGAGGTGAACGCGAAGATGCTGCCGATGCTGCGCGCGCTGGGGGCCGCCGGGCGAGGCTAGCCCTCCCGGCGGCGGCTCAGCTGACGGTTTCGCCAGCGCTGTGGTCCCTGGTTCTCCCTGGGTAGCACGTCGCATACACGGCTGCGGTGGCGAGCACCAGGCAGGCCAGGAACGGCCTCTCCCAGGGCTCCAGCTGCTCGTGCACTAACAGAAGCGCCGGCTTGGTTTGCAGTGCGACGCTGTCCAGGTCCAGCCCTCCCCCCACCAGCATCGTGGTCAGCACGATCAGGAAGAGCGGCACGGCCACCAGGGGCTGCGGTATGACGAGCGCTAGGAGCGTGCCCAGGCAAAGCAGAATCAGCCTGTTTCGGAGGCTGCCTTCCCAATCGAGGCCATCGTGTACGTATGCGGCGGGAAGCGCAGCGATCGCTACCACCAGGAGGAACCAGGTCGCCCTGGCCCAGACCCAGCCGGGGGCGGTGGGCTTCTCTAGCTCCCCCAGGCCCGTGTAGAGCATGTTCACGAGGACCGTCATCGAGAGGACGGGAAGGACCAGGCCCCACTGGGCGGGCAGACTCAGCCCGTACGGCAGCGGGAGCGGCAGTTCCCCGAACACCATTTCGGTGGATACCACCAGCGCGAAAAGTGCCATTAGGTGCGCCGGTGCGTGCACCCTGCGCCAGACGGCTAAGGAATTCAGCACGGCTATTTCCCGGCCTGCCCGCCCGGGCAGGTTTTGAGCGTACGCCAGGCCTCGTCGAATTCCCGCGCACCGGCCTCTCGCTCACCCTGTTCTTTGGCTGACACGGCCGCGCTGAGCCCGGCCTCTGCCCGGTCGGTTTCCCGCATGATTTCTTCCGGGAAGTAATCTGCGTGGTTCGCTGGGCACCAGTCTGCGTTGACGAGAGTCTGGATCAGGTGGCTCACGGATACCGGGCCGGACTCTGCCTCTGTGATCGGCCTGTTGATCTGGATGAAGAAGGACCTGCCCTGATCCGCCTTCGTGGCTTCGCTGATCCCGGTTGTTATCGGCCGCTCTTTCAGCACTGACGGAAGCTCTCGACTTCCAGCTTCTTTCGCCTTCTCGTGGAGTTCTTTCCAGGCCGGTGCGAGTTTGCTTCTTAGGTGCTCATGCTGGGGTAGCAGGCAGAGGGAGGCCTCCCCCACCTGCTGGCAGACCGGTTCCGCCCGGAAAGCCTGGTCCAGCACGAAAGGCGCTGGAGAGATGACTTTCACCAGGAAGGATGCGCACACCACGGCGCCGAGGAATTTCAGTTTTTCTTTCGCGCCGAGTTCCCGCCTGTCTTTCAGGGTGAGCCACAGGCACAGGCCCGTTAGGGAGAGCAGGAACGCTAGCTGCAGCAGGGCCCAGTAGGGGTTGACCTTTAGGCCTACTAGGCTGCCGCCCGTCTCCGTGCCGACGGTCAGCATCGCGGAGCTTTGCACGTAGCTGGACAGCTGGATCGGGAGTTCTACCGCTAACGCCACCAGGACCCCATACATTTTCCCGTACAGCGCCCCCACCGTCATGCTGAGCACCACGACGAACGCTACGGACAGCAAACCGCTCAGGAAGATGTAGAGGAAGGACAGCGCCTCGTCCCAGGGGAATGCGTTCAGGCTGGCCGCCGCCCATACCGTGGCGGCGACGCTGGGGAGGCAGACGGCGGCCGTAAGCGCACCGGCCACTGCGGGGAAGACTCCCGTCTTCAGAGGGCTTTTTGCCCAGAGGGAGGCACCCTCCTGCCAGAAGTATTTTCCGCCCACGTATGCCGAGATCGCGGAGACAGAGAATAGCGTCAGGTGATTCACTGTCCAGACCCACGACGCGGACAGCAGAGGGTCACCCTGCCAGTACTGAATACCTGCGGAGAAATTGACTACCTGACCGGTTCCGACCAGCAGGAAAAGTAGCCACGGCATCCAAGTTAGCTTTAGCGCGTAACGGAACATTAGCTATCGGCTTTCTTGACGCGAATTCCAGTAGGAGAACGCCTGCACCCAGGGGTTTTCCTGCGAGTCGGGGGCGGCTTCGGAGTTGCACGCTAGATACCCGGAGACGTCTCCCGCGTACTTCTGCTTTCCCTCGCACAGGTGCAGGACGTTTGTGGACACGCCGACAAGATCTTCGACTATATGTGAGGACACAAAAGTCACTCTGTCTTTTGCTTCGGCTGCTATTAGCTTTTTAACCGTGCCTCTTTGTTCCATGTCTAGCCCGGCCGTGGGCTCGTCCAGCAGGAGCAGATTGGGATTCGACAGCAAGGCTTGAGCGATAACGAGCCGCCTGTGCTGCCCGCCGGAAAGGGTACCAACTTTTGCTTTGGCCTTTTCTTGCAATCCGATGCTCTCTATAGCCTTAGCGACGGCGGCAGCTCGTTCCTTCTTCCCCCCCGATTTTCCCGAGGAGGGCTATGTAATCGAGGACTTCGGTCACCGTTAGTTTGCCGGGGATGGACACGCCCTGCGGCAGCAGCGATACCTGCCCCTCCACTTTGACCTCACCCGAGGTTGGAGTCAGAGCGCCGGTCAGGAGCCCGAAGAAGGTGGATTTGCCTGCCCCGTTAGACCCGACCAGGGCCCACACCTCACCCTTCTGGGCGGTGAGGCTTACGGGGCCGAGCACGAAGTCGCCTTTTTTACGCGAAAACTCCAGCGAAGATAGCTCTAGCGAAGCCAATCCCCCACCCCCATAAAGTTTTGAGGGATTGCAAAAACCCCATGCGAAAAGCGCATCTTTACAAATTGAAAGATAAGCATTTTGGATTGTAAGCAGACCCGCATGGAGAGGCAATAAATAAATTGTAACGATATCGCAACATGCAGAATAGGGCAGCGTCACTCCAGCGGAGGCCCGTAAGCTCCTCTCCGGCAGGTCGGCTTGGGTTTTAGAATTGTTCTCCCGCGCTTGCGGCTCAGCTGACGGTTTCGCCTTTCGCGTGCCGCACGGCCCACCCCGGATAGAGCGCGGCGTAGGCGGCTGCCGCTAGCGCGAGCATGCCCGCCGTGAGCGCTACTCCCCCGGTTCCGGTCTTGGAATGGAGCAGGAAAAGCGCGGTCGTGGCCTGCACCTCTCCCACTTCCATGCCGGTGATGCCCGGCACGAGCATGCAGCAGGACATGAAGACGACGCAGGGAAGCACCGCCATCGCGGGTGCCAGCACCAGCGAGAAGATTGCTGCCACCGCGAAGAAAAGCAGCCGATTACGCAGGCTCGCGAGCGGGTCCAGCCCGTCCGAGAGGTAGGGTGCGGGCAAGGCCACGGCCGACGCGACGGCGAGGAACCAGGCCAGCCTGGCACCCCGCCAGCGGGGCGCGGTGCGCTTCTCCATCTGGCCCAGCCCGGTGTGCAGGGCCTGCACTGCGATAGACACCGTAACCAGGGGTACGAACAGCCCCCAGGAATAGCTCAACTGCATCGTCGGCAGCAGCCTCATCGGGTGCTCGCCAAACACCACCTCGAAGCCGGTGGCCAACAGAAACATGCCCACCAGCCACGGGGTCAGATGAGCGGCGCACCAGGTTCTAAGGCCCGCCATCACTGCCCGTCCAGGCAGGTCGAGAGCCTGTCCCAGGCCGCGTCGAAGCCCCTGGCGGCGGCGCGTCCCGCCTCACCGTCGGGGTCTGCCACGGCGGTGCTCAGGGAGGTCTCAGCGAGTCCCTGCACAGCAAGGAAACTTTCGCTGGGGGGACCCTCTCGGTGGGTCTGCTCGCACCATTCGGCGCTCGTTGCCGCCACGATGACGTCTTCGCTGTCCACCGACAGCACCTCCCGCTCGGTGGCGGGGGCGCCAATACTGACGAAAGCCACGCTGCCCGGGGCGTAGCGGCGCGCCTGCTCCAACCCGGAGCCGACGGACACCTCACGCAGGGTGGCGGGCACCCGCTCGCTGCCCGCGCGGCGGGCGTTCGCATAGATCCTCTGCCATTTGTCCGTCACGTCGCCGCGCAGGTGCTCGTGTGCGAGCAGCATGCAGACCGTTACTTCCCCGCTTTTCTCGCAGCGCTGCCCCTCGTTAGGGTCGGCCAGCGGCACCAGGCTGGTGGGGCCCACGCTGCGCGCCAGCAGGGCCATAACAGCCACCGTGACCGGAACGGCGAAGCGGACTCCCCGCGGGGTTTCCTTACCTGAGAGCAGAAGTGCCGCCAAGCAGAGCAGCGCCACCCCTCCGAGGAAAGCAGCCTGCGCCCCCGCCCAGGCAGGGTTGACCGTCATACCCGTGCCCCGCACGAAGCCGACGTTCAGCAGGGGCGCGCCGTCCAGGCTGGACAGCTGCAGGGCCACCTCGAACGCGAAAGCCAGCAGCACACCGTAGATCTTGCCGAACAGGGAGCCGAGGGTGAGTCCGAGCAGCACCACCACGCACACGCTGGCGACCCCGGAAAGGGACAAGTACGCGACTCCGGGCAGCTCGCTGCCGGGCGGGCCGTTCAGGTTACTGAACGCCCAGGCCGACGCCAGCAGGCTGGGCAGGCAGGCCGCCAGCGAGAACGCCAGCCAGACCTGGAACGCCACCCTCCAGCGGCGCGGCCTGCGCCCCCAGATGGAGGCGCCGCCCACCCAGAACAGGTCGGCCCCCGCGAAGGCGCTGAGCGCGCAGATCAAGGCCAGGCTGAGGTGGTTGGCGATCCACGGCTGGGAGGCGGTGGCGAGGGACTCCCCGTACCAGTCCTGGCCCGGGACGGTGTTTACCAGCACCTGCACGGCGCTGACCAGGAGGAGTATCAGCCAGGGCGCCCAGCTGAGGCGCAGCACGTAAGGCAGGGAGCGCATCACAGGACCCCGTTCCAGTGGCTGTAGGCCCGCACCCAGCTGTCCACGGCGGAATGGTCCGCGGCCTCGCCTAGCGGGGCCAGGTATCCGGCCACGTCCCCCGCGTATTTCTGTTTCCCCTCCTGCAGGTGGAGCACGTGGTCGGCCACACCAGCCAGATCCTCGACGATGTGGGAGGAGACGAAGGTAGTCCGCTGCCGGGAGGCACCCAGGATGATTTCCCGCAGGGTGCCGCGCTGGTCGATATCCAGCCCGGCGGTCGGCTCGTCTAGCAGCAGCACCCGGGGGTCGCTCAGCAGGGCCTGCGCGATCAGGAGCCTGCGGTGCTGGCCACCCGAGAGGGTGGCCACCTTGGCGTCCGCCTTCTCCCCCAGCCGCACCAGGTCCAGCACGTGGGCAACCGCCCTACGCCGCCGCCTAGCGCCCTTCACGCCCTCCAACAGCGCCATGTACCTGAGCATCTGGGTGACGGTGAGGCGCCCCGGGATCGAGACCCCCTGGGGCAAGAAAGAGAGCGACGGATCAACCGTGACCTGCCCCGAGGATGGCCGTAAACCACCCGTCAAAATCCTGAAAAGCGTTGATTTACCTGCCCCGTTAGCACCAATTAGGGCCCAGACCTGGCCTGCCTCCGCAGTAAAAGAAACGGGGCCGAGTGTAAAAATGACGCCACCGTGGCCAATCTTATAGACCGTTTCTTGACAGCTAACCAGCGGCATCTTGCCTCATATCTATCTCTTATTTATCAGCTTTTCCGCATCACCAATACGCGGATCCCGCCCTCTTTAGCGGTAAGCCATTTTTGCACGTCCAGATCGCGCTCCGCCAGGGTAACTTCGGCCCCGGTAGCAGCGGCGAGCGCCGCGATGTCGGTGCCGTGCGGGGTGGTGAAGAAACGCGCCAGCAGTTCCGGACCAGCCCCGGCATGTTCAAGGCCGCTGAATATCCTGCCGCCGCCGTCGTCGGCCACCACGATGTCCAGGTCGGGCCGCTGCTCCAGCGGGCCGATCAGCAGGGAGGTCATATCGTGCAGGGCGGCCAGATCGCCCGCGAGGACGCGGGTTCGCCCGCGCGCCAGGGCGATACCGGCGGCGCAACCGAAGGTGCCGTCAATCCCGGCCAGGCCCCGGTGCGCGTATACGCGGGCCTCGCTGGCGGGGGCGTAGCGTTCCAGGTCGCGGATCAGGCTGGACGAGGCCAACATGAGGGTGTTCCCCGCGCCGCAGGCAGACCAAACGTCGAGGGCGAGCCGGGCCTGCCAAGGCAGGCCCTCCGGCTTAGACAGGGCGGCTTCGGCATCCCGCCAGGCCCGCAGGAAAGAGCCGTCGGTGGCGGGCGTATCGATTGCGGCGGTAACCAGGTTGGCGCGGCGGGCCGGATCGGCCCAGCCGGGGGCGTCGTCCAGGATTACCGTCTCCACATCGTCCCTGCCGAGCAGCCCCGCCACGACGGGGCGGGAGAGCGTGGGGTGGCCGGTGACGATGACTCGCTCCGGGAACAGCGGGTGGGCGGGACCCACCTCCAGCACGCCCGGCAGCAGGTCCAGGTAGCGGGCGATCGCACATTCCCCCCGGCGCAGGTTGGAACTCGGCTCGGCCAGCACCGGCGCGGCGATTTCGGGAAGGGCCAGGCGGGCCGAGTCTCCCGCCACGATCAGGGTGCGCTGACGCAGCGGCAGCTGGCTAGGCGTGGGCGTAGCGGCGGCCCGGAAAACGGGCAGGCTGAGCGCGCCCTCCCCCGCGTTAGCTCCCGCTCCCTCCCGCTTCGCACAGTCAGGCGCGGCAAAGTCAGGCGCGGCGAAATCGGGCGTGAGCGGGTCGCGGAACGCCAGGTTCAGGTGGACCGGGCCGGGCACGGGGCCGGTCGCGGCGGCGTAGGCGCGGGCCGCCACGTCGGCCATCGTGCGCAGCTCCGCCGGGGTCGCGGCGCCCGCCACCGGTGCGGGCAGGTCCACGCTCCAGCGGGTCAGGCTGCCGTACACCCCGGCCTGGCGGGTGGTCTGGTTCGCGCCGACCTCGCGCAGCTCGGCGGGCCTGTCGGCCGTGACGAGGATGAGCGGGATGCGGGAATGGTGGGCCTCCATCACGGCGGCGTGCAGGTGCGCGGTGGCGGTGCCGGAGGTGGTGAACACGGCTGCGGGCACACCGCTGGCCTTGCCGACGCCGAGCGCGGTGAACGCGGCCGCGCGCTCGTCTATCCGCACGTGGGCGCGCAGCGGCGACGAACCACCACCGGCGGCGCGCTGCAGTCCGTAAATCAGCGGGGCGGAGCGTGAGCCGGGCGATGCCAGTACCTCACGCACCCCGAGGGCGGCGAGCGCGCGCCACAGCACGGTAGCGGCGTCTACAGCGCCGGAGCCGGAGGGGGCGGGCAGCGGAATGCTTAGCTGCCAGGGGTTAGCTGCCGGGGCCGTTTTCGCGCTGCTGCTCATGGTTACCAAGATTAGTGGCTGGCGCGCCCATCGGCATATGTACGCCGCCCGGCCACCGTGTGCGTCTTTGCGCTAGACGAGCTTCGCGCAACGCGTTAGTCAATAAGTTCTGCGCAAAGCGCGAGGCGTTCCTGCCAAGCGCGGGCGGTCGCTTCGTCGGCGGCGACTGCCGCCACGGCGCGGGCCTCTGCCACCGGGCGCACCTGCGGCACCGCGAGGGAACCGGCGGTGGGGCGCAGAGTCTCGGCCAGCACGTCGGCCCCGAGCAGGCTGGCCGTGCCCAGGCCGCAATCCAGGTCCAGGCTTTCCAGGGAGGCCGCCAGGCGGTAACCGGTGTAGAGGCCGATGCTGGTTTCGAGGGCGCTGGAGACCACCACCCGCACCGGGCTGGCGGCGGCGAGCGCCAGGCAGCGGCGCACTCCCCCGAGCGGCTGCACCTTGACCACCACCACGTCGGCCGCCTCCATCGCGATGGCGCGTTCCGGGTCCCCTGCGCGGCGGATGGATTCGTCCGCCGCGATGGGCACGGCTATGCGGCGGCGCAGTTCGGCCAGTTCTTCCAGGGACGGGCAGGGCTGCTCGGCGTATTCGAGGCCGCCTGCGGCCTGTTCCAGTACCTCCAGCGCGGCGCTGGCCTCGGCAACATCCCAGGCGGCGTTGGCGTCCACCCGGATCTTGCCCTGCGGTCCCAGCGCGTCGCGCACCGCGCGTAGCCGTTCGGCGTCCTCGGGCAGGCTGGAGCGGGCGTCGGCCACCTTGACTTTCGCGGTGCGCGCGCCCGATTCGCTCACGATTCGGTGCGCGTGTTCCGGTGCCACGACGGGCACGGTGACGTTCACGCCAACCTCACCACGGCGCATTTCCGGGTAGTCGCAGGTGGCGGCCTCTACCGCGCAGCGCAGCCAGTTCGCGGATTCTGCCGTGCCGTACTCGCTGAACGGGGAGAATTCACCCCAGCCACTAATGCCGTGCAGCAGCACTCCCTCGCGGCGGGTGATGCCGCGGAAACGCAGCGTCATGGGAATGCTGAACGCCACCGCGCGGCTGATGCCACGTTCGCGCAGCGGCGCGGGGACTGGCAGGGAAAGTGCGAGCGGCGGCGGGACGGGAGCGGAAGAAGTCATGTTTAGAAACTAGCAGCCAGCGGGCAAGCGGAACGCGGGCGGATAAAACCGGGCAGAGAAGTGGGCAGAGAAAACGGGGCGGGCCGCAGCTAACGTCGGCCCACCCCGGTTCTTGGTTTATTTCAGCGCGTCAGTACTTCAGCACCACGCGGCCGTCGATCTTGCCCTCTTCCATCTCCTCGAAGATTTCGTTGATTTCTTCGATGGGGCGGGTGGTGAAGGTGGGCTTAATCTTGCCGTCGGCGTAGAAGTCAACCGCTTCCACCATGTCCTGGCGGGTGCCGACGATGGAGCCGCGAATGGTGAGGCCCTTCAGCACCACCTCGAAGATGGATACCTCGGACTCGCCGGGGGGCAGGCCGATGAAGACGATGGTGCCGCCGCGGCGGGCCATGCCGATCGCCTGGCTGAACGCCTGCGGGTGCACTGCCGTGACCAGCACGCCGTGAGCGCCGCCGATCTTTTCCTGCACGAACTTATCAGGGTCTTCCTCTTTCGCGTTCACCACAAGGTCGGCGCCGTGCTTCTTCGCCAGATCCAGCTTGTCCTGCGCAATGTCTACGCCGACAACCTTGAGGCCCATCGCCTTGGCGTACTGCACGGCGATGTGGCCGAGGCCGCCGAGGCCGGAAATGACTACCCACTGGCCGGGCTTCGTGTCGGTCACCTTGAGGCCCTTGTAGACGGTGACGCCCGCGCACAGGATCGGGGCTACCTCGTAGGGGTCTACGCTCTCGGGCAGTCGGGCACAGTAGGTGGCGTCAACCAGCATGTACTGCCCGAACGAGCCGTCCTTGCTGTAGCCACCGTTGTGCTGGCTTTCGCAGAGGGTTTCCCAGCCGGTGCGGCAAAATTCGCAGGTGCCGCAGGCCGACCAGAGCCAGGCGTTACCCACCAGATCGCCAACCTTTAGATCGGTGACGCCCTCGCCCACCTTTTCTACGCGACCTACACCCTCATGGCCGGGGATGAACGGCGGGGTCGGCTTCACCGGCCAGTCACCCTTAACGGCGTGCAGATCGGTGTGGCAGACGCCGGAAGAAATATTCTTCACCAATACTTCACCGGGGCCGGGCGTGGGGATTTCTACCCCTTTAACGTCCAACTTTCCGCCAAGTTCGGGCACTACTGCGGCGATCATTTCCGACATTGTTCCTCCTTGTGAAGACTCCCCGCCATCGGGGTGGGTATATCCATGATTACGTGTAAAACCACAGCTAAATGGGGACTTAGGTCACAGATCAATTGAGAGTAATTATCAATTTCGAGAAGTATTTATTGCCGCCGAAGAAGCGAATAAAACCCTTTACCCAAACCCCGTGTGGGAATATTTACCGCCGGGTTAATGTGCTAATACAAAACGTATTCGCTACGAATACAAATAGCGGTACTTACGCGGCACCGGCGGGCCTCGGGCGGCGGCGCGTACTACGCTGTAGGGCATGAGCAGCAACGCCCTCCCCGCGCAGGTATCCGACACTTTCGACCCGGCCCGTTGGCGCGACATTCCCCCGGCCGAACTGGGTGGCCCGGAGTTCACCGACATCACCTATCACCGCGCGGTGGAGCGCGACGAAACCGGTGCCATCGTCCGCGATCTACCGTGCGTGCGCATCGCCTTCGACCGCCCCGAGGTGCGCAACGCCTTCCGCCCCCACACGGTTGACGAACTGTACCGGGCGCTCGATCACGCCCGGCTCGATACCCGCGTCGGCACCATCATCCTGACCGGCAACGGACCCTCCCCGCGCGACGGCGGTTACGCGTTCTGCAGCGGCGGCGATCAGCGTATTCGCGGGCGTTCCGGCTACCGTTACGCGGAGGGAGAAACGGCCGACACGGTGCGCCCCGGCGCGGCCGGCCGCCTGCACATTCTGGAGGTGCAGCGCCTGATCCGCACCATGGGCAAGGTGGTTATCGCCGTGGTGAACGGCTGGGCGGCGGGCGGCGGTCATTCGCTGCACGTGGTGGCCGACCTTTCCATCGCCTCTCGGCAGCAGGCGCGCTTCATGCAGACCGACGTGAACGTGGGTAGCTTTGACGGCGGCTACGGCTCCGCCTACCTAGCCAAGCAGGTGGGCCAAAAGCGGGCCCGCGAAATTTTCTTCCTGGCCGAGGAATATTCGGCGCAGGACGCCTACGACTGGGGTGCGGTAAACCGGGTGGTGGATCACGCCGAGATCGAGAACGAGGCGCTGCGCATGGCCGCCGTGATGGAGAAGAAGTCACCGCAGGCTATCCGCATGGTGAAGTTCGCGTTCAACCTGACCGACGACGGTCTGATGGGACAGCAGGTGTTCGCGGGCGAGGCCACCCGCCTGGCGTACATGACCGACGAAGCGGTAGAGGGGCGCGACGCGTTCCTGGAAAAGCGCGACCCCGACTTCTCGGCGTTCCCGCACCCGCAGGGCTGAGCAGTTGCCCGAGCGAACGGACTCCCCGCCCAGCCTCGGGGACACCCCCGGCTGGCTGCTACCGCCGCCCTTCACAGGCAATAACTGGGGCCCCTACCTGGATGCCCTAGCCGCAGCGCGCGCGGGGGCGGCCCGACTCTGGCTCGGCCCCTCCCCCGCGCCCACCGGTCTGCCCGCGCAGCTTTCAGGGACTGCGCTGGTGGTGCCGACGTCGGGCAGCACCGGCGGGGCAAAAGCGGTATGCCTCAGCCTGGCCGCACTGCACGCGAGCGCGGCAGCGACCGCCGAGTTTTTGGGCGGCACCGGCCACTGGGTAGCGTTTTTGCCGCCCACGCATATCGCGGGTGTGCAGGTGCTGCTGCGCGGCGCGGCGCAGGGCGGCGTCACCACGGCCGACCTTTCCGGCTCTTTCACCCCCGCACTGGTTTCGCAAACGCTTTCCCGCGTGCCCGCTAAAGCCTGGGCCGGAAAGGTTTTCACCTCCCTGGTGCCGACCCAGCTGGAAAGGGTGCTGCGCGATGACGCGGCCAGCGCCGCGCTGTCGCGTTGCAGCGCCGTGCTGGTGGGCGGGGCGGCAGCCGCACCCGGCCTGCTGGAACGCGCCCGCGCAGCGGGGATTCGGGTACACACCACTTACGGTTCTAGCGAGACGGCGGGAGGCTGCGTCTACGATTCCCGCCCCCTGCCGGGCGTCGGCATCCAGATCGAGGACGGCCGGGTGGTGCTGTCGGGCCCGCAGATCGCGCTCGGCTACATCGGCACCGACGGCAGCGCCCGGGAACTGTTTAACGGTATCTTCCGCACCTCCGATCTGGGGGAACTCACCCCGCGCGGGCTGCGCGTGCTGGGCCGGGCCGACGACGCGATCATTACCGGCGGACGCAAACTACACCCCGCCCCCATAGAACGCGCCCTGGAGGAACGGCCGGAGGTGGCGGCGGCATGCGTGAGCGCCGTAGCGGATACGGAATGGGGCCAGCGCCCCGTGCTGCTGGTGACGCCGACCGAAGCAGACATCACCCCGGAACAGGTGACGGCGTGGCTTACCGCCGCCGGGCGGGAACGCTGGGAGATCCCCCGCACCGTGATTAACGTTCCTGAGCTGCCGCTGCGCGGGATCGGTAAACTTGACCGGTGCGCCGCCGCCCGCATCGCGAGGGAACTTTTCTAGCCGAACCGGCGGGCGCTCACCGGGTAAAACACGCGGCAGTTGAACCGTTAAAACCGTTAGCTAAAGGAAACAACAGCAATGGCTACAGCATCTCAGTGGCTCGCCGGGGCCCGGCCCCGCACCCTGCCCGCGGCGGTAGCGCCGGTAGCGGCGGGTATCGCCTGCGCGATCGCGGTTACCGGCCTGAGCGTTTGGCCGACGCTGCTGGTGCGCGGCCTGCTGGCGCTGCTGCTTTCCCTCTCCCTGCAGGTGGGCGTGAACTACGCAAACGACTATTCGGACGGTATCCGCGGCACCGACGACGACCGAGTGGGCCCGCTGCGGCTGACCGGTTCCGGCGCGGCCTCTCCCACCGCCGTGAAGCGGGCCGCCTTCCTCAGCTTCGGTGTCGGCGCGGTGTCGGGCCTGGTTCTGGTGGCGCTCGCCGGGGCCTGGTGGCTGCTAATCGTCGGCGCGGCCAGCATCCTGGCGGGCTGGTTCTACACGGGCGGCAGCAAGCCCTACGGCTACCTGGGGCTGGGCGAAGTGTTCGTCTTTGTGTTCTTCGGCCTGGTGGCAGTGATCGGCACGTTCTACCTGGTGACCTTAACGGTGACCTGGCAGGTGGTTTTGGTGGCGTGCTCGGTGGGCCTGGTGGCCAGCAACATTCTGGTGGCTAATAACCTGCGCGATATTCCTACCGACAAAGAATCGGGGAAGATTACGCTGGCGGTGCGCCTGGGCGATGCGGGTACGCGCCGCCTATTCGCGGTTTTCCTGGTGTTGGCGGTGGTGCTGCTGGTGCCGGTGGCGCTCAGCTACCCGGCAGCCTGGCTGGCAGTGGCGGCCGCCGCGTTAGGCGCTATCGCGCCGTGGCGGATCGTGGTTTCTGCGCGAGCAGAGGGGCGCAACCTGATTCCGGCGCTGGGCGCGACGGGCCGGATGGAGCTACTTTTCTCCCTGGCCCTGCTTGCCGCCCTCGGCAGCGCTGCCGCCCTCTAGCGGCTTTTCTGCTGGCACGTTTTCTTCCAGGCCGTAGAGCAGAATATCTTCGGCGTCCGCGTCCTCGTCGCGTTTTTCTTCCCGATTAGCGCGGCGCTTTTCGTCGGCCGCCATCCAGCGGGCCACCACCTTATCGCGCTGACCGCGCAGCAGGAACACTGAGACGAAGAACGACAGCACGGCTGCGGTAATGCCGCCCAGGTAGGTGCCCAGCGGGTAGCTTAGGCCGAACCAGAGGGCGAGGAAGATGCCGAGCCGGGGCAGGGTATAGGCGGCGAAATCACGCATGGAGACAAGCCTAGCGGTTATAGGTGCGTTAAAAGTGCGAATATTCCCTGTTGCCCTGCGCAGATAGAAATTACCTAGACTGTGTCCATGCCTAGAGTCCTGCTTGCCGTTAGCTACGTGGCCCTACTCGTGTTCGCAGTCGCGGACTGCATCCTGACCCCGCAGGAGGAGGTGCGCGGCATACCGAAGCCACTATGGATCATGCTGATCGTGCTGGTGCCGTGGGCCGGGCCGCTCGTGTGGCTGATCGTCGGCCACGAACGCGGCAACAAGCGCGTGCGCAAAGAGGTGAGCGACAAGCTCGGGGACGTGCTACAGCGCGGCGCTAAGAAGCCCCGCCCTACCGCGCCCGACGAAGACCCGGAGTTCCTGCGCCGCTTGGACGAACAGGCACGCAAGCGTAAGCGGGAACGCGAGCGCGACCAGGAGACGCGCCGGGACGAGGACGGAGAGGCTGACGCCGGTAATCCCGACGGGGACTAGCTAGACGCCCGAATAGGAGTGCAGACCGGGCAGGAACAGATTCACCACGATGTAGTTGCCCATCAGGCACAGGAAACCGACCAGCGCGAAATAAGCTGCCTTGCGGCCCCTAAAGCCGCGTGTAGCGCGCGCATGCAGGTAGGCGGCGTAAGCCACCCAGGTAACGAACGTGCCCACTTCCTTCGGATCCCAGTTCCAGAAACGCCCCCAGGCGTAGCGGGCCCAGATCGCGCCCGCGATAAGGGTGAAGCCCCACAGCACGAAGCCGAAAGCGTTCAGCCTAAAGGCGATCCCTTCCAGTTCCTTGGAATCGGGCATTTTCGCCAGGATACGGGACTTGCTGCCGCGTTCCTCACCGCGCGAACGCACCAGCTGCAGCACGGTGACCACCGCGCCGAGGGTGAATAGCGCGGTTGCCAGCACGGCCACGGCCACGTGGATAACCAGCCAGAGGGTGCTCTTGAGGGCCGGGATCAGGCTGCCGGGGGCTACGAACCAGAAGTTCTGGGCGAACAGCATCATCAGTAGCATCGCGCCCACCACGTAAACGGTGATTTCCCGCAGAGCCGGGCGGCGAATCGCGAAAGCCAGGAAGATGGCGATAACCACGCAGCTACCCGACATCGTGAACTCGTACATGTTGCCCCACGGCACCCGGTAGGTGGCCGCGCCACGGCTAACCACGCCCGCCAAGTGCAGCGCGAATGCCGATACGAGCACGGCCATGCCTGCGCGTCCCGCACGGCGCGGGCCGGGATCGCCAGCGTGTTCCTCGCGCGAAGCGGAAGAGAACACCAGGTCGGCCACAAGCAGAACGAAGCTGACCGCGTAGGCGGCGATGGCGGCGGCCAGCGTGAACTGGGAGAAGTCGGCCAGGGTCTGATTAACCATTAACGAAAATCTTTCTTTAACAGGCTTTCGCGGAACGCTTGCACGTCCGTTTCAAGAGAATAGTCGTCGCTGCGCGCCAGACCGGCAACCTCGACGCTACGGCGAGTCCCCTCCGTGATACGCACCCAGACGCGGCGGCGGGGAATAAATAGACTTAACGCCAGGCCCACCAGGGCCAGCAGCGCCATCACCAGGGTGAAAAGCTGGAACGGGGTGTGGGCAACATCGAACGCCGCGAACCGCTTTACCCCCACGAACTCTACGCTGCCGCCGCCCGGTAGCGCGGCCGACTGGCCGGGGCTGAGGCGAATCAACAGCGGGGCACCGTCCGCCCCCTTGAGCGGAGTCATCTTCTCGGTGTCCACCTGATAAACGTTGCGGGGAACGCCGTCGTCTAGCCCGAGATCGCCCTGATAGACGGTGAGCGCTATCTGCGGGTCAAGCAGATCGGGGAACAGGGAATGGGGCCCGCGCTGATCAATCTTGCCGGTCGGCATGAAGATGCCGAGTAGCGCGAGTTGCTGCGGTTTCGCGTCCGGGGCCTTCACCACCACGGTGGAGGTCATGTTCTGATCGATCGGCGGGGCGATAACCGGGCCGTCGGCCACGATCTTTCCTTCGGCGTCCCGCACCTTCAGCACCGGGGCGTAGCCGTTGCCGAGCAGGAATACCGCCGCGCCGGGATGTTCTAGCGGTTCGTTCACCCTGATTTCGTGCTTGCTTTTGCTGCCGTCCGGTCCGTCCACCGTGACGTGCGCGGCGTAATCGTCGGCCTGCCCGAAAGTCGGTCCGGGGCGGCTGTTGTAGCGGGCGCTGAACTTATCCAGCGTGAAGCGAAGCGGCGGCAGTTCTCCGGTATCCGCCCAGGCACCGGCCTTAAACGAATCGTAGCGGGAAAGAGAGTTGGCAAAGCCCTGCCCCTCCACCAGGGTGATCTGCCCCCGATATTCGCTCACGCCGCTCGCGGCAACACCCACGAGCACCCCCACGAGCGCCAGATGGAACAGCAAGTTGCCGGTCTCGCGCAGGTAGCCGCGTTCCGCGCTCAGCGAGAGCCGCCCCTCGCTATCTTCTACCCGGCGCACCCGGTAGTGGCGCTTACGCAGGTAGGCATGGGCATCGGACAGCAAATCCTCTGCCTCGCGTTCGCTTTCCCCGGTGCCGTAGCCGGTGAAGCGGGTGAGGTATTTCGGGGTCAGCGGCGGCGCGCTGCGTAGCTGACGGTAGTGCACGCGCAGGCGCGGTATCACGCAGCCGATCAGGGACGTGAAAAGCAGCAGGTAAATGGCGGAGAACCAGACCGAGGAATAGACGTCCAGCATGCCTATCCGGTCCAGGAACTCGCCCCATTTGCCGTTTTCCGCCAGGAACGCCTCAACCTTCGTGGGGTCCACCCGCCGCTGCGGCACGAGCGAACCGGGAATCGCTGCGACCGCGAGCAACACCAGCAGCGCCAGCGCCGTCTCCATGCTGGTCAGCTGCCGCCAAATGAACACCACCGCCCCGCGCGGGGAAAGCGGTGGCAGGGAAACGTTGTTTTTCTTCGCCATATAACGCTTCCCCTAAACCAGCGGCTGCAGCCAGTCGAGGGCGGCCTGCCAGGCGCCGGTGATCTGCTGCCACTGCCCCAGCAGGATGAACACGCCGATCAGCACGAGGGAAACCCCGCCCAGCACGGTGAGGGAGCGCCGGTAACGGCTGAGCACCCGGCTGGCGGCAAGCGCTTTTTCAAACAGGGCCGCAAACAGCACGAAAGGCAGGCCCAGGCCGATAGCGTAGGCGAACGCGAGCAGCGCGCCGCGCGTTGCGCTCGCGTCGTCTCCCAGGGTCAGGGAGAGCACGGCGGCGTACGTCGGACCGAGGCAGGGCGTCCAAGCCAGGCCGAACACCATCCCGAGCAGCGGCGCGCCCCAGAGTCCGGGACGGGGACGGTTACTGACTCGGGCCTCCCCGGAAAGCGAGGGGAAGAAGCCCAGGAAAACCAGCCCCAGCAGGATCACTATGACGCCGCTGACGAGGTTTAGCGCGCCGCGCCACTGGCCGTTGAGCTGCGCTGCGATAGAGCCGAAAGCGCCTCCCGCGAGCACGAACAGCAGCGAGAAACCGAGCACGAACAGCAGCGCCCCCGCAACCATGGTGTGCCTGCCCCGGCGCGAGGAATCTTCCGCCATGCCGGAAACATAGGCCAGGTAGCCGGGAACCACCGGCAGCACGCAGGGAGACAGGAAAGCCACCACGCCCGCTACCAGCGACGCGAGCAGGGCAAACGGCAGGGAGCCGGTAAGCACGGCTCCCGCGAAAATTTCCGCGAGCGAGTTCACTCGGAAACCACCCGGTCGATCATGGCGCGCAGGATGGACGGATCGGCCGCGCCCGAGATGCGGGCGGCGGGCCGGTGCTGACGGTCGGTGATGATCGTGGTGGGCACGGCGTTCGGCGGGATGGCACCGCGCAGGCTGTGGGTGATACTGCCGTCCTCATCTAGTAGCGACGGGTAGGTAACGCCGAAGCGTTCCTCGAACGCCCGCGCCGGTCCCGCCGCATCGCGCACGTTAACGCCGACGAAAGAGACGCCCTTGGGGGCGTAGCTGACGGAGGTTTCCTGCAATAGCGGGGCCTCGCTGCGGCAGGGCGCGCAGGCCGCGTACCAGACGTTTACGACCATGATTTTGCCAGCCAGCGAAGAACTGCTGAACTTTTCCCCCGAGACGGTGGTGCCGCTGAAAGAGATCGGCTCCCCGCGCTCGGCGGGCGCGATTTCCTGCGCGATTCCCTCTCCCGCAACGTATCCCTTACCCGCACTGCCGTAACGGTTCGAGGCGTCCTCCCCGCAGCCGGTGAGTGCCAGCAGCGCGGTTAGGGAGAGCAGGTGACGGCGGTTTAGCTTACGGGTCACGTTAGCTTTCCTCCGGTGGCGTCTACCGCGCCCGCGTAAAGCGCGGCGGCGGGTTCTGCATATTCGATGTGGCTGAAGTGTTCGCCGTTGAAGTGCAGGGAAGTCACCGAGGCCAGGCCGCACTGCCGACGGCGCGGATCGTGCCAGAGGGGTTTGCCCTCGAGCTTGCGGCGGGTAACCCAGATCGGGAGCTGGTGCAGCACCAGCACCGCCTCGCTGCCTTCGTTCCTGTGTCGCGCGTCGCGCACGGCGGCGAGCACGCGTTCGGCCTGGCTGCGGTACGGCTCGCCCCAGGAGGGGCGGAACGGGTTGATGTAGGCGGGCCAGTGCCGCAGCCGCCACAGCGCGCCGTCGCCGTAGCCGACACGCAGCCCCTCGAAGTGATTGGCGGATTCGAGCAGGCGCGCGTCCTGCAAAACGTCCAGCCCGTGGGCGGCGGCGATGGGCGCGGCGGTTTGCTGCGCCCGCAGCAGCGGTGAGGAAGTTACCTCGGTGACGCTCCGCTCCGCCAGGTAAGCGGCGGTTAAGCGAGCCATCTCCTGCCCGCGTTCGGACAGCCTGAAGCCGGGGGCGCGCCCGTAAAGAATCTTTTCCGGGTTGTGCACCTCGCCGTGACGCACCAGGTGCACGATAGTTTTCGCCATGCCGCGCCTCCTAACGGGTAAATAGCCTGCGCCACAGGGGCAGACGGGGGTTGAGCGCCGCACGCAGGGCGTCGGCCGACACCCGATATTCGGCTATCTCTGTCTCTCCCACCAAAATAACCGGAACCCGCTGCCCGTAACGGCTTTTTAGCTGTTCATCGGTGTCTACGTCACTAACCGTCACTGCCGCGCCGACCTCGCGCGTAACCGCGCGCACGGTTGCCAGCGCTTCATCGCACAGGTGACAGCCCTGCCTGGTCATGACGGTAACTCGCTGCGGCTGCGACATTGAAACCTTCCGAAAACTATCAGCGGATAAGGAAAAAGCCGCCCGAGGGCGGCCTTGTTCCTGCCTAACGATGCGTCACTTCTTGTTGCGACGCTGGTGGCGGGTCTTACGAAGAAGCTTACGGTGCTTCTTCTTCGCCATACGCTTGCGGCGCTTCTTGATAACGGATCCCATGGGGCACCTCTTTCATGACGTGGTCGGGCTGCGCACGGACGGGCCGTGTTACACAGACAAAGAAAAACTTTACCCTACTCTCACAACGTGACCTAGACGGGTGGTTAAGGTCACGGGGCGGCGGCCAGTTCCAGCACCTCGCGCAGATCGTCCGCACGCTGCAGTTCGGAGCGCACCGGGTCGGCCACATACCGTTCCCCGACGTCCCTGACGGCGGCGCGCAGCAGCCGCAACACCCTGGCCCTCTCCCGCCGCGCGGCCAGCGCCGCGATAGCCCCCGTGGTGAGTGCCACCAGCAGCCCCAACGCGATACCGAGCACGACCAGCATGGTCGGTAGTGGGATGGGGATTCCCAGCCCGACCACGCTCGGGGCGGGCGGCAGCGGGATCTGGAAGTAGACGGCGAGCGCCGCTAGGGTCAGCCAGCCGAGGCCGACCACCAGGAGCAACAGCGCCAGCCACTGCATGACGTTGGCGATCTGCCACCACCAAGAAGTCTTTCCGGCGCGCAGGTCGGTGCGGGCCACCGCCTGGTCCAGCGCGTCGGGCAGTTCCTCGCGGCGGCTGCGCGCGGCTCGGCGCACGACTCCCCGCCAGCTTTCCGAACCGCCCTCGGAAACCGAGTCGGCAAAGTGGCGCACGGCGGCGTCGGCCTGCGCCACGCTGCCCGCGTCTGCCGGGGGCAGCGAGGTGCGGCGGTCCGGGTTGCTGGAGCCGTCGCGGGCCACCAGCCCGAGGCGCGCCAGCGGATCGATGCTGCGCTTGCTCAACCAGCGCACCAGGGGCCAGCCCGTGCGCTGGTGGGCGCGGCGGCGGTAGGAGGCGGCAGCGGCATCGGCCACCTGTTCGGCGCGCGCGGCGGAGGCCAGGCCGCTCGCCAATTCGTCTAGCTGTTTGCCGGTTACCTGGGTTGATTCGTCGCCGCCCAGCGCCTCTCGCATCGCTTCGGCGCTGCGGCGCACGTCGGCCGCGAGGCGCTGCCCGGACGCCTCCTGGCCGCGCACGATCTCGTCAATGGCCTCAACCAGGTCATCTACGCCGTCGCCCGTCAGCGCGGAGACCGCCAGCGGGGAAACGCCCTCCAGGCCGTCCGCGCGCAGCTGCTTTTCCAGGTCGGCAAGCACCTGCGGCAGGTCTTGCGCACGCAGCCGGTCGGCCTGGTTCAGCACCGCCAGGGTGACCGCGCCATGGCCCGCCAGTGGCCGCACGAAATGTTCGTGAATGATCTGGTCCGCGTATTTTTGCGGGTCCATCACCCACACCAGCACGTCCACCATTCCCGCCAGGCGTTCCGCGATGATGCGGTGCTGGGAGGAGACCGAGTCGATGTCGGGCAGATCCAGCAGGATCAGGTGGCCGTCCTGGGAGACAACGTGGCGTTCGCGCACCTCCAGCCAGTCCAGCAGCGCCTGGCTGCCGTCCTCGCCCCAGATCGCCGCCAGCGGCTCGCTGGTGGTGGGGCGGCGGGCCGACGCGGTGGCAACCTCAACGCCCGCCACCGCATTGAACAGGGTGGATTTGCCGGAGCCGGTGGCTCCGAAGAAGCCGACCACGGTGTGCTGCGAGGAGAGCGTGCGGCGGGCCGCGCTGCGTTCCAGCACCTCAGCCGCCGCCTGCACGTCCTGCGCTCCCAGGCGGCCCTGGGCGAGGGCGTGGGCGCTGGAAAGCGCCTCTAGGCGAGTATCCAGGGGCAGGCTCATAGCTCCCCTCCTTCCTGCGTTGCGGTTACTTCCGGTTCAGCTGCGCCGTTCCCCGCTGCCGCCTCGCGCGCCGCCGGGATCAGTTCCTCGGCCAGCTCACGCAGGCGCCGCGCGTCGGCGTGCAGCGCTGCGGGGTCGCCCACGTGCGCGGATTCCGCGAGGGCCGCGAGGAACACCTCGGCGCGCGCGTCCAGCAGTGCCTTGATGCGCTCGTCCAGCTTCGCGCGCGCCACCTTGGTCAGGCGGCGTACCGCGTCGTCACCGAAGATCGTTTCCAGCAGTTTCTGGCCGACTACCGCGACCGTCGCTCCCGCGCCGACCTCCAGGCCGGTCGGGATAAAGGCGGTGGAGGCGAACACGACCACCATCAGGGCGATGCCGACCACGTTCACGCCGAGCGAGATCATGCGGGCGCGGGCGCGCTTGCTCAGGCCCTCGCTAGAAACCAGATCGAGCACGTCGCTCTGCCAGGCACGGATGGCAGCCGCGACCTCGTCCGAGAACGAATGCGGGATGCGGGCCAGGTCTTTTCCGGCGGTGAGCTGGGCGGTGCTGCGGCTGTGCGACCAGCGTTCCGCAACCGCCTCCGCCGCGCGGGCGGCTTCTTCCACCACGACGGCCCGCAGGCCGCTCTCGAGCGCGTGCTCCACCTTTACGGCGGGCGCGGGGCGGCCCTTGAAGAAATCGCTCACCCTGTCGCGGGCACGGCCAAACCAGGATTCGATGCCACGGATCCATTCGCCGGTGCCGATCACGTCGTGCCAGCGCGCCAGCACCTCGCCGCGCAGCAGCGAACCGTCGCTCGCGGCCTGTTCCACCCGTTTAGCGGCGTCCGCGAACTCGTCGCGCACCTGCTGCGCCAGGTGATCGGCCTCCGCGCGCTGCTTTTCCAGCGCCTCGGCCGCGTCCTGCACGCTAGCGGAAACCTCGCCGAGCGCGCCCGCCAGGGTGCGGCGGGCGATCGCGGCGCGACGTCCGGGATTGGCGGCCAGGTCTCCCAGCCAGTTCGCCAGGGGCGCGACCTCCGCCGCCGGGAGCATGCCGCGCTCGTCAAGCTCGGCCTCGGGCACCACGAACAGCTGCGCGTCGGCCAGCCCCTCGCGTTCCAGCATGGCGCGTAGGTCAGCCGTGATGTCGGCCCGCACCTGTGTATCGCCGGGAACGCGGCTGAGCACCACCACCACGGTGATGTCGCGCTTTGCCGCCTCGCGCAGCATCGCCCAGGGGGCGGCGTCCGCATAACGGTTCGCGGTGGTAACGAAAATCCACAGGTCCGCCGCGCGCAGCAGCTGGGC
The DNA here is from genome assembly GCA_019218375.1 of Dermabacteraceae bacterium TAE3-ERU5. Lineage (GTDB taxonomy): Bacteria > Actinomycetota > Actinomycetes > Actinomycetales > Dermabacteraceae > TAE3-ERU5. Next base: position 392,383 of record JAHUUK010000001.1, read on the forward strand.
GGCCAGGCGACGGTTGTGTGCCGACACGGAGTCGATGTCCGGGGCGTCCAGCAGCGCGACGTAACGCGGCAGCGCGGCATCGGCCACCAGCATGAGGGAGGTTACTTCGGAGGCGTTCGCGTGCTCGCGCTGCGCCGCGTCGCGCAGCTCGGCGGCGTCCACGTCCCGGCGCACGCTGCCGCTCACCCGCGCCAGGCCGGGCAGGATGCGGCGGCCCTGGAACCAGTGCGCATCGCGGGGGTGATGCAGCAGAATCGGCTGACGCGTGGTGGGGCGCACCGCTCCCGCGCGCGTCACGGGATGTCCGACTAGCGCGTTCACCAGGGTCGATTTACCAGCCCCGGTGGAGCCGCCGACCACGGTCAGGAGCGGGGCTTCCAGGCTGCGGTAGCGGGGAATAACGTGGTCCTCAAGCCGCAGGGCGGCGGCGCGCACGTTGGCGCGGGCCTCTTCCACCCCGTCTACCTCCAGCGGCAGGGAAACGTCGCGCAGGTGCTGGCTGACCTCCGCCAGCATGACTTCGTTCTCGCTACTGGGGCCGACGTTTACTTCCGGGGCCTGGAACGTGAGCGAGGTAGCGGGCTGCTCTGCGCGCGGGGCTACGTTCTGCGGGCGTGCGGCTGGCGCTGCCACCTGCTGCGGTTCGTCGCTCGCGCCGCGTTCTTCGCGGGCTCGCTTCTCCCAGGGACGGATGGGGCGCTTCTCGTGTTCTTCCACTCCCCCATTTTGTCAGTTGAATGGCACAAGGGCCACGAGCAGGCCGTAACCCCCATCACAGGCGGCGGCAGCGTAGAATCGTCCACGCGGCTCGCGCCGCCCGCGCCCCCTAACCGCAATCCGACGGAGCGAGAGTGTCCGACAGCCAGCCAACCCACCGCAGCGGTGCCCTGACGCGCTCCATCGCGCGCATGAAAGAGCTTGTCCGCGACACGATGCAGGAGGCGGCGCGCTCCACCCCGGCACGCCTGACGCTGATCATCTTCAGCGCGCTAATCGCGATCTTCACCTTCCTGCTGATGCTGCCGATTTCGCACGTTGCGGGCGAAGAAACCAGTTTCGTGGACGCGCTGTTCACCGCGATGTCGGCAGTCTGCGTCACCGGCCTGACCACGGTAGACACCGCCACTCACTGGTCCACGTTCGGCCTGGTAGTGCTCATGTTCGCCATGAAGATCGGCGGGTTGGGCGTGCTCACCCTGGCCTCTCTGCTGGGCCTTTCCGTGTCTAGGCACATGGGCCTGGCCCAGAAGATCATTACGGCGCAGGAAACCAAAGCCGAAAAGCTGGCCGAGGTGGGCGGGGTGCTGCGCACCATCGTCATCACCGCAACTTCTTTCGAGCTGCTGACGTTCCTGCTGATTACCCCTAACCTGATCCGCCGCGATTCCGACCTCGGCACGGCGCTCTTCAACGGCGCGTTCTACGCGATCAGCGCGTTCAACAACGCGGGCTTCGTGCCCGAAGCGGGCGGGGTGGAGCAGTACGTCGATGACCCCTGGTTCTCGATCCCCGTGGCCCTCGCCGTGTTCGTCGGCGCCCTCGGCTTCCCGGTGATCCTGGTGGTGGTGCGCAACCTGCGCCACCCGAAGCACTGGTCGCTGCACGCAAAACTGACGCTTTCCACCAGCGCGATCCTGTTCGTCGTCGGTTTCTTCGGCATCCTCGCGATGGAATGGTCCAACCCCGCCACGCTGGGCGAGCACTCTTTCGGCACGAAGATTCTGGCGAGCGCTTTCGCCTCGGTGATGCCGCGTTCCGGCGGCCTAGCCACCCTGGACATCGGGAACTTCCACCCGGAAACCTGGCTGCTGTTGGACGCCCTCATGTTCATCGGCGGCGGCTCCGGTTCCACCGGCGGCGGTATCAAGGTGACAACCTTCGCCCTGCTGGTGCTCTCCATCATCGCCGAGGCGCGGGGCGACCGGGACGTGGAGATCTTCCATCGCCGTATCCCGCAGGAAACCATCCGTCAGGCCATCGCCGTGCTGGTGGTGAGCGCCGTGGTGATCTTCTCCGCCACCTGGCTGATGGTGCGCCTCACCCCGTTCCCGCTGGACAGGCTGCTGTTCGAGGTGCTTTCGGCCTACGGCACGGTGGGGCTTTCCACCGGCATCACCCCGGCCCTGCCGACCTCCGCGAAATACGTCATCATCGTCTGCATGTACGCGGGTCGCGTCGGCCCCATGACCCTGGGCGCGGCCCTGGCCCTGCGTGAACGCGGCAGGGTGCTGCGCCTGCCCGCCGAATCCCCCACGGTCGGTTAACGCCCACTCCCAAGCAGCCCGGCTAGGCTGTACCCAGACCCAAAACACCCGGAGGTAGCAAGGTGGCACGCCACAAAGACAGCGGCACGCTGGTAATCGGCCTGGGCCGTTTCGGGGCGTCTATCGCCCTCACCCTGGAGGAACTCGGCACCAACGTGCTCGCGATGGATTCCGACCCCGATCTGGTGCAGGAATACTCGGGCCGCCTCACCCACGTCGTGCAGGCCGACGCCACCAACATGGACGCGCTCAGCCAGGTGGGGGCGGCCGACTTTTCCGTGGCCGTAGTCGGCGTCGGCACCTCCATCGAGGCGAGCGTGCTTATCTCCGCGAACCTGGTGGACCTCGGCAGGCCCGTGATCTGGGCGAAAGCCATCTCCCAGGCGCACGGGAAGATCCTGGAGCGCATCGGCTGCCATCACGTCGTGTTCCCCGAAAAGGATGCCGGTAAGCGCGTAGCGCACCTGGTGAACGGGCGGCTCATCGACTACATCGAGTTCGACGACGGCTTCGCGATCGTGAAGATGCGCCCGCCGCGCGAGACTCAGGGCTTCACCCTTTCCGAATCTGACATTCGCGGTAAGTACGGCGTGACCGTGGTCGGCGTGAAATCGCCGGGGCGCGACTTCACCTATGCGGAGCCGACCACCAAGGTTTCCCCGCACGATCTGCTGATCGTTTCCGGTAACACGGAACTGATTGAGCGGTTTGCCAGCCGCCCCTAGAACGCTCGTGAGCCGGATGAAACACAGGCCGGATAGCCATAAAGCGAAAGCCCCTCCCGTGATCGGGAGGGGTTTCTTGCTGCCGTCGGGCCGAAAGCGGCTATTCGCCTGCCATCCGGCGCGAGGTATCGGCGGTGGCCTGCATGGCGGCGGAAATGCCCGCGCGGACGCCGTGGGCGTCGAGTTCCGCCACTCCCTGTGCGGTGGTGCCGCCGGGGGAACAAACGGCGGCGCGCGCCACCGCCGGATGGGTGCCGTTCTCGCGCAGTAGGCGGGCGCTGCCCTCGAAGGTAGCCAGCACCATGCGTTCCGCGTCGGTACGTTTCAGGCCGAGCCGCACCGCGTTATCGATCATCGCTTCGATCAGGTAAAACACGAAAGCGCTCGCGCTGCCAGCGGCCGCGATTTCGGCGTGTACAAGAGATTCGTCAAGCTCCACCACTTCGCCGGCCTGCGCGAACAGTTCGGCGGCCAGTTCGCGCGCGGAGGCATCGCCGCCAAAGAGCGCCACCACGCCGCTGCCGACCTCGATCGGGGTGTTCGGCATCGCGCGCACCACCCGCACGCCCTCCCCCACGGCGTCGGTAAGCTGCGCAACGGTAACGCCGGCCGCTATCGAAATCAGGGTTGCGTTCTCGTGCATGTCATTGCTGAGCGAGCGTGCCACGGAACAAACAAACTGCGGTTTCACTCCCAGCACCACCACGTCGGCCTGGAATGCGACGTCGGACAGTTCCTCCTGGGAAACCGGTTGCACGCCGAGGCGCTCCGACGCGGTGACGCTAGATTCGTCGGAAGAATTACGCACGAACACGCGCTCCGGGGTAGCTCCCGAAGCCAGGAACGCGCGCACCACGGGCGCCCCCATGTTGCCAACGCCGACACAGAGAATGGTGAGGTCTTTAAGTTCGCTCATGTTCCCAGCCTATGCCCGTCCCGAAGCCAATGAATAGGCTTACAGCATGAGCACGCAGGCAGAACCGGCAGATTACGATCAGTTCGACCCGCTCGGACTGGGCATAACCAGCGGACCAAGCTGCGGCCCGGAGGGTTGCACACCGCCGGACCCGGCGCAGAACGCCGCTAAGCACCCTTCCCCCAGTGCGGCGGAACATCCCGCAGAATCTCTTGATCCCGGCCAGAAGCGGAACCCTTCCGGCCCTGCGGCTGCCACTCGATAGGTTTCCCCGTCAGGGAAGAAACAACCACGGGCGCGGGCCGGGCCGAAGCGCCCTCCCGCTCCCGTTTATCGCTCACAGACGCTCCTGGTAACGGCGGATCGCGGAGGCCACGGAAATATCCAGCAGCACGGTGCGCTGGGTGAAGCCGAGGAAGTCACGCACCTCGGCCGCGAGGTTATCCTCCAGGCGAGCCACGCCGTCAGAGCAGATGTAGTCCACCACCGCGTCGAAGTCTTCCGAACCGTAGTAGGAAAGCGGGTGACCGGGGGCGATCTTCGGCTTCTTCAGGGTCTTTTTCGGGACGTTCACGGCGTGCGCTAGGCCGGGGCGCTCCTGCACCGCTTCCTTACGCGCACGTTCCACGGCGGCGGCGATGCGCTCCGCCTCGCCCTGCGGGTTAATGAACAGTGCCCAGGACCAAACACGCTCCACGGTCCATCCCGCGCGTTCCAGGCGCTCGGCACGCAGCCGGTCGCGTTCGCGCTGGCTCGGCGTGTTCAGGTACAGATCGCCGTCCGTTTCCACCGCCACCAGGAACTGGCCGGGCAGGTCGGGATGGCCGAGAGCCAGTTCGATGCGGTCCTCGCAGTGGCCGTAATCAGTCTCTACCACCAGGCCGAGCCGCCAGAGCCTGTCAGCCAGGTCAGCGATCAGCGGATCGGGTTCCGCGCGGGAGGGCTGCGGCGCGTCCTGCGGCGTCTTTTCGAGCAACCGCAGCATTTCGCGTAGCCTGCGCCCACCGTCGGTACGCAGCCGGTGCGGGTCCAGATCCTCGGAACCGAAAGCGCTCACCACGGTGGTGCGGCCGCGCGCGCGGGTCATGACCGATGCCAGCGCCTTCACGCCGCCATCGCCGGAAAGCGGCCCAAACTTGTGGATCAAGCGATCGTGCGGAGTCTTGCCGAACCCGAGCGAAACGATTACGTCGTCGCGCAGGATCGTGCTGGCCTGCTGCGCGGGCAGCACGGTGAAGAACTCGGGGGAATCCGGTGCAAAGAAATCGTTCAGGCTGGGAATAACCGAAACGGTCTGCATAATCCGGGCCATCACCTTATGGGCGTGTGCCGGGGTCAGCGTCAGCACCGCGAGCGAGCGGTGGCTGCGGGTACGGGCGTGGTCGATCACCAAATCGGTGACCGCTTTCAGCTCCGCCTCGGTGCTTTCCACCTGCTCCTCGCCCGAAGTCACCGGGCCGCGCGCATTGGGCACCACCACCAGGCGGTCGGGTTCCGACGCCAGCGGGCTGGGCACGCTCAGCAGCTGGCCCGAGAAAAGCTCGTCGCGCACAAACTGGCGCAGACGCCCCGCCCCCGGAGTTTCGTCCCGGCGCAGGGTAACGCTGGCACCCACGCGGCGCATGTCGTCCAGCAGCAGCCCGCTGCCGGTCGCTACGGTATCCGCGTAATCGAACGGGTCACCGATCGCCACGACCTGCTTCGCGCGGGCGAGCGCGGGAATCGCCGCCGCCGTGGGTAGGCGGCCCGCGTCGGCCACAATTACCACGTCGAAGTGACGGCCCGGCGGCACCACCTGCGGCACCACATAGGGAGAGGCCAGCCAGAGGGGAAGCGCCCGGAAAATCACGCTTTCGTACTTCGCCGCCAAATCACGCAGCGGGGTGCTGGAGGCGCGCGACAGGTCACGAATCAGCGCCCGCGACGTATCGGGGTTCGCCTTCATCGTCTCCACCAAAACCGCGTCGCTCGCGGTGCGTACCGCGTAGGCCGAACGCGAAATGTGTTCCGCGTCCAGGCGGCGATAGGTTTGCGAAACCTGGCTCAGCGATACCCCGTCGTACTGCGAGATGGTGGGTTCCGCGGCAGCGATGTGCTCCAGCACGCTACGCCACCAGGCCAGCTCGAGTTCATCTGCCACGCGCTCCACGGGAACGTTACGTTCCGCGAGGTCGGCGGCGAACTCGCTTAGGCCCTCAAATTCGATTCGTCGCAACAGGCTGGTGTGATGCGGCAGATCGTTCAGGCTGTCGGCGTCAGCGAGCAGCGCTGCCATGAGTTCCCGCAGTTCAGAAAGCGGGGTGCGGGCAAGGTTTTGCGTTCCCTCAATCCCGCGCAGCAGCAGCGAAAGCTCATCAAAGGTTTTCTCTGCCCGCTTACGCAGCGTTTCGCACGCCTCGATGTCCTGCGGCAGGCTGGGGCGGCGGGAACGGTCCTGGCTAACGCTCACCCAGCGGGCGCGCACGTCCCGCACCTGCGCGAGCTTCGGGAAAAGATCCGCAATGTGCGCACCGGGACGCACCAGAGACTGCGCCTGCTTCACCAGGCGGCGGCGTTCGCCGAATCCCATCTCGATGCCGTTCGCATTGCGCCACTGCTTCGTGGCGGTAGCCGCCACCAAATCTTCCAGCGGGGCAGCAAATACCGAGGGCTGGAAATCGACCAAAACCTCACGCAGCTGCGCCAGCAGCTCTAGCCTGCCCTGCCATTCATCCAGGGTGACGGTATCGCGCAGGCCGATGGCGGAACCGGTCTGTTCCATGCGAGTACTAAGCGCTTCCAGCAGGGAATCGTTCACCTGCTGCACCAGTTCCCGGGCACGCGTCGCCTGCGTATCTGTCGTGATCGTGCAGCCGTACCAGGCGCTTGCGCGGGCGGCATCGCTGAGCGCCCCCGATGCCACGCTTTCACGCAGCAAAGACGCGTATTCCTCGCGATTCTCCCCCACCATACGGGCCGCGACCTCCGTGGAAAGCCGCACCTTGGTGCGCGGGCTGGGACGGCGGCGGGTGAGGTCGGCCAGTGCCGACAGCGCGTCATGCGCGCTCACGCCCCACGGTTCCTGTACCCGGTGCATGGCGGCCACGTGCCCGGCCAGCACCTGCCTGGTCTTAACGAGTTCGGATTCGTCTTCCAGGCTGGCCGGGGGCGAATAGCTGCCCGCGCTGCAAAGCGCGCTGCGCAGTTCCTCGCTCGCGGTGCGTTGCAGCGCGGCGCTCGGCGAAAGGTCAAGCACCAGATCGCGCATGCCTCGACGTTCCGCCTCCGCAGCCAGCTGCTGCAGGCTGGAACGGCGTTGCGCTAACACCAGCACGTTCTTACCGCGCATGTGAAGTTCCTGCGCCAGGTTCATCAGGGTGTCTACCACCCCGGCACCGGCGGCGGTTTCTACCGCTACGTCGGCCCCCGCGAGCACGGCGGAAACGACCGCCATTTCGTCGGAATCAACGGCGCTGATGAGGGATTCTTCCGTGAGCGGCGGTTCCGGGCTGAGCGACTGCTGCCTCAGTTCCCGGCTCGCGGCTTCGTCACCGGCAAGCGCCGCAATCAGGCGGTTGTCGGCCCAGTCGCTGCGATGCTGGCTTAGATCATCGACCAGGGAATCGGCGGTGTCGATCAGGTTTCCGACCACCAGCGAGTTATCCACCGTGAAACCTGGCAGCGGTTCCCCGAGCGAGCGGAACATCTGCAGCAGCGGGTTCGGATCGAAGCCGTCCATACCCGCCAGCAGCGCGCGCGCATCGAGAGCCACGCCCGCGTCACGCAGGCTCTTAAGCAGGAACGGGTTCAGCTCAACCGTTTTATCGAGCACCAGTTCAATGTCTTCGCGGGCCTTCCCGCGCACGTTAAGCATGATCGGGCGCAGCAGAACAGGCGCGCGGAAGGGCACGGGCTGCAGCGGGTCGTACCAGCGCGCTTCCCCGATGGCCAGGTGACAGGTGATAAGCCCGGCTTCGTCGGCGTAACGCTGCGCCGTCTCCCGGATAGCACGCGCGTGGCGGCGCGCGTCGGCCAGGGCACCTACCTCGCGCACCAGGGAGGAAAGACGCGTCGGCCCACGCCCGGCGAGCAGCTGCGCCAGCCCCGAGGGGTGAGAGGTGCTCAGGTCCAGGAAGTGTGTGGCGGCGCGCATGTTGTGCAGGAACGAAGGGCGCACGGCGCCGGAGGTAATTTCCGCGCTCCATTCCCCGAGCGCCTCTCCGATCAGATCGCTGCGGCTGCGCGGGCTCGCATCCACGCGAGCGCTATCGCGGGGCGCGAGGGAATCTTCCAGCGGGGGCGCGGTAATGTCCAGGGAGCCGGTGTTGGTGACGCGCGCGGCCGCCGGTTCGTCGGTGCCTTCGCGTTCAGGTGCGGGTTCGCTTTCGGCAACAGCCTGCGCCGATTCATCCGCGTGGCCGTTTTCAGGCGCGGCGGTATCGGCGGGGGACTCCTCGTCCGCCTCTGCGAACCCGGCAAAGGTCTCCGTAAACGCGTCACCATTCGCGTTACGTGCGGTGTCCGTCTTCTTCTTACGCCCAAACATCCACATCACAACCCCTACGCTACCGGGTGGGAGCGGCTAAGTGGGTGCGTCGGGGTACATGTCGTGGGTGAAAACATGCGCCGGGAGGGTACTTTGTCCCCAAAGTTGTTACCCTGAGTCTTGTCGCAGTGGTTGCGGCATATAAGGCGGGGCCGCTGCCCCACTATTTACACAACTTATGAAGGAGGCACGTTATGGGTTTCGATGACGCGCTGAACAAGGCCAAGGACTTCGCTCTCGAGCACACCGAGGAAGCCAAGGAGGCCCTCGAAAAGGGTGCTGAGGCGCTTAAGGACAAGGCTCCGGAGGGCGTAAAGGATTACGTCGAAAAGGGTGCGGAAGCTCTTAAGAACGGCCTCGACGGCCTCAAGTAAGCCTTTGCAAACGGCGGCACCAGCCATTGGCGGTGCCGCCGTTTCGCTACCTAAAAGCAGCGGCGCGCCCCGCCCTATTCCGCGAGCAGCGCCTGCCCCCAGTATTCGCCTGCCGCGACTCCCGGCGGGATAAAGAAAACGGCCGATCCGATGGGGGTGGTCCATTGATTCAGCAGATCCAGCTGCGCCAGGCTTTCCTGAATCGGCAAAAACTGACGATCAACATCGGCCTGATAAGCCATGAAAATTAGGCCGCTGTTGGCGCTCATGCCCTCTGCGATTTCGGCTGCGGTAAGCGGTTCGCTGTAGTTGTAGGGCCGACGCAAAATTACCTGCCCGGCACCGTCCAGGTGCGCGCGGCGCGCGTGTGCGAAAGCGGGAATCACCTCCAGCCCGTCACCGTTACGGGCTTCCAGATCGAGCGGATCGTCTTCCTTGGTTCCCGTCAGCGGCGCGCCCGTATCCAGCTTTCGCCCTACCGCCTGTTCCTTGGCGTGTCGGCCCAGTTCGTCCCAGCTATCCAGCTCCATGCGGATACGCCGCACGACCAGCGAACTGCCGTTGTTCAGTGCCGGGTTTGGGGAGTCTATAAAAACCAGTCGTTCGTTCGCTGGCAGCGGCGGATTAACCGTGCCGTCCACCTGGCCCATCAGGTTGCGCATGCTGCCGCTCGGGCGCTGTTCCTGACGAAAACCGTGCTGCACCCAGCGCACCGTCGCGAGCGTGCGGGCGTCTTTTATCAGGGCGCGTTCCGCGTGGGCGAGCGTGAGGGGATCGTTGCAGCAAATCTGCAAAACCAGATCGCCACCGCTCCACTGCGGTTCCAGCCGGTCTATCGTGGGAAAGTTTTTTAGCGGCCGCAGCCACTGCGGGGCGAGTTCTTCCCGCCCGGCGGCGGTAAACACTTTGCGACCAAATCCCACCGTTACGGTGAGCGAAGCGGGCTTGTCGGCCAGTTCCTTTTCGGTGTCCGTAAGAACCGGCCTGCCCGCAGTGAGCCGTTCGGCGTCATCGGTCCAGACCCGCATCAGCCTGCGCAGGGAATCCCTGTCGGCACCGGCGGGAAGATCGAAGGCGATCAGCGAAAGATGCGCCTGGGCGGGGGTGGCGATCCCCGCCTGATACGTGCCATAAAAAGGCACCGTGAGAGTTGCCGGGTTGGGCGGAGGCGGGGTTTCGGGAACACTTTCCCGCCCCGCCCCGTATCCGGCGGCAGCGGCGATAGTTACGCCGCCAGCGACAGTTGCAGCGAGCACTCCCCGGCGCGTAGTCGCGCTCCGGGGAGTGTCCTCAGCGGAAGGGGCCGAGCCGTTGGCCGGGCCGGTCGGCTGCGCCGCCCCTCCCCTATCGTCGCTACTTGTGGCCGTGACCCTCGCCCTCTTTCTCGTGCATGCCGTCCATGTGCTTCATTTCTTTGCCGTCACCGTAGTTTTCTTTCGCTCCGGTGAAGACTCGCACCGGGAAACTCAGCTTCTCGCTTGCCCCGCCCGCGAATTCGAGGGTGACTTCGATTTCTTCCCCGGCTTTAAGATCTTCGGTCAGCCCCATCAGCATGATGTGGTTGCCGCCCGGTTCCAACGTTAGCGAGCCTCCGGCGGGAATCTCAAAGCCGCCCTCTTTCTGGCGCATCTGCATAGCGCCGTCGCCGCCCTTAACGGTTTCGTGAAGTTCGGTCTTCTTAGCGCCCGCGAAGGTCGCCCCCGTCAGCATCAAAGGGGAATCGGTGTGGTTGTGGAGGTGACCGAAAGCGGCGGTCATGGAGCCCTTTTCGGCGGCCTTAGCCCACACGTCCTTCGCTTCGAGCTTCACCGCGGAGGTGCCGTGCTCGGATTTTTTGGTGGCCTTTTCTTCGCTCTTGCCGCAGCCTGCGAGGGCGAGGAGCGCACCGCCCACCAGCAGCGTACGGCGCTTCATCGAATGAGTCATTTTTTCCTGCCTTTCATGACTACGAAATACAGGGCGGCAAGCACAACTGCCACGCCGCCAAACGCCAGGGCCGCAGCAGGCAGCCCAAAGCTGCTTTCCTGCTTCGCCTCCGGCTTAGTTTCTTCCTTGCTAGGCGCATCCGCCTTAGCGGGCTCTTCCTTTACCGTATCCGCTGCGGGCTTTTCCGTCTGCGATTTTTCGGTATCTGAGCGCGCGGGCTCCGCCTGCTCCGCTGGGCCCTGCTTAACCGTGAAAGCGAACGTGCCATCGATGGGGTGGCCGTCGGAGGAAACCACACGCCACGCCACCTTAGCCTCGCCCGCGGGCAGCGGCTTATCCAGCTTCGCTTTTACTTCAATACCCGACACTTCCGGGGTGCCTTCGTAGGCAACCGCTCCGTCGGCACCGGTAACCCTGATAGCGGGGCTGATCGGCAAAATTTCGCTAGAGAACTTGAGGGTGATTCCCTCCGGGGATGATTCCAGCACCGCCCCGTCAGCGGGGTCAGATTCGATTAGCCGGTCATGAGCGAAAGCAGCAGAGGGAACCAGCAGCAGCCCCAGTGCAAAAAGAAAACCTATAAGCCTACGCATTGCCACTCCTTGGGCGCACAAAAAATACTTTAGACAACATCCTAAGTGTTTGTATCGAGCATTTGCTTAACTCTGAGCAAATCCTCGGGCGTGTCAAGGTCGGCAGATTCGCTTTCCGACGGCACCAGCTCGCACTCTCCCGCTATTTCCTCCGCCGTGCGGTAAAGAGCCTTCAAGCTCGCCCCCGCATGCGGCTGCAATCGGTGCAGAGCTTCGTGTAGCAGCTGACCGGGCCAGGCCGCGCAGAGGAACTGTCGCCTGCCGTTGCGATCTACCAACATGCGGGGCACCCGATCCACTGGCAGCAGCGAATCTAGCACCGTAGGAGAGATAAGGGGCATGTCTCCCCCGAGCAACAGCACCGCATCGTCAGCCGTGAAGTGTTTCTGCGCGCAAGCGATGCCCGCCACCGGCCCGGCGTAGGGCGGGTCCTCCCGTAACCGTAAAACGTTTTCCGGCAGGGGGTGGCCGGGCGTTTCCGGCCCGATCAGGATCCGCCTGTGCCCGGCGCAGGCAGCCAATACGCGATCGCGGCTAGGGATCCCCGCTATTTCGACCAGCGTCTTATCTGCCCCGCCGAAACGGGATGCCCTTCCGCCCGTCAAAACCAGTGCGATAGCCATTGTTCAATTGTGACCTATGCGCCCGGCTAGGACTAGAGGCACGAAGTCACGTAAGATGGTCAGGTATGCCCCCGTAGCTCAGGGGATAGAGCACTTCTCTCCTAAAGAAGGTGTCGCGCGTTCGAATCGCGCCGGGGGCACTGTGCGAGTCTTTTCTCGCTTCACACGGCTTCTTATAGCGGTATAGAAATAGTCCGGCCCGAACCTATTTCCAGGTTCGGGCCGGACTATTTTCCGTCTGCTGCTATCAGCCGCCGATGCGGTAGAAGCTCCAGTTGCCGGAGTAGATCTTGCGTTCGGTGGTGCCCACGCGCTTGTTACCCGCATCGATCATCATGCCGTTGCCGACGTAGATGCCGATGTGACCGGGCTTGCGGATCAGATCGCCGGGGCGAGCTTCCGAGCGGGAAACGCGGCGGCCCATGTTGGCCTGCATCGCGTCGTTGTGCGGCAGGTTGATGCCGTGCTGGCGGAACACCCACTGGGTGAAGCCGGAGCAGTCCCAGCCGTTACGGCTCGAGCCACCCCAAACGTAGGGGGTGCCGATGCCGCGGCGGGCGGTGTTGACGATTGCGGAGGAAGAAGCGGAAGCGGCCGGGGCCTTCTTCTTTTCAACCTTCTTCTCTGCCTTCTTGGCGGGCTTGGGTTCCTCAGCCTGCTGCTGGGGAGCTGCCTCGCGGCGCTCAGCGCTACGGGAGGCGGCGCGGCGTTCCCGCTGCTTGGTTTCGGTGCGGCGCTCGGTACGCTCGCTGGTAGCAGCGGCCGGGCGAGATTCTTCGGCGCGAGCCTGGGCCGGTGCCTGGCGCTCTTCGCTGCGAGCCTCAGCCTGACGCTGTTCCTCGGCGCGAACCTCTTCCTTCGGCTTCTCCGGAGCCTTAACGCTGAACACCGGGAGGGACGGAGCGCCGAAGCCCTCACCCTCCGGGATGTTAACGGCGGGAACCTCAACGGCGGGAGCGGCAGCGGGCTGCAGCTTCTCAGCCTTCACCGGGGCGAGGGAATCAACCGCGCCACCGGCCTGGGTTTCGTCAGCGTTAGCGACGAGACCGGAAGTAAGGACGAGGCCTGCGGCCACGGCAACGCCTGCGGCGTTACGACCGACAGTGGAAAGGGGGGTACGGGCACGCACGTTGCGACGGTGAGTGTTCACGCTTTTAGCCACGTTTAATCCTCCGATAGCCCCGGACTTGCCGGCCCGCCCTAGATAGTCAAAGCTCTTCTGCCGCTACCGGGGCGGGAAGCTACCGGAAGCGACGGCCACCGACTTTCTTCGGTAGCACGTCTACGACTTTAGGATGATATTCGCGCCTAGAGCGAGAAATCTAAGCAACCCTAGAAAGAGTTTGGCAATCCCTTTACCTTCGGGTCACACTCGCACGATGAGGTGAGAGGCGTCAGCCAGCGTGATGTGCACCGGCATTCCGGCCTCGCCCACCAGCTTTACCCCGCGCGGCCCGCTCGTGACCTCGACAGATGCACCGGGCAGGAGTCCCGCCTCGGCGAAATCGGTCAGAAGATCGACATCGGTCTGGAGCGGTTCGCCGATGCGCAGCAAGGTTCCCGCGAACTGCTTTACATCTTTACCTTTACCAAGCAGATCGCTCAGGCGGTGCATGTCTCCCGAAACACCGGGGCTGTACTCGCCTTCGATTCCCAGCGCTTCCAGGCCGGGAATCGGGTTGCCGTAGGGGTCGACGAACGGCGCCTTAATAAGCGCGGCGATCTTGCGTTCCACGGCCTCGCTGATGACGTGCTCCCAGCGGCAGGCTTCCTCGTGTACATAGGGGAACTCCAAACCGATATGGTCGGTCAGCAGACGCTCCGCCAGGCGGTGCTTACGCATTACCTCGGTAGCGATGCGGCGCCCTTCCGGGGTAAGGGTGAGGTGACGATCTTCCTCAAGCTGGATCAGGCCGTCGCGCTCCATGCGGGCCACGGTCTGGGAAACGGTAGGCCCGGAATGATCCAGGCGTTCCGCGATGCGCGCACGCATGGGGACTACGCCCTCTTCTTCCAGTTCGAAGACGGACTTGAGGTACATCTCCGTCGTATCGATCAGGTCACCGCTCACAGTGAGCCCCCTTCTAAAACACTTAAATCTGGCTAATTCAAGTGTACGACGTATGGCGCGTGAAAAAGTCCAGCTCCGCAATAAAGAAGCAGCGTACGCAGAAAAACCCGTTTTAGCGGGTGGCCAGCACCTCGCGCGCCAGCCGCGCCGCCTCGGAAGGCGTCTTACCGACCCGCACCCCTACGGATTCCAGGGCCTCGCGTTTGGCTTCTGCCGTGCCAGCGGAACCGGAGATGATCGCTCCCGCATGCCCCATCGTCTTTCCTTCGGGGGCGGTGAAGCCCGCGATGTAACCGACAACCGGCTTGCTCACGTGATCGCGAATGTATTCCGCCGCGCGCTCTTCCGCATCCCCGCCAATCTCACCGATCATCACGATGAGTTCGGTTTCCGGATCGGCCTCGAACGCCCGCAGCGCATCAATATGGGTGGTGCCGACAACCGGATCGCCGCCGATACCGATACAGGTAGAAAAGCCGATGTCGCGCAGCTCAAACATGAGCTGATAGGTGAGAGTGCCGGACTTAGATACCAGGCCGATGCGGCCATTGCCGGTGATGTCGGCCGGAGTGATACCGGCGTTAGCGTATCCGGGGGTAATGATGCCTGGGCAGTTCGGGCCGATGATGCGCGTCTTGCCCCCTAGGGACTGGGCGTAGTTGAAGAACTCCACGCTGTCGCGCACCGGAATGCCTTCGGTAATCACCACCACGAGCGGCACTTGCGCGTCGATAGCCTCCATCACGGCGGCCTTTGCGAAACGGGGCGGCACGAACACCACCGAAACGTCGGCACCGGTTTCCCGCACTGCTTCCGCCACGGTGCCGAATACCGGCACTTCCTGGCCGTCCGCGAACGTAACGCTTTGCCCGGCCTTGCGGGGATTCACGCCGCCAACCACGGCGGTTCCCGACGCCAGCATCCGCTGGGAGTGCTTCATGCCCTCGGAACCGGTCATACCCTGCACGATTACCCGCGCGTCGCGCTCCAGAAAAATAGCCATTCTTTACGCCTCGTTTCCTGCGGCCAGGCGTGCCGCCAGCACTGCCGCGTCATCCATCGTCTCCACCACGTGCACCAGGGGATGCCCGGCCTCGGAAAGAATGCGCCTGCCCTCTTCCACACCGTTACCGTCCAGGCGCACTACCAGCGGGCTGTGCGCGGACTCGCCAAGTTCCGCCAGCGCGCCCAGAATGCCGTTGGCAACCTGATCGCAGGCGGTGATGCCGCCGAAAATATTGACGAACACGGACCGCACCTGCGGGTCGGAAAGGATTACCTCCAGACCGTTAGCCATCACCTGGGCCGACGCTCCCCCGCCGATGTCCAGGAAGTTGGCGGGTTTCTGCCCGGCGTAGGAGACCACATCCAGCGTGGACATCACGAGGCCGGCACCGTTGCCGATAACGCCGACGGTGCCGTCAAGTTTGACGTAATTTAGCCCCAGTTCGCGGGCGCGCAGTTCCAGGGGATCCACGGCAGAATCGTCCGCCAGCTCCGCGTGATGGTCCTGGCGGAAACGCGCGTTATCGTCCAAGCTGACCTTGCCATCCAAGGCGAGCACACGCCCGTCTCCGGTGAGCACCAGCGGGTTTACCTCAACCAGGGTGGCATCCTCGTCCCGGTAGACGCGCCACAGCTCCGGCAACACACGAGCCACGCGTTCGCCGTCTTCATCGCTGAATCCTGCGGCGCTCACGATTTCCTGCGCCTTAGCCTCGTCCAGGCCGATGCTGGGATCAACCGTGATGTGCGCCAGAGCTTCGGGGTGTTCGCTGGCAAGCTGTTCGATCTCCACGCCGCCCTCGCGCGAACACATTGCCAGCAGCCGCCGTTCGGCGCGGTCAAGCACGATGGAGAAGTAGTATTCGGCGGCGATGTCAGCACCTTCGGCCACCAGCACCCTTTTTACGGTGTGCCCCTTGATGTCCATTCCCAGAATTTCCGCCGCAGCCGCGCGCGCCTCCTGCGGGCTGCGCGCCAACTTAACGCCGCCGGCCTTGCCACGCCCGCCGGTTTTGACCTGCGCCTTAACCACCACTAGCGGGGTGGCAAGTTTTTCCGCGGCCTCCGCCGCAGCGTCGGGAGTGTCGGCCACGATTCCGCCCAGCACGGGCACACCGTGCTTCTCAAAGAGGTCACGCGCCTGGTATTCGTACAGGTCCACGCAGGGTCCTTCCGCCTAATCGGGGCTTCCCGCCCTGGCGGCGGGTGCCGTGCAGCAACCCTTACAGGGTAGTCGAAGAAAGCCCCTCCCGGTCGGGGCCGTTAGCATGGAGGGTATGGCACGACGCACACGCACGCTTGGCCAGCGCATAAGCGACCAACTTTTCTTTTCCGCCGTCATGGTGACGGGCATCTTCATGCTGTTAAAGCTGATCGGGATGCGCATAGGTATCCAGGGGCTGGTGCTCAGCATCATTTTGACGGTCGCGATTAACGTCGGCATGTCATATCTGCCCGCGCGGGGACGTTCCGATCGCAGCGCGCACGAACAGTCTCTGATCGCACCGGAAGACCGCACCGACTATCGGGAAGGAGAACGCCGTGGCTGACTGGAAAACCTACGCGAAAGCGGCGGCAAACACCGCCCGCAAGCAGGCTCCCGACGCGAAGAAGGCCGCGCAACGCAGTCTAAAGAACGCCAGCATTGCGGCTACCGCCGCAGGCCGCACGGCCAAAGTGCAAACCGAGCAGATCCGTAAAGACGCCCGCCAGGCCAGCGCGAAAGCGGCCGTCAACGCATCGGCGTACTCCACCGTGGCAGCGCGCAAGATGCGCGAGGCGAGGCTCAAGCAGCGTTTCCTGGCGGCGGTGCGCGATGCCGTGCTAATGGCGCTATCGGTCGTGATTATCTGGTTCGTTATCACCAAGACCGGCGTGCCGATCCCGATTACCGCCGTGGTTGCGGTGATCGTGCTTATCGCCCTGCTCCGTTTCGGGGTGGTGTTCTTCAGTAAGCGGGAGGATGATCCCGCAGGTTACGACCCCGAAAGAGACGGTTAAATGCCCTCTCTTAACGGGCCGGGCAAACCTGGGATAGGGAGCCGTCGGCAAAATAGCGGCGGCAAGCTGCCGGATACCGGGCGCCGTTCCTGGCATCGCCGGGCGGGCAGGCCCGTTTCTTTCTGGCTGTTTGCGCTCATCCTGACGGGAATCGCCACCGCTTTCGGCTGGGTGAACGATACCCGCTGGTTACTAATCCACATGGTCACGCTGGGGCTAGTGAGCACGTCAATCATAGTGTGGGGGCAGCATTTCACGGAGGCGCTGCTAAAAACTCCCCTGGCCGCACAAACCCGCACCAGCCAGGTGCGGCGCATCCAGCTCCTCACCGTCTCCACGCTAATTACCTGTGCGGGCATGCTGCTATATCTGCCCTATCTGACCGCCATCGGCGCGGTGGGCGCGGGCGGGGCACTGGCCTGGTATGCGGCCGCGCTGTCGGCACAGGTGCGCGCTGCGCTTCCCGCCCGCTTCACGATGGTGGTGCGTTTCTATATCGCCGCCGCCTGCCTGATGCCGGTGGGGGCGCTCTTCGGGGCGATACTCGCTTTCCCGCAGGCGGGGCCGTGGCACGGCCGCCTGGTGGTGGCGCACATGGCCGTGAACATTCTTGGTTTCGTGGTGATTACCGCGATCGGCACCCTGGTCACACTCTGGCCGACGGTGCTGCGTACTCCTCTATTACAGGGGGACGAGCACCGCACCAGGTACGTGCTTTATCTGCTGTTGGCGGCCGTTGCGGTGATGGTTGCCGCATCCCTAACCGGGCTGCCCTTCCTAGTGGCGCTCGGGGCTGGCACCTACTCCTGTGCCCTGGTGTTCTTCCTGGTGTTGATGGTGCGCACCGCGTGGGCACGCCCCCCGCGCAGTTTTGCCGCGCTTTCCATGGCGTCCGCAATGCTCTGGCTCACGGGCTGCACGCTAATGCTGGCGGTATTTGCGGTTACCTCCACCGATATGTCTCTTCTCGGCTACCAGGCCCGTTCCCTGACGCTGCCCCTGGTGGGCGGATTCCTGCTGCAGCTGCTGTTCGGGGCGATGAGCTACCTCATGCCCGTCGTAATGGGCGGCGGCCCCAAAGTAGCGAAGGTGACTTTCGCGGCGATGGATCGCGCACCCCGGCTACGGGTGGCTCTGGCCAGCCTGGCGCTGGGATTGATCTTATTTAGCCCTGTTTCCCTGCCGATATTGTCCTGGGTGGGAGTGCTGCTCGGTGGCGGGCTAGTTATTTTCTTCGTCTACGGCATGCTCGACATGGTGCGCTGCTTCGTGCGCGAAAAGCGGCGCGTGGACGCGCAGCAAAGCTAAGTTTTCCGGCGCGGGGTCTAGCCGTCGGTCGGGGTGTTTAGCTGCGGATCTATTTCTTCACGCACGGCATCGATAAGCGCTAAATGGTTGCTTTTGTACTTTTTCTCCCAGGAAAACACCCTGCCCGGTTTTGAGTTCTGACCGGGGGTTTCGTTCACCGGGTGCCAGCTGCCGAAGGCGGCTGCCGCGCAAAGCACGAACACGAAACTGGCGCACGGGAACAGCCAAAGGCGCGAGTTTTCTTCGCTCCGATCGCGCTTGCGGCGCAGCGGAAGCAAAATGCACAGGGTAAGCACGGCCAAGAAAGCGCTCATGCTGAGCAGGATGGCGGGGAAAACTTCTGCCACGAAGCGAGCGGTGGCAATGTAGGGGGCTAAAAAGGGAACGCAAAGAATGAACGTGGCGGCAAAAACTTTGCTCGCGCAGATTGCAACCACCAGTACGTGCTTGCGGGCTTGTGCATTCCTGTTAGACACCATCTGTTTTCCCGTCAGGAAAGATCTGCGGGGTCTACCAGGAATTCGTCGCCGTCCAGCACGTAACCGCCTACCTCTTCGTGTAATACGTGTGCGATAGCCCCGCAGGCGTAGAACGCTTCGCGCCAACGCTGCACGGTAGCGCGGTCGGGCTTTTCGGTGACCAGCTCGACCTCGTCATCGGGCACATAGGTGACCCGGTAGGAAACGAATCCTTCGCGCACCCAGTCCACGGAGAGCAGAGCCGACGGCACGCTATCCCCGGCACCTACCTCGACCTCTACGTGTCCGCCCTTACCGATGGTGAC
This sequence comes from Dermabacteraceae bacterium TAE3-ERU5, assembly GCA_019218375.1. Lineage (GTDB taxonomy): Bacteria > Actinomycetota > Actinomycetes > Actinomycetales > Dermabacteraceae > TAE3-ERU5. Next base: position 411,498 of record JAHUUK010000001.1, read on the forward strand.
CGACAGCAGGTAACGTTCGCCGTCCTCTTTCAGCTCAACCGTGGGAGTGAGCGCGCGCACCAGTTCCAGTGCGTCCTGGCCCTGCAGCTGTTCGCCGGCGACGATGTGCAGATCGGGCACCGAGTAACGGTGCGGGGAAAGGCATACGCCGTTATCCGTGATGAGTTCGCCACCGGTGCGGCGCGCAATCGCGTGCACCAGATCAAGGATGCGGCCCTCTTCGCGCCACGGTGCCCCCTCCGGAAACGCACGCGCGAAACCACGGCGGTCCTCGTCGGCACCGGCGGTTTCCGGGTTACGTTCAGTCAGGGTTTCCACGATCCACTCCCCCGTCTTTTCTCCCGGCACGAGGCGAGAGTGACGGGTGATGCGCAGAGTACCATCTTCGTCTTTCTCGGCCCGGGGGTAGCGGTTCAGCACCAGCAGTTCAACGTCTTCGGCGCTGATCGCCTCGGGGACCTGCAGACGGTGGTTCATGACTCCTCCTTGGGAGCGGGGATTACGGTGCGGTGGAAAGATTCGTAGGAACGCGAAGCCGTCGGGCCGCGCTGGCCCAGGTAACGGTTCAGGTTCGCTTCGCTGCCGTAGGGGTTTTCGGCTGGCGAAGAAAGATTAAAGAAGCAGAGCTGGCCGATCTTCATGCCGGGCCAGAGCTTGATGGGCAGCGTGGCCATGTTGGACAGTTCCAGCGTGACGTGCCCGGAGAAGCCGGGATCGATGAAGCCCGCCGTGGAGTGGGTGAGCAGGCCGAGGCGGCCGAGGGAACTCTTGCCCTCCAGGCGCGCGGCAACGTCGTCACCCAGCGTCACGACCTCGTAGGTAGAGGCCAGCACGAATTCGCCGGGGTGCAGCACGAAAGGTTCATCGGACGCTACCTCGATCAAGCGGGTTAGTTCGTCCTGCTGCTCGGCGGGATCGATCACCGAATAGCGGTGATTGTTGAACAGCCTAAAGAAGCGATCGATCCGCACGTCCATAGAGGAGGGCTGGATCATCTCGGGCGTGAACGGATCCAGCGCGATACGCCCAGAATCGATGGCGGCACGGATGTCACGGTCGGAAAGTAGCACGGCACAAATCTACCCGATTAAGGCGCTGTCGACACCGAAGCCGCCCCTGCGTTATGCTGTAGTCCGCACTCTCCCGGTAAGGGAGCGTGACGCGCGGGTGTAGTTCAATGGTAGAACTTCAGCTTCCCAAGCTGACAGCGCGGGTTCGATTCCCGTCACCCGCTCCAAGAAAAGGAATCTTCTAGCAGATACGATAAAAGCGCTATGGAAGTTTACCGCAGGCTATATTCGACTGCGCTAATTAACCTCATCGCTGACGCGATTGCTCAGGTGGCGCTTCCGTTGGCGTTTTTATCTGCCACCGGTTCGGTGTCTATGGCCGCACTGCTGGCCGGAGCGACGCTGCTAACCCAGTTGATACTCACCCTCCCGCTGGCAGCCGTTGCGGACATGCTTCCCCGGCGGCCGATTGTGATCGCGGGATACCTGGTCGAGGCTGGCTGCCTGGCGCTGCTGGGGGCGATGCTCTGGTTCGGGGCGATAAACGCGGCCGTCTTCATAAGCATCGGATGCCTTAGGGGCGCGGCCTCTCAGCTCGGGATTGCCGCCAGCGCCGGCTATATTCCGCAGTTGCTGGGCAGGCAGTCACTGCTGCATTACAACTCTCGGGTGGAGACAATCGAGGGTGTCGCCGCCATCGGCGGGCCGACCCTGGCCGGCGGGATCGTGAGCTTACTCGGCGGACCAATCGCCTTGGCCGTGCCCGCTTTGATGTCTGCGGTCAACGCCGTGCTTTACCGGGCACTACCGGATCGCCCCGCGCCCTCGTCAGCAACGAAGAGCGTAGCTGGTGCGGTATCTCCGCGACGTATCGCTGCACAGATTACTGACGGATTTGCCTACGTGTTTCGCTCACGGTCGCTCCTGTCCGCGCAGCTCGTCCAGTTTGCTTTGGGGGCAACCACCGCGGGATATATCTACGGGGTGGTCGTGTACCTGAAGTCCTCGCTGGGTGTTCCTTCGTGGCAGGTCGGGTTCATCCTCGCAGCCTCGGGCGTCGGCGGGATCGCCGCCTCGCTGCTGCTAGAGCGGTTTATCCCCATTGATCACTACAGGACCGTCATCGTCACCGCCTTGCTGGGCGTGCTAGCGATCCTTATCGGATTCACGTTCGTAGAGAACCTCTTCGTCTTAGCAGCCGGCTTGTTCTTGCTTGACTCCTGCTGGGTGGCAGTGTTCATCTACGTGGGGACACTCAGCCAGTACGTAACCGACGATGCGCACCTGGCCCGCGTGGACTCGGTAGAGACCCTGGTGTTCTTGGGGGCCTCCAGCCTTTCGGTACTGCTGGCTGGCGCAATCATCCCCACCCACGGGGTCACCTGGTATCTGACCGCGATCTCTGCGACGACTCTCCCGGCGGTAGCGAGCTTGGTGCTGCTACCTGAAGCCATACATGCCAGCGGAGAAGAGCCGCGCGAGGACGCCTCTCACTCGCAGATCCAACCTGAATCATAATGAAACGGTTTTAAGGCGATTTAAGAACAAACCTTTCTACCTAGGTTTTTGATTACCGCATTGCCTACAGCGCTCTTTGATTGCATATCTTTATGCGCCCACCATCGGGCAACTGCGCCTCCCCCATACCACTCCCCGGCCGACCTTGTTATGGTGAGTAAACCGCTACAACGATGAGCCGGGAGGTTAGAAAACTATGAAACGTTTCGAGGGTAAAGCAGTAGTCATTACCGGTGGCGCAGGCGGGATCGGCCTGTCCACCGCTCTCCGCCTCGCGTCCGAGGGCGCGAAACTCACCCTGGTAGACATCAGCGAGGACGGCCTGGCAACCGCGAAGCAGCAGGTGCTGGAAAGTTCCCCGCAGGCTGAGGTCCTCACCTACGCAGCCGACGTATCGAATGAGGAACACGTTAAGGGGTATGTGTCGGCCACCCTGGAGGCATACGGCTCCATCGATGGCTTCTTCAACAACGCCGGTATCGACGGTAAGCGTTTCCCGATGGACGATTACACCGCCGAAGAGTTCGAGCGCGTCATGAAGATCAACTCCACCGGCGTGTTCCTTGGCCTCAAGCACGTGCTTGCGCAAATGGAGAAGCAGGGCAGCGGCGCTGTTGTTAACACCGCGTCCATCGGCGGGCTGCGCGGCTGGTCCAGCCAGTACGGATACATCGCCTCCAAACACGCCGTGGTGGGCATGACGCAGGCAGCAGCGGTCGAATTCGCAGCCAAGGGCATCCAGGTGAACGCCGTGGCCCCCGGCGGCATCAAGACCCCGATGGCGGCAGAGGCCATGGCGAAGCTGAACCCGGAGGACCCGGCAGCGGCGGAGCGCCAGTTCACGGCGCGAGTCCCCGCAAAGCGCATGGGCACCCCGGAGGAAATCGCGGGCGCTGTCGCGTTCCTGCTTTCCGAGGACGCGGGCTTTATCAACGGTCACGTGCTGCTGGTGGACGGCGGCCAGACCTGCCAGTGAAGCCTGCGCGGGTTAAAAACTAAAAAGGGAACCGCCGGTGCTGCACGAATCAGCGCCGGCGGTTTTCTATACCCCAGCCCTAAGCAGGGGCAGGCCCTGGGAAGCGCTTGCTTGTGGACTCCTCCCCCCCCCCCCCCGTGGGAGTAACCTGTACTCGCACGCCCCGGTCGGCGGTGCAAAAGAATAGACAGCAAAGGGAAACTTCGCATGCCGTCCCCGCAAGAACTAAAAACCCTCCCCACGGTGGAGCTCTACCACGAATTTTCTACCGGTAACTCCCTCAGCATCGCCTACCGGCTGCAC
>JAHUUK010000010.1 GCA_019218375.1 Dermabacteraceae bacterium TAE3-ERU5
CCTCCTCGTTCCGCTAGGTAAGCGCCTTCCGTAAGTCGGGCGGCGGCTACGACCCGCTGACCGCCGCGCCCGCGCCGATCACGGCCGCGCAGCGTAAGGAAGCCGGAGTGGACTTCAGGCCCGATACCGACGCCAAGAAGGCGGAAGGTAAGCAGGCCGAAAAGAAGTAGCGGCAAGCTAAAAGCAGTGGCCCGGCCCCCGCATGGGGGCCGGGCCACTGCTTTATGTGCGTAGCGGTTTTAAGGCCTTACGCTTTAGCGTCCCGCGTGGGAAACCACCGGGGTGCCGATGGGTGCCCAGTCGTAAATCCACTTGGCTTCGGAAACCGGCAGATTCACGCAACCGTGCGAGCCCTGCTCACCCGAATAGCCGAAACTGCCGCGCCAGGGTGCGCCGTGGAAGGCGTAACCGCGATGCCAGTAGGAAACCCAGGGAACATCCGGGGTTTCGTAGCTGGTGCCGTCGGCATTCTTACCGCGCATCGTCTGCGAATCGTACTTCAGGTAGATCGAATAGGTACCGGTGACGGTCGGGGTTGCCGGGGCACCGCTGACCATCAGGATCGGCCCGCGCACCTGCTGCGCGCCAATCCAGGCGCGGTAGGTGTGATTGCTGAGATCGATCTCGAGCCACTTTTCGCCCTCGGCTGCGGCATAGGGGAGGTTCTCCGCGCCGGGAGCCACCTGCCGGGTAACCCATTTAGCGGGGGAAACATCCACCTTCGCTTCGCCCCGGAAAGATTTACCGTCGGCCACGGCCGCATTCAGGCCGGCGAAGAGTTCTTCCCGGTTGGAAAGTTCCTCTCCGTCCTGCTTCTCGCGCGGAGTGGCGCGGGTGGTGCCGGAAGCATCAACGTTACGCAGACCATCGACTGCCTTGCGATGCACCCGCTTAGAAACGCTGTTTAGCCATTCGTCGATTTCCTCTTTGACCGGCACGGTCTTGAGCGCGCCGTCCGCGGGAACGAAGCTGAACCAGGAAGCCAGCTGCCTGCGCTCCGGGCGCAGAGGCTTATCGCGGTGCGGCACCTTTACGGAAAACTCCTGTTCAAGCAGGCCATTAGCTTCCTTGGCCGCGGCTTTTGCGGCATCGTCACTAATCGCGGGCTCGCGTTCCGTTAGGGAAACGGAAATCTCGGAGTTAGCCAGGGTTGCGGCGGACGCCTGCAGTTGGTCGGCAAAATGCTTTTGATCCACGCCCTTACCGGCGCGTCCCGGAACCGCTACGAAACGGTTCTTTTCGCCGGAGTATTCAACCTTCGCGTCCCGCAACAGGCCGGGGCTTTTGAACACCCGGCTGCTTACCTGTTCGCCGGTATCGGGATCCAGCTTCACTACCGGCTTGAGGTCAACGGGGGAGAAGAAACTGGTGAACCGTTCCCAGAGGGAGGCGTCGGGGCGCAGCGCGGCAGCGGCGGTGGCCTGCGGGTCCACTTCCACGCCAGCTTCTGAAAGGCTGAGCGTGGCTTCGGAATCGGGGCCGACAACGCGCAGCTTGGCAGCCTCCGCGCGCTGTGCGACGCGCTTAGCGATGCTTTCCTTATTCATGCCCGACACGGACTCCCCGGCGATGCTGGTGCCGGGAAGTGCGCGCTGCGAAAAATAGTGCTGGTACGCGTAACCGCCACCGCCCAGGAGGGCGAGGGCGAGTAACGAGAAAAGAACCAGGGCGCGTCGCCCCGACTTCTTTTCCTGCGGGGCCTGGTCTACGTTTTCTTCCGTATTGCTCATGAAACCTTTTCGCCGTGCTTAACCTGCGGCTTCGGGAGACGCCAGCGGCGAATCTGAAGGGCGCGGGTAACTCCGTAGGTGACGATGCCGCGTTCGGGGGTGCCGAACTTTTCGGTGACGGCCGCGATTACCTTGCGGCGCACCACCAGAGAATCAATAACCACCAGCGCGATGCCCACCCAGAGTGCAATGACAAGCACGTTAGAGAGGGTGACCGCCGCGCCCGGGTTGGAACCGATCAGCGCGATCTGCGCGAAGAAGCCGATCAGCATGGCTACCAGGGCGATCGGCATGAAGTATTCGCCGACGTTGTAGCGGGCATCGACCAGGTTGCGCACGTAGCGGCGCTGCGGGCCACGGTGCTGCAGCGGCATGGCCGATTCGTCGCCGTTCATAAGTGCCCGGTGTTCGCGTTCGCGGGCGGCGGCGCGCTCTTTACGGGCACGCTGCTTGGCTTCCTTACGATCTTCCGGAACCAGCGGGCGGCGGCGCGCCTGCTGGGCCTCGCGGCGGGTCGGGGTACGTCGGCCCTTGGCGCCGGGGTGTCCGGTTACTTCTTCTGTCTGCTTCGCGTTGCTTTGGCTCACGCCCTAAGTCTACGAAATTGCGGTGACAGAAAGTGAGATACAGAGACATAAAGTGAGGTGGCACGCGGGAGATTGCCCACGTCGCCACGCCGGGCCGCGATGCGCGCTAAATTAAATGTATGAGCGAAAACGCCTCCGCATTCACCTCGGCGCTGCAGCAGCGCGAAGCAGAATTCTCGGCCCGGCTGGGCGAGGAGATGCCGCGCACCCTGGAGCAGCTGGTCAAACTTTGCCAGATTCCCTCCGTGGCATTCCCCGGCTATGACCGTGCGCCCGTGCACGAAAGTGCCGAAATGGTGCGCCAGCTGCTGCTCGATGCGGGGCTGGAGGACGTTGAGATCGCGAGCGTTGCGGATGGCTCCCCGGCGGTTATCGGCCGCCGCCCGGCAGCGCCAGGCAAGCCGACCGTGATGCTGTATGCGCACCACGACGTGCAACCCGAAGGCGACCACGCACTGTGGACCAGCCCGCCGTTTAGCCCCGAGGTGCGCGGTGAGCGCCTGTTCGGGCGCGGCGCCGCCGACGATAAGGCTGGCATCATGGCGCACGTGACCGCCCTGCGCCTGGCCGCCGATGCGCTTGCCGAAACCGGCGTGGGCGTGACCGTGTTCGTGGAGGGCGAGGAAGAATGTGGCTCGCCCACCTTCCGCCCCTTTATTGAGAAGTACAGCGATAAGCTGCGCGCCGACGCGATCGTGGTGGCCGACTCCGCGAACTGGGCCGTCGGCCAGCCCGCCCTGACCACCTCGTTGCGTGGCGTGGTGGACATGGAGGTAAGCGTGCGCGTGCTGGACCACGCGGTTCATTCCGGCATGTTCGGAGGGCCGGTGCTGGACGCGCTGACGCTACTTTCCCGGCTGATCGCGACCCTGCACGACGACGAGGGCAACGTGGCGGTGGCCGGTCTGGTCAGCGCCCCCGAGCCGGAAGTGGAGATGCCGGAGGAGGATCTGCGTCGGGATGCCTCGACCGTGGCGGGCTACCGCCTGGCGGGCACCGGCAGCCTGACCGGCAGGCTCTGGGCGAAGCCCGCGCTGTCGGTAATCGGGATCGACGCGCCCGCGGTTGCCGGCGCCTCCAACACCATGACTCCCGCCGCCCGCGCCAAGCTGTCGCTGCGGATCGCTCCCGGTCAGGAACCGGCGGATGCGATGCGTGCGCTTGAGGAGCACCTGCTGGCGAACGCGCCTTTCGGGGCGCAGGTGAAGGTGACGCGCGGGGAAGAGGGCAAGGCCTTCGTCGCCCCGCAGGACAGCCCCGGCATGCGCGCGGCCCGCGCGGCCATGCACGCCTCCTGGGGCGTGCAGCCGGTGGATATCGGCATCGGCGGTTCGATTCCGTTCATCGCCGATCTGCTTGAGGTTTTCCCGCAGGCCGACATCCTGGTGACCGGCGTGGAAGATCCCGATTCCCGCGCGCACGGCATCGACGAATCGCTGCACCTGGGCGACTTCGAGCGCGTATGCCTAGCCGAGGCGCTGCTGCTTTCCAGCATTCACCTGGCCGATAACTAGGCCCACCAAAACAAATAGCTTCATTCCCGACAGGAAAGAAAAGGACTACACGATGACCGTGGAAACCACCCACGAAACCGCACAGGACGAAACCGCTGAGGCTGCGCACGGCGTCAAGCTGACCGACGCCGCCGCCGCCAAGGTGCGCGCGCTGCTCGAACAGGAAGGGCGCGACGATCTGCGCCTGCGCATTTCCGTGCAGCCCGGCGGCTGCTCCGGCCTGATCTACCAGCTTTACTTCGACGAGCGCCTCATGGACGGCGACGCCGTGGTGGACTTCGATGGGGTAGAGGTAATCGTGGACAAGATGAGCGTGCCCTACCTGCTGGGCGCCACCATCGACTTCGCGGACACGATTGAGAAGCAGGGCTTCACCATCGACAACCCAAACGCGACCTCCTCCTGCGCCTGCGGAGACTCCTTCTCCTAAGCCGTAATTAAGGGCTAGATGTGACACGCCGCGCCGGATACTGACCATGTGTCACAAAGATGGCGAAAAAGGACTATCCTTAGACATATCTACACCCATGCGGTGAATACGGCAGGCCGGGACATCCCGGACGATGAGAGAGTTCCGGCGCTCTTATCCGGAGCGAACTCTGAAATCTGCGCCGACGACGATGCACGACAACGAGCGGAAGGTTGCCTAGTGACCCCCCAGAAGCCGCACCGCGGACAGCTCAGGGCACGGACAGTGCTCGCGTCACTCTTTGTGACGCTATCGATGGTGGGGTGTACCCCAGAACAGAGGCGTGGCTTCCTGCCGGGAGACACCGCGCACGAGGTAACGAACCACACCGGGCAGATCATGAACACCTGGGTTGCCGCCTGGGTGACCCTGCTCCTCGTCGGTGCGCTCGTGTGGGGTCTGATCATCTGGTGCGTGATCGCATATCGCCGTCACTCCACGGATAAGGGCTTCCCCGTTCAGCTGCGCTACCACGTGCCGCTCGAAATGATGTTCACCCTGATTCCGATCGTGCTCATCATGTCGATGTTCTACTTCACGCACGAAACGATCAGCAAGACCGAGGCGCTCGACCCGAACCCGGACGTTACCGTTCAGGTGGTGGGTAAGCAGTGGACCTGGGACTTCAACTACCTGGATGCTGGCGTGCACGAGCCCGCCGGTGTGCAGTCGGCCCGCACCGGCCTGCCGGGTGCGGAGGCAGAACTGCCGACCCTGTACCTGCCGGTTAATAAGACCGTGCAGTTCGATCTGGAATCGCGCGACGTCATCCACTCCTTCTGGGTCGTGGATTTCCTTTACAAGCGCGACATGATTCCCGGACACACCCAGAAGTTCCAGGTGACCCCCACCAAGGAAGGCACCTACAAGGGCAAGTGCGCCGAGCTTTGCGGCGCCTACCACTCCGACATGCTCTTCAACCTGAAGGTCGTCTCCCAGGAGGAGTTCGATAAGCACATGGAGGAGCTGCGCGCGCAGGGACTGACCGGCGCTCTCGACATTGACCTCAACCGCAACCAGGAAGAGTGGAGCATGCGGAAACAGGAAGGGGCCAAGAAGTGACCGATACGCACGTTCTGCCCGCCAAGCCCACCTCTAAGGGCAAGCAGTTCTTCAAGCTGCTCACCACCACCGATCACAAGACGATCGGCATCATGTACATGGCGATGGCGTTCTTCTTCTTCTGCTTCGGCGGCGTCCTCGCTCTGATGATCCGCGCCGAACTGTGGGAGCCGGGACTCCAGGTTGTCGTCTCTAAGGACCAGTACAACCAGCTGTTCACCATGCACGGCACCATCATGCTGCTGATGTTTGGCACCCCGCTCTTCAACGGCTTCGCGAACTACCTGGTGCCGATCCAGATCGGCGCTGTGGATATGGCGTTCCCGCGCCTGAACATGTTCGCTTTCTGGCTGACCCTGTTCGGTTCCATCATCGCCTGCGCCGGGTTCCTCACCCCGCAGGGCGCGGCCTCCTTCGGCTGGTTCGCGTACACCCCGCTTTCCGACTCCACGTTCTCGCCCGGCCTGGGTGGTGACCTGTGGGTGTTCGGCCTAGCCATGCAGGGCTTCGGCACCATTTTGGGCGCGGTCAACTTCATCACCACCATCATCACGATGCGCATGCCCGGCATGACCATGTTCCGCATGCCGATCTTCACCTGGAACATCCTCATCACCGGTGTGCTGGTGCTGATGGCGTTCCCGCCGCTGGCTTCGGCCCTGTTGGCGCTCGGTGCGCAGCGTCGCTTCGATGCGCAGGTGTTCAACCCCGAAAACGGTGGCCCGATCCTGTGGCAGCACCTGTTCTGGTTCTTCGGCCACCCCGAGGTGTACGTGCTGGCGCTGCCGTTCTTCGGTATCGCCTCCGAAATCATCCCGGTATTCAGCCGCAAGCCGATCTTCGGTTACAAGACCCTGGTCTACGCAACCACCTCGATCGCCGCGCTGTCCGTAACCGTGTGGGCGCACCACATGTTCACCACCGGCTCGATCATGCTGGACTTCTTCGCCTTCATGACGATGCTGATCGCGGTGCCCACCGGCGTTAAGTTCTTCAACTGGGTCGGCACCATGTGGCGCGGCTCCATCACGTTCGAAACCCCGATGCTGTTCACCCTCGGCTTCATGACCACCTTCCTCTTCGGTGGCCTGACCGGCGTGATCCTTTCCAGCCCGGCGCTCGACTTCCACCTGTCGGACACCTACTTCGTGGTGGCTCACTTCCACTACGTAATCTTCGGTACCGTCGCCTTCGAAATGTTCGCCGGATTCTACTTCTGGTGGCCGAAGATGTTCGGTTACAAGCTGGACGAAAAGCTGGGCCGCATCCACTTCTGGCTGCTGATGATCGGCTTCCACATGACCTTCCTGATCCAGCACTTCCTGGGTGTCGAAGGCGCACCGCGCCGTTACCCGAACTACCTGGCTGAAGACGGCTTCACCTGGATGAACCAGGTTTCCACCGTGGGCGCGTTCATCCTCGCGGCCTCGACCCTGCCGTTCATCCTGAACGTGTTCCTGACCCACACCCGTGGCGAAAAGGTAACCGTGAACGACCCGTGGGGCTACGGCGCTTCGCTGGAATGGGCTACCTCTTGCCCGCCGCCCCGCCACAACTTCACCGAGCTGCCCCGCGTGCGTTCCGAGCGTCCCGCGTTCGACATGGCGCACCCGGAGGTTGGCCTGGTAGACCAGATCGCCTCGGGCGCCGTTAGCCCGGCCGAAAGGAGCCGTGTCTGATGCGCAGCACCACCCGAATCTTCTGGTTCATGACGTTCTTCTTCCTGATCGTCGCCAGCGTCTATGGCCTGATGTCCTCCTTCAAGGAGCCGATGGGCTTCGCCGCGATCCTGATGCTGTCCGGCATGGCGCTGATGATCGCCGTCTACGTCGGCAAGGAAGACAAGGCGTTCCCGAACCGTCCCGAGGACGACGTTCACGGTGAGGTCAGCGACGAAGCCGGCTACCAGGGCTCCTTCGCCCCGTACAGCTGGTGGCCGCTGGTCGGCGCCGTCGGTGCGTCCCTCTGCTTCACTGGCCTGGCCGCAGGCTGGTGGATCTTCATCGGTGGCGTACTGATCGGCGGCCTGGGCACCCTGGGCTGGGTCATGGAGTTCTCCACCGGCAAGCACAGCCACTGAGATTCTTAAATATAGGGTTCGCGCCTGAAAGTTAGGGGAGTGAACCGAACCGGCAGGGGCCGGGTAGTGCGGAAACGACCGCGCTGCCCGGCCCTTGCGTTTGGGTGTTTATTTCTACCCGGCTTCTTGGGTTTGGGTGTTTATCGCTACCGCTACCGCCGCTTTTTCGCTACTGCTGGAACTTGGGTTATAGCGGTTTTCTTTATCGAACGGGATGCGGCGCGCTCTGACGTTTGGGTGCGCTAAGTGCTGGTCTGGGTTGGCCGTTAACGTTTGGGTGCACTAACTGCTGCGAAAACGGGGTTTAACCCACCAAAAGTGCACCCAGGTGTAACGGGCACCAAAACTGCACCTAAGTGTTATCTGCGTGGTTAGAGTGCGCAGGTTAGCGTTGGTGCCCGTGCCCGTGCCCGTGCCCGTACCCGTGCCTATTGCCGTTTCTGTTCGTGGTGGCGGTGTGGGTTATAGGGGTTTTTCTTTGTCGAGCGGGATGTGGCGCGCGTACTGGTCGGGTTTGCTTTCGTTGCTGCCGTCGCGGGGTGGGACCTGGATAGGGGC
>JAHUUK010000011.1 GCA_019218375.1 Dermabacteraceae bacterium TAE3-ERU5
AAAGAAAATTACGGCAGCGACCTACTCTCCCACACCCTCCCGAGTGCAGTACCATCGGCGCAGTAGAGCTTAGCTTCCGGGTTCGGAATGAGACCGGGCGTTTCCCCTACGCTATGACCACCGTAAACCTATAAACAACAACCCAAACAAACCCAAAACCAGGCCTATCCAGGAATTATTGCCTTTAAACCACACAGTGAACGCGAACACACAACCAAAACACCCAGCAACACAAAATGTTTATCAAGCCATCGGCCTATTAGTACCAGTCAGCTCCACACCTTACAATGCTTCCACACCTGGCCTATCAACCCCGTCATCTACAGGGGACCTCACACCCCTCAAGGAGGCAAGGAAATCTCATCTTGAAGCAGGCTTCCCGCTTAGATGCTTTCAGCGGTTATCCCTTCCCAACGTAGCCAACCAGCCATGCCCTTGGCAGAACAACTGGCACACCAGAGGTTAGTCCATCCCGGTCCTCTCGTACTAGGGACAGGTCTTCTCAAATTTCCAACGCGCGCAGCGGATAGGGACCGAACTGTCTCACGACGTTCTAAACCCAGCTCGCGTACCGCTTTAATAGGCGAACAGCCTAACCCTTGGGACCTACTCCAGCCCCAGGATGCGACGAGCCGACATCGAGGTGCCAAACCATGCCGTCGATATGAGCTCTTGGGCAAGATCAGCCTGTTATCCCCGGGGTACCTTTTATCCGTTGAGCGACACCCCTTCCACAAGGAGGTGCCGGATCACTAGTTCCTACTTTCGTACCTGCCCGACCTGTCAGTCTCGCAGTCAAGCTCCCTTGTGCACTTACACTCAACACCTGATTGCCAACCAGGCTGAGGGAACCTTTGAGCGCCTCCGTTACTCTTTAGGAGGCAACCGCCCCAGTTAAACTACCCATCAGGCACTGTCCCTGAACCAGATAATGGTCCGAAGTTAGGAATCCAGAACGACCAGAGTGGTATTTCAACAACGACTCCACACAAACTAGCGTCCATGCTTCTCAGTCTCCCACCTATCCTACACAAGCCGTCCCGAACACCAATACCAAACTATAGTAAAGGTCCCGGGGTCTTTCCGTCCTGCTGCGCGTAACGAGCATCTTTACTCGTAATGCAATTTCGCCGAGTTCGCGGTTGAGACAGTGGAGAAGTCGTTACGCCATTCGTGCAGGTCGGAACTTACCCGACAAGGAATTTCGCTACCTTAGGATGGTTATAGTTACCACCGCCGTTTACTGGGGCTTAAATTCTCAGCTTCGAACCAAAAGGCTCTAACCGGTCCTCTTAACCTTCCAGCACCGGGCAGGCGTCAGTCCGTATACAGCGTCTTACGACTTCGCACGGACCTGTGTTTTTAGTAAACAGTCGCTTCTCCCTGGTCTCTGCGGCCCTCACAGCTCTCACTGCTCAGGCCCCCCTTCTCCCGAAGTTACGGGGGCATTTTGCCGAGTTCCTTAACCACGATTCTCTCGAACGCCTTGGTATTCTCTACCAGATCACCTGAGTCGGTTTAGGGTACGGGCGGATGTGCTCGTAACGCAGGAACTTTTCTAGGTAGTCCAGGATCACTCACCTTCACCCTACGGGCTCCGCTTAACGTCTCACCCAACACGGAACTGCATTACCAGTTCTCGGGCTGCACGCTTGCACGGGGACAACCATCGCCCCGCGGAAGCTACCTCACTACGTCCTCCCATGCGCTAACCTAATACGTCATCGGTTCCCACGCACTAATCAAAACCAACACCCGAAAGTGCCAGCAAGACCAGCAGATGGTTAGCATCAAACGCCTCGGTATGGGTCCTCACACAACCGGTACGGGAATATTCACCCGTTGTCCATCGACTACGCCTGTCGGCCTCGCCTTAGGTCCCGACTTACCCAGGGCGGATTAACCTGGCCCTGGAACCCTTGATCATTCGGCGGAAGGGTTTCTCACCCTTCTTTCGCTACTCATGCCTGCATTCTCACTCGTGCAGCCTCCACCACTGGGTTACCCCGCAGCTTCACAGTCTGCACGACGCTCCCCTACCCATCCCACAAAAAATGGAATGACACAGCTTCGGCGGTGTACTTGAGCCCCGCTACATTGTCGGCGCAGAATCACTTGACCAGTGAGCTATTACGCACTCTTTCAAGGGTGGCTGCTTCTAAGCCAACCTCCTGGTTGTCTAAGCAACTCCACATCCTTTCCCACTTAGCACACGCTTAGGGGCCTTAGCTGATGTTCTGGGCTGTTTCCCTCTCGACTATGAAGCTTATCCCCCACAGTCTCACTGCCACGCTCTAACGTACTGGCATTCGGAGTTTGGCTAAGGTCAGTAACCCGGTGGGGCCCATCGCCTATCCAGTGCTCTACCTCCAGCACGAAACACGTGACGCTGCACCTAAATGCATTTCGGGGAGAACCAGCTATCACGAAGTTTGATTGGCCTTTCACCCCTATCCACAGGTCATCCCCTCCATTTTCAACTGAAGTGGGTTCGGTCCTCCACACGGTCTTACCCGCGCTTCAACCTGCCCATGGATAGATCACTTCGCTTCGGGTCTAGAGCCGGCGACTAAAAACGCCCCATTAAGACTCGCTTTCGCTACGGCTTCCCCACACGGGTTAACCTCGCCACCGACCACTAACTCGCAGGCTCATTCTTCAAAAGGCACGCCGTCACCCCTAAAGGCTCCGACGGATTGTAAGCACACGGTTTCAGGTACTATTTCACTCCCCTCCCGGGGTACTTTTCACCTTTCCCTCACGGTACTTGTCCGCTATCGGTCACAAGGAAGTATTTAGGCTTACCAGGTGGTCCTGGCAGATTCACACCGGATTCCACGAGTCCGGTACTACTTGGGAATACATTAAACGCTGCTCCGCAGTTTCGCTTACGGGGGTCACACCCTCTACGCCGCCGCACTCAACACGACTTCAGCTACCACAAAACACTCACGCCAACCAGCCGGCAGACCAGTAACAAACGCATCCCACAACCCCACACACGCAACCCCTGCCGGGTATCACACGCACATGGTTTAGCCCCATCCGCTTTCGCTCGCCACTACTAACGGAATCACTATTGTTTTCTCTTCCTGCGGGTACTGAGATGTTTCACTTCCCCGCGTTCCCTCCAAACCAGCTATACATTCACTGGCAGGTACCAGACCATAACGCCTGGTGGGTTTCCCCATTCGGACATCCTCGGATCACAGCTTAGTTGTCAACTCCCCGAGGCTTATCGCAGACTCTCACGTCCTTCATCGGCTCCTTGTGCCAAGGCATCCACCGTATGCTCTAAAAAGCTTAAAAAACACAGCAAATTGCATTACACAGATATTTCAAAGATGCTCGCGTCCACTATGTAGTTTACAAACAACAATCCCACAACCACCCGCCCACACCCCCAAAACAAGGAATGCTACGAAAATGGAAGGGAACGGGCATTACCCGAAAACCCAACAGCGTGTTTCCACCTGAAACCAAACAACCAAACCAACAGTGTTCCAACACCCAAAGATGCGTACTAACCAAGCAAGATTATCTAGCCAAGCGCCCATTCATTGATGTTCCACCCAACCATGAAAACCACCACCCACAACAGGCAGTAAACAAAAGCTTCCATGAAAAAATAAGGATGAACTCCTTAGAAAGGAGGTGATCCAGCCGCACCTTCCGGTACGGCTACCTTGTTACGACTTAGTCCCAATCACCAATCCCACCTTCGACAGCTCCCCCACAAAAGTGTTGGGCCACTGGCTTCGGGTGTTACCGACTTTCGTGACTTGACGGGCGGTGTGTACAAGGCCCGGGAACGTATTCACCGCAGCATTGCTGATCTGCGATTACTAGCGACTCCAACTTCATGGGGTCGAGTTGCAGACCCCAATCCGAACTGAGACCGGCTTTTTGGGATTCGCTCCACCTCACAGTATCGCAACCCTTTGTACCGGCCATTGTAGCATGCGTGAAGCCCAAGACATAAGGGGCATGATGATTTGACGTCGTCCCCACCTTCCTCCGAGTTGACCCCGGCAGTCTTCCATGAGTCCCCACCATTACGTGCTGGCAACATAGAACGAGGGTTGCGCTCGTTGCGGGACTTAACCCAACATCTCACGACACGAGCTGACGACAACCATGCACCACCTGTGCACCAGTCCAAAGAAAACCGTATCTCTACAGCGATCCAGTGCATGTCAAGCCTTGGTAAGGTTCTTCGCGTTGCATCGAATTAATCCGCATGCTCCGCCGCTTGTGCGGGCCCCCGTCAATTCCTTTGAGTTTTAGCCTTGCGGCCGTACTCCCCAGGCGGGGCACTTAATGCGTTAGCTACGGCGCGGAAAACGTGGAATGTCCCCCACACCTAGTGCCCAACGTTTACGGCATGGACTACCAGGGTATCTAATCCTGTTCGCTCCCCATGCTTTCGCTTCTCAGCGTCAGTAATGGCCCAGAGACCTGCCTTCGCCATCGGTGTTCCTCCTGATATCTGCGCATTTCACCGCTACACCAGGAATTCCAGTCTCCCCTACCACACTCTAGCCTGCCCGTACCCACCGCACGTCCAGAGTTAAGCCCTGGATTTTCACGGCAGACGCGACAAGCCACCTACAAGCTCTTTACGCCCAATAATTCCGGACAACGCTTGCGCCCTACGTATTACCGCGGCTGCTGGCACGTAGTTAGCCGGCGCTTCTTCTGCAGGTACCGTCACTTTCGCTTCTTCCCTACTGAAAGAGGTTTACAACCCGAAGGCCGTCATCCCCCACGCGGCGTCGCTGCATCAGGCTTTCGCCCATTGTGCAATATTCCCCACTGCTGCCTCCCGCAGGAGTCTGGGCCGTGTCTCAGTCCCAGTGTGGCCGGTCGCCCTCTCAGGCCGGCTACCCGTCATCGCCTTGGTGAGCCATTACCTCACCAACAAACTGATAGGCCGCGAGTCCATCCCCCACCGAAAAAACTTTCCACCACACACCATGCGATGCGTAGTCATATTCGGTATTAGCCCCGATTTCTCGAGGTTATCCCAAAGTGGAGGGCAGGTTACTCACGTGTTACTCACCCGTTCGCCACTAATCCACGCTGCAAGCAGCGCTTCATCGTTCGACTTGCATGTGTTAAGCACGCCGCCAGCGTTCGTCCTGAGCCAGGATCAAACTCTCCATCAAAAAATAAAAAGAAATAACCCTGACAGAAACAAACATCTAGCATTAAAACTAGCTGTCCAATAACTGCCAAAAAACTTTTGGCATCAATAAACAAACACGCTATTGAGATTTCAAACAACACCCGCACT
>JAHUUK010000002.1 GCA_019218375.1 Dermabacteraceae bacterium TAE3-ERU5
TGCAGAGGGGATTGTGTTCGGGGCGCGGGAGAGCGACAGGTAGGAAGCTCCTGAAGCTCCTGCGGTGAATGCGATTGCCTACGGTAGAAGAGGTCTTGTGTCTTCTTTGGGCTTTTCTTTTTGGTTTCTCTGGAATAGATGGAGAGCTCTGCTGAGACTTACTTTTTGCCGAAACAACAAAGTCTTCTCTGCCCCTGCTTCCATGATGGGAAATATCTTCTTCTGCTCGTGCAAGGCATCCTTGAGAGATAAGAAGTGCGGAGGTTATTGCAAAGAGTGTAAGTCTTATTAACCGATTGCTCACTTTGCCCCCGATTCTTCATCTCCTTCTCGAGCAAAGGAGAGCCCCACCACTTGCCACTGGTTGTTTCTATAGTCCATGTATGCGGCAAAGCGATAAAGCTCGTCTTTCGCTTCGCTCTGAGTCTTTCCCCGATCTTCAACTGCAGAAAAACCTTCTACATCGCTTGTTACGTAGTAGACCTTCCTGCCTTTTTCCAGCCCGACCGAAGCGTCGCTGTGCGTTATACTTTTAGATTTTCCGTATATTCCACGCTTATGCTGGGAGACTATATTGCTAAGTGTGGCTATACAGTTATCGCATTCATTTGATGTGTATTTTTTGGCGTAGCTGATATCGCCTGTGGCTATGGAGTAGCTCATTGCCGTATCCCAATACTTCAAGGTCTGGATCGCTCCGGCGTCGGTGTTTTCGTTCATGCCAGGGAAGTCGGCCGGGTCCGGCGGGGCGGGCGGTATCCCCTTGTAGATCCCCGACGGTCCGCTACCGTCATAGTCTGCGCGCGGTAACCCCGTTACCTGGGGATCGTCCGGGTCTGGTTTTTCTTCCGGTTTGGGCCTAGCCGGTGCAGCCTGTTTTTGCTCGGCCTGACCTGTGCCAGGCGTGGGCGTCGTTGCTTCGGAGCCCTGCCCGCATCCAGTGAGCATCAGCGATAGCGCTGCAGCTACAGTAGCGGCATAAATAGGTAACGCCTTAGCGGAAAGCATCTTTGCCTCCATTTAACTCATCTAGCTATGCGCTATAGGTAACCATAGTTTTCCCGCCACGAAAAGACGCGGTCAGAAGGTGCTGTTTAGCCACTAGTTTTCTTCCCAAACCGTCATGTCATTTACCTGCCAACCATCTGCCGTTGGCGAGACATTGAGTACGTATCCGAAAAGTAGCTGTGAACCGGATACGGATAACACAGACTTTCCCTCAACCCGGTAGGTGTTGCCCGGGAGCTGATGCACGGGACCGTCAGCAAACCTAAGCGCGATCTGACTGCCGGGCGGGAAAACCGTTCCCAAAGCGAACAGCCTCGCGGAAAACTCTCGGCACTTTACGCATCCCGGAGCGAAGAAACGTTCCGCAGCGTTCCTGTCTCCAGCCCCCGCGCGGGCGTAGAAGTCAGACCAAAACAGATGTGAAAACTCCCTTGCCTGCGCAGCCTGCACAATATCGCCACCACCTTGCGCCCCCGTCTCTTTTCCGGCTTCAGCTTCGGAACTGGCAGCCGCCGCTCCTTCAGCAGTTCTATCGGCGAGGGAAGTTCCGGCTGGGACAGTGGCGGTGGGGGAGACGCCCTGTTCTGACCGCTGCTGGCTACCGCTGCCTGCTTTTACTGAACTGTCGGCGGCGGAGTCGGGCACGTACGTGTTCTCTTCCTGGCTTGGTGCCGCTGTGCTACAGGAGGCTGCAAACAGCAAAAAGGCGGTTGCTGCCAGGGGTAATAGTTTCTTGAGAGTCATAGCGGCCCTTTCGGTTCTGTGTTGCGCGTCAGTGTTACGTATGGGTGTTGCGTAAAAGCTACAGAGAAACCGAAAACGTTAAAGCGCGATGTGGAAAAGTTCTATTTGCCCTTGCACAGCAAAAACGGTGGGCCACCCAAAGGGTGACCCACCGTTATTTTTAGCTAATCGGGGAGAGGCTAGTCTTCGTCGTCCCCAAGCTTTTCGACCGGACCAACCAGCGCCTCGATCCGGTGCAGCTCGTGGCCCTGGTGCTCCAGTGCCTCGCGCAGCTCGGACGGGGTGACCGGGGAAATCGAGTCGCGGAAGAAGAAGCTCGTAGCCTTCGCGCGCAGAGCCGACACGCCCTCGCCCTTAGCCAGCGGACGGTAGTCGTCGTGCTGCACCAGGACCCAGCGATCGTACTCGTTGAGCGGTTCGTGAACTTCCAGCATTTCGCCGTTCTCCATACGCACAACCTTGGAGGTCTCGCGGCCGTGCAGCACCAGGTCACGCTTGTGGCGCTGGATGGACAGGCACAGACGCTTCGTGATGATGAACGCCAGGACCGGGGCTACGAAGAAGCCGATGCGGTATGCGTAGGTCAGGTCGTTGATGCTCAGCTTCAGGGCGATAGCCACAAGGTCGTTCGTGGCTGCCAGGCAGAGCAGGATGTACTCGGTGATCCAAGCAACGCCGAACGCGGTACGTACCGGGGTGTTGTAGGGCAGATCTAGCACGTGGTGTTCGCGCTTGTCGCCGGTTACCCAAGCCTCAATGAACGGGTAGAAGGCGAGCGATCCCAGGAACAGACCGTAGAAGCCCATCGGCAGCAGCATGTTCCAGGAGAACGTGTAGCCGAAGATGGTCGACTCCCAGCCGGGCATCAGACGCAGACCGCCGTCGGTGAACAGCATGTACCAGTCAGGCTGCGAACCAGCCGAAACGGGGGAGGGGTCGTAAGGACCGTAAACCCAGACCGGGTTCATTGCGGTGGTGGCGGAGATCAGGGCGATCACGCCGAACACGATGAAGAAGAAGCCACCTGCCTTAGCGGTGTAAACCGGGAACAGCGGGAAACCGACAACGTTCTTGTCGGAACGGCCCGGACCGGGGTACTGGGTGTGCTTGTGCAGCACCACGAAGATCAGGTGCAGCCCGATCAGCGCCAGGATCAGCGCGGGCAGGAGCAGGATGTGAATCGTGAACAGCCGCGGAATGATCACGTGGCCGGGGAATTCGCCACCGAAGAGGAAGAACGAGATGTAGGTGCCCACCACCGGCATCGACTTCGAGATGCCGTCAGCAATGCGCAGACCGTTACCGGAGAGAACATCGTCAGGCAGGGAGTAACCGGAGAAGCCGGCAACCATGCCCAGCACCATCAGCGAGAAGCCGATCAGCCAGTTCAGTTCGCGGGGCTTACGGAAAGCACCGGTGAAGAACACGCGGAACATGTGCACGAAAATCGCGACCATGAAGATCAGCGCGGCCCAGTGGTGCATCTGCCTAAACAACAGTCCACCGCGCACCTCGAACGAAAGATGCAGGGTCGATTCGAATGCCTTAGACATCGCGAGGCCGTGCATCGGTTCGTAAATGCCCTCGTAGTGCACTTCGTCCATGGACGGCACGAAGAACATGGTGAGGAAGGTGCCCGAGATCAGCAGGATGACGAAGCTGTATAGCGCTACCTCACCGAGCATGAACGACCAGTGGTCGGGGAAGATCTTGCGGGCGAAACCCTTAACAACCGCGGAGGCGGAGGTGCGGGAATCGATCCAGTCGGCACCGTAGGAGCCGAGCTTTTCCAGACGCGACGGTGCGGCGTCCTGTTTCGGGGCGTTCTGTGTCGTCGTCACGGCTCAGTTCTCCTTGTGGATGTCCCAGAAGCTGGGGCCGACCGGCTCCGGGAAGTCGCCGGTAGCGACCAGGTAGCCTTCGTCGTCCACCTCAATGGGCAGCTGCGGCAGGGGTCGATGCGCCGGGCCGAAGATAACCTTCGCGCCGTCGGTGACATCGAACGTGGACTGGTGGCAGGGGCAGAGCAGGTGATGGGTCTGCTGCTCGTACAGCGCCACCGGGCAGCCCACGTGGGTGCAGATCTTCGAGAAAGCGAGGATGCCGGCAAAGCCGTTCTTGAGGCTCTCCTGATCCTGCACATCGCGGGGATCGACGCGCACCAGAATGGCTGCTGCCTTAGCGCGCTCCTCCAGGTAATCCGGGGTTTCTGCGGTGAGGCCCTCCGGCATGATGTGGAAGATCGAACCGATGGTGACGTCGTCAGCCTTAATCGGGGTGCCGGTCACGTCCTGGGTGACGCGCAGCCCCTTGCGCCAGAAGGTGTGGAACAGCTTGTCACCGGGCAGCGGGCCGAGGGTGCCGAGCGGGCCGATCAGGGCGATCGGGAGGGCAGCGAAAGCGGCCAGCATGGAGCCGACGATCAGCGGGCGGCGGGCGATACCGGTTTCCGCGAAACCTTCGCTGAGGGCCTGCACGGCCTTCGCACGAGTTTCCGCATCACCGGCGATAGCGTGACGCTCCTCCACCTTTTCGTGGTCGGGCATCAGGGTCTTGGCCCAGTGCACGGCGGCCGCACCGATGAAGAACACGGAGATCGCCAGGCCGAGCCCGGTGAACAGGTTCGAGTACATGACCGCACTCATCGTGTTCGGCTCGGCAAAAATGTTGATGCCGGTCGGGGTCACGAAGAAATAGGACAGGGTGAAGATGGCCGTGCCCACGATGGAAAGCAGGAACATGGCGGCAACCATGCGTTCCGTGCGCTTTTCCGCCTTCGGGTTGGTGTCGGCGTGGCGTGCCACGTGCGGCGGCAGGCCCGGGTTAGCGAAACCGCCGTCCTCCTTGGGCACGAGCGCCTGCACCGTCGTGTCGGTGGTTACTTCTTGCTGTTTCATGCTCACTTAGACTTCGCTCCCAACCAGAATGCACAGCCGAGCAGCATCGCCAGGCCGATCGTCCACGCGTACAGGCCCTCGGTTACCGGACCCAGCGAACCCAGCGACCAGCCGCCGGGAGAGCCGTTTTCCTTGAGGGTATGCAGGTAAGTGATGATGTCGTGCTTATCCTGCGGGGTCATGTTGTCGTCAGAGAAGACGGGCATGTTCTGCGGGCCGGTCTGCATGGCCTCGTAAACATGCTTGCCCTTCACATCCAGCAGCGGGGGAGCGTACTTACCGTGGGTAAGCGCACCACCGGCGCCTGCGGCGTTGTGGCACATGGCGCAGTTGACGCGGAACAGTTCGCCACCGCGGGCAGCATCGCCATCGGGGGTCGTGTACTTAGCGTCGGGAATGGCCGGGCCGGGGCCTAGCGTGGCAACGTAGGCCGACAGCTGGCTGATCTGCTTGTCGTTAAACTGCGGCGGCTTGATCTGCGCCTGGGGGCCTTCCATCTGCATGGGCATACGGCCGGTGCCAACCTGGAAGTCGACCGCGGCAGCGCCTACACCGATGAGCGACGGGCCGAGGGTGTTGCCCTCACCGTCCACGCGGCCCTGGCCGTTGATTCCGTGGCAGGTGGCGCAGTTGGCCAGGAACAGGTTCTTGCCCTGGGCGATATCTTCTGCGGTCGCTACCTCGGCGCCCGCATCACGGGGTGCGAGAACAGCGTAAGCGGCACCCATGGTCACTAGGGCCAGGGCGAGCAGGGCAAGATACGCCATCGGGTGATGCCGGTATGCGGCAAGTGCCTTCACAGCGCGAACCTCAATTCGTTACGGGGTGTCAGGGAAAGAACGGGGTGCATCGGCTACGAGACCGTGGTCAGGGCGTCAAGCCAGTAGATGATGAAGTACAGGCCGATCCAGACGACGTCCACGAAGTGCCAGTAGTAGGAAACGCAAATGGCGCTGACCTCTTCGTGACGGCCGAACTTCTCCGCGGCGAAGGCGCGTGCCAGAACCAGGAGGAAGGCGATCAGGCCGCCGGTGACGTGGATGGCGTGGAAGCCGGTGGTCAGGTAGAACACGGAGCCGTAGGGCGAAGACGCCAGGGTGAGCCCCTTGTGCACCAGTTCGGTGTATTCGTAGGCCTGGCCCGCGATGAAGATGGCACCCATGATGTAGGTGAGGGTGAACCATTCGATCATGCCCCAGCTACGCAGGTTCAGCAGTGAACCGGTGCGACGCTTCTGCAGGCGTTCGGCAGCAAACACGCCAAACTGGCAGGTTACCGAGCTGAGCACCAGGATCGCGGTGTTCGCCGTAGCGAAGCCCTTGGCGAGCTTCGGTACTTCTTCTGCCCAAACATCGGGCACCACTGCCCGCAGGGTGAAGTACATGGCGAAGAGGCCGGCGAAGAACATCAGCTCGCTCGAAAGCCAGATGATGGTGCCGATCTGGGTCGGGTTCGGGCGGCTCACAACGGGGTTGTGAGGGCGCTTTGAGGCCATAGTCGTAGCAGTCACAAAATCATTATGTCGTGTCGTCAGCAAAATTGTGTAACAGACACGAAAATTGATGCAGATCGATACAAAATCGGGGGCAAGGATCACATCAAAGAGGCCCGGCGCACTCGCTGTGCGGCCGGGCCTCTTCTCAGATGCAGCTATATAAGGTGCTTACTAGCGGCGGTAGAGGTTCTCGATCTCCTGCGCGAAATCCTTAGCCACCAGGTGTCGCTTCAATTTCATGGACGGCGTCAGGTAGCCGTTTTCCTCGGTGAAATCGGTGTTAACCACCTTGAAGGAACGGATAGATTCGGCGCGCGAAACGGACCGGTTCGCGAAGTCAATCGCCTCCTGAATCGCTTTGCGCACGGCGGGAAGCGCCGCCGCGGCGGCAGCGGAGCGGGGAGAGATGCCCCTTTCCTTGAGCCAGGCGTGCAGCCCTTCCCTGTCCAGGGTGAGTAGGCAAGAAATGAAGGGACGGTTCTCGCCCACCACCATCGCCTGCCCGATCAGGGGATGGCTGCGCAGACGGTCTTCCATCGGGGCGGGGGATACGTTCTTCCCGCCTGCGGTGACGATGATTTCCTTGCGCCTACCGTTGATGCGCAGGTGGCCGTCCTCATCTATCGCGCCGAGGTCGCCGGTGTTGAACCAGCCGTCTTCGGTGAAGCATTCCGCAGTTGCTTCTGGATTGTTGTAGTACCCGTTAAAGACCATGCATCCCTTTACCTGGATGTCTCCGTCTTCGCTCAAACGCATCTGCCCGCCGGGCAGGGGTGGGCCGACAGTTCCCAGTTTCAGGTTCCACGGTACGTTCACGCAGACGGGGGCGCTGGTTTCGGTCAGGCCGTAGCCTTCCAGGATGGTTATTCCCGCGCCGTGGAAGAAACGGGCCAGGGTTTCGTTTAGCGCGGCGCCGCCGGAAACGGCCCAGCGGGCACGGCCGCCGAGAGAAGCGCGCAGCTTACGGTAGACGAGGGCCTCGCAAAGAGCGTGCCGCGCCCGCAGGAGCAGCGGGATGCGCGCATCTTCGGTGGCGTGCGAATATTCCACGGCGGTATTGGTGGCGTAGCGAAACAGCTTGCCCTTCAGCCCGCCCCCGGCTTTTTGCTGCGCGGCAGCATAGATCTTCTCAAACACCCTGGGTACGCCCAGCAGGAACGTTGGCCGAGCCTCCTGGATATCGGAAACCAGTTTCTTCGCATCCGGTGCGTGGGTTAGGGTCATGCCCGTTTGCACGGCAAGCAGGCCGACGAACCTGGCGAAGATGTGCGCGAGCGGGAGGAAAAGCAGGGTGGAAGATCCGGGAGGTGCCACCTGCTTTCCCAGCAGGGCGTCTCCGTTAAGTGAGGTCTCCAGCAGGTTGCGGTGAGTCAGCATGACTCCCTTGGGGCGCCCCGTGGTGCCGGAGGTGTAAATGATCGTGGCTAGATCGTCGGCCCGGCGCGAGGTGCGGCTTAGCTCTATCTGTTCCCGCGGCACCTGCGAGCCGTGCAGGCGAAGCCTGTCTAAATCGGAACCGGCAAAGGACCAGATTTCCTGCAGCTCAGGTGCCTCTGTGCGCACGGATTCCATGCACTCCACGTGCTCTTGCGTTTCTACGAAAGCGTAACGGGCCTGCGAATTGCTCAGTATCCAAGAAACCTGTTCCGGGGAGGACGTCTCATAAACCGGGACGCTCACGCCGCCCGCAAACCAAATGGCCCAGTCCACGAGTGACCATTCGTAGCGGGTGCGAGACATGATCGCGACCCTATCGCCGGGCAGCATGCCCGCATCGATGAGGCCCCCGGCCAGCTGGCGCACTTCGCCCACGAAAGAAGCCGTGGAAAGATCGACCAGAGACTCTTCGCGCTTCACTTTAAAAAGCGGAATCAGCGGGTAACTGCGCTGCCTACGCAACAGCAGCTCCGTAAGGTTTTCGTGGGGTTGCGCGAAAATCTGCTGCGAGGTCGCAATACACGAACCATTGCTGGAAGAATTGGATACGACCACAGGGACACCTCACGGGTAACGTTAGAGACAACAATGCCCAGGTTAAACAGGCTTTTTTATTACTCGGAAGTCATACCGGGCGGTAACCCATTTTCGCGAGAGAAAGGCTACTCAATGCTGGCTATCGGCATCGACATCGGCGGCACCAAAATCGCTGCGGGCGTGGTTGATGAAAATGGTCGGGTGCTGGAAACTAAACGGCAGCCAACGCCAGCACAGGACACCGCGGCCCTGGAAGAAACCGTCGCTCACCTGGTACGGGAGCTGCGGCGTAGCCATGACGCGAAGGCGGTTGGCATAGGGGCCGCCGGGTTCGTTGATTCTGCGCGGCGGAACGTAATTTTTTCCGCGAACCTGGCCTGGCGCAATCATCCCCTGGCGGAAAACGTGGAAAACCTCGTGGACCTCCCCGTGGTCGTGGAAAACGATGCGAATGCCGCGGGCTGGGCCGAATACCGTTTTGGTGCCGGTCAGGGCTGCAAGAACATGCTCACCATGACCCTGGGGACGGGGCTGGGCGGCGCGGTAATTATCAATGGTGGACTGGTGCGCGGTGCGGGCGGGTTCGCTGCGGAAATCGCCCATGTGTGTGCGGTTCCCGACGGGCACCCTTGCGGCTGCGGCCAGCGGGGATGCCTTGAGCAATACACTTCCGGGAGGGCGCTGGTGCGCGAGGCCCGCACACAGGCGGCAGCCGGGGAAGAAGACCTAGCCCCGCTGCTGGCGGCGGCGGGAGGAAGCGCGCCCGGCATTGACGGGCCGCTGGTTTCCGCGCTTGCCGCGCAGGGGGATGCGGGAAGCATTCGCCTGCTGCGAGAACTCGGCGCCTGGGTAGGCCACGGCGCGGCCAGCCTGTCGGCCGTGTTGGATCCGGAAATGATCGTGCTCGGCGGTGGGGTTTCGGAATCCGGCCCGCACGTTATAGAGGCGGCGCGGAAGGCTTGCGCCGAAAAGATTACCGCCGCGGCCTACCGTGGCAGCCCACGGATCGAACTCGCTCAGATGGGCAACGGCGCCGGACTGGTCGGCGCTGCCGATCTGGCGCGCACCGAAAACTGAAGCAAAAGTTAAGCGTCGGGCAGGCGGGTAATCGCTTGCCCGACGCTTTTTAGCCGTCAGCTACGCGTCAGCGGGGGGGTCATCGCTGAACACCCCGCGCAGGAAGTCGCTGCTGCGGCGGAAAAGTTCCTCGGCATCGTAGTCGAGTGTTGCTACGTGGTAGCTGCGCTCCATCGTGAAGCGTTCGATCTCTAGGCTGCTTGATTCCTCCACCAACCAGTCGCTGTGCTTGGGAGGAACCACGTGATCCGCGGTAGAGGTGGCCAGGAAGATCGGCTGGGACACCTTATGCAGATCCCGCTTTACCTTGCCCGTCAGATCGTATAGCTGCGCTACCGACGCCACCGGCAGCCTTTCGTAGCATTCTTCGCTTACGCCCGGCTGCGCGATGTCGCTCCCGATAGCGGATAGCGAGGGCACCACCTTGCTGAGAGTCTTAGCCAGGGGCGCAATACGGGAGGGGACCCCGAGGGCGGGATTGGCGAGGCAGAGCGCCGATACCCGCTGCGGATGCTGCTGCGCCATGAGCAGGCTCAGGGTGCCTCCCATGGAAAGGCCGCAAACCGCAACGTTGCGGTGCCGACGGGCGCTGTCACGCACCTCGTGGTCGATGTCCCTGGCCCAGTGCGACCATTTGGTCTTAGCCATCTCCTGCCAGGTTGTACCGTGCCCGCTCAGCAGCGGCAGAGAAACGGCGAAACCCGCATCCAGAAAATGCTCCGCCCAGGCGCGCATACTTTGCGGGGTAGAGGTGAAACCGTGACAGAGAACCACCGCCCCCAGCGGGTCGGCAGGACTGGCATGAAATGCTTCAGATGCCGCAGAAAAACGCATGCAGCTATAGTTACACGTTCCGGCAAGGAAACGCGCTGCAACCAGAAAGTTTTTCGTGCTCGCCCATAGCAAGAAAGGCCCGTCGATGCTCTACCGGCTTGCCACTTCAGTCCTGCGCCCGATCGTGCGCTACGTTTACCGCCCGGAAGTGAGCGGTATAAAAAACGTGCCGCTGCACGGCGGCGCGATCATCGCCGGAAACCACGTTGCCTACCTGGATGCCGTTTTCCTGGCGGTGAATCTGCCCCGCAAGATCACCTTTATCGGCAAAAGCGAGTTCTTTTCCGGCAAGGGTGTACTTGGCAAGATCATGCGTTATGCGCTGACCAGCATCGGCACGGTTCCCGTAGATCGGCGCGGGGGCAGTTACGCGCAGGCGGCGTTGGAGGCCGGAGCCGGCATAGTGAACGACGGCAAACTGCTGGGCATCTATCCGGAGGGAACGCGCAGCCCCGACGGGAGGCTTTACCGAGGGAAAACCGGCGTGGCACGTATCGCCCTTACTACCGGCGCGCCGATTGTGCCGGTGGCGGTGGTTAATGCCTATGCTGCGCAGCCTCCCGGCAGGCTGATTCCCCGCCGCCATCCGCGCGTGAAACTAATCGTGGGGGAACCGTTGACGTTCAGCGAGCGGTTGGATGGGAGCGATGCTGATCGCGAACGGCTGCGCCGGGTGACGGACGCCGTAATGGCTCAGATCGCGCAAATGTCGGGCCAAGAAACCGTTGCCGAATACGCGCACGAGGCCGGACGCAAGCTGTTCTAACCGGTGTCACACCGTGTCATATTTTCGTTAGCTGCCTACCTGGCCTAGCCTTATCCCTGTGAACCTTCCTAGCGTCAGTCCGGTAACTGCCACTACGCCCTCGCTAAGCGAGGACGAACAGCTTGCGCACCTTGCAAGCTGGCGGGAACTTCCCGCTCTGCAGCAGCCCCGCTGGCCCGACGAAAATTCCCTGCGAGAAGTCTTCGCAGCCCTGCGCAGCGCGCCCCCGCTGGTATTCGCGGGAGAGGTAGACCTGCTGCGTACCCGGCTCGCGGACGCGGCCGAAGGCAAAGCGTTCCTGCTGCAGGGAGGCGACTGCGCGGAAACGTTCGCGGAATCAACCGCGCACCATATTCGCAACAAGATCCGCACGATCCTGCAGATGTCGGTGGTGCTTACCTACGGCGCTTCCATGCCGATCATCAAGATGGGGCGCATGGCGGGCCAGTTCGCCAAACCCCGCAGCCAGGACACCGAAACCCGTAACGGCGTAACCCTGCCGTGCTATCGCGGTGATGCGGTCAACGGCTACGGCTTCACCGAAGCAGAACGCACCCCCGATCCGCAGCGGCTCTGGCGCGCATACACGACGTCGGCCTCGACCCTGAACCTGATCCGCGCTTTCATCGGCGGTGGCCTGGCCGACCTGCGCGAGGTGCATTCCTGGAACCGCGGATTCGTGAAAGGCAACGGCTGCGACCGTTACGAGCAGCTCGCGCACGACATCGACAAGGCGCTGCGCTTCATGGAAGCCTGCGGCAGCGGCACCCAGGCGCTCAAAGCCGTCGAGTTCTTCTCTTCCCATGAGGCACTGCTGCTCGACTACGAAGAAGCGCTTTCCCGGATCGATACCCGCACCGGAAACGTCTACGACTGCAGCGGTCATTTCCTGTGGATCGGTGAACGCACCCGGCAGCTAGACGGTGCGCACGTAAAGTTCCTGTCTCAGGTGCGAAACCCGATCGGTGTGAAGCTCGGCCCGAGCACCAAGGTAGACGACGCCCTGCGGCTAATCGACGCCCTGGACCCGGAACGCGAACCGGGCAGGCTAACTTTCATCACCAGGATGGGCGCGCGCGTTATCCGCGACAAGCTGCCCGAACTTATTTCCGGCGTGCAGGCAGAGGGCGGGCGCGTGGCCTGGGTTTGCGACCCTATGCACGGTAACACCATCACCTCGTCGAACGGCTACAAGACGCGCCGCTTCAGCGACGTCATGAACGAGGTAACCGGCTTCTTCGAAGTGCATCGCGCACTGGGCAGCATCCCGGCCGGGCTGCACACGGAACTGACGGGGGACGACGTCAGCGAAATCCTCGGCGGAACGGAAAAGATCGACGAAGCCGGGCTGGCTAGACGCTACGAAACCCTGGTCGATCCCCGGCTAAACCACCAGCAGTCGCTAGAGCTGGCCTTCCTGGTAGCGGAGATGCTCGCAGCTTAAAACGGGAAAGGTAACCGGCTGGGCTAAACAACCGTCAGCGTGACGGTGGAGCCCTTCACAACCTTTTCGCCGCCCCCGATGGACTGACGCTGTACCAGGTTAAGCACCGGGGGGAAGCCGCCAACGCCCTCGACTTTTACCGCCAGGCCCGCCTTCTCTAGCTCCGCCTTCGCTTCGTCGGTTCGCTTACCGATCACGGCGGGCACGCTCACGTATTCCGGGCCCAGAGAAACGGTAATCTGCACCGAATCACCCTTGAACAGGGTGCCGTCGGCAGGCTTCTGTGCGATCACCGCGCCTTTGGGCACGCTCGCCGAATGGGCGCTCACCGTCTTTACGCTGAGGCCGCGTTCCTCAATGGCGGAGCGGGCGGCGGATTCCGCAGAACCGACCACCTTAGGCACTTCGATCGGCTGGCGTCCCTTGGATAGGGTCACGCCTACCTTCGCGCCGCGAGGCAGCTCCTGCCCCTTTTCGCGCTGCTGTAAAACCGTCCCCTCGGGAACAGTTTCCGAATATGCCCCCGGCAATATCTCGATCTGCAGGTTTGCCTCTAAAAGTGCTTTCTCCGCTTCTTCCCTGGTCTTGCCCTGTAGGTCAGGCACAGGGAAAAGCTGTTCGCCGCGCGAGATCGTTAAAGTTACCGTGCTGCCCCGCTGGACCTCTTTCCCGGCCTCGGGAGAAGAAGAAATCACGGCCCCCGCGGGCACGGAATCGCTGAACTGCGAAACGGTACGGGTCACCAGCCCCGCTTCGGTGAGCGACTTTTCCGCAGCCGCGAGTTCCAGCCCGACGGTAGCGGGAACCTCGCGCTGCGCCCCCGGCCCCAGCAGGAACCAGAAAGCGGCGCTTCCCGCAGCGAGCAGCAACAGCAGTAGCCAGATAAGGAACGCGCGCCGACGCACCGGTTTCTGCTTAGCGGGCTTGGCTTCGCTGGTGCGCACCAAGTGCCGCCCGGCAGGCTTCGCCTTGCGCAGGGGAGGTAGTTCGGACGCCTCCGCCTCCGCGGGATGCGTTTCGTCCGCAGACTGCGCGGCATCGGTAAGGGGAGGAGCAGCCGGGGTGCTACCCGGTCCGCTAACCGGCAGCGGCAATACGGGGCGCACGATTTCCGCCGTCGGGCAGGCAATCGAAGCCGTGTCCGTGTCAGTCTTGGGGAGCGGCGGTGCGTCCAAAACGGCGGGGGATAGCTCCGCCAATAGCGTGCGCACGCAATCCGCAACCTCGCGCGCCGTTTCCGGCCTACGCGCAGGCTCGCGCTCACAGCACCAGGCAACCAGCGAATCTATTTCGCTCGGCACGTTCGCCATGGTCTGAGACGGTGCGGGCACGTTCTCGTGCACGTGCTTAAAAGCGATATGCACGGGCAGCTCGCCGCGGTGCGGCTGCTGCCCCGTCAGCATTTCGTAAAGCACGATCCCAAGCGAGTAAAGATCGCTGCGTTCGTCGGCATTACCCACCGTCACGATCTCGGGGGCGATGTATGCCACAGTGCCCAGCAGGGAAGCCGAAGTGGAGGAAGTAGAAGTGCCGATGGCGCGCGCCAAACCGAAGTCGGTCACAACGATCCTGCCGCGCTGGGAAAGAATGATGTTTTCCGGCTTCACATCGCGGTGCACGATGTCCGCCTCATGTGCGGTCTGCAGCGCCTCCAAAATCGCGAGCGAAACCTGCAGGGCCTCCCGCAGATTAAACGCGCCGTCCTCAACCAGGCGATCACGCACGGTACGCCCGTGAATGAACTCCATCGTCAAATAGGTGTATCCCTGGTCTTCCCCCTGGTCAAAGACGGGAACCACATGAGGATGCGAAAGTCGGGCGGCGGAACGCGCCTCGCGCCTAAAACGCGCACGGAAGTTCTGATCTTCTGCCAGGTGGGGATGCATCACCTTCAACGCGATGTCCCGTTCCAGCCGCAGATCCCACGCGCGGAAAACGGTGGCCATGCCGCCGCGCGCGATCAGGGAGTCCACGCGGTAGCGACCGTCGAGGACAATCCCGATCAATGGATTGTTAGCTGGGGAAGTCACGCTCTAAGTGTAAGAAAAAAATCTGTGTTTGCGGACGCGACATGCGTCGCTCACCAAACCGAAAGCATTTTCGTGGCACGCTAGGAGGGTGAGCGACATGGAAAAAGTAGAAACCCTGGTAACTGACTGGCTTAACCTGCCCGACGTAGCCACCCACCTAGACATCGAAGTGGGAAAGGTGCGCAGGCTGGTAGAAGACGGCGAACTGATCGCGCTGAAGCGCGGAAAACCCCCGGTACGCAGCGTACCTGCACTGTTCCTGCTTGACGGAGAGATCATTCCGCACCTCGCGGGCACGATCACCGTGCTGCGCGACGCCCGCTACAGCGACGAAGAAATCCTGGTCTGGCTCTTCACGGAGGACGATTCCCTGCCGGGACGCCCCGTGGACCAGCTGCGTAAAGGACAGCGCGGAGAGGTACGCCGCCGCGCGCAGGCGCTGGCTTTCTAAACAGCAAGCCGTCCAAAACAGCAAAAAGTGGCGCTGCCCCGCTCGGGGCCGCGCCACTTTTTACGTAAAGCGCTATGCGTCAGCGCTGCGGCACATCATCCAGGCTGCTCGCAGCGTGAAGCAGGGTACGCAGCTCGGCAATCGCCTGCGGCGCGTCGGTCATCTCCGCCAGACGGTCGAGGCTGCTTGCAGCCAGCTCGCCCATGCTGCGCACGTCGGCCCGCACAGATTCGGAAGCGCCGGTTTCCACCATCAGCTCACGCACCTTAGCGATGTCCTCGGCAGAAGAAGAAGCCTTCCCCACGGTGCGCTTGAGGAGCTTCGCGTCCGCTCCGCTCGCCGCTTTCTCGGTACGCGCCAGCAGCACGGTGCGCTTGCCCTCCAAAAGATCGGAGGTAGAAGACTTGCCCGTGACGGCTTCGTCCCCAAAGACGCCCAGCAGATCATCGCGAAGCTGGAACGCCGTGCCCAGGGGGATAGCGAAATCAGCGATCGCCTGATGCAGTTCGTCGTCCCCACCGGCCATGCGTGCACCCAACTGCATCGGCCGCAGAATCGTGTAGGGAACCGTCTTCCAGCGAATCACGCGCTGCGCGTTCTGTTCCTTGCTTAGCTCAGCCTCCGTGGGAAGTTCCTCGTAAACAGCATCTTCCTGGGGGAGGAGGCCCTTCACCTGGTTAAGTACGTCCAGGTACTGGCCCGCCATAACCTCGGTGCGCATGGCGTCCCACACACGGCGCGCCTCCGGCTCGCGAGCCAGGTCAGGACCGGCCATCTGCTCGCTCCAAGTCAAGGACATATCGCCCAGCACAATCGCCGCCGCGATACCAAAATCTGCACTAGACCCGGCCAGCACGCGCACCCGGTGCTCCGCCTCCGCAGCCTTATGCGCCGCCGGGCGGCCACGGCGAGTCGGGGAATGATCGATCACGTCATCGTGCAGCAGCGCGGCGGCCTGTAGCAGCTCTATCGCCGCGCCCAGACGGGTCAGGGCCGGGCGAACGCTATCGATCCGGTCGCCCGCAGCCAGGGCTCCGGCCCAGTAGCAAAACTGCGGACGCAGCATCTTGCCACCCTCCAGATACTGCTCCAGCAGAGTCAAGAGGGCGGTTACCTCGGTACCGACAATGGTCAGTTCTTCCCGGCGAGCGGAGAGGAACTCGGAAATGTCGGCCTTCACGGACTCGATCAGCGGATTACTTGCCTGGCTCATACACTCTCCCTTAGCCGGAGCAGCTCCCTGTGCACAACGGGCACGCTTCACTGCCTTTGGTCGTATGTGGCTAAGCCTATCCACACTCACGGCTTAGGTGCGGCAGGCACGAGCAAAAATCACCACGCTATGTGTCATGCCCAAGCTGTTTGCTCCAAGGCTGTGCGTGCGCAGCCACAGGTTTGCACGTATCAAACGAAGGTGCCGCCAACGAATATCTGAAAGAAGGCGCACGCACGCCGAAATCTGCCTTGTTCTGGCCTTGGTCATCCGTCAGCAAGGCGCTCTTCCTCCGGGAGGGGTGGTGCTCCTTAAGGCTGCAAGGAACGGTCTGCCACCCCAAATTAGCTGCCGCTACTGCTGCGGCAGACACGCGTTGCGAGGTGCCCAAGAAATAGGTAGTGAGACCCTTGCCGTGTGCCGTCTACCGCTTCGAAACCTACCGCCAAAGCACGGAGAAACAATTTTCGTCTTGCTCCGAAAAAGCGAGCCCAAAGGAGGTCGCCCAGGCAAGACGAAGCGTGAACATGGCAGGGAAAAATATTTGCTCACCAAAATTTCCAAGGAAGTGGCAAGCGTCAGCCGTTTACCGGTGAGACCCGTCCTCATTGACGCGGAGTATCTGAAAGAAACGAAAACCGTAAAGTGCTCCCCGCTACCGTGCGAAAGATCGCGGTAGGCTAGAACGGTAACCGTTTATGCCGCAAGGAGAACGAATGAGCGTCGTAGTTGCCTACATGCCTTCCCCGCAGGGCCGAGCCGCGCTCGCCGCTGCCGTCAAGGAGGCGCTCGCCAGAAAAACCGACCTGGTGGTCGCGGCGCACGTCTACCTTTCGGATGACGGGACATTTGTAAGCAGCGATGAGGCGCACGTAAAAGAGGAAATTGCCTCCCTTGCGCTGGCCGGGGCGCAGGAAGTTCCCCTCCGGGTGGTTAGCTCCCTGGAAGAAGATGCGGGCGAATTCATCGTGCGCGTTGCGCAAAGCAGTGACGCGGAACGCATAGTTATCGGTCTGCGTCGCAAATCACGTATTGGCAAGCTGAGCCTGGGCGCGGCAGCCCAACGGGTGATAGTCGAGGGAACTTGCCCGGTATTAGCCGTGAAAGACGGCGCGCCGGAGTAGCTACGCTGGTTATAATTGACAGGCTAGACGCCCAAGGGGCGGCGCTTGTTGCAGCGGCCCCGCGAAGACCCCAGATCGCCTATGACGTGATTTTTTCGCGTCGAAAGAAGGATCTCCGTGCCCACACCCTCCACCTCGTTCACTGGTGACCTCTCCACCCCCGCAATCCGCGCGCTTATGTCTAGCGTCGCTTCCGCGGGTCGAGTTACCGTTGCCGAGCTGACCGCCGCCGCAGAATCTGCGGGTCTTAAAGGCGCCTCGGTAGCCAAACTTGAGGCACTGCTTGCTGCGCGCGGTGTTGAGGTAGTTACCTCTTCTCGTGCCGTAGCGGCGTCGCGTAGCCGCGCTTCCACGAGCGTGGCGATTGAGGAAGAGGGCGAAGAGGCCAAGAAGGCTCCGGCGAAGAAGACCACCGCGCGTAAGAGCACGGCCAAGGCGAAGGCCGAGGAAACCGAGGGCGCTGAGGCGGCTCCGGCTAAGAAGACCACCACGCGCAAGCGCGCCACCAAGAAGAGCGACGCGGAAACCGAAACCGCTCCCGAGGCGGAGGGCAAGGAAGAAGCCCCCGCTAAGAAGAGCACCGCCCGCAAGACCACGGCGACGCGCAAGACCACCACTCGTAAGACCGCCGCGAAAGCGAAGGCCGAGGAAGCGGAGCAGGAATCGGCCGAGGAAGAAACGGCCACCGAAACCGCACCCAAGAAGCGAGCCACCACGCGCAAGCGCGCCACCGCGAAAAAGGCCGCCGTCGAAGAGGTTGAAGAACCGGAAATTGAAGAAGACGAAGACGCGAAAGAGGAACCGAAGGCCGATGAGGTCGAGGACACCGCGCGTGGTTTCGTGTTCAAGAACGACGATGACGACGCACCGGCGCAGCAGGTCGTTACCGCGGGCGCGACCGCTGACCCGGTAAAGGACTACCTGAAGCAGATCGGCAAGGTAGCGCTGCTGAACGCCGCGCAGGAAGTTGAACTGGCCGAGCGCATCGAAGCCGGCCTGTACGCGGAGCACAAGCTCAAGCAGGACCCCTCCATCGCCCGCACCAAGGCCGGACGCGAACTCGGCGTTATCGCAGAGGACGGCCGCGCGGCGAAGGACCACCTGCTCGAAGCGAACCTGCGACTCGTGGTTTCGCTGGCGAAGCGTTACACGGGACGCGGCATGCTCTTCCTGGACCTGATTCAGGAAGGCAACCTGGGCCTGATTCGTGCGGTAGAAAAGTTCGACTACACCAAGGGCTACAAGTTCTCTACCTACGCCACCTGGTGGATCCGTCAGGCGATCACCCGCGCCATGGCCGACCAGGCGCGCACCATCCGTATCCCGGTCCACATGGTTGAGGTAATCAACAAGCTGGCCCGCGTGCAGCGCCAGATGCTGCAGGACCTGGGGCGCGAACCTACGCCGGAAGAACTCGCCAAGGAACTCGACATGACCCCCGAGAAGGTTGTCGAGGTGCAGAAGTACGGCCGTGAACCGATCTCCCTGCACACCCCGCTGGGCGAGGACGGCGATAGCGAATTCGGCGACCTGATCGAAGACTCCGAGGCCGTTGTGCCAGCGGACGCGGTTAGCTTCACCCTGTTGCAGGAGCAGCTGCACGCTGTGCTGGATACGCTCTCCGAACGCGAAGCGGGCGTAGTCGCGATGCGCTTCGGCCTGGAGGACGGCCAGCCGAAGACCCTGGACGAGATCGGCAAGGTTTACGGCGTGACCCGCGAACGTATCCGCCAGATCGAATCCAAGACCATGTCCAAGCTGCGCCACCCCTCGCGCTCGCAGGTGCTGCGCGACTACCTGGACTGACTCAGCTACGGGTAGGCACAATACCTATAACAAAACTCCCGGATTCGGTAAGGTTAGTTTCGGCTAACCAAACCTGATCCGGGAGTTTTAATGTCTGACGCCCCCAAGCCCCTTACCCAAGAAGAAGCCAACGGCCTGCTCGAAGTAGTGCAGGTGCTGGAAAAAGAATATGCCGGCAAAATCGCCCACGTCATTTTCACCGTGACAGAGGTGTTCCCCCGCGCAAAGAAAATGGTGCGCGTCAGGGGACAGCTCCCGGAAGGCACCGACATGTCGGTCTGGACCGGGCCGAACGTAGCGTTTTCGCTGGAAATCCCCATTCCCGCAGAGGAACTAGAGGGCATCGAAGGAGCCCCACAGACCTCCCCGCGCCGCTACACGGTAGCTGACTACGACGTCGCCGCGCGCACCCTAGACATTGATTTTGTGCTCCACGAAGGAGACACCCCGGCCATGCTTTGGCTGCGTGACGCGAAGCCGGGAACCACCATTGAGCTGGAAAGCCCTCGCGTGCATTTCCTCCCTCCGAAGGGGGAAAAACTGGTGTTGGTGGCGGATTCCACGGCCGTACCCGCCGTGCTGCGCATCTGCGCGGAACATCCGCTTCCTGCCCAGACCACGCTGCTCACCTCGGCCGCGCGCGATGAACTGCCGGAACTGGCGGGCGTAAAAACCGTGTTCGTGTCGGAAGAAGCATTGGGAGAAGAGTTCACGAAGCTACCCGAAACGAATGCGGCAGACGCCCTCTGGGCGGCAGGTGAACAGGGACAGATGCGAATAGTGCGTAGGCATTGGCGCAAGACGCTCGGGCGCGGCAAAGAACAGATCGCGATCTCGGGCTACTGGCGCGCCGGAATCTCCGCCACCGCCCGCGATATTGAGGGGCTGCGAGGAATCAGGGATGCGCTGGTAGCGGGCTCATCGCTCGCAGAGATCACTGCGGCCGCGGAAGAAAGCGATGACGTATAGCAGCCTTTGCTGACTGAAAAACGGGTGGGTCCGCGCTCTAGCTAGAACGCGGACCCACCCGTTACGTTTCGTGTGCGCTTTTAGCGCTGCGGCGAAAGCCTGCCTGTTTCGTCAATAACCTCGGCGGCGACGTTATTCAGCGCGTCGGCGTGAGCGCGCGCGTGGTGGGCGCAAAACATGAGTTCGCCCCCGGCAACCAGGGAAACCTTCACGTAAGCCTGGGCGCCGCAGCGATCGCAGCGATCGTTCGCAGTCAGATTCGGTGCCTGCATAGTCTGGGTCATGCCTACATTCAAGCAACGCACGGTTGCGCTGTCACGGTGATTTCGCTGATTGCGCAAAAGATCATGGAAAAGCGCTGTGGCGAAGAACGGCCGTGTGCTGCGGGCTTTCCACGCCCGCGCCGCGTAGAATCTGTGCGTGCCTAAAACGCCTGCAACCTCTTACGACGCCCGCCACCTCCAGGTACTGGAGGGGCTGGAAGCCGTCCGCAAACGCCCCGGCATGTACATCGGTTCTACCGACTCGCGCGGCCTCATGCACTGCCTGTGGGAGATCATCGATAACTCGGTAGACGAAGCCCTGGGAGGGCATGCCAGCGCGATAGACATCGTGCTGCACGAAGACGGCAGCGTAGAGGTGCGAGACGATGGGCGCGGCATCCCCGTCGATAAGGAACCCAAGACGGGCCTGAGCGGCGTCGAGGTCGTGTTCACGAAGCTGCACGCGGGCGGCAAGTTTGGCGGCGGCTCCTACGCCGCCTCCGGCGGCCTGCACGGCGTCGGCGCCTCGGTCGTGAATGCACTCTCTGAACGCTTGGACGTCTGGGTGGACCGCGCGGGCAAGACCTACGCGATGTCGTTCAGGCGCGGCGAACCGGGCGAGTTCGACGACGCCGCCGGGGTTTCTCCCAGCAACGAATTCACGCCCTTTACCTCCGGTTCGGGCCTGCGCGTGGTCGGCAAAACCAAGCGCGGAGTGACCGGCACGCGTGTGCGCTACTGGGCCGACCCGCAGATCTTCCTGCGGGGGGCCGGATTCCTGCGGGAAGAACTGGTGCGCCGCGCCAGGCAGACCGCCTTCCTTGTGCCGGGCCTGACCCTGCGCCTGCACGATAACCGTTCCGACAGGCCCGAGGACGCCCCGGACGTGCAGGAGTTCCGCTTCGACGGCGGCATTTCCGAGTTCGTCGAGTTCCTGGCCGCCGATCAGAAGATTACCGACGTCATCCGCCTCACCGGCGAAGGAGACTTCAAGGAAACCGTGCCGGTGCTGGACGGCAAGGGCCAGATGGTTTCGCGCGAGGTGGAACGCACCTGCCGCGTGGACATCGCTCTGCGCTGGGGCAGCGACTACGAAACCAACCTGCGCTCCTTCGTCAACATCGTGGCTACCCCCAAGGGCGGAACGCACGTAGCCGGTTTCGAACAGGCACTGGTTAAAACCCTGCGCAAGACCGTGGCGGATAGCGCCCGTAAGCTTAAGTTCAACCCCAAGAATGACCGGCTGGAAAAGGACGACTGCCTGGCGGGCCTGACCGCCGTGGTAACCGTGCGCCTGGATGAGCCGCAGTTCGAGGGGCAAACCAAGGAAATCCTTGGCACCGCTGCCGTGCGGCAGGTGGTGGCCGGTATCGTCGAAGCGCAGCTCGGCGACTTCCTGCGCTCCACCAAAAAGGGCGAGAAGGAACAGGCCGGCCTGGTACTGGAAAAGGTTGTTTCCGAAATGCGCGCCCGCGTGGCCGCCCGTATGCATAAGGAGGTTTCGCGCCGCAAAAACGCGCTCGAATCTTCCTCCATGCCGACGAAACTGGCCGACTGCCGCAGCCGCGACGTGGCGCGCAGCGAACTTTTCATCGTCGAGGGCGATTCGGCCCTGGGCACCGCGAAGAACGCCCGCAGCTCCGAGTTCCAGGCTCTGCTGCCGATTCGCGGCAAGATTCTGAACGTGCAGAAAGCGTCCATCACCGACATGCTGAAGAACGCCGAGTGCGCGGCGATCATTCAGGTGCTCGGGGCCGGTTCCGGGCGCACTTTCGACATCGAGGCTGCCCGCTACGGCAAGATCATCATTATGTCGGACGCGGACGTGGACGGCGCGCACATCCGCACCCTGCTGCTGACCCTGTTCCACCGCTACATGCGGCCAATGCTGGAGGAAGGGCGCGTCTATGCGGCCGTGCCCCCGCTGCACCGGGTCGAAATCATCCATGGCGGCCGCAAAAAGAACGAATACGTTTACACCTATTCCGAAGCGGAACTAAACAAGCTGCTGAAGAACCTGGAGCGGCGCGGTAAGCGCTACAAGGAAC
This sequence comes from Dermabacteraceae bacterium TAE3-ERU5, assembly GCA_019218375.1. Classification (GTDB taxonomy): domain Bacteria; phylum Actinomycetota; class Actinomycetes; order Actinomycetales; family Dermabacteraceae; genus TAE3-ERU5. The sequence continues at coordinate 22,144 of JAHUUK010000002.1, forward strand.
CGATTCAGCGCTACAAGGGCCTTGGCGAAATGGACGCCGATCAGCTTGCGGAAACCACCATGGACCCGCGTCACCGCACCCTGCGCCGCGTCAATATTGCCGATGCTGCCGCAGCGGAGCGCGTGTTTGAGCTGCTGATGGGGTCCGAGGTAGCGCCGCGCAAACAGTTCATCATCGAGGGAGCGGCCGAACTGGACCGCGACCGGATCGACGCCTAGGAGTATCTGATGTCTCTCGCCACACGCGTTATCGCCTGCCTTGATGTGGACGCCGGACGGGTGGTGAAGGGCGTCAACTTCCAGGGGCTGCGCGATGCAGGCGACCCGGTGGAACTCGCGCAGCGCTACAACAGCGAGGGCATCGACGAACTGACCTTCCTGGACGTCACCGCGTCCTCCGGCAACCGCGAAACCATGCTTGACGTGGTACGCCGCACCGCCGATCAGGTGTTTATTCCCCTCACCGTGGGCGGCGGCGTGCGGGAGGTAGCGGATGTGGATCGCCTGCTGCGCGCGGGGGCCGACAAGGTTGGCATGAACACCGCCGCGATCTCCCGGCCCGAGGTCATTACCGAGGTTGCGGAGCGCTTCGGCAACCAGGTGCTGGTGCTTTCGATCGATGCCCGCCGGGTGTGTGCAGATACCCCAGACGGCCCTGCGCGGGGCGGTAGCGGTTTCGAGGTGACCACCCACGGCGGCAGGCGCGGCACGGGAATCGACGCGATCGAATGGATCTCCCGCGTCACCGAGCTGGGGGCGGGGGAGATCCTGCTGAATTCGATGGACGCCGACGGCACTAGGGAGGGCTTCGATCTGGAAATGATCGAGAGGGCCAGGCGTGCCACCACCCTGCCCCTGATCGCCTCGGGCGGTGCGGGCAGCGCCGACGATTTCCCGCCCGCCGTGGCCGCAGGGGCCGATGCCCTTTTGGCCGCCAGCATTTTCCACTATCGGCAGGTAGAGGTGAGCGCGGTCAAGGCCGCGCTCCGCGCAGCGGGGCATGCGGTTCGCTAGAAAGCACGTACCTCGTAGCGGGCACGGATAGTCTTGGTTTCCCCTTTTCGCGCAGGCCAGGCCGACGTGGTTACGCTGCCCGATTCCAGGCAGAGCATTTTCTGCCATTCACTCAGGTCAGGCCCGTCCTGGTAGGGGTTCCAAACAATCGTGGAACCGGCTCCCTGGCTGGTCAGGGTGATGCTGCGGCCAAGCACGGGATCGTGCACGGTGCGCGCGGCATCGCCCGTGATAAACACCGCGTCCGTGTGCGCGGGAATCGGGAGAAGGCCGTCCTCGCCGCGGGGAGCCAGTCCCTTTCCGGTCTTATCTTCGGCAGGAGCCGACGCCAGCCCGCTCACGCTCACCTGGGAAACATCGGCGACGCGCAGATACGTGTGCAACGCCGCCTCCGCGAGCGGGGGCACCGCCTCATCCAGCGCGGTGATGCTCAATTCCAGGGTGAGTGCGTGCGACAACCCCAGCCGATAGCGGTAGGAAAAACCGCCCGTTTCAAGCGTAAAAACCAGCGTCACCGCGCCAGCGCCAGACTCTTCACCGCCGTCAGACTCCGCGGCGGCCAGCTCCCAGGTGCTCAGGCGGCAGGGGCCGTGGCTGGGGGAGAGAGGCCCGGCAACCCCCGGACCGAACCAGGGAGCACACACCGGCACCCCGCCCCGGATCGCTGTCCCCTCCGCGAAAACGGTTTTCGGGCTCAGCCAGAGCAGATTAGTGTGCCCGGCGGGGGTAAACGAGAGCAGCTGCGCCCCGTACAGGCTAACCAGCGCGCCACACAGTGGCGTCTCCACCCGGAGGCAGGGAAACCCGCCAGGTCCAGCTACCTGGGATACTCCGGCGGGTAACGTCGGTGCGCTCACAGGGAGCCGCCCGCCACCGTAGCGAGCGGGGTGGCAAGCGGCGAACCGGAACCGTCGCGGCGCGCCAACGGCGCGGGCAGATCCATCGGCTGCCCGTCAGCGGTACAGGCGCGGGCCGGGCTGCTCACGATCCAGGCCGACAGCAGCACATCCTCACCACGCAGGAACCGCTGGCAGCGCACACCACCGGTGGCGCGGCCCTTCGCCGGGTATTCGGCGGCATCGCTCACCTTGAGCGAACCGGCCTGCAGCTCCGGCAGCACACCGGAGGAACCGGCCACGGTAACCACCTCGCAGCGTCCCGTGACGTCGTAGGCGGTGAAAGCGACCACGCGCGCGCCGTCCGCCAGCCTGATGCCCGCTACGCCCCCCGCGGCGCGTCCCTGCGCACGCACGCCGGACGCCGGGAAATGCAGCAGCTGCGCATCGCTGCTAACGAAAGCCAGATCGTGGCTCTCCAACTGCTTGGCCGTGAGATCAACCGCGCCCACCACTTCGTCGCCGTCCTTGAGGGAAATGACCGTGAAGTCGTCGGCTTTCGGATATTCGGGGCTGACTCGCTTCACCACGCCGTGCAGCGTGCCGAGCGCCAGGCCGCCGCCATCGCGTTCAAGGTCGGCCTCTTCCGCGCGGGCAAGGGCGATGATTCGCTCGTCCTTTTCCAGAGTCAGCAGGGAAGAGAGCGGAGCGCCGCCGCTCAGCGAGGGCGCACCCGCCTGCGGCGGCAGGGCCGGTAGATCGACCACGGAAAGGCGCAGCAAACGGCCCCGGCTGGTCACCACGCCCACCTGTGAACGGGTGGTGGTGGTTACCGCCGACGTAACCGCGTCATGCGCGCTACGGCCAGGCTGCTCACCGAAGGCGTCGAGCGCGCAGCGCGCCACCATGCCGGTGCCAGACAGCAGCACCCGGCAGGGATCGTCGGCCACCTCAAGCGGTGCCGCCTGGCTGGGCGCCGGGGCGGAATCCGCCTCCAGCAGCACGGTGCGGCGGGGGGTGCCGTGTACCTTGGCGACCTCGGCCAGCTCGCTGCTGACCAGCGCGCGCAGTACCTCGTCGGAAGCCAGGATTTCCCGCAGGGAGGCGATCGCCTTCTCCAGCTCGTCCCGCTCAGATTCCAGCTCGATCCGGGAGAACTTGGTGAGCCTGCGCAGCCGCAGCTCCAGAATGTATTCGGCCTGGCGCTCGCTCAGATCGAACACCATGCGCAGCCGCTCCCTGGCCGACTCTGCATCGTCCGAAGAACGGATGATCTGAATGACCTCGTCGATATCGAGGATCGCCACCAGCAGGCCCTCCACCAGGTGCAGGCGATCCTCGTGCTTGCGCAGCCGGTATTCGGTGCGGCGGCGGGTGACGTCGATCCGGTGAGCCACGAACACCTCGAGCAGTTCCTTCAATCCGAGCGTGCGCGGCTGCCCCTCCACGAGGGCCACGTTATTTATACCGAAGGATTCCTCCATCGGCGTGTACTTATAGAGCTGCGCCAGCACCGCCTCGGGATTGAAACCGCTCTTCACGGTGAGCACCAGGCGCATGCCGTGGTGGCGGTCGGTCAGATCCTGGTAGTCGGTGATGCCCTGCACCTTCTTGCTCTGCACGGCATCGCGCAGCTTCTCAACCACCTTTTCGGGGCCGACCAAGTAGGGCAGCTGCGTCACCACGATGCCCTTTTTGCGGCTCGTGACGTTTTCGATCTGGCAGGTGGCGCGAATCTTGAAGCTGCCGCGCCCGGTGCGGTAGGCGTCGCGAATACCGTCCAGGCCGATGATCTTGCCGCCGGTGGGCAGGTCGGGGCCGGGCACGAAGCGCATCAGTTCTTCCAGGCTGGCCGACGGGTGCTGCAGCAGGTGGCGGGCCGCCGCGATAACCTCCACCAGATTGTGGGGAGGCATGTTGGTGGCCATGCCGACGGCGATCCCGGAGGCGCCGTTTACCAGCAGGTTCGGGAACTGTGCGGGGAGCACCTCCGGCTGGGTGAGCTGGTTGTCGTAATTGGGTACGAAATCAACCACGTCTTCGTCGAGCGAAGAGGTCATTAGCAGCGCCGCCGGGTCTAGGCGAGCCTCCGTGTAACGGGCCGCCGCCGGGCCGTCGTCTAGCGAACCGAAGTTACCGTGCCCATCGACCAGCGGCAGACGCAGCGAAAAGTCCTGGGCCATGCGCACCAGTGCGTCATAGATGGCGCTGTCGCCGTGCGGGTGCAGCTTGCCCATCACCTCGCCGACCACGCGCTGAGACTTGACGTGCCCGCGATCGGGGCGCAGCCCCATCTCGCTCATCATGTAGAGGATGCGGCGCTGCACGGGCTTTAGGCCGTCGCGCGCGTCCGGTAGCGCCCGCGCGTAAATCACCGAATAGGCGTATTCGAGGAAGGAGTTTTCCATCTCCGCCAAAACATCGACGTCAACGATGTTTTCCTCGAAGTCAGCCTGCTCTTCGGGATGCTGGGTACGTGATGCGCGAGCCATGCCCTCCATATTGCCTTAAAACAGGGGCAAAACCTGGCAGGAAAGGCCGGTGATGTCGGTTGCATCGCCCGGTTTGGCGGGCAAGAACGGGCTTTTGTGGCCGACGTAGTGGCGTGTTGCAGGGGAGGGGTGGTGCTGATATAAACGGCCTATGTTTGCTATCCCGGAGGAGATCGCCCACGCGATCAATCGCAGCGGCTATTTCCCGCAGACCGCCACCGCAGTTTTGGCGACCCTGCTGGCGGGAGCCGAGGTTCACGGCTATCTGGTACATCCGGAAACCACCTTTGAGGGTAGCTCCGTGCGCCGTCACCTGACGCTGCTGGCGCTCACCGAAAAGCACCTCATCGTCTGCCACCTGGATGACGAACCGGCGGACGAACTTAACCCGATGCAGGTGCGCTGCAACAGCGAAAAGGTGCTCTTTACCCGTATTCAGTCGATCGGGCTGGGGCAAACCTTCGATACCGACGGCGAAAATGTGGACGCGCAGGAAAGCGAAGTCTCGGTGGGGGTCAATTGGTCCACCACGCGCCGCATCGATGTTGAACCGATGATCTGCGATGACAGCCAGTGCACCCGCGACCACGGCTACAGCGGTAGCGCTGCGCCGGCGGACCTGATGGTGCGTGTGAGTGCCCTGGCCGACGGTCCGCAGGCGGTGCGTGAAGCGCTCGGCTTCTTCGCGAACCTTAGCGAACGCGTAAACTGCTAGGCGTGCATTCACTGCTACCCCCGCCCTGGGCCGGAGGAAACGAACCCGGCGTGGTTACGCAAATGCGTGACCTGCTTACGCAAGATACGGGACTCGATGTAGTTTTCCTGCTGGACGGCCTGGGCGCGAACCTCTTAGAAAGCGCCTCGGCTCACGCTCGTACCATCACCAAACTGGGCGAATACAGCAGGGTAACGACGTCTTCCCCCACCACCACCGCAGCCGTGCTGGCGAGCATGTTCACCGCAGCTTCGCCGCGCGAGCACGGGGTGGCCGGTTATACGGTGCTCGATCCCGAACGCGACAGGGCGCTGCCGCAGCTCGGAGGTGACCTTACGAGCGTCCCCGCCCGCTGGCTGGGGAAGGCCTCCCTGACGCCGAACCGCCCGTGCGCGCACGTCGGCCCGGATAAGTTCGCGGGCAGCCTGCTCACTTCGCTGCTTTATCCCGGCTGGCGTTTTTGGGGGTATCGGCGCGTCTCGCAAAGGATAGACACGGTGCTTAGCGCCGCCCGTCAGCTAGGCAAAACCGGGCTTTTGTACGTGCACGTCAGCGAAATCGACCACGCCGGGCACTCCCACGGACCGCACAGTCCGCAGTGGCTCGCGGCTCTGGAAGATACCGATGCGGAAATCGCGGCGCTGCGGCGGCGCCTCCCCGCGCACGCCCGCATAACGCTGCTGGCCGATCACGGCATGGTCGCGCCGAGTGCGGCCGACAGGGTGGTGATCCCGCCGGCCCTGGCCAAAAATTGTGCGGCGATAGCGGGGGAGGGGCGCGTGCGTAACGTGCGTTTGCTGCCCGGCAGTGACCCGGAGCTGGCTGCCGAGGCCTGGCAGGACGCACTGGGTGACGGCTTTTTGGTGATGACCAGCGGATCCGCTCTGGCGAAAGGCTACTTCGGCCCGCCCGCCGGAAACGAAGCGCTGCGTCCCCGGTTCGGGGACATTACCGTTTGGGCGGGCGGTTCGCGCGTACTGGCGGAGCAAGACTCCCCGCAGCTGGCGGGAGAACACGGCTCCCTGACGGAAGACGAACTCTACGTTCCCTGTATAAAGGGCTAACCCTGCATAAAAGGCTAGCCACCGCCTTAAAAGACGGTGACTAGCCTCAAATGCTGCCAATGCTTAGGGCGCTTTCGCCCCGTAGCGATTAATGCTTTCCCGGACCGAAAACTATTTCGTCCCAGCTAGGCACGCTGGAGCGGCGCTGCTTGGATTTCTTCTTCGCGGGTTTTTCCGCGGGAGGAACCTCCAGATCTAGCTCCGCGGTATCTTCCTTGTGCAGGTTGTTTTCCGGTTCATTTTCCGCAACGAAATCCGTCCCGGTTTCTTCTGAAAGCGCTGCCGGAACGTTAGCTGCCGGAACTTTATCCGTGGAGTTTTCGGCCTGAACGGTGCCGGTTTCGGCATCCGAAGTGGCGGCTTGTTCTGCGGGCTGAGGTTCTGCCGCGCCCGCCGGTTCCTCGCCTGCGCTGGAGTCTTCGTTTTCGCTGAGGCTGCTCCAAAGGCTGCTTACTACCTTCGGCTGTACCCTCTCGGGAGCCTGCGGCTCAGGCCTTGCGGTTTCGCTTCCAGAAACCGGCGCGGCGGAAGCCTGCGGGCGGTTCACCCCGCCGTCGGCCTCCACGTCGTAAACCCGGTTGCGCACGGCCGCGAGGCGGGGGCGTCGGGGCTGTTCCTCAACGCTGGGCGATTCGTCTTCCGTGATCCAGCGGGCCTCATCGTTTTCCGCGCTTAGGGTTTCGCGCACCAGATCCACGCGCCAAACCGCTACTCGCTCTCGGCCACCGGCGGTGAAGCCCAGGGTTAGGGTCCACAGTCCGTTCTCGCGCCGCCAGGAATCCCAGACGGGACCGGCGCTCGCGGCGCGGGCGCGCAACCGATCATGCACCAAATCTTCCAGCCGGGGGGAGTCTCCCTTGCCGACGTGGAAACGACGGGCGCGGGTAGCCGTCATTTCGCGTTCCCCGAGGATCGGCCCCGCGTAACGGGTGACGTGTTCCAGCGGTAGGCCGGAAATTTCCGCGATTTCCTCCGGCGAGCGTCCGGCCCGCAGCAGCGACTGAATATCGCGCGGCGTATAACTGGACTTCTGCTGTGCCTGTAGCCGGTTGAGGGCAGGCCTGTCCCGCCGCACGGCGGCGCGCAGAGCCTCGTTTACTAGCAGGGTGTAGCTTTCACCGTCGTCGGTGGTAAGAACGAGGTGCTCCCCGTCCTCGTGCAGGCCCACAAGCTCGAGTTCGCGCATTGGCAGTCCTTCCTAACTGATCACACACGATCATAATGTCTAGGCGGGGAATAAGTCGCGCCGAGTGCTTAAATCGGGCGCGGCGGGGCCGCCTTAGCCGCTGGCTTGCGCGGGCTCTACGAAAGTGCAATAATCGCGCCTTGCCTGCCTACTCAGGTTTTTGGGCAGTAATTTACGAAGAAGTAGCAACGACTTTTCAGGACGGGAAAAATGGCGACTGACTACGATGCCCCGCGCAAGAACGACGACGATCTTGCAGAGGACTCGATCGAGGAACTAAAGGGTCGCCGCAGCTCTTCCTCCACCCCCGCGGTTGATGAGGACGAAGTAGAGGCGGCAGAAGGCTTCGAGCTGCCCGGCGCCGACCTTTCCGGCGAAGAGCTGTCCGTGCTGGTGCTGCCCCGTCAGGCAGACGAGTTCACCTGCGGCTCCTGCTTCCTGGTGAAGCACCGCAGCCAGATCGACCACGCCGAAGGCAAGCTGCTGATCTGCAAGGAATGCGCTTTCTAAAGCCGATCTCTAGTCACTAGACGGCAAATAAATAGCGGCGAGTCCCCGTTTGGGTGACTCGCCGCTATTTATATATCCCTATTCGGCCAGGGCTTTGCCGCGGGCTTCGCGCAGCGCCGACACCAGCTCCTGGGGGCGGCGCGAGGAAACAAGCCAATAGGGGGTGGGGTCTGCGGGGTCGGCCACCTGCACCCGTACCGTGTCGGCCACCCATGCCCGCGTGCAGTGGTAGGCCAGCGGCGCATAGCCTGTGCTCATCAAAGAGGCGCTTTCCTCGCGCGTCGGAGCGTCGGCCTCGCCAAGCAGAGAGGCATCGATGCTGGCGCGGCCCGCCCGGAAATGCTGCGCGCTCACTTCAATCACGGGGGAAAGGTTCCACATCCAAACGCACAAGCCCACGCACGCCGCCACCGCCACAAAGGCCGCCAGGCGCAGGGAAAGCGGAATCATGATGATGCCGAAAGAACCGCCGAAGATGACGGTTAAAAACCAGACTGCGGGGGAAGGAGTGAGCCGCTCGCGGAAAAGGGGAGCGTCGGAAGGTGATGAACTCATCCCAAAATTGTTTCACAGGCAGCCCGGCCTATTCGGTATTTAGCCGCGACTGTCCTAGGGTTGCACCATGAGTGAGACGACTAAAGCACGTTTGCTGGTTGCCCCCTACGGTAGCGGTGAGGGCCGCGAGGTCAGCCTGGGGCGGGCCCACGAAAGCGATGCGGGCCTAGATCTGGTGGCCAGCGAGGACGTCACCATCCCGCCGCTCGGCAGGGCGCTCGTGCCGACGGGGATCGCCATCGCGCTGCCGCAGGGCAGCGTGGGCATGGTTTGCCCGCGTTCCGGGCTGGCCGCAAAACACGGCGTGACCGTCCTCAACGGCCCCGGTATCGTAGATGCCGGCTACCGCGGCGAGGTTAAGGTGCCGCTGCATAACACCGACCCGGAACAGGCGTGCGAACTGCGCGCGGGGGACAGGATTGCGCAGTTAGTGGTGCTGCCCCTACTTCCGGTAGAGGTAACGGCGGTAGAGTCACTTCCGGAAGCTGACCGTGGAGACGCCGGTTTCGGTAGCTCCGGCGGCATGCCGAATCTTTCGTGAGGCGGAAAATGGCATTCTTCAAAAAGAAACAGCGCCCGCTAAAGCAGGACGCAGTAGACACCGTGGACGAGGCGGCTCCCGAGCCCCGCGCCCCGCACCTGGAGCACGGCCCCTATGACGAATCCGCCGTGCCGGATACCGATGAACAGTACGTAGACCTCGGCGGCCTGCGCATTCCCGCTGTGCGCGGCCTGGAACTGCGCATGGAAGTAGAGCAGGCCACGGGCGTGGTCACCGCCGCGAACCTGCTCCTCGAGGGGTCATCCCTGCAACTTCAAGCGTTCGCCGCGCCCCGCAGCGGCGGGCTGTGGGAAGCGGTGCGCACGACCCTGCGCGAAAGCACCGTCGGCCAGGGCGGCACCGTTGAATCCGCTACCGGCCCATTCGGGGAAGAACTCAAGCTGCGCCTCCCCGTTACCCGGCCCGACGGCAAAACCGGCTATCGCCCGGCGCGCCTGCTCGGGGTGGACGGTCCCCGCTGGTTCCTGCGCGCCGTTATCTCTGGCCCGGCATGCGAAGACGAACAGCACGCCCAGGCGCTCGAAAACCTACTTTCCCGCGTGGTCGTGGTGCGCGGACGGGACGCGATGCCCCCGGAGGAACTGATCCCCCTGCAGCTGCCGGGCGGCGGACAGCCCGTCTCCCCGCTCAGCGGTGAAGGCTCGCCTTTGGAACGCGGACGCAGCATTAGCGAGATCGGCTAAACAGTGGCGCTTTCCCACGAAAACGGCCGCAGGATGCTGCCCACCGGCGAAGAGGTAGCGGCCCAGCCGCCCCGCACGGGTTTCCTGGCTCGGCTACGCGAAAGGTTCGATAGCGCCGCGGAGGCGGACGCCGAACGTGCGCTGCACGAAGCGCAGCTGGCCGGGCTGGACACCGTGGCGTCGGTCAAGAACAGGCGCAAGGTGCGGCTGGTCGGGTTCATCAGTTCGGTGGTGATTCCGCCCGCTGCGGCGGAGGCCAGCGTCGAGGTAGACGTTTACGACGGCACGGGAACCATCACCGTGATCTGGATCGGCCGCCGCCACATCGAAGGCATCGAACCGGGCAGCAAGCTACGGCTGGAAGGGTTCGCGGCGCGCCGCGAACGCAAGCGGGTCATGTACAACCCGCGCTACACCCTGCTGTCGGTACCGGGAGACGAAGATTGAGCGATACGCATAGCGAGGGCACGGAAAAACACCCCGCAGAGAAAAAGCGTGGCGCGCTGGCCGACACCCTCGCGCGGGAAGAATTCTCCTTTTCCCGTGCGGTGGGCGGGAAACGCGGCCTGGCCGAGGGGGTAGTGCCCACGGCGATCTTCGTAATCGCATACACGATCAGCCGGGACGTGGCGCTTTCCGGCGCCCTCGCCGGGGCCAGCATCGCGGTGTTTTTGCTGCTGCGCATAATCGCTAGGCAGCGGATAGACCAGGTGCTCGGCGGCGCGGTAGCGGTCGGCATCGGCGTGCTCTGGGCGCTCAAGACCGGCAACGACAGCGCCGTTTACCTGCCCAGTCTGCTGGTGGCCGGCCTCTATGGCGGCATCTGCCTGCTCAGTATCGTGCTGGGGCACCCGCTGGTCGGCCTGCTAGCGCAGGTACTTGATCCGCGCGTTAAGGGCTGGCGCGAGGTGCCTGCGGTGAAGCGGCTCTACCTGGCCGCAACCGGCGTGCTGACGGGCCTCTTTGCCTTGCGCCTGCTAATACTGCTACCGCTGTTTTACGCGGGGCAGGTGGAAGCGTTGGGGATAGCGCGGATCATTCTGGGGCTGCCCCTGTTCGCGCTCGTGCTCTGGGTTATCTGGCGTCTGCACGGCGCGGCGGTGCAACTCATGCCCGCCGCCGCAGAGGAAAAAATCGCAGAGGAAAAATAGGGTCCTATTCCTCTTCCTCGCGCATACGCACCACGGGCAGTGCCGCCGTCGTAGCTTCGATCTCGCGGGGCACCAGGTGACGCTGTAGGGCCTCCTGCGCTTCCTGCTCCGCCAGGAAAAGCAACTCGTCACGCGCTTCGAGCGCGTCCTGCGGGGTGGGCGGCAGGGGCTTGCCGTCGCGCAGGATGGCGGTCAGCACCACGCCGCGCGGCCAGCGCATGGAGCCGATGGTGCGTCCCACCATGGGGGAGGTCTCGGGCAGGGTCAGTTCCACCATCTGCGTGTTGGAGGATGAAAACTCGAAGATCTTAACCAGTCGGCCTACCGAAACGGCCTCTTCCACCAGCGCGGTCATGATGCGCGGGGTAGATACGGCAACGTCCACGCCCCACTGGGAATCGAACATCCACTCGTTGCGCGGATGGGAAACGCGCGCCACGGTGCGGGGTACCCCGAACTCGGTCTTGGCGAGCAGGGAAACCACCAGGTTCACCTTGTCATCACCAGTGGCCGCCACAACCACCTCGGCGCTTTCCAGCTCGGCGGAATGCAGCACCGACAGCTCGCAGGCGTCGCCCTCAAGCCACTGGGCGCCCTCTACTCGCGCCAGCCGTTCGGGGGTGGCGTTACGGTCTATCAGCAGCACACGGTGCGATTTCTGCAGCAGTTCCCGAGCGATGGAACGCCCGACGCTACCGGCACCCACGATTACGATTTTCACGCTACTTTTCCGCCTTACTCTGCCGGAGCCTGTTTACGGTGGGTGAGCAGTACCTCGACCTCATCCATGCGTTCTGTTTCGACCATCACATGCAGCAGATCGCCCTCTTGCAGCAGATCGTCTGCCGACGGGAGGTAGCCGTCCCCCAGCCGGTGCAGGTGGGTGACGCGGCAGCGCGCGATCTCTTCGATCCTGCGGATGGTAGTTCCTACCCAGGAGGGATCGCATTCGATCTCGACCATCGAAAGCAGGCCGGAAACGTCCTGGAATTCGCGGCTCGGGGAACCGGGAATCATGCGCTTGAAAACCTGCGCGGCCACCCAGCGCACCGACGCCACGGTGGCGATCCCCAGGCGCTCGTAGACCTGCGCCCGGCGCGGGTCATAAATACGGGCCACCACGTGCTTTACCCCAAAGTTTTCGCGGGCCACACGGGCGGAAAGAATGTTCGAGTTGTCACCGCTTGAAACCGCGGCGAACGCGTAGGCCTCTTCAATGCGGGCGGCTTTGAGGGTGTCACGGTCGAAGCCCATGCCGGTAACGGTGGTTCCCGCGAAGGAATCGCCCAACCTGCGGAAGGCGTGCGGGTCGCGGTCGATAACCGCCACGGTATGCCCCATTTCCTGGATATTCAGGGCTAGGGACGCGCCCACTCGGCCGCAGCCCATAATCACGAAATGCAACGCTCCTCCTAAAAACGCGGGGGCGGGATCACTACCCGCGCGCCGCAATTCTTCCACCGTCGGGGCCGCTATGCCAGTTATGTGGGGCGCGCCTGGCTTACCGAGGGAACAAATAGCGATAATGTGTTCACGTGTCCGGCGGGTTTTCACTAATTAAACGCATCCTGGTTGGCCGAGCCTTTTCTTCCGACAGGCTCGGCACTACCCGGCTACCCAAAAGGTTGGCGCTACCCACCTTCGCCTCGGACGCGCTCAGCTCCGTGGCCTATGCGCCGGACGAAATTCTGCTGACCCTCTCCCTCGCGGGCATCGCGGCCTTCACCGTCAGCCCCTGGGTGGCCCTCGCGGTGGTCTGCGTGATGGCCGTGGTCATCCTGGCCTACCGCAAAAACGTTGAGGCATACCCCTCCGGGGGCGGCGACTACGAGGTGGTGCACACCAACCTGGGCGGCACCGCCGGGCGCGTGGCCGCGTCCGCGCTGCTCGTGGATTACGTGCTGACCGTGGCAGTCTCGATCTCCCAGGCATCCCGCTACGCCTCGGGCGCAATAGATTTTCTGCACGGCTACGAAACCCTGCTCAGCATCGCCCTGATCGCGATCCTGGCGCTTGCCAACCTGCGCGGCACGAAAGAATCCGGCAGGGTGCTCGCGGTGCCGGTTTACCTGTTCATGGCGACCATCGGCGTGGTCTTGCTAGCGGGGGCCTGGCAGGCTTTTACCGGCACCCTGCACGCCGCACCCTCCGCAGCCTTCGATGTTTTGCCCAGCTCCCGCTACGAACAGGGCATAACCGCCCTGGGCGGCGCGTTCCTGGTGCTGCGCGCCTTCTCTAGCGGCTGCGCCGCGCTCACCGGCGTGGAGGCTGTCGGTAACGGCGTGCCCTCTTTCCAGCGCCCCAAGGCCCGTAACGCCTCGCTCACGCTGATCCTGCTCGGCACCATCAGCGCCACCATGATCATGGGCATTATCGGCCTGGCAGCCGCCACGGGGGTCCGCTTCGTGGACGACCCTGCCACCCAGCTCACCCTGAACGGGCAGGCGGTAGGCGATAGCTACCGTCAGCTGCCGGTGATCGGCCAGATCGCCCGCGCGGTATTCGTGGAAACCCCCTTCATCTTCTACCTGGTTTCGCTGGTCACCGGGGTGGTGCTTTACCTCGCCGCGAACACCGCGTTCAACGGCTTCCCGAACCTCGCCAGCGTGCTGGCCGCAGAAGGGTATCTGCCCCGGCAGCTGCGCCTGCGCGGTGACCGCCTGGCCTACTCCAACGGCATCTTGCTGCTCACCGGCGCAGCCGCGGCGCTGGTGGTTTTGACCCAGGCGAACGTCACCACCCTGATCCAGATGTACATCGTCGGTGTGTTCGTTTCCTTCAGCCTGGGCCAGTTCGGCATGATCCGGCACTGGGGCAAGCGCCTCGCGGTAGAAACCGACCACGGACGGCGCGTGCGTTACCGCGTAAACCGCATAATTAACTCCGCCGGTTTCTGCGTGGTGACGATAGTCCTAGTGATCGTGGTGCTGACCAAGTTCATCTACGGTGCCTGGGTGGCCGTGCTGGCCATGGCGCTGCTGTGGCTCCTCATGTCGGCCATCAACCGCCACTACACCGGGGTGCGCGAGGAACTCTCGGTCGATCTGGCCGACGAAGACCGCGGGCTCTACCCCTCGCGCTCGCACGGCCTGGTGCTGGTGTCGGGCATGAACAAACCCGCGCTGCTGGCGATCAACTTCGCGGCGGTAAACCACCACACCACCCTCGAAGCGGTCACGGTAAAAACCGACATCATTGACACCGACGAACTCGCGAAACGCTGGGGCCAGGCGCAAATCCAGCTGCCGCTGCGCATCATGTATTCGCCCTATCGCGAATACGCGGGGCCGATCGTTGACTACGTGCGCCGCATCTCCGCGGGCAGCCCGCGCGATGTGGTGGTGGTTTACGTGCCCGAGTTCGTGGTGCGCCACCCCTGGGAAGGCGTGCTGCACAACCAGTCAATGAAGCGTCTCAAAGCCGAACTAACCCACCTGCCGCGCGTGGTAATCGCCTCCGTGCCCTGGCAGCTTGGCGGGGGAGAGGAAGCGTAACCGGACATGCCGGATCAGACACAAAACATCACCCTCACCTGCGGTGGGCCCGCCAACGGCGGTACGTTCGTGGCGCGCCACGAAGGGAGAGTGGTATTCGTGCGTGGCGCCGCCCCGGAAGAAACCGTGTCGGCGCGGCTGCTCGACACCCCCGCGCAGCGTGCCAAGGCCAGCTTCTGGCGCGCCCAGGTGGTGAGCGTGCTCGAACCCTCGCAGGACAGGGTGGCAAGCATCTGGCCGGAGGCGGGGGAAAAAGGCGTCGGCGGCGCTGACTACGCGCACATTGCGCTTCCCGCGCAGCGCAGAATCAAAACGGAAGTGGTGCAGGATCTTTTTCGCCGCGCCAAAATCTCCACCTACCTGGCGGAAGATATCCAGGTAGAGCCAGCCCCCGGCGATCACAGCGGGCTGGGTTGGCGCACCCGCGTGCAGTTCGCGCAGCAGGACGGCCTGATAGGCATGCGAGGCTGGCGCTCCCATGAGGTGTTTCCCGTGGGGGAGAACCCCCTGGCCACGGCGCAGGTTAATGCGCTGCGCGTACCCGAGGCGCGCCTGCCGCAGGCGGTAACCGGCATCGAGGTCGCGGCCCCCGCCTGCGGGTCGCGCCCGGCGATCGTCCTGCGCGGCGGCGAAAGCGCGCGCCTTTCCGAGCTGACAAACGGGCTGAAAATCCCTGCCGCCTGGGAAGACGCCAGCGTGATCGCCCTGGCCCGCGATGGGCAACGCACTTTGCAGGGGGAGGACCACGTCAGCGAACGGGTCGGCAACAACACTTTCTCCGTGCACGCGGCAGGCTTTTGGCAGGTGCACCGACAGGCCCCCGAGCTGCTAACCGCCAGCGTCATGTCGGCCCTGCAGCCGGTGGCCGGGGAACACGTATGGGACCTCTTCTGCGGCAGCGGCCTCTTCTCCGTTCCCCTCGCCAGGGCGCTCGGGGAGAGCGGCCGACTGCTTGCGGTAGAAGGCAGCACGCGGGCGGTAGCGTCGGCCCGCCGCGCACTGGCCGATTACCCGCAGGCGCGGGCCCTAGCCGGGGACTGCCTGCGTACGCTGCGCCAGCAGGGAGGGGAAGCCCCCGACCGGGTGCTGCTCGATCCGCCGCGTGCGGGGGCCGGGAAAGAACTGATGCGCCTGCTGCTGGAGCGGGTAAAGCGCAGGATCGTCTACGTTTCCTGCGACGCCGCGACCCTGGTACGTGACCTGAAACAGGCCGAAAACGCAGGCTGGCACATCACGGACGTGCGCGCGCTCGATGTGTTCCCCCACACCCACCACGTAGAAACCGTGAGCGTTTTGGAGCGTTAAGCCAAAAATCTCTTGGCTTCAAGATAGTATTGTGACATGCCGTCAGTTAGCGCCTTTCGGATGCGCGCGGCGGCCCATTCCAACTTTTGAAGGAGAGTGGCCCGGTGAGCACCGTCAATTCGTACAACGCGAAAACCACCCTCGCGGTGGACGGCGAAGAATACGAAATCTATGCCCTGGACGCCGTTCCCGGCAGCGAAAAACTTCCCTACAGCCTCAAGGTGCTGCTAGAGAACCTGCTGCGCACGGAGGACGGCGCGAACATCACCGCGCAGCACATCGCCGCGCTGGGGGCCTGGGGCCCGCAGGCGGAACCGGACACGGAAATCCAGTTCACGCCCTCCCGCGTGATCATGCAGGACTTCACCGGCGTGCCCTGCGTGGTGGACCTGGCAACCATGCGCGAAGCGATGGCCGACCTCGGCGGGGACCCGAACGCGATTAACCCGCTCGCCCCCGCAGAAATGGTGATCGACCATTCCGTCATGATCGACATCGCGGGCAGGCTAGACGCGCTCGAGCGCAACATGGAGCTCGAATACGAGCGAAACCGTGAGCGCTACCAGTTCCTGCGCTGGGGGCAGAGCGCCTTTAGCGACTTCAAGGTGGTTCCGCCCGGCACTGGCATCGTGCACCAGGTAAACATCGAATACCTGGCCCGCACCGTAATGACCCGCGAGGTAGAGGTCGGCGGAGAAAAGGTGCTGCGCGCCTACCCCGATTCCTGCGTCGGCACCGATTCGCACACCACGATGGTGAACGGCCTGGGCGTGCTCGGCTGGGGCGTGGGCGGCATTGAGGCCGAGGCGGCGATGCTGGGCCAGCCCGTCTCCATGCTTATCCCGCGCGTAGTCGGCTTCAAGCTGACCGGAGACATCCCCTCCGGCGCTACCGCGACCGACGTGGTGCTGACGATTACCGAAATGCTGCGCAAGCACGGCGTGGTCGGTAAGTTCGTCGAGTTCTATGGCGAGGGCGTGGCGAGCGTGCCGCTGGCAAACCGCGCCACCATCGGCAACATGAGCCCCGAATTCGGTTCCACCTGCGCGATCTTCCCGATCGATAGCGTCACCACCGATTACCTGCGGCTCACGGGCCGCAGCGAACAGCAGGTGGCGCTGGTCGAGGCCTATGCCAAGCGGCAGGGCATGTGGCTGGACCCGGCCGCGGAAGCCCACTACTCCGAATACCTGGAGCTGGATCTTTCCACCGTGGTGCCCTCCATCGCGGGGCCAAAGCGCCCCCAGGACCGCATCGTGCTGAGCGAATCGAAGCAGGCGTTCAGGAAGGTGCTCCCCAACTACACCGGCGAGGGCGACGCGGACACCTTCGTCAGCCGTGCCCGCCGCGTGCCCGGCCAGGACTTCGAGATAGACCACGGTATCGTCTCGATCGCCTCCATCACCTCCTGCACCAACACCTCCAACCCGTCGGTGATGATGGCCGCCGCGCTGCTGGCCCGTAACGCGGTGGAAAAGGGATTGTCGGCCAAGCCCTGGGTAAAGACCTCCATGGCCCCCGGCTCGAAGGTAGTCACCGACTACTACGAGAAGGCCGGCATGTGGCCCTACCTCGAAAAGCTCGGCTTCCACCTGGTCGGTTACGGCTGCACCACCTGCATCGGTAACTCCGGCCCGCTTTCCACCGCGATCTCGGAAACTATTGCGGAAGCGGACCTGGCCGTCACCGCCGTGCTGTCGGGCAACCGCAACTTCGAGGGGCGCATCAATCCCGACGTGAAGATGAATTATCTGGCCTCCCCGCCGCTGGTGATTGCCTACGCGCTGGCGGGAACCATGGACTTCGACTTCGCGAGCGAACCGCTCGGCCAGGACGCCGAGGGCAGGGACGTGTTCCTTTCCGACATCTGGCCCTCCCCGGCGGAGGTTGAGGAAACCATCGCCAAGAACATCACCCAGGAAATGTTCAGCAGCGACTACGCGAACGTTTTTGCCGGTGACGAACGCTGGCGCGCGCTAGAGACCCCCGACGGCGCCACCTTCGCCTGGGAGGACGATTCCACCTACGTGCGCAAGCCTCCCTACTTCGAGGGCATGGGCATGGAACCCGAGCCGGTGAGCGACATCTCCGGGGCGCGCGTGCTCGTGAAGGTTGGAGACTCCACCACCACCGACCACATTTCCCCGGCGGGCGCGATCAAGGCCGACACCCCGGCTGGCCGTTACCTGAGCGAGAACGGCGTGGAACGTAAGGACTTCAATTCCTACGGTTCCCGGCGCGGCAACCACGAGGTGATGATTCGCGGCACCTTCGCGAACATCCGCCTGCGTAACCAGCTGCTGGACGGCGTGGAGGGTGGCTACACCAAGAACCTGCTGACCGGCGAACAGGCGTTTATCTACGACGCCGCCCAGGACTACGCCGCAGCCGGGATTCCGCTCGTGGTGCTAGCGGGCAAGGAGTACGGCACGGGATCTTCCCGCGACTGGGCTGCCAAGGGCACGATGCTGCTCGGCGTAAAGGTGGTCATTGCGGAAAGCTACGAACGTATCCACCGCTCCAACCTGATCGGCATGGGCGTGCTACCCCTGCAATACCCGGCGGGCGAAAATGCCGATTCGCTGGGGCTGACGGGGGAGGAGACGTTCTCATTCACCGGCATCGAGGAACTTAACGAGGGGCGCGTGCCGCGCACAGTAAATGTGCGGGCCACCCGCGAGGACGGCTTCTCGGTCGAGTTCGCTGCCGTGGTGCGCATCGACACGCCGGGCGAGGCCGACTACTTCCGGCACGGCGGTATTTTGCAGTACGTGCTGCGTTCCCTGGCCGCGCCGCAGAAGTAACTTTTCCAGCCATCACCCCCTACCGTTTGCACATATGTGCGAATCGGTAGGGGGTGATGGCATATCGGTGCGCACCCCTAAAAAGACCCGTGAAGATATGCACAGATGTGACCATAAATGCCGACCGGGCTGGCTGTGCGGCCGTAGGCTAGGACAGTCCAAACCACGCCGCGGAGGTTTTTAAGCATGTTCGAGGATATTTCTACGCCGCAGGACGTGCGCTCCCTACCTGCCAAGCAGCTGCCGGAACTCGCGCGCGAACTGCGCGCCCGCCTCCTTGCCGCAGTAGCCGAAAACGGCGGCCACCTCGGGCCGAACCTGGGCGTGGTGGAACTTACCATCGCCCTGCATCGCGCCGTGCGTTCCCCGGAAGAACCCATCGTTTTCGATACCGGGCACCAAAGCTATGTGCATAAGATGCTCACCGGCCGGGCCGAGCTTTCCCAGCTGCGCCGCGAGGGTGGCGTCAGCGGCTACCCCTCACGCGCAGAATCGGAACACGACGTGGTGGAAAATTCCCACGCCTCCGGCTCTATTGGCTGGGCACACGGCATCGAACGCGCGGGCAGGCTCCTTGGCACCCCCCGCGTAGCGGTGGCCGTGATCGGCGACGGCGCACTCACCGGCGGCGTGGCTCTGGAGGCACTCAACAACCTGGCTGCGGATCCGGCCTCCCGCACCATCGTGGTGCTAAACGACAACGCGCGCTCCTACGCGCCGACAATCGGCGGGCTTGCCGCCCACCTGGCGGAACTGCGCAGCGGCGCCGCCCCGGACATCTTCACCCAGCTAGGGCTGGGATACGTCGGCCCCCTCGACGGGCACGACGTGAACACCCTGGAAAGGGAACTGTGCGCCCTGGCGACCCGCATGCGGGCGGGGGAGGCCGGCCCCACGGTGGTACACGTGGTTACCCGCAAGGGCAACGGCTTCAACCGCGCCGAAGAGGACGTGCTGGATCAGATGCACGCCACCGGCCCGTTCCAGCTGGGCGAGCATGATGGCGAGAAGGTTGCCGCCCCGCAGGACGTTAAGAACGAACTTTCCTGGTCCGAAGTATTTGGGCAGGCCGCGCTGGAAGAAGCGCGCAAAGACCCCCGCACGGTAGCGATCAGCGCGGCCATGGTGGACCCCGTCGGGTTCACCCCGCTGCAGGAGGAACTGCCGGAGCGAGTGCTGGACGTCGGGATCGCGGAGCAGGAGGCCCTGGTGCACGCGGCCGGATTGGCGCGCGGCGGCATGCGACCCCTGGTGGCGCTCTATTCGACCTTCATGAATCGCGCGTTCGATCAGCTGCTGTTGGACATCGCCCTGCACAAAGAAAACGTGACCGTGGCGCTGGATCGCGCCGGTATCACCGGCGAAGACGGCCCGAGCCACCACGGCGTCTGGGACCTGGCTTTAGCCGCCCGCGTTCCCGGACTGCGGGTGGCCGCTCCTCGCGACGCGAAGCGCCTGCGCGAAGCCCTCGCCGGTTTCCTAGCCGATGACGAGGGGCCTGCGCTGCTGCGCTATTCCAAGGGCAGTGCGCCGACGGAAATCCCCTCCCTGCACGCCGATTCTGCCGGGGAGGTCGTGTTTTCCTCCGGTCACGATGCGTTGCTGGTGGCGGTAGGTGCGATGGTGCCGACGGCCATCGCCGCAGCCGAGGAACTGGCGCGGGAAGGTATCCGGGTCGAGGTAGTCGATCCGCTGCAGGCCCTGCCCGTGGGCGAAGCGCTCGTGGAACGGGCGCTGTCGGCACGCGCCGTCTTTACGCTGGAGGACGGCCTGGCCGAGGGGGGCGTCGGCACGGCCCTGCTTTCCGCCATGGCCGCTGCCTGCCCCGCCGGGCAGACGCTGCCGCGTTTCCACGCTTTCGGTGTGGGCGGGGAATTCCTGCCCCATGCCTCGCGCGCACGCGTGCTCACGCTTGAGGGCATGGATGCCCCGGCGGTGGTGCGCAAGGTACGCGAACTGATCTAGTTAGCGCTCGCGGGGCTGGGGAAAACCGCCGGGGAAACCGCTGCGAAAACCGCAGCCGGAAAATCGGTTACTGACGTCAGGGATCGGTTCGTCAGGTATCTGTTACTGGCGCCAGGTGTAGAGCGCCGCGCCGAGGTAGGCGATAAGCGCCGCGAACAGTCCGGCTCCGAGCAGGTGCATGCCCACCAGCAGCTCGGGCAGCCCCAGGAAGTACTGGCCGTAACCAATCGCCCCCTGCACCAGCGAAAGCGCCACGAGTAGCCAGGCGGCCTGTTTGGCGGGGCGCTGCGCCCGAATGATGTAGAGAATCGCCAGCACGCCCACCAGCAGACCCATGAACAGCATTACGGCATCGGCGTGCAGCCAGGCCACGGTGCGCGGATCGAACGGCAGGCGCGAAGCGCGGGTGGCATCGCCCGAATGCGGGCCGGACCCCGTAACCACGGTGCCAAGGAAAATGACGATGAAACCTGCCGCCGCGAGGGCCGCGTACAGGAAATAGATCGCGGCGGGGTAGAGGCGGCGGCGCTGGCCGTCCCCTTCGTAAAGCCGATAAACCAGCACGGCGGAAAACGCCACGAGGATCGGCGAAACGATGAAGTGGGGCGCCACCAGGCCGGGGTGCAGGTGGTAAATGACCGTCACCATGCCGATGATCGCCTGCACGAAAGTCAGTATCAGGGGTACGCAAGACAGCAGCAGGAAGCCCTTCCCCTTGTGCTTTAGGCGCAGCAGCGACATCGCCAGCAGGCCGACGGCGAAGATTACGAGCACGCCCGTGAGCGCGCGGTTCCCCGCCTCGATGAAGGGGTGTAGGCCCGATTCCGGGTGATAGACGGGCAGGAACTGGCCGGGTTCGCAGCCGGGCCAGCTGGTGCAGCCCAGACCAGATTTGGTGAGGCGTACCACGCCACCGGTAACGATGATGCCGATCTGGCAAAACAGGTTTCCCCAGAAGAAGAAACGGGTTAGGCGGTCAGGCTGGGTGACGGTTTCAGGCATGCAGGCAATTCTATGCGTTCGCGGCCGGGTCAGAGGGCCTTTTGCGGCGGCGGAGCTTAGGTTTTAGACGGACACCCACTTAAAGAATCGCTTCACGGCGAGGAATGCGAGCAGGCCCCAAACGGCCAGCACCAGCGGTGCCAGTGGATCTAGCGGCAGGCCCGCCAGTGCGCTGCGCAGCATCTCCGACAGCGCGGCGGAGGGAGTCAGGTGCAGCAGGAACGCGACGGGCGCCGGGAACTCACCGGGAGGAAGGGCCACGCCGCCGACGGCAACCATCAGCACAAAGGCGGTGTTTGCCAGGGCCAAGATAGCCTCCGTGCGCAGGGTCCCGGCGAGCAGCAGGCCCAGGCAGCCAAAAGCCCAGGTGCCGAGCAGCCAGGCGGGGATCGCCAACAGCAGGGAGGCGCCGGGGCGCCATCCGAGTGCGAAGGCGATGCCGCCGAGGGCAAACCATTGGATGGCCTGCACCAGGATTAAGGCCAAAACCTTGCCCCCCAGATAACCGCCTAGCCCCAGGGGCGTGGTGGCCACCCAGCGCAACACCCCGGCGCGCCGATCAAACCCGGTGGCGATGGCCTGCGAGGTAAAGGCGCTGGAAATCAGGGCAGTCGCAAACGCCGCGGCAACGGCAGTGGAAAGCGGTGGCACTCCGGGGATCTTGCCGACGGGCAGATAGACCAGCCCGATCAGCAGCATAGCGGGCAGGATGATCGCCACCAGGAACTGTTCGCCGTTGCTCAGTAGCAGCCTGGCCTCCCAGGCGGCGTGGTGCAGGAGTCGTTTCATGCTTTCTTTCCTGTGACGGGGGCGCAAGTGGCTGTGTTTGCTGAAGCGGTGGCATCCGAATGCTGCTGCGCGGCGGCGATAACAACGTCTTCGAGGGTGCGCCGCTGACCGGCCTGCACGCTCACGCTAGTGCCGAACTCCGCGGCAAGTTCGCGCACGCGGGCGGTGAACCGCCTTGCGTTTTCCGGGGGCATCTCGGAGGTCGTAAAACTGAGGGTGCCCTGGTGTTCCGCCAGCCGGGTCAGGTCCTCGCTGCTGCCCTCGGCGACCACTTTGCCCGCGGCCACGATCGCTATGCGGGAGGCGAGCTGTTCGGCCTCCTCCATATGGTGCGTGGTGAGCAGAACGCAGGCCCCGTCGGCGGTCAGTTCTCGCAGCAACTGCCAGGTCTGGCGGCGCACCTGCGGGTCCATGCCCGCTGTCGGTTCGTCGAGGAAAAGCATGTCGGGCCTGCCCAGCAGGGCCAGGGCCAGGCTGAGGCGCTGCTTTTGCCCGCCGGAAAGTCGGCGCACAACCCTGCCGAGGAATCCGCTCAGGTCCAGCCTTTCGATCAGATCGTCCAACGGCCAGGTGCGCGGATAGAGTCCTTCGGCGTAGCGCAGTAGCTGACCCGCCTTCGCGGAAGTAAATAGCCCGCCGTCCTGCAACATCACACCGATACGCGCCCGATGCGCCGCGTCGGCGCGCAGTGGATCTTGGCCCAGCACCCGCACCGTGCCCGCATCGGGCGTAAGGAGGCCGACGCAGCAGCCGACGGTAGTCGTCTTGCCGGCTCCGTTGGGGCCGAGGAGGGCGGTGATCTGACCGGGGTAGGCGGCGAGGTCAATTCCGTCGGCTGCCCGTACCTCGCGGCCGCGCAAGCGATAGGTTTTGCGTAGGCCTACGACCTCCAGGGCGGTGTTACTCATATGGCAATCGTATCTGTCGCGTCACGAAAACCCACTAAAAGCGGCCTCTTACGCAAAGTTGATGTTGTAAAATTAAGGGACTTTAGGACTTATCTGTGAAGGGGGTGGATGGTATGGGAACCACGCATGAAGAAGCGTCCCCGCGAACGCGAGAACGCCTGGTAGAAGCGATTTCTGAGCTTGGTCCGGTTACCGCCACCGAGCTCGCGGAACGGTTCTCTTTGACCTCTGCCGCCGTGCGCCGCCACCTGGCTGCGCTCCACGCCGACGGCTGGATTGCCGAACACGTGCAACCCCAAACCGGGCGCGGCAGGGGCAGGCCCAGTAAGTCTTATGTGCTTACCGAGCGTGCCCACGGAGACCTCTCCAGTGAATACGACTCCCTGGCGCGCATGGCTCTCACGGAACTTCACGAAGTGGGAGGCGAGGACGCGGTTACGCGCCTTGCCAAGCGCCGCGTGGAACAGTGGGAGAGCGCCTTTGCGCAACGGCTAGCGGAACGGGAAACCGAAGCTGGAGCGCTGGGGATAGAAAAAAGGGTAGAGATCCTATCCGAAGTACTGAGTGATTTAGGGTACGCCGGGTCGGTGCGCCCGCTCGCGCTGCCGGTGGTGTCACGCACAACCGGCGTGGGCGGCAGCGCTAACCGCCCCAGGGTGCGTACCGTGGAGGCAGCGCAACTGTGTCAGGGCCACTGCCCTGTGCAGGGTGCGGCCAGTGATCACCCACAGCTTTGCGACGCCGAAACGGAAGCGATTTCCCGCATGCTCGGCGTCCCCGTACAACGCCTCGCCACTTTGGCGCGGGGCGACCATGCGTGCACGACGCATATTCCTCTCACCGATGGAAGGACACCATGACGAGCTCACCCGAGCAGCTCAGCCAGGACGAGATCATCTCGTCCATCGGCAACTACGAATACGGCTGGCACGACCCCGATGTGGCCGGCGCTGCCGCGCGACGCGGCCTCTCCGAAGAGGTCGTAAGGGACATCTCCCGGCTAAAGAACGAGCCGGAATGGATGCTTAAGCGACGCCTGCGCGCGCTGCAGCTGTTCGATAAGAAGCCGATGCCCACCTGGGGCCCCGACCTTTCCGGAATCGATTTCGACACGATCAAGTACTTCGTGCGTTCGACCGAGAAGCAGGCGCAGACCTGGGATGATCTTCCCGAAGACATCAAGGCCACCTACGACCGCCTAGGCATTCCCGAGGCGGAAAAGCAGCGCCTGGTAGCGGGCGTTGCGGCGCAGTACGAATCCGAGGTGGTCTACCACCAGATTCGTGAGGACCTGGAAAAGCAGGGCGTCATCTTCCTCGATACCGACACCGGTCTGCGCGAGCACCCGGAACTGTTCGAGGAATACTTCGGCACCGTTATCCCCTCGGGCGATAACAAGTTCGCCGCGCTGAACACCGCCGTCTGGTCGGGCGGCTCGTTCGTTTACGTGCCGCCGGGCGTGCACGTGGACATCCCGCTGCAGGCCTACTTCCGCATCAACACGGAAAACATGGGGCAGTTCGAGCGCACCCTGATCATCGCCGACGAAGGCTCCTACGTGCACTACGTAGAGGGCTGCACCGCGCCGATCTACAAGTCGGACTCGCTGCACTCGGCGGTGGTGGAAATCATCGTGAAGAAGAACGCGCGCGTTCGCTACACGACCATCCAGAACTGGTCCAACAACGTCTACAACCTGGTCACCAAGCGCACCACGGTGGAGGCGGGCGGCACCATGGAGTGGGTCGATGGCAACATCGGCTCCAAGGTCACCATGAAATACCCGGCGGTTTGGCTGATGGGCGAACACGCCCGCGGTGAAACCCTCTCCATCGCCTTCGCGGGCGAGGGACAGCACCAGGACACCGGCTCCAAGATGGTGCACATGGCACCCAACACCTCCAGCTCGATCGTTTCCAAGTCGGTCTCACGCGGTGGCGGGCGCTCCTCCTACCGCGGCCTGGTGCAGGTACAGGAAAGCGCGCACAACTCGGCCTCTAACGTGCTCTGTGACGCGCTGCTGGTAGATACCCAGTCCCGCACCGACACCTACCCCTACGTGGATGTGCGCGTGGACGACGTGCAGATGGGCCACGAGGCCACCGTTTCCAAGGTCAGCGAGGAACAGCTCTTCTACCTGATGAGCCGAGGCATGGAAGAGACCGAAGCCATGGCGATGATCGTGCGCGGCTTCATTGAGCCGATCGCGCGTGAGCTCCCCATGGAATACGCGCTCGAACTCAACCGCCTGATCGAACTTCAGATGGAAGGAGCGGTGGGCTAAGCATGAGCAACACCGAGGCACCCAAGACCGACCACTCCCGCGCCGTAGCGGAAAGCGAAGGCATCACCACGAACGTTGCCCCCGAGGCATCGCGCGCGGCGCGCCCGCGTTCGTTCAGCGTCGCGGACCACCAGATTCCGACCGGCCGCGAAGAGGAATGGCGCTTCAGCTCGCTGAAGGACATCATCCCGCTGCTGAAGGACGAAACCGAATACGTGGCCGCTTCGCCGCTGCTCGGCGTCACCGTGGAAACCACCGCCTCCGCGGATGAGCTAATCAACGCGACCCTCGCGGAGGGCGAAGCCCCGCGCGGCAGCGCACTGGTTCCCGAGGACCGCGTTTCCGCGCGCGTCCACGAAACCGATGGCGCGGCCACCTACCTGTCGGCCAAGCGCAATCAGGAACTGGCCGACCCGGTAACCGTGAACATTCACGGCGCGGCAGGCGATCACGTCAGCGCCCAGCACCTGGTTCTCGAGACCCAGGAGTCGGCGTCTGCCACCTTCGTGCTCAACCACACCGGCAGCGGCCTGGTGGCGCAGAACCTGGAAATGATCGCGGGGGATAACTCTTCCCTGACCGTGATTTCGATCCAGGACTGGGACGACGACGCGGTACAGCTTTCCTCCCACGCCGCGCGCGTGGGCCGCGACGCCCGCTTCAAGCACGTCGTGGTCAGCTTCGGCGGCAAGGCCGTGCGTATCAGCTCCGTGAGCGCCTTCGCGGAACCCGGCGGCGAGATCGAGCAGCTCGGCCTTTACTTCTCCGACGAGGGCCAGCACCTGGAGCACCGTCTGTTCGTGGACCACGCCGCCCCGAACTGCACCAGCAACGTCACCTACAAGGGTGCGCTGCAGGGCAAGAGCGCCCGCTCCGTGTGGGTTGGCGACGTGCTGATCCGTAAGCAGGCAGAGGGCACCAACACCTACGAACTGAACCGCAACCTGGTACTGACCCAGGGCGCACGTGCCGACTCGGTCCCGAACCTGGAGATCGAGACGGGCGAGATCGAGGGCGCGGGGCACGCCTCCGCCACCGGTCGCTTCGACGACGAGCAGCTCTTCTACCTGCGCGCCAGGGGTATCCCCGAGGTAGAGGCGCGCCGCCTGGTAGTACGTGGCTTCTTCGCCGAGATCATCCAGCAGATCGACGTACCCGAGGTGCGCGAACGCCTGCTCGCAGCCGTTGAGGCCGAGCTGAGCACCACCATGCACGCCTAATAGCAGCCGTCGGCCGAGGAATCGGCCCCCATCACAGCCAAAAACTTTTTCAAGGAGAACAAAATGTCGATCCTAGAGATCCGCGACCTCCACGCCACCGTGGAAACCCCCGAGGGCACCAAAGAGATCCTGAAGGGCGTAGACCTGACGATCCGTTCGGGTGAAACCCACGCCATCATGGGCCCGAACGGCTCTGGCAAGTCCACCCTGGCCTACTCCATCGCAGGCCACCCCAAGTACGAGATCACCTCCGGCTCCGTCATGCTCGACGGCGAGGACGTTCTCGAGATGAGCGTGGACGAGCGCGCCCGCGCAGGCATGTTCCTCGCGATGCAGTACCCGGTCGAGGTCCCCGGCGTTACCGTTTCCAACTTCCTGCGCACCGCTAAGACCGCCGTCTCCGGCGAGGCCCCCAAGCTGCGCACCTGGGTGAAGGACGTCAAGGACGCGATGGACAACCTGCGCATGGACCACGCGTTCGCCGAGCGCAACGTCAACGAGGGTTTCTCGGGCGGTGAAAAGAAGCGCCACGAGATCCTGCAGATGGAGCTGCTGAAGCCGAAGATCGCGATTCTTGACGAAACCGACTCCGGCCTGGACGTGGATGCCCTGCGCATCGTTTCCGAGGGCGTGAACCGTGCGAAGGCCGACACCAACGTCGGCATCATGCTGATCACCCACTACACCCGCATCCTCAAGTACATCAAGCCCGACTTCGTGCACGTGTTCGTCAACGGTAAGGTTGCCGAGCAGGGCGGCCCGGAGCTGGCGGCGCGCCTGGAGGAAGAGGGCTACGACCGCTTCCTGGCTAAGTAAGCCCCGGTTAGTAGACTCTAGGCATGAGCGATAACGCAGCCGTAGCTATTACCGCCGAGGAAGTAACCGAGGCGATGAAGGACGTCATCGACCCGGAACTCGGAATCAACGTGGTTGATCTGGGCCTGGTCTACGGCGTGAATGTTGACGAGGAGGGCAACGCGGTGGTGGACATGACGCTCACCTCCGCGGCCTGCCCGCTCACCGACGTGCTCGAAGAGCAGACCACCGCGGTGCTGGAGCCGATCACCAAGACGCACAGCATCAACTGGGTGTGGATGCCGCCGTGGGGCATGGAGATGATCACCGATGACGGTCGCGAGCAGCTGCGCGCGATCGGCTTCAACCTTTAAGGAGGCTGGGCATGGCCAGCATTTTCAGCAAGATAATCGCTGGGGACATTCCCGGGCGCATCATCTGGGCCGATGATTCGGTGGTGGTGTTCCTGGACGCTTTCCCGCAGACCTACGGTCACGCGCTCGTGGTAACCCGCGAAGAGGTGGACCGCTGGACCGATCTGCCTGAAGAGCTGGCCACCCACGCCTTCCGCGTGGCTCACATCGTGGGACGCGCACAGCAGGAGGCTTTCTCCTGCAAACGTACCGGCGTGATCGTGCAGGGCTACGAGATCCCGCACGTGCACGTGCATGTTTTCCCGACTAATTCGCCCGCCGACTTCGATCCCGCAAGGGGCATGAAGGAACCGGACCAGGCGAAACTGGACGAGGCCGCGCAGCTTCTGCGCGAGACTCTCCGCGCGGCAGGTCACGGCGCCTACGTGGTAGACGCCGCTTAGAATACCGGGAGAAAAGGACGGGCCTTTGGGGTCCGTCCTTTTCTGCCGCCCAAGCGTCTTAAACCCGGTATGACTAACCGCGCCGCACGGCGCACATTTTTAGGAGTTCCCCTTGCTTAGCGTGAAAAATCTGGAGATCCGCGTCGGTGCGCGCCTGCTCATGTCCGACGTAACCTTCCACGTGGGGGCGGGAGACAGGGTCGGCCTGGTCGGCCGTAACGGCGCGGGAAAGACCACCCTCACCAAGGTGCTTTCGGGACAGAATCAGCCGAGCGCGGGCGAGGTCGAGACAAGCGGGCAGATCGGCTACCTGCCGCAGGATACGCAGGCCGATAACCCGCACCTGAGTGTGCTCGGCAGGATCCTTTCGGCCCGCGACCTGGACGGTGTGTTGGCGCGACTGCGCAAGGCCGAAGCGGAAATGTCGGACATGACGATTAGCGATACCCGCCGCGAAAAGGCGATGAACCGCTATTCCCGACTGGATGACGAACTGCACGCCAAGGGCGGATACGCAGCGGAGGCCGAGGCGAAGCGCCTGGCCGCGAACCTTGGCATCCCGGATCGGTTGCTCGGCAACGAACTGGGCACTTTGTCCGGCGGCCAGCGCCGCCGCGTCGAACTGGCCAGGATCCTGTTTTCCCAGGCGGAAACACTGCTGCTTGACGAACCGACCAACCACCTGGACGCCGACTCGATCCACTGGCTGCGCGAATACCTAATGAACTATCCCGGCGGCATAATCGTCATTTCGCACGATGTCAGCCTGGTGGAGAAGGTCGTCAATAAGGTGTTCTACCTGGATGCGAACCGCTGCGTGATCGACATCTACAACATGGGGTGGAAGCACTACCTGGCGCAGCGGGAGGCGGACGAAAAGCGCCGCCGCCGCGAAAACGCGAACATCGGTAAAAAGGTAGCGACCCTGGTGGCGCAGGCCGAAAAGATGAAGGCCACCGCCACCAAGTCCTCCGCCGCGCAGAGCATGCTGCGGCGCGCCGAAAAGATGAGCCGCGAGATGAACGAGGAACGCCAGGTAGATAAGGTTGCCAAGCTGCGTTTCCCGACGCCCGCGCCCTGCGGCAAGACCCCGCTGATGGCGGAGGAACTCAGCAAGTCATACGGCAGCCTGGAAATTTTCGTCGATGTCAACCTGGCTATCGACCGGGGGAGCCGCGTGGTGATTCTAGGCCTGAACGGCGCCGGTAAAACCACCCTGCTGCGCATCCTGGCCGGGGTTAGCGAACCCGACACGGGCCGCGTGATAGCCGGGCACGGCCTGAAGGTCGGCTACTACGCGCAGGAGCACGAAACCCTGGACCCGGAGCGCACGATCCTGGAAAACATGCAGTCCGCGGCGCAAGACCTGCCCGAGGTCGAATGCCGCAAGATCCTCGGTTCGTTCCTGTTCACGGGGGACGACGTCTACAAGAAGGCCGGGGTGCTTTCGGGCGGGGAAAAGACGCGCCTGGCGCTGGCCGCACTGGTGGTTTCGAGCGCTAACGTGCTGCTGCTGGACGAGCCGACGAACAACCTGGACCCGGCTAGCCGCGAGGAAATCCTGGGGGCACTGTCGGCCTTCGAAGGTGCCGTGGTGCTGGTTTCGCACGATCCCGGCGCGGTGGAAGCGCTTAATCCGGAACGGGTGCTGCTGATGCCCGACGCGGTTGAGGATCTGTGGAACGCGTCCTACCGAGAGTTGATTGACCTCGCTTAGCCGCAACACCGGGCCGCAACACTGGTAAACTTTCCCGTAAGTCTGCCCGAGGGCAGTTTTTAGGCACGTACAACTTAAAGGAGCCCCATGGCCACCACGAACGACCTCAAGAACGGCATGGTGCTGAACCTCGAAGGTCAGCTCTGGAGCGTCGTCGAATTCCAGCACGTGAAGCCGGGCAAGGGCCCCGCTTTCGTGCGTACCAAGCTCAAGAACGTGCTCTCCGGCAAGACCGTAGATAAGACTTTCAACGCTGGCGTAAAGGTTGAGACCGCCAACGTCGATAAGCGCGACATGCAGTACTCCTACATGGACGGCGAAATGTACGTCTTCATGGACACCTCCACCTGGGAGCAGCTGAACGTCACCGCCGACGTGGTGGGTAACGCCGCCGACTTCATGCTTGAGGGCCAGGACGTCATCGTGGCGCTGCACGACGACAACCCGCTTTACGTCGAGCTTCCCGCCTCCGTCGTGCTGGAGATCGCCTTCACCGAGCCGGGCCTGCAGGGCGACCGCAGCTCCGGTGGCACCAAGCCCGCGAAGCTGGAAACCGGCCGCGAGATCCAGGTGCCGCTGTTCCTGGAGCAGGGCGTCAAGGTTAAGGTCGATACCCGCTCGGGCGAATACCTGGGGCGCGCGTGAGCCTTCCGCTGCCTCAGCGTGACGGGGAGGAAGTAGAGCTGGTTCGCACCGAACCCGGCTCAGATAAGCGCCTCCCCGCTCGCACCCGTGCCCGCATCCGCGCGATGGACGTCCTCTTTGAGGCCGACATGCGCGGCGGCCTGGACGAGCTGGAACTGCTCGCAGAACGCAAGATTCGTTCCGCGGCGCAGAGTGATTTCCCGGAGTTTGCCGCCGAACTGGTGCGGCTGCACGCCGCGCACAGCGAAGAGATCGACGATCTCATTGCCACCCACGCGGTGGGCTGGACCCTGGAGCGGATGCCCGCCGTTGACCGGGCGATCCTGCGGCTCGGTACGGCGGAACTGGTCTTTTCTCAGGAAGAACAGCCCGTGGGCGCGGTACTCGGACAGTACGTAGACATCGCTACCGCGCTTTCCACCGGGGATTCCCCCCGGTTTGTGAACGCTCTTCTGCAGCGGATTGTGGATATGCAGTCCCTTTTGCAGGAATAGTTTTATTGGCCGCCCGTCAAGATAAGCGACGGGCGGCCTTTTCATAACCTAATAAAAACAACCTTTAATCAGCGTCCCGTGAGGCGCGGAAGGGAAAGCCGATGGGCACCATAAAAACGGTGGCTACCGCGGACGATATGCGCCGCGCGGTGAGCCGCATCGCTTACGAAATTATCGAGTCAGGTAAGGGCGCCGACGACGTCGTCCTGCTGGGAATCCCCACGCGCGGCGTGCCCATTGCGAAGCGGCTCGCGGAGCGGCTGAACCTGGCGTGGGAGCGCGAGGGCATGCCCACCCGGCCGCTGGAAGAACTCTACGGCTCGCTGGACATCACCATGTACCGGGACGATCTGCACCGCCAGCCCACCAGGGAAATCACCCCGACCAGGATCCCGCTTGGCGGCATCGACGGCCGCACCGTGGTTTTGGTAGATGACGTACTGTTCTCCGGCCGCACCATTCGCGCCGCACTGGATGCCCTGCAAGACATCGGTCGCCCCAGCGCCGTGCGCCTGGCCGTGATGGTGGATCGGGGCCACCGCGAATTGCCGCTGCGTGCCGACCACGTCGGCAAGAACCTGCCCACCTCGCGCAGCGAAAAGGTGCGCGTGCTGCTTTCCGAGCTGGACGGCGAGGACCGCGTAGTTATCGAGGGGGCGGCGTGAAACACCTGATCTCCACCGCAGACCTTTCCCGCGCAGAGGCCGTGACGCTGCTAGACACCGCCCAGCAGATGGCCGATACGCAGTCCCGGCAGATCCGAAAGCTTCCCGCCCTGATCGGGAAGACGGTGGTCAACCTGTTCTTCGAGGATTCGACCCGCACCAGGATCAGCTTCGAGGCCGCCGCAAAGCGGCTCTCGGCGGACGTCATTAACTTTTCCGCGCGCGGTTCGTCGGTCTCCAAGGGCGAATCCCTCAAGGACACCGCCCTCACCCTGCAGGCGATGGGGGCCGACCTGGTGGTGGTGCGTTCCTACGCCTCCGGCGCCGCCTACCAGCTGGCTCACGCGGGCTGGATCGAACAGCCGATCGTGAACGCCGGCGACGGCACCCACCAGCACCCCACCCAGGCGCTGCTGGACGCTTTCACCCTGCGCCGCCACCTCGGGCAGGGCGCGGGCAGCGGCCTGGACGGGCTGCACGTGGTGATCGTCGGGGACGTGCTGCATTCGCGAGTGGCCCGCGCCAACGTGCACCTGCTGACCACACTGGGCGCGCGCGTCACCCTCGTCTCCCCACCCGCGCTGGTTCCGGTAGGCGTGGAAACCTGGCCCTGCGATGTTTCCTACGATCTGGACACGACCCTCGCGCAGGGGCCGGACGCGGTCATGATGCTGCGCGTGCAGCGCGAACGCATGGTGGGTGGCGGGTTCTTCCCCTCGCAGAGCGAATATTCGCGCCGCTACGGCCTGGACGCGGACAGGATTGCGCGCCTGCCGCAACACACCATCGTGATGCACCCCGGCCCGATGAATCGCGGCCTGGAAATCAGTACCGACGCGGCCGATAGCCCGCGCAGCGTGATCGTGGAGCAGGTCTCCAACGGCGTTAGCGTGCGCATGGCCGTTCTCTACCATCTGCTCGCCGGCAGCTACTCCCCGGAGGATTAAAAAATGACCAACGCATATCTGATTAAGGGAGGCCTGCTCTACGGTGAGCAGCGCGCCGATGTTCTGATCGAGGACGGCCGTTTCGCGCGTATCGCGGAGCAGATCACCGATGCCCCGAGTGATGCGACCGTGGTTGAGGCCGACGGCTGCGTGCTGCTGCCGGGCCTGGTGGACCTGCACACCCACCTGCGTGAACCGGGCGGGGAGGACGCCGAGACGGTGCTGAGCGGCTGCCGCGCAGCGGCCCGCGGCGGCTTCACCGCCGTTTACGCGATGGCGAACACGACCCCGGTGGCGGACACCGCGGGCGTGGTGGAACAGGTGCTGCGCCTGGGCGAGGACGCGGGCTACTGCGCCGTGCGTCCCATCGGCGCGGTCACCGTCGGACTGGGCGGCGAACGCCTGGCCGAACTGGACGCGATGGCGAATTCGCGGGCCCGGGTGCGGGTCTTTTCCGACGACGGTAAATGCGTGCACGATCCGCTGCTCATGCGCCGCGCGCTCGAATACGTTAAGACCTGCGGCGGGGTGATCGCGCAGCATGCGCAGGAGCCGCGCCTGACCGAGGGCAGCCAGATGCACGAGGGCGTGGTTTCGGCGGAGATCGGCCTGACCGGCTGGCCGGCCGTGGCCGAGGAATCGATCATCGCTCGCGACGTGTTGCTGGCCGAACACGTCGGCTCCCGCCTGCACGTTTGCCACCTTTCCACCGCGGGCAGCGTGGAGATCGTGCGCTGGGCGAAATCGCGCGGCATCAATGTCACGGCGGAAGTCACCCCGCACCACCTGCTGCTGACCGATGAACTGGCGCGTGGCTACGACGCCTCCTACAAGGTAAATCCGCCGCTGCGTACCGAACGCGACGTGGCTGCGGTACGGGAGGGGCTGGCCGACGGCACCATCGACATCGTGGCCACCGACCACGCCCCCCACCCGCGCGAAAACAAGGACTGCGAATGGGTGCATGCCGCGTTCGGCATGACCGGGCTAGAAACGGCGCTGCCGATCGTGCAGCAGACCATGGTTGAGAGCGGCAAGATGACCTGGCGGGACGTGGCGCGCGTGCTTTCCGAAACGCCGTCCCGCATCGGCCTGGACGATTCCCAGGGGCGCGAGCTGAAACAGGGAGAGCCTGCGCACCTGTTGGTGTGGGATCCGCGCGTGAGCGCCACGGTCGATCCGAACGAGCACGCTTCGCGTTCCGGCAATACGCCGTATCGCGGAATGACCCTGCCCGGCTTTAACCGGGCCACGTTCTATGGCGGCAAGCGCACCGTGGCTGACGGAAAGGTGCTGTGAGAGTCGGTATGAAACAGCAAAGCGAAGAAGCAGTGAAGAACACCGCTTACCTGGTACTAGAGGACGGCACCGTGTTCACAGGCCAGCCGTACGGGGCGCGCGGGGAAACGCTGGGCGAGGTCGTCTTTACGACCGGCATGACCGGCTACCAGGAGACCCTGACCGACCCCTCCTACGCCGGTCAGATCGTCGTGCAGACCGCGCCGCACATCGGCAACACGGGCGTGAACGCGCAGGACATGGAGTCCACCCGGATCTGGGTCGAGGGCTACGTGGTGCGCGACCCCGCGCGGCGGCCCTCCAACTGGCGCAGCGAAAGCAGCCTGGACGAGGCGCTGATTGCCGGGGGAGTGGTCGGCATTAGCGGCATCGATACCCGTCAGCTCACCCGCCTGCTGCGCAGCGCGGGAGCCATGCGCGGCGGCATCTTCTCGGGCCTCGGCCTAAGC
The DNA here is from genome assembly GCA_019218375.1 of Dermabacteraceae bacterium TAE3-ERU5. Lineage (GTDB taxonomy): Bacteria > Actinomycetota > Actinomycetes > Actinomycetales > Dermabacteraceae > TAE3-ERU5. Next base: position 56,510 of record JAHUUK010000002.1, read on the forward strand.
CGCAGCGAGATGCTGGAGAGGGTGCGTAACGCCCCCGGCATGGTCGGCGCTTCGTTCGTGGACCGCGTTACGGTCGCCCAGGCGCAGACCCTGGAACCGCAGGGGGAGTGCGTCGGCACCGTGGCCGTGGTGGATCTCGGCCTGAAGGCGGCCACGCCCCGCAACATGTGCGAACGCGGGCTGCGCGTGCATATCGTGCCGGCCGACGTCACCTGCGACGAGCTGCTGGCGCTGGGCGTGGACGCCGTGTTCTTCTCCAACGGGCCGGGGGATCCGGCGAGCGCGGAGCGGCAGGTGGCGCTGCTGCGCGAGGTGCTGGACCGGGGAATTCCCTACTTCGGGATCTGCTTCGGCAACCAGCTGCTGGGACGGGCGCTCGGTTTTTCCACTTACAAGCTGCCTTTCGGACATCGCGGGATCAACCAGCCGGTCTTGGATCGCGCCACCGGGCATGTTGAGATCACCGCGCATAATCACGGCTTCGCGGTGGATATCCCCCTGGAGGGGGAAAGCGTAGCGCCGCACGCTAACGGTCGTTACGGCCGGGTGCGCGTCAGCCACGTGGGGCTGAACGATGACGTGGTGGAGGGAATCGAGTGCCTGGATATTCCGGCGTTCTCGGTGCAGTACCACCCGGAGGCCGCGGCCGGCCCGCACGATGCCCTTTACCTGTTTGATCGTTTCGTTGCCATGGTGCGCAGCGCCAAGGAGTCCTGATGCCCGCTCGTAAAGATATTTCCTCAGTTCTGGTCATCGGCTCCGGCCCGATCGTGATCGGTCAGGCCTGCGAGTTCGACTATTCGGGTACCCAGGCCTGTCGCGTGCTGCGCGAGGAGGGCCTGCGGGTGATCCTCGTGAATTCGAACCCGGCAACGATCATGACGGATCCCGAGATCGCGGACGCGACCTACGTGGAACCGATCGAGGCGGGCATTATTCGTTCGATTATCGAGAAGGAACGCCCCGACGCGATCCTGCCCACCCTGGGCGGGCAGACCGCGCTTAACGCCGCGATTGAACTGGCCGAACGTGGAGTCCTGGACGAGTTCGGCGTGGAGCTGATCGGTGCCTCGATTGACGCGATCAACAAGGCGGAGGACCGCCAGCAGTTCAAGGACGTGGTGGAGCGCTGCGGGGCGGAATCTGCCCGCAGCGCGGTCTGCCACAGCATGGACGAGTGCCTGCGTGTGGCCGACGAGCTCGGTTATCCGCTGGTGGTGCGCCCGTCGTTCACGATGGGCGGCCTGGGCAGCGGCATGGCCTACGACGAGGCCGACCTGCGCCGCATCGCGGGAGATGGCCTGCACTATTCCCCGACCAGTGAGGTGCTGCTGGAGGAGTCGATCCTCGGCTGGAAAGAGTTCGAGCTGGAGCTGATGCGCGACCGCAAGGATAACTGCGTGGTCGTCTGCTCTATCGAGAACGTGGACCCGGTGGGCGTGCATACCGGCGATTCGATCACGGTGGCCCCTGCCCTCACGCTCACCGATGTGGAGCTGCAGAACCTGCGCAATATCGGCATTGCGATCATCCGCGAGGTTGGCGTGGACACGGGCGGCTGCAACGTGCAGTTCGCGGTGCACCCGGAGACCGGCCGCGTGGTAGTGATCGAGATGAACCCGCGTGTTTCGCGTTCCTCCGCGCTGGCGTCGAAGGCGACCGGTTTCCCGATCGCGAAGATCGCGGCGCGCCTGGCCATCGGCTACACGCTCGACGAGATTCGCAACGACATCACCGGTACCACCCCGGCCAGTTTCGAGCCTACGCTCGATTATGTAGTGGTCAAGGTGCCGCGTTTCGCGTTCGAGAAGTTCCCCGGTGCGGACCCGACGCTGACCACCACGATGAAAAGCGTGGGTGAAGCCATGTCGCTGGGGCGCAACTTCAGCGAGGCGCTCGGCAAGGCGTTGCGCAGCCTGGACGTGCCCGAGGTCGGTTTCGACTGGGCGGGAGAGCCGCCGAACGAAGCCGAGGTAGCCGAGCTGCTGGAGGCGGTTAAGACCCCGACGGTGCAGCGCCTGGGGCAGGTGCAGCGGATCCTGCGGGCGGCTGCCTGCGGGGGAAGCGATCCGGAAGAACTGATCGAGCGCCTCTACGCCGCAACGGGGATAGACCGCTGGTTCCTGGATCAGATCCTGCTGATTAACGAGATCGGCTCCAAGCTGCGCACGGCCGCGACCCTGGACGAGGCGCTGCTGCGCGAGGCGAAGCGCCACGGTTTTTCGGACCTACAGATCGGTCAGGTGCGCCACCTGAGCGAGGACGTGGTGCGCGGCGTGCGCCGGGCGCTCGGCGTGACCCCCGTGTTCAAGACGGTCGATACCTGCGCGGCGGAGTTCGCTTCGCACACGCCCTACCACTATTCGGCGTACGACCACGAGAACGAGGTACCCGCGCGCGAAAAGCCCGCCGTAATCATTCTGGGCTCCGGGCCGAACCGGATCGGCCAGGGGATCGAGTTCGACTATTCCTGCGTGCACGCAGCGCTCGCGCTGCGCGGCGGGGATTTCGACTACGAAACCGTGATGATCAACTGCAACCCGGAGACGGTATCTACCGACTACGACGTTGCTTCGCGCCTCTACTTCGAGCCGCTCACGTTCGAGGACGTGCTCGAGGTGTACGCGGCAGAAAGCGCCGCCGGGCCGGTGGCGGGCGTGATCGTGCAGCTGGGCGGGCAGACGCCGCTGAAGCTGGCGCAGCGCCTACAGGACGCGGGGCTGCCGATCATCGGCACCAGCCCCGAGGCAATCGACGCGGCAGAGGACAGGGGGGTGTTCGGGGGAGTGCTCACCAGGGCGCAGCTTCCCGCGCCGCCCTACGGCACCGCCTGGGCCCTCGAAGACGCCCTCGAAGTGGCGTCCCGGATCGGCTATCCCGTGCTGGTGCGCCCCAGCTACGTGCTAGGCGGGCGCGGCATGGAGATCGTCTACGACGAACCGCAGCTGCGCGACTACGTCAGCCGCAACCTGCCGGATGGCGGTAGGGCGGAGGCCCCGATCCTGATCGACCGCTTCCTGGATACGGCGATCGAAATCGACGTGGATGCGCTCTATGACGGCGAGGAGCTGTTCATCGGCGGCGTCATGGAACACATCGAGGAGGCCGGGATTCACTCGGGCGATTCGGCCTGCACCATCCCGCCGGTTTCCCTTTCGCACGCAGAACTGGAAAGGATTCGCCGCTCGACCGAGGCCATCGCGGCGGGTGTCGGCGTGCGCGGCCTGCTAAACATTCAGTTCGCGCTGACGCAGGACATCCTCTACGTGCTCGAAGCCAATCCGCGCGCTTCGCGCACGGTGCCCTTCGTTTCCAAGGCAACCGGTGTGCCGCTGGCGCGCGCCGCTGCGCTGCTGATGGCCGGTAAGAGCATCTCCCAGATGCGCGCCGACGGTCTGCTGCCGGAGGGCGATATGACCCATCTGCCGCTGGACGCCCCCATCGCGGTGAAGGAGGCCGTGCTGCCCTTCAAACGCTTCCGCACGGCGGAGGGCCGCAGCGTGGATTCGGTGCTCGGCCCGGAGATGCGTTCGACGGGTGAGGTGATGGGCCTGGCCCAGACCTTCCCACGGGCCTTCGCCAAGGCGCAGCTGGGTATCTCCGGTAAGGGCCTGCCCGAGTCCGGCACGGTATTCGTATCGGTGGCCGACAGGGACAAGCGCGCCGTGGTGTTCCCGGTCAAGCGTCTAGTGGACCTGGGCTTTAAAATCCTCGCCACGGACGGCACGGCCAACGTGCTGGCGCGTTCGGGAATTCCCTGCGACCGCGTGCGGAAGGTTTCCGAGGCGCGAGACGGCGAGCAGCACGTTATCGACCGCATCGAATCCGGCGAGGTCGTGATGGTGCTAAACACCCCCACGGGCACTTCCGGTAGGGCCGACGGTTACGCTATCCGCGCCGCCGCCACCAGCGTCGATGTACCGATCGTGACCACCGTGCAGGAATTTTCGGCCGCCGTGCAGGGTATCGAATCCCTGCGCGAGGGCAGCTTTAAGGTTTTGAGTCTGCAGGAGCATCACGCGCACCTGCGTGCGGGAAGGAAAGCATGAACAAGCAACGCTTTGGTGAAAGGCTGCAGGCTGCAGTAGCCGAGAACGGCCCGCTCTGCGTCGGCATCGACCCGCACCCCGGGCTGTTAGCAGACTGGGGACTGCCCGACAGCGCGTCAAGCCTGCGCGAGTTCGCCCTGCGCGTGGTGGAAGCCAGCCAGGGGCTCGCGGCCGCCGTGAAGCCGCAGTCGGCGTTCTTCGAACGTCACGGTTCGGCCGGTGTGGCCGTGCTGGAAGAGACCCTGGCCGCGCTGCGCGCCTCAGGCACGCTGTCGATCCTCGACGTAAAACGCGGTGACATCGGCTCGACCATGTCGGCCTACGCGGACGCCACGCTGCGCCCCGGAGCGCCCCTGGAGGCCGATGCCATCACCGTCAGTCCCTTCCTCGGTTATGCCTCCCTGCGTCCGGCACTGGATTTGGTGGCGGAATACGGAAAGGGAATTTATGTGCTGGCTTTAACCTCGAATCCTTCCGGTCCGCAGGTGCAACACGCGCGGCCGACAGAATCGGAAATAGCTAATTTACTCCCGGGTAATGCGGAACCTTCGGTGGCCGCTTTGATTGCCGCGGAAGTGGCGCGCAGTAATGCCGAAGAGGTTACAAATCACGGTATTACCGGATGGGGCAGTGCGGGCCTGGTGATCGGTGCTACGGTGGGCGACGCGGTGCGTCGTCTAGACCTTGACCTGGGTGCTTCTGCGGGAGCTACCACCGTTCTGGCGCCCGGCTTCGGTGCGCAGGGAGCGGGCCCGCAGGAGCGGGAAAAGGTATTTGCTGAGGCGGCGCCGCGGGCACTGGTGTCGGTATCGCGCGGGGTGCTCTCCGCCGGGCCGAATATCGCTGACCTGCGTAATTCATGCGAAGAGTGGCGGAAAAACTATCGATTTGCTGAGTAAAACCGCTGGTAGCGGCCCGGCCTTTGATTGAAAATAGCCGGGCGTAGTCTTATGATTCGATTGGTGGATACACCTGTGTTCACCAAATATCTCCAGTTATATATTCCTATACCCCAAGTAGAAACGTGAGGTACACCTCGTGGCACTCCCCCCTCTGACGCCCGAGCAGCGCGCCGAGGCGCTGAAGAAGGCCGCCGAAGCGCGCCGTGAACGTGCCGCGGTTAAGGCTCGTCTTAAGGAAAGCGCCGGCCGTCGTGGTGAAGAAATTAAGAAGGTCCTTAAAGACGCGGAAACCAATGAAATTATTGGCAAGCTCAAGGTAGCCGCTCTGCTTGAATCTCTCCCCGGTGTCGGCAAGGTTAAGGCGCAGCAGATCATGGAGGACATCGGCATTTCTCCCACCCGTCGTATTCGCGGCCTTGGTTCCCACCAGGCCGACAAGCTAGTGGAACATTTCTCGGAGTGACGGTTGTGAAGGCGGACTCGCTTGGCGGGTCCGCCCCCGTTACTGTCCTTGCCGGACCGACGGCGGTCGGCAAGGGGACTGTCTCTGCCGCTATTAGGGCAAGCTATCCCGAGATTTACCTTTCCGTTTCGGCGACCACCCGCGCGCCCCGTCCCGGAGAAATTGACGGCGTTCACTACCACTTCGTGAGCGACGAGCAGTTCACCCGGATGATCGAGGAGGGTGAATTCCTCGAATGGGCGCAGGTGCACGGTAAGCACCGTTACGGCACTCCGCGCAGCTCCGTTACCGCTGCGGCCCGTGACGGCCGCCCGGTTTTGCTTGAGATCGACCTCGCCGGGGCGCGTCAGATTAGAAAGACCATGCCGGAAGCCAGGTTCGTGTTCCTGGCCCCGCCCTCGTGGGACGTGCTGGTGGACCGCCTGGTCGGCCGTGGCACGGAAACCGCCGAGGAACGCGAACGCAGGCTGGTTACGGCCCGCGAAGAGCTCGCCGCGGAAAGCGAGTTCGACGTCACCATCGTGAACGATTCGGTTGCGCGCGCAACGCGCGAACTCGCCGACGTTATGGGTGTTACACGCCCCGCGCAATGACAAACAGGCACTTTTTGCCGTAGTCTGAATAGCTGTCCACCAATCCAAAACCGGAAGGGACGTTCGTGTCCGGAACTGTCGCCCAGCCTGAGGGCATCACCAATCCGCCGATCGACGACCTGCTCGAGGCGACTGACTCCAAGTACTCGCTGGTTCTGTACGCCGCTAAGCGCGCCCGTCAGATCAACGCCTACTATGCGCAGCTCTCCGAGGGCCTGCTCGAATACGTCGGCCCGCTGGTAGAGACCGATAACCAGGAAAAGCCGCTCTCCATCGCCCTGCGCGAGATCGACGGCGGCCTGCTCACCTCCCGCCAGATCGACGAGGCCGAGCTGGCCGCGCGCGAAGCGGCGGAAAGCGATCTGGCTAAGGAAGAGGATTCTTCCCCGCGCCTGGACGCCCTGGACCTGAGCCGTCCGGCCCCCGACGAGGACATCCAGTTCCCGCCGACCTACTGATTCTTTAATCCCGCAGCGAAAGCGAGGCGTGTGCCAAGTGGCGTCGTCCCTGCACGGTAAAACCGTCGTTGTCGGAGTGTGTGGCGGCATTGCCGCCTATAAGGCCGCGCACGTTGTGCGCGGCCTTCGCGCTGCCGGTGCCACGGTGCACGTGATCCCCACCCCTTCTTCCCTGGAGTTCGTCGGCCGCGCCACCTGGGAGGCGCTCAGCGGCAACCCGGTACACACCGGGGTCTTTGAGGCGGTAGATAGTGTCGCCCACGTGAACCTCGGCAAACAGGCCGATCTGGTGCTGGTGGCTCCCGCAACGGCGGATTTCCTGGCGCGCCACCGGCAGGGCCGCTGCGAAGACATGCTTTCTGCGGCGCTGCTCGTCGCCACCTGCCCGGTGGCGATGTTCCCCGCCATGCACACCGAAATGTGGCAGCACCCCGCCACGGTAGAAAACGTCTCCGTGCTGCGGCAAAGGGGAGTGCTACTGCCCGATCCCGATTCCGGCAGGCTGACCGGTGCCGACACCGGGCCGGGGCGTCTGAGCGATCCCGAGGCCATCGTGGCTTTTGCGCGCGCGGCGATTTCCGCCAAACCGCGCGACCTTGCCGGGAAACGCATCCTGATTAGCGCCGGCGGTACCCGCGAGGCGCTGGATCCGGTGCGTTTTATCGGTAACCATTCCTCCGGCAAACAGGGGTTTGCGCTCGCGAACGCAGCCGCCGTGCGTGGCGCCGAAGTAACCCTGGTGGCGGCGAACGTATCTCTACCCACCCCCTGCGGTGTGCGGCGGATAGACGTCACCTCGGCGGCAGAACTGGCCGCCGCCGTGCAGCGAGAGAGCGCGCGGCATGACGCGGTGGTAATGGCGGCTGCGGTCGCAGATTTCGCTCCTGCGGGAGCGGCGGCCAGCAAGATCAAAAAGACGCCGGGAGAGGATGCCTTCACCCTTAACCTGCAAACCACGCAGGATGTGCTGCGCACCCTGGTGACCGAGCGAGGGCAGGAAACCTCCCCGTTCATCGTCGGTTTCGCGGCGGAAACGGGAGATGCGGAAAAGGACGCGCTTACTTTCGCGCGGGAAAAGGCCCGCCGTAAGGGGGCCGACCTGCTGGTTGCTAACGACGTCAGCCGCGGCGTCTTCGGCAGCGACAATAACCGGGTGCACATCCTGGACGCCGCGGGGGAGCTGCTTGTTTCTGGCGAGGGCAGCAAGGAAAGCGTCTCGCACCTGCTGCTTGACCGGGTGAGCGAAATTATGAACAACGGTTAAGGCCCGCCCGCTACCTTTGGCGTAGGCTTTAGCCATGACTTCGTCGCAGGCTCCGCTTCGTCTTTTCACTTCCGAATCCATCACCGAGGGCCACCCCGATAAGGTGTGCGACCAGATCTCGGACGCGATTTTGGACGATCTGCTTCGGCAGGACCCGTCCTCCCGCGTGGCCGTGGAAACCCTGGCCACCCGGGGCTTCGTGCAGATTGCGGGGGAGGTGAGCACCAGCGGCTACTGCGATATAGACGCACTGGCGCGCGGCGTGCTTTCCCGCATCGGTTACAACGGCCAGGACGCCGGTTTTGACGCGACCACCTGCGGCATTAACGTTTCCATCGGCCACCAGTCGCCCAACATCGCTTCCGGCGTGGATACCTCCTGGGAGAAGCGGCACGGCGGCGGGGAAGACGAACTGAGCGGGCTGGGCGCGGGCGATCAGGGCCTCATGTTCGGCTACGCCTGCGATGAAACCCCCTCACTCATGCCGCTGCCCATCGATGCCGCCCACGATCTGGCGCTGGCGCTGACCGCCGCCCGCCGGGATGAGGTTCTCGACTACCTGCTTCCCGACGGCAAAACCCAGATCACCGTCGGCTATGACGAATCTGGAACCCCGCGCAGCATCGAAACGGTGGTGCTTTCCACGCAGCACCGGGACGGGATCGACCTTGAGGGCAAGCTCATCCCCGAGGTCGAAGAGGCGATTGTGCGCCCCTTCCTGGCCCGCATGGCGGAACGCGGCCTGCTCACCGGGGACGCGGAAATCATCATCAATCCGGCGGGCGAGTTCGTACTCGGCGGTCCCGCCGCCGATACCGGGCTAACCGGGCGCAAGATCATCGCCGACACCTACGGCGGCTACGCCCGCCACGGCGGCGGCGCGTTCTCCGGCAAGGACCCGTCGAAGGTGGATCGCTCCGCCGCCTACGCCGCCCGCTGGATCGCCAAGAACGTGGTTGCCGCCGGTTTTGCGCGCCGCTGCGAGATCCAGCTCGCTTACGCGATAGGCCGCGCCCAGCCGGTAGGTATCTACGTGGAAACCTACGGCACCGAAACAGTTTCGCCGCAGTCGCTGGAACGCGCGATCCGTGAGGTCTTTGACCTGCGCCCCGCCGCGATCATCGCCGCCCTTGACCTGCGTGCCCCCCGTTATCTGGCAAGCGCCGCCTACGGCCACTTCGGCCGCGAGGACGCGGGCTTCACCTGGGAGAACCGGGATCGCGTGGCAGACCTGCGCGCGGCACTCGCCTGAGCATGTCCGAAATTTCGCTCCCCAACTCGCCGCTCGCGGCGCAGGAGATCCTGTCGGCCCTTAAACGCGACGCGGCGGGTCTGGTGTGCGCTGTGGTGCAGGACGCGGAGACCCGCGACGTGCTGATGGTCGGGTGGATGAACGAGGAAGCGCTGCAAAACACGCTGCGCGAGGGACGGGTGACGTTCTTTTCGCGTTCGCGCCAGCAGCTCTGGCGTAAGGGAGACACCTCCGGGCACGTGCAGCTGGCACATCGTATAAGGCTGGATTGCGATGGCGATGCGCTGCTGATCGAGGTAACGCAGACGGGCGCGGCCTGTCACACGGGAACCCGCAGCTGCTTTGCCGAACGCGACCTGCCGCTCACGGAAAACGCCTCGTGAAGCGGGGGAGCTGGCTGTGGCTGGCGCTGCTGTGCGCGGGAGGGATTTTTTTGACCTCCCGGGCAGACTGGTACACGCTCACCGTGACGGGCATCGGCGGTAGGCAGGAACAGCTCCCGGTTTCCGGCGTCGTAGCGTTCCCGCTCGGGGTGGCTTTGCAGCTTGCTCTTTTCGCGGCGCTGATCGGCCTTTACCTGGCTAAGCTGCGCTCGCTGCGGACAGTGCTCGCCGCCGCCGTCACCGCGCTTTCTCTTTCCTTGTGCGCGCTCCCGTTTACCTCACCGGTACTGTCGGTCGCGGAGATTCCTGGGGGAGCGCTTAGCGCTACGCACGGCTCCCACTGGTGGCTGCCCTTCTGCCTGGCCGCCCTCGGCTGCGGCCTGTGCACGCTGCTTTCGCTGCGCGCTGCCGACGCGAAGCCGCGTCATGAAACCGCTGGCGGCACCGACGAAGAAGCGGACCCCGCCCAGCTGTGGGACGCCCTCTCCGCGGGAGAAGATCCCACCGCGCGCAGCAACGCGAGCTGACGCCGTGAACGTGGCACAATAGCGGGGTACGTTTCTTCGTAAGAAAACAGGAGCTATAAATGCCTAAGACATACGAGGTGCCGCCCGCGCCGCCCGCAAACCACGGCAGCACGCTTGCGGCCTGGGTACTCACCTGGGGCGTCGTTATCGGTTCCGTTGTAGCGGCGGTCGGTTTTTCGCTCGACATTGACTTCGCAACCTACGGCGGCATAGCCATTATCGTCCTCACCTGCGCCGCTTCGCTCGGACTGCGCGCAGCCGGATTCGGTCAGAAGACCAAGAAAGCCTGAGGCCGCTCTTGCTCCCCGCCCACATCCCCTCCCCGGAATTTAACGCCATCCATCTGGGGCCGCTCACAATCCATTTCTATGCGCTGTGCATACTGGCCGGGATCGCACTTGCGACCCTGTGGGCGAAGCGTCGCTGGGAGGCGCGCGGCGGAAACCTGGAGCACCTTTACGATGCCCTTTTTGCCGGCATGATTACCGGCATCATCGGTGCCCGCATCTATCACGTGATTACCTCCCCGGATGCCTATTTCGGTCCCGAGGGGCACCTGATTGATGCGTTCAAGATCTGGAACGGCGGCCTGGGGATCTGGGGCGGCGTGGCCGGGGGAGCGGTAGGCGCCTACTTCGTCTGCCGCAAGTACGGCTGCTCGTTCGCCGTGCTGGCCGACGTAGTGGCGCCGACGCTGCTGCTTGGGCAGGCCGTGGGGCGGCTCGGAAACTGGTTTAACCAGGAACTTTACGGCGGTCCGAGCGATTCCTTCTGGGCGCTCGAAATCACCTGCCGTGGCGGGGAAATCGTCGGCTGCACCCCCGGTCTTTACCAGCCCACCTTCCTTTACGAAATGCTTTGGAACCTGGCCGGCATCGGCGTGCTCCTGATCTGGGAGCGCAGCTTCCAGCTCGCCGGTGGACGCATGTTTTGGGCTTACGTTATCTACTACACGGCGGGTAGGCTCTGGATTGAGACGCTGCGCACCGACCCGGCGCAGATCATCTTCGGGCAGCGCCTGAACGTCTGGACTTCACTGTTCATGATCGCTTTCGGCGTGCTCATGTTCGGCATCCTGACACGCCGTAAACGGGTGCGTGGGGAAGAGGCATATTTTGCCGAAACTCCCCGCGAGTCCCGTGAAGAAGGGTCAGTGCGCGTTTAGACTAGCGTGTACGAGACATCAGACGTGGTGCGATCGCGCGGTATTTAGCTCCGCCTGTTGCGCCACATAACTCTCATCCATATTCAGCGACAGATTGGTAGCCATGCGCAAAGCGAAGATCGTCTGCACCCTCGGACCTGCGACGAACTCATACGACGAAATCCGGACTCTCATCGAATCCGGCATGAATGTGGCCCGCATGAATCTCAGCCACGGCACCTACGCGGATCACGAGGCGGTGTATACCAACATCCGCAAGGCGGCTGCTGACACCGGCAAGAACGTTGCGGTTCTGGTTGACCTGCAGGGCCCGAAGATTCGTCTCGGCAAGTTCGAAGGCGGCCCCTACGATCTCGAAGTTGGTGACCGCTTCACCATCACGGTTGATGACATCGTTGGCACCCGTGAGCGAGTTTCGACCACCTTCAAGGGCCTGCCCGGCGACTGCCGTCCCGGCGACACCCTGCTGATCGACGATGGCAAGGTAGCGGTCAAGGTTACCGACGTAACCGAAACCGACGTACACACCGTGGTTGAGGTGCCGGGCCCGGTATCCAACAACAAGGGCATTAACCTGCCCGGCGTCGCGGTTTCCGTTCCCGCCATGAGCGAGAAGGACATCGCCGACCTGCGCTGGGGCCTCAAGCTCGGTGCCGACATGATCGCCCTCTCCTTCGTGCGCGACGCGCACGACATGGACGACGTGGCCCGCATCATGGCTGAGGAGGGCGTGCGCGTCCCCGTCATCGCCAAGATCGAGAAGCCGCAGGCCGTTCGCGCGCTGCGCCAGATCGTGGATGCGTTCGACGGCATTATGGTTGCCCGTGGCGACCTGGGCGTGGAGCTGCCGCTGGAGCAGGTGCCGCTCGTACAGAAGCGTGCGATCGAGCTGGCGCGCCGTAACGCGAAGCCGGTCATCGTCGCCACCCAGGTGCTGGAATCCATGATTCTTTCCCCGCGCCCGACCCGCGCGGAGGCTTCCGACTGCGCCAACGCGATCCTGGACGGTGCCGATGCGGTAATGCTTTCCGGCGAAACCAGCGTGGGCAAGTTCCCGTTCGAGGCCGTGCGCACCATGGCGCGCATCATCACCAACACCGAGGAAAACGGCGCAGACCGTATCGCCCCGCTGGGCACCATTCCTCACACCCGCGGCGGCGCTATCACCCGCGCGGCCACCGAGATCGGCGACCAGCTGTCGGCCAAGTACCTGGTGACCTTCACCGAGTCCGGTGACACCGCACGCCGCATGGCCCGCATTCGCCCGACCATCCCCCTCCTAGCCCTCACCCCCTACGAAAAGACCTGCAACCAGCTGGCGCTTTCCTGGGGCATCGAGACTCACCTGGTGCCGAAGCAGGCCAACACCGATGAAATGGTGCAGGTAGTAGATGAGCTGCTGCGTGAGCAGAAGGGCCTCAAGCAGGGCGATCTGGTCGTGATCGCAGCCGGTTCTCCCCCCGGAGAGCACGGTTCCACCAACACCCTGCGCGTACACCGCATCGGCGACCTCGACGGTCGCATGTCGGCCCGCCTGGAGGTCGAACAGATCACCGGCGTACACGCGGAAGACTGAGCATTTTGCTTTAAGGTTCGGACCCTCGGGTATTTCCCCCGGGGGTCCGACCCATTTGTAGGAGTTGTAAACGTTCCCATTGCGGGAAAGGAAAACGCGGGCTAAAAACGAGAAGGGACCGGACGGTTATTCCGTCCAGTCCCTGTACGTACCGGATGTGGGACTCGAACCCACACGCCCGAAGGCAACGCATTTTGAGTGCGCCGCGTCTACCATTCCGCCAATCCGGCCTGTGCCTGCCATCTCGCAATCACAGGCCACGGGAATTAGAATAGCTATGGTTGTACTCAAAATCCAATATGAACGGCAGGTGGCATGAACGCTAACGATAGCGAGGGCCTTCCCGAGGAGACTCCGGTCTCGACGCAGGAAGAGCCCGCAGAGGAATCGCCGCGACCCGCGGCAAAGCGGCGTGTCGTGGTCGCTGAGGATGAGAGCCTCATCCGCATGGACATCGTGGAGACTCTCACCGAGGCCGGTTTCGAGATTGTCGCTGCGGTAGGGGACGGCGAAAGCGCCGTCGAAAAGACCCGCGAGCTCACCCCCGATGTTGTGGTGATGGACGTCAAGATGCCGAAGCTCGACGGTGTGTCTGCGGCGGAACAGATCGGCAAGGAAAATCTGGCGCCGGTAGTTATGCTGACCGCATTCAGCCAGAAAGAACTTGTTGAGCGCGCGCGAGACGCCGGAGCAATGGCCTACGTGGTTAAGCCCTTCACCCCGGCCGATCTGCTGCCGGCTATCGAGATCGCGGTGTCCCGCTTCACCCAGATTCAGTGCCTGCGCGATGAGGTCAGCGATCTGACCGAGCGTTTCGAAACCCGTAAACGCGTGGACCGCGCTAAGGGACTGCTGATGACCAACATGGGACTCAGCGAGCCGGAGGCGTTCCGCTGGATTCAAAAGACCTCCATGGACCGCCGCCTGACCATGCGCGAGGTTGCCGACGCCGTAATCGATCAGCTTGCCTCTGCAGGCAAGGAATGAGCTGCTTTTGTTGATTAGCGCATAAGCAGACAAAAGCATTGTGGGCCACCCCGAACGGGGCGGCCCACAATGCTTTTCTACGCGCGGCGTTACGCTTTTCGGCGCGCGGCTACACGCGGCGCGCTACGCAGCGTTTATCGCTGAAGCTAGTTTTCGCACTTGCTAGTTTTCGCGCGGCGGCATGGCCATGGTCGAAACCGTGGCGGTGCAAAGCAGGTGGCCGCGCCTATCACGCACCTCCACCAGGTAGGTCTGCAGCTGCGCGCCCAGGTGCTGTACGCGGCACATCGCCGTGACATCCCCGTTGCGCACGGAACGGTGATGGGTAGCGGTGACGTTCACCCCGACCGCCTGCGCGTCGGGACCGTGCTGCGCGCGCGCATGGAAGAGCGCGCAAACCGAGGCGATGGTTTCCGCGAGCGCGATAGAGGCCCCGCCGTGCAGGATCCCCGCGGGCTGGGTGTTGCCCTGTACCGGCATGGTGGCAATACCGCCCGCCGCGGAAGCCTCAACTATTTCCATCCCCAGGGCGCCGCAAAGCGTGCCGGTGAGATCGACCTGCGTGAGGTCGGGAAGGGAAATCTCCTGCCGGGAAGGCGTACGTTTAGCCCGGCGGCCACGTTTAGCTGAGGTCATACCTCTAAGGGTGTCACTGTCGGCCCGTGTTTCGCTACTTATTCGCTTTGCGTCGGAGTGATACGTAGACAACACTTAGGGTATGGCTTCTTCTGACGCGACCTATCTGCTGATCGACGGGCACGCGATGGCGTTCCGTGCCTTCTACGCGCTTCCCCCGGAAGCGTTCACCCTGCCCACGGGTGAGGCCACGAATGCGGTCTACGGCTTCGCCAGCATGATGTTTAACCTGATAGAGAAGCATCAGCCCAGCCACGTGGCGGTGGCTTTCGACCTTTCCGGGCCGACCTTCCGCGACGAGATCTACCCCGCGTACAAGGACGGCCGCGACGCCACTCCGGAGGCGTTTAAGGGGCAGATAGATCGCATAAAGACGATGCTCGACTCGCTAGGTGTGAAATGGCTAACCGCCGAAGGGTTTGAGGCAGACGACATCGTGGCCACCCTCGCGCAGCGTGCGGAAGACGAGGACGCGCGGGCGCTCATCTGCACCTCAGACCGTGACGCCTTCCAGCTGATTAGCGAACGCGTTTCCGTACTCAAGCCGGTAAAAGGCCTGAGCGAGCTGGAACCGCTGACTCCCGCCGACATCGTGGCGAAGTACGACGTAACCCCGCAGCAGTACCCCGAACTGGCGGCGCTGGTCGGCGAAAAAGCCGATAACCTGCCCGGCGTGGCCGGGGTCGGCCCCAAGACGGCGGCCAAGTGGCTGAAGCAGTTTGGCGGCCTGGACGCCCTGCTGGAACGCGCCGAGGAAGTCAAGGGCAAGGCCGGGCAGTCACTGCGCGACAACCTGGAGCTAGTGCGCCGTAACCGCCGCATGAACCAGGCGGTGCGTAACGTGCCGCTGCCCGCTGCCGATCTGCGGCTGCGACCGGTGCGCGCCGCCGCAGTGCAGGAAATGTTTGACGCGCTGGCTTTCGGCGACACGATCCGGGGCCGCGTCCCCGCAGCGCTGGTGGAGGGCGGCAGCCTGGCGGCGGCTGAAGAAAAACCGCAGGAGCTTCCCGCACTAAACATCCTGCGGGCATCGTCCCTCGCTGATTTCACGGCCCCGCAAAGCGCTGCCGTACTGCTGGAATCTTCGCTACTGGCCCTGGCCGAGGACACCGAGGTGCAGGTGATTGACCTGGGGGCCGCTCCTAAGGAGCTGCGCGAAAGCCTGCTGGCCTGGTTTGCCGACGCCGAGGCGGAGAAGCTTTTCTTCGACGCGAAAGAAACTCAGCACCGGCTGCGGCGCGCGCTGGGAGAGAGCCTTACCCTAGCGGGCGCGGCAATGGATCTTTCGCTGGCGGAGTTCCTGTGCCGCCCCGATTCTCGCCCCGGCACCCTGGATTCCCTGGCGCTGCGCCACCTACGCTGCGAACTCACGGAAGCGGAAGCCAGCGAAGGCCAGCTGCTGTTGGACGACGCGGCCGAAAGCGAGGCGCTGGCGCGTCGGGCCTGGGCGATCTGGGCGCTGACCCCGCTGCTGCGCGAGGAACTCACGCAGCGTCACGCCCTTTCCCTGCTGGAAACCCTGGAACTTCCCCTCGCCGGAGTGCTGGCGCGGATCGAGGCGGAGGGGATAGCCGTCTCCCGTGCCCGCCTGGACGAAATAGACGCCGAGCACGCGGGCAAACAGACGCAGGCGGCGCAGAGCGCGTACGCGGAACTGGACGGCGAACAGATCAACCTGAACTCGCCGAAACAGCTGCAGGAGGTTTTGTTTACCCGCCTGGAAATGCCTAAGACGCGCAAGACCCGCACCGGCTACACCACGGACGCCGACGCGCTCACCGAGCTTTACGCAAAGACGCAGCACCCGTTCCTGCGCGCCCTGCTCGATTACCGCGAAGTCACCAAGCAACGCCAGATCATCGGCTCCCTACAGTCGGCCGTGGCAGAGGACGAGCGGATCCACACCACGCTGCTGCAGAACATGGCGGCCACGGGGCGGCTTTCCTCCAAGAACCCGAACCTGCAAAACATTCCCGCGCGAAGCGAGGTGGGCAGGCGCATCCGGTCGGCTTTCCGCACCCGCGAGGGTTTCGCGGGCCTGATGACGGCCGACTATTCGCAGATCGAGATGCGCATCATGGCGCACCTGTCGGGCGATGAGGGCCTAATCGAGGCGTTCCGCAGCGGTGAGGACCTGCACGTTTTCGTGGCCTCGCGCGTATTCGGGGTCGGTTCCGACGAAGTTGATGTTGAGATGCGCGCCAAGACCAAGGCCGTCAGCTACGGCCTGGCCTACGGCCTGAGCGCTTTCGGCCTCTCCAAGCAACTGCACATTCCCCAGTTCGAGGCGACCGCGCTGCGGGACGGCTACTTCGAGCGCTTCGGCGGGGTGCGCGACTTCCTGGCCGGGGTGGTTGAGCGGGCGCGCGAAAACGGTTACACGGAAACCGTGCTGGGCCGCCGTCGCTACCTGCCCGACCTCACCAGCGATAACCGCATGCGCCGAGAAAACGCGGAACGCGCGGCCCTGAACTCCCCGATCCAAGGGAGCGCGGCCGACATCATCAAGCTGGCGATGCTGGGAGTGGATAGGGCGCTGCGCGAAGGGGACTACGCGAGCAGGCTCGTGCTGCAGGTGCATGACGAACTGATCGTGGACGTGGCCGCAGGGGAAGAAGAAGCGGTACGCGAGATACTGGTTAGGGAGATGTCCGGCGCCTACGAACTCAGTGTGCCGCTGGATGTTTCCGTCGGTTTTGGCGAAACCTGGCTCGCGGCCGCGCACTAGCGAGAAAACTTTGGTGACTCGCGGCGTTTTTCGTTGCATGAGGCCTAACCAGCAGGTACATTTGACCGTGACTGCGTTATACACGTATACGCAGAGTCCGCCGTAAGGCGGGCGTTCACCTGTCCATATTCGACTATTTTGTTCCTACGGAGCTTCGACCTTTATGACCAGCTCGACCAACAACACTGCGACCCCGCAGATCGCCATCAACGACATCGGCACCGCTGATGATTTCATGGCGGCGATCGACTCGACGATCAAGTACTTCAACGATGGCGACATCGTCGAGGGCACTGTCGTGAAGGTCGACCGTGACGAGGTTCTCCTCGACATCGGCTACAAGACTGAGGGTGTTATCCCCTCCCGCGAACTTTCCATCAAGCACGACATCGACCCCGGCCAGATCGTAGAGGTCGGCGACGAGGTTGAGGCGCTTGTTCTTCAGAAGGAAGACAAGGAAGGCCGCCTGATCCTGTCCAAGAAGCGCGCTCAGTACGAGCGTGCCTGGGGCACGATCGAGCAGATCAAGGAAGACGACGGCGTTGTCACCGGCACCGTCATCGAGGTTGTCAAGGGCGGCCTCATCGTCGACATCGGTCTGCGTGGCTTCCTGCCCGCCTCCCTGGTTGAGATGCGTCGCGTCCGTGACCTGCAGCCCTACGTTGGCCAGGAGCTCGAAGCCAAGATCATCGAGCTGGACAAGAACCGCAACAACGTCGTGCTTTCCCGCCGCGCCTACCTGGAAGAGACCCAGTCGGCAGTGCGCAGCGACTTCCTGCAGACCCTGCAGAAGGGCCAGGTCCGCGACGGCCACGTTTCCTCGATCGTCAACTTCGGTGCGTTCGTGGATCTGGGCGGCGTCGACGGTCTGGTACACGTCTCCGAGCTGTCCTGGAAGCACATCGACCACCCGAGCGAGGTCGTCGAGGTTGGTATGCCGGTTACCGTCGAGGTTCTCGACGTAGACATGGACCGCGAGCGCGTCTCCCTGTCGCTGAAGGCTACCCAGGAAGATCCGTGGCAGCACTTCGCACGCACCCACGCCATCGGCCAGGTCGTGCCCGGCAAGGTCACCAAGCTGGTTCCGTTCGGTGCGTTCGTGCGCGTCGAGGACGGCATCGAGGGCCTCGTGCACATCTCCGAGCTGGCTGTGCGCCACGTGGATCTGCCGGAGCAGGTTGTCACCGTTGATCAGGACGTATTCGTCAAGGTCATCGACATCGACCTCGAGCGCCGCCGCATCTCGCTGTCGCTGAAGCAGGCGAACGAGGGCGTTGACCCCGAGGGCGACGACACCACCTTCGACCCGGCTCTGTACGGCATGGCCGCAGAGTACGACGAGAACGGCGAATACAAGTACCCCGAGGGCTTCGACCCGGAGACCAACGACTGGCTCGAGGGCTACGAGAAGCAGCGCGAGGAATGGGAGAGCGAGTACGCCAAGGCATACGAGCGCTGGACCCAGCACAAGGCTCAGGTTGCCGCTTCGCTGAAGGCCGACGCCGAGAGCGCCGCCGAGACCGAAGAGGCTCCTGCCGCTTCTTCGGCTTCGTTCCAGAGCACCTCCTCGGACGAGGGCACCCTCGCTTCCGACGAGGCCCTGGCTGCCCTCCGCGAGAAGCTGACCGGCAACTGATTTTCAGTCGCTTAAGCTAAAACGCTAAAGGCGGGGCATCATCCTTCGGGGTGATGCCCCGCCTTCGTTTTACCGTAGGCCGTGAGAGAGGCTTTTCTAGTCTGGCTAGTTCATAAATCTCCTTTCACACCGCGCGGCATGGGAGAATTGGGGGCATGTTGCGCTGGCTTACCGCAGGTGAATCTCACGGTCCCTCACTGGTCGCTACCCTGGAAGGCTTTCCCGCCGGGATAGGCATTACCAGTGCGGATGTTTCGGCCGCCCTGGCGCGCCGCCGACTCGGCTACGGTCGCGGCGCGCGGCAAAAGTTCGAGCAGGACAATCTCCGCATTCTTTCCGGGCTGCGCCACGGCCTCACCATCGGCTCCCCAATCGCATTGGAGATCGGTAACAGCGAATGGCCCAAGTGGCAGGCCGTGATGTCGGCAGACCCGGTCCCTGCGGAGGAACTGCTGCGCGATGCCGGTACGGGAGACGAACGCGAGATCGCCCGTAACCGTCCGCTCACCCGGCCCCGCCCCGGCCATGCCGACCTGGCCGGCATGCACAAATACGGGCTGAGCGACGCCCGTAACATCCTGGAGCGTGCCAGCGCCCGCGAAACCGCCGCCCGCGTGGCCCTCGGCACGTTCGCTGCCGCCCTGCTGGAGCAGGCCGCCGGGATACGCCTGGTTTCGCACACGGTAGCGGTCGGGGAGGTCAGCGTGCCGGACGGCGCACCGCTTCCCGGCCCGCAGGATACCGTGCTGCTTGACGCCGATCCGCTGCGCTGCTTCGACCCCGAAACCTCGGCGCGGATGGTGGCGGCGGTGGACGAATGCAAAAAGGACGGCGACACCCTGGGCGGGGTGGTAGAGGTGCTGGCCTATGACGTGCCGATTGGGCTTGGCTCCCACACGCACTGGGACAGGCGGCTCGACGGGCGTCTCGCACAGGCCATCATGAGCATTCAAGCGTTCAAGGGGGTCGAGATAGGCGACGGCTTCGCCACCGCCGCGCGGCGCGGCTCCGCGGCGCACGACGAGATCCTGCCCGCGAGCGAAACTGGCGGCGTTACCCGCGCCAGCAACCGGGCCGGGGGCCTGGAGGGCGGCATCACGAACGGGCAGGTGCTGCGCGTTCGCGGCGCGATGAAACCGATTTCCACGGTCCCCAGGGCGCTGCGCACGATAGACGTCACCACGGGAGAGGCGGCCACCGCGCACCATCAGCGTTCTGACGTTGCGGCGGTAGCGCCCGCCGCCGTTATCGCGGAGGCGATGGTCGCCCTCACCCTGGCCGACGCCCTCCTGGAAAAGACCGGCGGGGACACCCTGGCCGAGGTGCAGCGCGCAGCGGCGGAGCTGAGCCGGTGAGCCCGCGCCTGGTCCTGGTCGGCCCGATGGGGAGCGGCAAAAGCACCCTGGGCCGGGAACTCGCATCCCGGCTGAATCTGCCCTTCGCCGATTCCGACGAGGTAATCGTGGCGCGCCTCGGCATGAGCATCCCGGAAATCTTCGCGCGTTTTGGCGAGGAAACATTCCGCAGCATCGAAGCCGCGACGGTGGCCGACCTGCTGGCGCAGCACGGCGGTATCCTCTCGCTCGGTGGCGGGGCGGTGCTGAACGCGAAGACGCGGCAACTCCTGCGCGGCGAACGCGTGGTGCGCCTAACGGTTTCCCCGGAGGCCGTGGCGCAGCGTCTGACGGGGGAGGAACGCCCGCTGCTCGCCGGAGACACGCTGGCGAACTGGCGCAAAATAACTGACCTGCGGGAGCCGCTGTGGCGTGAGGTCGCGGCGCAAAGCGTAGAAACGGGGGAGCGCAGCGTAGCCAGCTGCGTGGCGGAGTTGATTCGCCTGCTGCATCCGGCGCTGCCGCAAGAAGCCGAACTGATCGGAGCACGCGATTACGCCGTGGCGATCGGGCGCGGCCTCGATGAATACCTGTGCCAGGCTATTCCCGCGGGGGTGCGGCAGATCCTGTTCGTGTATCAGGAAACCACCGCTAAACGCGCCGGAGAAATATGCCAGAAGCTGCGCGATAGCGGCTACCTGGTAATCCCCGCCCCGGTGCCCGACGCGGAGACATGCAAGGACGTTCCGGGCATCGCGCAACTGTGGGAGAGCCTGGGCGCGGCCGGGTTCACCCGCAGCGATTTGGTGATCGGCTATGGCGGGGGCACGGTGACCGACCTTGCCGGGTTCGCCGCAGCAACCTGGAACCGAGGCATTGCCCTAATGCAGGTCCCGACCACGGTGGCGGGAATGGTGGATGCCGCTATCGGCGGCAAGACGGGCATCAATACGGCGCACGGGAAAAACCTGGTGGGCGCTTTCCACCCACCCGTGGCGGTGGTGAGTGACCTGTCGGCACTGGAGACCCTTCCCGAACGGGAAATCGCGGCGGGCATGGCGGAAACCCTCAAGTGCGGTTTCATCGCGGACCCGCGCATTCTAGATATCCCCGCAGCCGACCTGCGCGATATTCGCAGCCCGGAGTTCGCGCGTGCGCTCGGCTACGCGGTGCGGGTTAAGGCCGACGTGGTCAGCCAGGACCTGCGCGAAGCGGGACTGCGGGAGATCCTCAACTACGGACACACCTTCGGTCACGCCATCGAACTGTGCGAGGACTATTCCTGGCGGCACGGTGAAGCCGTCGCGGTAGGCATGGTTTTCGCTGCCGAACTGGCGCGCCTGAGCGGCCGCCTGGACAATGCCGCGGTGGCAAGGCACCGTGAGGTTTTGCAGCAAATGTCCCTGCCTACCGGATACCGGGGGGATTGGCAGCGGCTGCGCGCGGCCATGGGGCGCGATAAGAAAGCGCGGGGCAACACGCTGCGTTTCGTGGTGCTCGACGCCATCGCCAAGCCGTCTCGCCTGGTTAGCCCAGACGAAGCTACCCTGCACGCGGCCTACCTGGCGCTCGCGGGCGACTAACTGCGCGTGACTAGCTGATTTCGTCGATCGCTTCCTGCAGCTCGGCCTCCACCCGCTTCTGTTCGCTTCGCCTAACCCGGCGCACCAGCGATTTCAGCTGCGCCGCGGAGAGCGTGACCGACCAGTCGTCGTGCTGCGGCAGGCGCCAGCGCAGCCATTTTGCGAGGATCGCGGTGGCGGCACCGGCCGCGATCGCGAGGAACACGGTTTCGCCGGGAACCGGCAGCAGGATGCATCCCACGGTGAGTACGGAAGTGAGCAGTGCGGCGGTCGCATAGAGGGGACCGCCCCCGAAAATCTCCGGGATCTTACCCACCGCAATATCGCGGATAGCGCCGCCGCCCACCGCGGAAATAACCCCCAGCATGATCGCGGGCAGGATACTCAGCCCGTGGTTGAGGGATTTCGCCACGCCCACTGCGGCCCAGGTGCCGATCACGGCGGCGTCCATCACGCCGATACCGACCCGCCACTTACGGCCCTCGGTTTTTACCAGGAAAGCGAAAGTGGCTCCGGCGAGCGCGCAGCACAGATACCAGGGGCCAGCGAACGCCGCCGGGGTGCCGTAGGCGAGAATCAGATCGCGCAGGATGCCGCCGCCGAGGGCGGAGATGATGGCTACGCTGGCAAAACCTACCGCGTCGAAGCGTAGGCGCCGTCCGTAGGCGCCGCCGACGATGCCGGTCAGGAATACACCAAACAGGTCCAGGTAGCGCACGATCTCGGAACTGAAAAGAAAGTCTCCGGGGGTCACGATGTGCAAGGCTAACAATGATGGTTACGGTGAGTCAGCGTGCGGCGCTAGCGGGGAGAGGAATAATACGTTCATGGCTTTCTTACGGCGTAGCGATGATGGCGGCGGTTTCCTCGTCGGCTTAACGGGAGGTATCGGTTGCGGGAAAAGTACCGTGACCGGTTTCTGGCGCGAGGCCGGGATTCCCGTGATAGATGCGGACGAGATCGCCCGGGCCGTTTTGAACAACCCCGGTGATGCGGTGGAGGCCGTGGTGGCGCGTTTTGGGAAACGCGTGCGGGGAGAGGACTGCCCCGTGAACCGGGGCGAGCTGGGCCGGATCGTGTTTGCCGACCCGGCGGCGCGAGCCGACCTGGAAAGCATTGTGCTACCCAGGGTCGAGGCCGAGCTTGAGCGGCAGCAGCGCCTGGCTTTCGCGGCCGGGGCCAGGCTGGTTGTGCAGGACGTGCCCCTGCTATTCGAGAAGAACCTAGACTCCCGTTTCGACGCCGTGGTCTCTGTGCTGGCTCCCTACGATGCACGAATGGAGCGGCTGGTGGCTTCGCGCGGTAAGCCGCGCAGTTTTTTCGAGGAGGTAATCGCTGCGCAGGTGGGCGATCTGGAACGGATTCGTCGCAGCGATCTGCTGCTGCTTAATAACGGGGACAGGGAGGCGTTACGCCGCAAGGCGAATGTGGCCCTGGAAAGACTGCTTGCGCGGTTAGGCTGAGTGTATGCGCCCGGTTACCGATCTTGTCAGGACTGTGCACCCGTTTCAGGTGGTCTCTCCCTATCAGCCTTCCGGCGATCAGCCGCAGGCGATTGAGGAGCTGGCGCGCCGGATCGAGGACGGCGAGGAACACGTGGTGCTGCTCGGCGCTACCGGCACGGGTAAGAGCGCGACCACCGCGTGGTTGATCGAGCGGCTGCAGCGTCCCACGCTGGTGATGGCGCACAACAAGACCCTGGCGGCGCAGCTGGCGAGCGAGTTCAGGGAACTGCTGCCGCATAACGCCGTGGAATACTTCGTTTCCTACTACGACTACTATCAGCCGGAAGCCTACGTTCCGCAGTCGGATACCTATATCGAGAAGGATTCCTCCATCAATGCGGAGGTTGAGAGACTGCGCCACTCCGCCACCAACTCGCTGATTACCCGCCGCGACGTGGTGGTGGTTTCGTCGGTTTCCTGCATCTACGGCCTGGGCACGCCGCAGGAGTACGTGGACCGCATGGTTTCGCTGCGGGTGGGGGACACGATTGACCTGGACGTGCTGCTGCGCCGCTTCGTGGACATGCAGTACGAACGCAACGACATCGCTTTCGTGCGCGGCACCTTCCGCGTGCGCGGCGACACGGTAGAGATCATCCCCATGTACGAGGAACTGGCGCTCAGGATTGAGTTCTTCGGGGACGAGATCGACGCCCTTTACACCCTGCACCCGGTGACCGGCGAGGTGATTCGGGAAGAGCAGCAGGTGCATATCTTCCCCGCCTCGCACTACGTGGCCGGCCCGGAGCGTTTGGCGCGCGCCATCGGCGACATCGAAAAGGAACTGGGGGAGCGACTTAGCGAACTCGAGGGGCAAAACAAGCTCCTCGAAGCCCAGCGGCTGCGCATGCGCACCACGCACGATCTGGAGATGCTGCGCCAGATGGGAACCACCAGCGGGGTGGAGAACTATTCGCGGCACTTCGACGGGCGCGGCCCCGGCACCCCACCGAACACGCTGCTCGATTACTTTCCGGAGGACTTCCTGCTGGTGCTGGACGAGTCCCACCAGACCATCCCGCAGATCGGCGCGATGTACGAGGGCGACCGTTCGCGCAAACGCACCCTCGTCGATTTCGGCTTCCGCCTGCCGTCGGCCCTCGATAACCGGCCGCTCAAGTTTGCGGAGTTTACCGAGCGGATCGGCCAGACGGTCTACCTGTCGGCCACCCCCGCCGACTACGAACTTAACCTGGCCAACGGCGTGGTGGAGCAGATCATCCGCCCGACGGGCCTGGTGGATCCGGAGATTGTGGTCAAGCCGGTGAAGGGGCAGATCGACGATTTGCGGGCAGAGATCGAGGAACGTGCGGCCAGGGACGAGCGTGTGCTGGTCACCACCCTCACCAAGAAAATGGCGGAGGACCTCACCGACTACCTGCTCGAACACGGCGTGCGGGTGCGTTACCTGCATTCGGACGTGGATACGCTGCGCCGGATCGAGCTGCTGAGCGAGCTGCGGCACGGCGAATACGACGTGCTGGTGGGTATTAACCTGCTGCGTGAGGGCCTGGACCTGCCCGAGGTGTCCCTGGTGGCGATCCTGGACGCCGACAAGGAGGGTTTCCTGCGCTCGCGCACCTCCCTGATCCAGACGATTGGGCGCGCGGCGCGTAACGTGTCGGGCCAGGTGCACATGTATGCCGACAAGATCACCGATTCCATGCAGCAGGCGATTGACGAAACGAACCGCCGCCGCGCCATCCAGATTGCCTACAACGAGGAACGCGGCATCGACCCGCAGCCGCTGCGTAAGAAGATCGCGGACGTCACCGAAATGCTGGCGCGCGAGGACGTAGACACCGAGACGCTGATGGCCAGCAAGTACCGCAAGGGGAAGGACGCGGTGCGCCAGGACCTGGCGGTGGCGACTAGCGCGACAGCGAAGGCCACCGCGGATTCGCTCGACCTGGGTGACGATCCGGTGGGCGAGCTGAGCAGACTGATAGAAGAAATGACGGTGCAGATGCACGCGGCCTCCGCCGAGCTGCGCTTCGAGGAGGCCGCGAAGATCCGCGACGAAGTGGCGGCCCTAAAGAAGGAGCTGCGCCAGATCGAGCAGGGCCAGGCTTAGCGGGGCCTACCAGCCGCGTTCGCGCCAGGCGGGTAGCTGGGGGCGTTCCTTGCCGAGCGTGGTGTCCGGGCCGTGGCCGGGATATACCCAGGTGTCGTCGTCCAGCCGGTCGAAGATGCGTTCTTCGACGTCCCCTATTAGCTGCTGGAAACGCTGCGGATCGTTGTGCGTCGCGCCGACCCCGCCGGGGAACAGCGAGTCTCCCGTGAACAGGTGGTTGCCGTAGAAGTCGCCGCGTAGAAGCAGCGCGATGGAGCCGGGGGTGTGTCCGCGCAGCGAGATCACCTCGATGTCGTGGATGCCGACGTGGAATACGTCGCCGTTACGCAGGGGAACGTCCGTTGGCACGGGAATGTTCGGTGCGTCGGCCGCGCCTGCCGCGGTGCGCGCTCCGGTGGCGGCAACCATCGCTGCCAGTGCGCCGACGTGATCGTGGTGAGAATGGGTGGTGACGATCATGTCCAGCCGGGATTCCGGGGACCCTTCCCGCACCAGCTTCATCAGCCGGGCCGGATCGGCGGCGGCGTCGATCAATACCTGTGCGCCGGTGCAGCGGCAGGTCAGCAGGTAGGCGTTGTTATCCAGCGGGCCTACCGATGCCTTGCGTATCACCAGGTTGTTGACGATTCGTTTTGCGCAGGGACCGCCGTTTTCGACGTCCCCGGTGTATTCACCTCGTGCCATGTCCACCAGTATGAACCTTTCATTCGCCTTTAGCGAAGCAGCCGTTATCTGACGGCGCTGCCCCGTAGACTGTTTGAGTGAAGGATTCCTTGGTAGTACGTGGCGCCGCAGAACACAATCTGAAGAACGTAGACATAGACATCCCGCGCGATCGGCTCGTGGTCTTTTCCGGCCTGTCGGGTTCCGGTAAGTCGTCCCTGGCGTTCGATACGATCTTCGCCGAGGGCCAGCGCCGCTACGTCGAATCCCTTTCCGCCTACGCCCGCCAGTTCCTGGGGCAGATGGACAAGCCCAAGGTTGATTTCATCGAGGGGCTTTCGCCCGCGGTTGCGATTGATCAAAAGTCGACCTCCCGCAACCCGCGCTCCACCGTCGGCACCATTACCGAGGTTTACGACTACATGCGTTTGCTGTGGTCGCGCGCCGGTATTCAGCACTGCCCCGACTGCGGTGAGGAAGTGACCGCGCAGAGCGCGCAGCAGATCGTGGATGTGATCCTGGGATACGAGGAAGGCACGCGTTTTCAGCTCCTCGCCCCGATCGTGCGCGGGCGCAAGGGCGAGTTCGTGGACCTGCTGGCCGACCTGCGCGCCAAGGGGTACGCGCGCGCCCGGATCGACGGCGAACAGGTGCGCCTGGACAGCGAGATCACGCTCGATAAAAAGTACAAGCACACCATCGAGGTGGTGGTGGACCGGCTGGTGGTGCGCGATAACATGCAGCGCCGCCTAACCGACTCGGTGGAGACGGCGCTGAAACTTGCCGAGGGGCTGCTGCTGGTCGATTTCGTAGACCGCGACGAAAATGACCCCCGCCGCACCCGGCGTTTTTCCGAAAAACTTGCCTGCCCGAACGAGCATGCGCTCGCGATTGACGATTTCGAACCGCGTTCGTTCTCCTTCAACGCGCCCTACGGTGCCTGCCCCTCCTGCGACGGACTCGGGGCCAGCCTCGAGGTGGATCCCGAACTGGTGATTGCCGACGAGGACATGACGCTCGCGGAGGGCGCGATCCTGCCCTGGACGCAGTCGGGGGCCGACTATCACCTGCAGGTGATGGCGGGCCTGGCAGAGGAAATGGGGTTCGACCTAGACACCCCCTGGCGGAAGCTGCCGCAGGCCGCGCGCAAGGCGCTGCTGGAGGGCAAGGACCACAAGGTGCATGTGCGCTACCGCAACCGTTTCGGCAGGGAACGCACCTATTCGACCGGCGTCGAGGGCGTGCTGCACTTCGTGAAGCGCCGCTACGACGACACCGAATCCGACACGATGCGCGAAAAGTATTCGGCCTTCATGCGCGAGGTTCCCTGCACCGCCTGCCGGGGTGCGCGCCTGCGCCCCGAGGTGCTCGCGGTGACGGTGGGGGATCGCTCCATCGCCGAGGTCTGCGAAATGTCCATTAGGAACGCGCAAAACTTCTTCGAGGGCCTTTCCCTGACCGCTCGCCAGGCTGCGATTGCCGACGCCGTGCTGAAAGAAATCCGGGCCCGCCTCGGCTTCCTGCTCGATGTCGGCCTGGATTACCTCACGCTTTCGCGCGCCGCGGGCACGCTTTCGGGCGGCGAGGCGCAGCGTATCCGCCTGGCCACCCAGATCGGTGCCGGGCTGGTGGGTGTGCTGTACGTGCTAGACGAGCCTTCCATCGGCCTGCACCAGCGCGATAACGAACGCCTGATTAACACCCTGACCAGGCTGCGGGACCTCGGCAACACCCTGATCGTGGTGGAGCACGATGAGGACACGCTGAACGCCGCGGACTGGGTGGTGGACATCGGCCCGGCGGCGGGCGAACACGGTGGCCGCGTGGTGCATTCGGGCGACGTTGCCTCCCTGAAGAAAAACCCGGACTCCCTCACGGGCCGCTACCTTTCCGGGGAACTCAGCATCGCGGTGCCCAAAGAGCGCCGCAAGATCGCCAAGGACAGGCAGCTCAAGGTGCTGGGGGCGCGCGAAAACAACCTGCAAAACATCGACGTCGCGTTCCCGCTGGGCGTGCTGACCGCCGTCACGGGCGTTTCCGGTTCCGGCAAGTCCACGCTGGTGAACGACATCCTCTACACGGCGCTTGCGCGTGACCTGAACCGGGCCCGGCTGGTAGCGGGCAGGCATAAGCGCATCACCGGCCTGGAACACCTGGACAAGGTGGTGCACGTCGATCAGTCCCCGATCGGGCGCACCCCGCGCTCCAACCCCGCCACCTACACGGGCGTGTGGGA
The DNA here is from genome assembly GCA_019218375.1 of Dermabacteraceae bacterium TAE3-ERU5. Taxonomy (GTDB): domain Bacteria; phylum Actinomycetota; class Actinomycetes; order Actinomycetales; family Dermabacteraceae; genus TAE3-ERU5. Next base: position 84,524 of record JAHUUK010000002.1, read on the forward strand.
TCATGTGCGCAAACTGTTCGCGCAGACCTCCGAAGCGAAGATTCGCGGCTACCAACCTGGGCGCTTCTCCTTCAACGTGAAGGGTGGGCGCTGCGAGGCCTGCACGGGCGATGGCACGATCAAGATCGAAATGAACTTCCTGCCCGACGTCTACGTGCCCTGCGAGGTCTGCAAGGGCAAGCGTTATAACCGCGAAACGCTGGACGTTAAGTTCAAGGGCAAGAACGTGGCGGAGATCCTCGACATGCCGATTGAGGAGGCGCTCGACTTCTTCGACGCGATCCCCGCGATTCGTCGGCAGATGCAGACCCTGGTGGACGTCGGCCTCGGCTACGTGCGCCTCGGGCAGAGCGCGCCCACGCTTTCGGGCGGTGAGGCGCAGCGCGTCAAGCTCGCGTCGGAACTGCACAAGCGCTCCAACGGGCGCACCATTTACGTGCTGGACGAACCGACCACGGGCCTGCACTTCGAGGACGTACGCAAGCTGCTTGCCGTGCTGCAGGGGCTGGTAGACAAGGGCAACAGCGTGCTGGTGATCGAACACAACCTGGACGTGATCAAGAGCGCCGACTACGTGATCGACCTCGGCCCGGAGGGCGGCAGCGGCGGCGGCCAGCTGATCGCCTGCGGCACCCCCGAACAGGTTGCCGAGTGCGCGGAAAGCTGGACCGGGCGCTACCTGAAGCCGCTGTTGGGCCGTGGCTGACCCGGTAACCTACCGGCCAGCACCGGGAGAGATACCCACCTCTCCCGGCGTTTACCGTTTCCGCGACGGAGACGGGCGCGTCATCTACGTCGGCAAGGCAAAGAACCTGCGCCAGCGCCTGGCTAACTACTTCCAGGACCTGGCCGGGCTGCACCCGCGCACCCGCCGCATGGTAACCACCGCCGAATCGGTGGAATGGACCGTGGTGGGCACGGAGGTAGAGGCGCTCACCCTCGAATACACCTGGATCAAGGAATACGATCCACGCTTTAACGTAAAGTTTCGCGACGACAAGTCCTACCCCTACCTGGTCGTGACGATGGCGGATAAGTTCCCCCGCGTCCTGGTGACCCGCCAGGCGCACCGGAAGGGGAACCGCTACTTCGGCCCTTACACGCAGGCCTGGGCAATCCGGGAGACCCTGGATCTGCTGCTGCGCGTATTCCCGGTGCGCACCTGCACGGAAGGGATTTTCCGCCGCGCTGAAAGGGCGGGCCAGCCCTGCCTGAAGGGACACATTGAGCGCTGCGCCGCGCCCTGCGTCGGCCGGGTGAGCGCCGAGGAACACCGGCGGCTCGCAGAACAGCTGTGCGACTTCATGGCCGGAAACACCGGCCGCTACCTGCGCGACATCGAGGAAAAGATGCGTGCCGCCGCGCAGGAACTCGATTTTGAGGCGGCGGCCAGGTACCGGGACGATCTAGCGGCGCTGAAAAAGGTGATGGAGAAGAACACCGTGGTGCTTTCCGATGCCACGGATGCCGACGTCATCGGCGTGGTGCTAGACGATCTGGAAGCCTCCATCCAGGTGTTCCACGTGCGCGGCGGCAGGATTCGCGGCCAGCGCGGCTGGATAGCCGAGCTGAGTGACGCTTCCTGCGCCGCAGACATCGTGGAACGCGCCCTGCAAACCCTCTACGAACAGGAAAAGCCGCCCCGCGAGGTGCTGGTGTCGGCCCTGCCGGAAGACGCCGACGAAACCCGGCGGATGAGTCAGTTCGTGGGGCGCGGCGTGAACCTGCGCGTGCCCCAGCGCGGCGAAAAGAAAGACCTGCTGGAAACCGTCCTTACGAATGCGCAGCAGGCCCTGCGCCTGCACAGCATGCGGCGGGCGGGCGATCTGACCGCGCGCTCGCGTTCCCTGGAGGAACTGGCACAAGCGCTCGATCTGGATACCCCGCCGCTGCGCATCGAATGTTTCGATGTTTCCCATTCCCAGGGAACCAACGTGGTGGCCTCGATGGTGGTGTTCGAGGACGGCCTGCCCCGCAAGAGCGCCTACCGGCGCTACAACGTGACGGGAGAGGCCGCGCGCGACGACACGGCCTCGATGTACGACGTAATCAGCCGCAGGCTCGCGCGCCATAAGCGCGGCGAATCAGAAGCGGGCGATGACAAGCGTTTCGCCTACCCGCCCTCCCTGATAGTGGTGGACGGCGGCCCGGCGCAGGTGGCGGCGGCGCAGCGTGCCTTCGAGGAGCAGGGCGTAACCGATATTGCCCTGGTCGGCCTGGCAAAGCGCCTGGAGGAGGTCTGGCTGCCGGGGGAGGACTTCCCGCTGGTGCTGCCGCGTACCTCGCAAGGCCTGTTCTTGTTGCAGCGTTTGCGCGACGAAGCGCACCGCTTCGCGATCTCGCATCATCGCAGCAAACGCGGCAAGGCCATGCAGGAAAGCCTGCTGGATGGCATACCGGGCCTGGGGGAGAAGCGCCGCCGTGCGCTGCTGGAAAAATTCGTCACCGTCAAGGCGATACGCGCAGCCGGGGTGGAGGAAATAGCGGCCGTTCCCGGCTTCGGCACCGCGTTAGCGGAGAAGGTGTGGCGGGCACTACAATCGGTTGAGACGCAACCGGCGGTCAATGTGACTACCGGTGAGGTCATTGACTGAGCTGTAAACGCACTTGAATGAGGAGACGTTCCAGATGGCCGACGCCGCCCCGGAAACGAGCGATGCCCCCGAAATCGTGATCATCACCGGATTGGCCGGTGCGGGTCGAGAAACTGCGGCTCACGCGCTAGAGGACCTCGGCTGGTACGTCGTTTACAACATTGCCCCGCAGCTAATTAAGACCCTCTATGAACTGCAGTCGCAGACGGAGGGTAAGCGCAGCCGTTTCGCCTGCGTGGTGGACCCGCGTTCGGGGGAGTTCTTCTCGGAACTGCCCGACGTAATCATGGCCCTGCAGGAAGAGGAAGTAAGGCCGCGGCTGGTGTACCTGACCGCCGACGAACAGACCCTGGTGCGCCGCTTCGATTCGGTGCGGCGCCCCCACCCGCTGCAGGGCGAGGGCGGCGTGATCGAAGGCATCAGGCGGGAGCGGGAAATGCTGGCCCCGCTAAAGAAGTTTGCCGATACCATCATCGACACCTCCGCGCTCAACGTGCACCAGCTGACCATGCGGATGCGCAGCACGTTCGGTTCGGACGATGACCAGCAGCTCACCATCAACCTGATGTCGTTCGGCTTCAAATACGGTATCCCGCTCGAAGCCGACCACGTGAGCGATGTGCGTTTCATCCAGAACCCGTACTGGATTCCGGAGCTGCGCCCCCTGCGCGGCACTGACGAACCCGTGGCCGAATTCGTGATGGGCACCCCGAACGCGCTGCCGTTCGTGGAGGCCTACCTCGCGATGCTAAAACCGGTATTGGCGGGCTACGGCACAGAAAACAAGCACTTCACGACTCTGGCGATCGGCTGCACCGGCGGCAAGCACCGTTCGGTAGCGCTCACGGAACGCATCGCCTCAGAACTGCAAAAGCAGGGCCATTCGGTGCGGGTGCGTCACCGCGATCTGGGGCGGGAATAGGTAGGAAGATGGCGAGGAAAAACCGGCGTCAGCGCGCCCCGCGCGTGGTCGCTTTCGGTGGCGGCCACGGCCTGGCCGCAAACCTGAAGGCGCTGCGCCACATCACGCAAGACCTCACCGCCGTGGTCACCGTCGCTGATAACGGCGGCTCCTCCGGGCGGCTGCGCGAACACATGCCGGTGCTGCCGCCGGGCGATCTGCGCATGGCGCTGGCGGCCCTGTGCGATGACACGAGCGCGGGGCACATGTGGCGCGATGTTATCCAGCACCGTTTCGAGGACGCCGGGGAACTTGAGGGGCACGCGGTCGGCAACCTGCTGATCGTGGCCCTTTGGCAGCTGCTGGACGATCCGGTAGAGGGCCTGAAATACGTGGGCGATCTATTGGGGGCGCGGGGCCGGGTGCTTCCGATGGCGCTGGATCCGCTGCATATCGAAGCCGACGTGCGCGTGGCCGGCGAACTGCGCAAGGTGCGCGGGCAGGCGCAGGTGGCGGCGGCAGACGGTTACGTGGAAGAGGTGCGTCTGCTCCCCGCCAACCCGCGCGTGCCGCAGCAGGTGCTGGACGCGGTGGAGCGTGCCGACTGGCTGATCTTCGGCCCCGGCTCCTGGTTCACCTCGGTGCTGCCGCACCTGATGGTGCCGGATCTGGCCGACGCGGTGGCGAGTAGCTGCGCGCGCCGGATGGTGACGATGAACCTATCGGCGGGAGTCAGTGAGGCGGAGGGGCGAAACTTCGCCGACCTGCTCGATGTGCTCTGCGCGCAGCGTCCAGACATTCGCTACCACGCGCTACTGGCCGATCCGTCGTGCCTGGCAGATCCCGCTTTGATGCGGAAAAGAACCGAAAAACACGGTACTGAGTTGGTGTTGCGCAGCGTCGGCGTGAGCGGAAACGTGCCCGAACACGAGCCGCTGCGCCTGGCTTCCGCCTACCGGGACGTCTTCGACATGTTTGCGCGCGAGGAGGCGCACTAAGATAACCTAGGCCTGTTTTCACAGCCAGAATTTTTGGGAGAGGAGCACGCGTGGCGCTCACCGGTACCGTCAAAGAAGAGCTTGCCCGCACCGAGGTCACGCGTGTCTGCTGCCGTAAAGCCGAGGTGTCGGCCCTGCTGCGTTTCGGCGGCGGACTGCACCTGGTGGGCGGAGCCGTAGCGGTCGAGGTAGAACTCGATTCCGCGCTGGCCGCCCGCAGACTGCGCCGCGATCTGGCCGAACTTTATGGGCACCGCAGCGAACTGGGCGTCATTTCCGCTTCGGGAATACGCCGCTGCGACCGCTACGTGGTGCGCGTAATGGGGGACGGGCACGTACTGGCGCGCCAGACGGGTCTTATCGACGGCCGCGGCAGGCCGGTGCGCGGTATGCCTCCGGTGGTAGTCGGGGGAGCCGACCACGATGCGGCCTCCGCCTGGCGCGGAGCTTTCCTGGCCCACGGCAGCCTGACAGAGCCGGGGCGCAGCAGCGCCCTGGAACTGACCTGTCCCGGACCGGAGGTAGCGCTTGCGATGGTGGGGGCGGCCCGGCGGCTCGGGGTTGCCGCGAAACCGCGCGAGGTGCGCGGCAGCGACCGGGTGGTGCTGCGCGACGGCGAACAGATCCTGCGCCTGCTGCAGGTGCTGGGGGCGGAAAAAACCGCGCAACTGTGGGGGCAAAAACGTACGCGGCGCGAGGTGCGCGCAACCGCCAACCGGCTGGCTAATTTTGATGACGCCAACCTGCGCCGCTCGGCCCGCGCGGCGGTCGCGGCGGGCGCGCGCGTGGAGCGTGCGCTCGAAATTTTGGGTGACGAAGTCCCGCCGCATCTGCGCACCGCCGGGACTTTGCGGATTCAACACAAACAGGCGAGTCTCGAGGAACTTGGGGCCCTGGCGGATCCGCCCATGACTAAGGATGCCGTTGCCGGGCGTATCCGCAGGTTGTTGGCCATGGCCGACAAAAAAGCCGCTGAACTGGGGATTCCTGATACTGAGGCGCACTTTACGGGTGAGTCGACACAATAGTGAAATTACTCCGCTAAAAAACCGGGACGAATGGTCGAAGTCCCCCTCCAAGGTGTGTAGGCTTGTGTTATCCGGTAAGCGGAACGAACGGCTTGGAAACAGGCTTACCGCCCGCTTCACGGGTTAGCGTACGTCGTTGTGCGCGCCAGACCTGTCTCCAACAGCGACGGTGCAATCACCGTCGCGCGCCTAGGAGGGCACTGTGACAATTAAAGTCGGAATTAATGGTTTCGGACGTATCGGCCGTAACTTCCTGCGAGCCGTTCTCGAACAGGGCGCTGATGTCGAAATCGTCGGCGTCAACGACCTCACCGACAACAAGACGCTCGCTCACCTGCTGAAGTACGACTCGATCCTGGGTGTTCTCAAGCAGGACGTTTCCTACACCGATGACACCATCACCGTGGGCGACATGACTTTTAAGGCTCTCGAAGAGCGCGACCCGGCTAAGCTCCCCTGGGGCGAGCTCGGCGCTGACGTCGTGATCGAGTCCACCGGCCGTTTCACCGACGGTAACGCTGCTAAGGCCCACCTTGAGGCTGGCGCCAAGAAGGTCGTCATCTCCGCTCCGGCGAAGAACGAGGACGTTACCATCGTTATCGGTGTTAACGACAAGGATTACGATCCGGCCAAGCACAACATCATCTCCAACGCTTCCTGCACCACCAACTGCCTCGCGCCGCTGGCTAAGGTCCTTAACGACGAGTTCGGTATCGTCAAGGGCCTCATGACCACCGTGCACGCTTACACCGCAGACCAGAACCTGCAGGATGGCCCGCACAAGGACCTGCGCCGCGCCCGCGCCGCTGCCCTCAACATCATCCCGACCAAGACCGGCGCTGCCGCTGCTGTGGCCCTGGTTCTGCCGGAGCTGAAGGGCAAGTTCGACGGCTACGCTCTGCGCGTTCCCACCCCGACCGGCTCCGCCACCGACCTCACCTTCGAGGCCGCCCGCGAGGTCACCGTCGAGGAGATCAACGCTGCTGTTAAGAAGGCCGCCGAGGGCGAGATGAAGGGCATCCTGGCTTACACCGAGGATCCGATCGTCTCCTCCGACATCGTCACCGACCCGCACAGCTCGATCTTCGACGCTGGCTGCACCAAGGTGATCGGCAACCAGGTCAAGGTTGTTACCTGGTACGACAACGAGTGGGGCTACTCGAACCGTCTCGTTGACCTCATGGGCATCATTGCCAAGTCTGCCTGAGCCTAAAAACGCTTAAGCATCTGAGAGAGCCCGCACTGTTTGGCCCAGCGCCGGATGGGGCGGGCTCTCTGCCTACCGCGGCTGTTGCCGCACCCTAGATAACTTCGCTCCACTGAGGAGAACCCATGAAAACTCTTGAAAACCTTGGAGATCTGCGCGGCAAGCGCGTTCTCGTTCGCTCCGACCTCAACGTTCCGCTCGATGGCACCACCATCACCGACGACGGCCGTGTGCGCGCATCGCTGCCCACGATCCAGGCCCTGGTCGATGCCGGTGCGCGCGTGGTCGTGGTTGCTCACCTGGGCCGCCCGAAGGGCGCTCCCGAGGAGAAGTACTCGCTGCGTCCCGTCGTGGCGCGCATGAGCGAACTGCTCGGCAAAGAGGTTAAGTTCGCCACCGACACCGTCGGCGAATCTGCCAAAGAGGTAGTGGCTGCCCTCAAGGACGGCGAAGTCGCAATCCTGGAGAACATCCGCTTCAACAAGGGCGAGACCAGCAAGGACGAGGCGGAGCGCGCAGCTTTCGCCGCCGAGCTGGCCGAGCTGGCTGACGTTTTCGTTTCCGACGGCTTCGGTGTTGTGCACCGCAAGCAGGCTTCGGTTTACGACGTCGCCAAGCTTCTTCCCGCAGCTACCGGCAGCCTGGTGCTGAACGAGGTCGAGTCCCTGCGCAAGGTGACCGACAACCCGGAGCGTCCCTTCGTAGTGATCCTGGGCGGCGCTAAGGTGGCCGACAAGCTCGGTGTTATCGAGAACCTGCTCGACAAGGCGGACCGCATTCTGATCGGTGGCGGCATGTCCTACACCTTCCAGAAGGCCCTGGGCCACGAGGTCGGCAAGTCGCTGCTGGACGAGTCCCAGATTGAGACCGTCAAGGGCTACATGGAGCGCGCAAAGGCTAACGGCGTAGAGATCGTTCTCCCCGTAGACGTCGTGGTCGCCCCCGAGTTCGCGGCCGACGCCCCCAGCACCGTGGTCGATACCGACAGCATGCCGGCCGACCAGGAGGGCCTGGACATCGGCCCCAAGACCCGCGCTCTGTTCGCGGAGAAGATCGCCGACGCGAAGACCGTGTTCTGGAACGGCCCGATGGGCGTGTTCGAGTTCCCGGCATTCGCCGAGGGCACCAAGGCCGTTGCCGAAGCGCTCATGGATTGCGCCGGTTTCACCGTCGTTGGCGGTGGCGACTCCGCATCGGCAGTGCGTAACCTGGGCTATGACGAGAAGAAGTTCTCGCACATTTCCACCGGCGGCGGCGCCAGCCTCGAACTGATCGAAGGCAAGACCCTGCCGGGCATCGCTATCCTTGAGGAGGAAGCTAAGTGACCACCCGTACCCCGCTGATGGCGGGCAACTGGAAGATGAACCTCGACTACAAGGAGGGCCTTGCCCTCGTTGAGGAGCTGGGTGAAAAGCTCGCTGACGCGAAGCATGACTACAGCGCCGTTGAGGTTGCAGTTCTGCCCCCGTTCGTTGATATCCGCACCGTGCAGACCGCTGTCGATGCCGGCAAGTTCGGCCTCGCCTACGGCGGCCAGGACATCTCCGAGCACGAGTCCGGCGCCTACACCGGCGAAACCTCCGGCAAGATGCTGAAGGCCCTCGGCTGCACCTACGTTGCGGTTGGCCACTCGGAGCGTCGCCAGTACCACGGCGAAACCGAAGCCATCACCAACAACAAGGTTAAGGCTGCCTTCGCGGCTGGCCTGGTGCCGATCCTGTGCGTGGGCGAACCGCTCGAAGAGCGCAAGGCCGGCAAGCACGTTGAGTACACCCTCGCCCAGCTGGAAGGCGGCATTGAGGGCCTCAGCGCCGAGGATGCAGCGAAGATCGTCATCGCCTACGAGCCCGTTTGGGCCATCGGCACCGGCGAGGTCGCTACCCCGGAGGATGCTCAGGAAGTCTGCCACGAGATCCGCGAATGCCTGCGCGTAATGTACGGCGGCGAGGTCGCCGAGGCAGTGCGCGTACTCTACGGCGGCAGCGTTAAGGCTGATAACGTCCGCGAGATCATGGCCAAGGAAGACGTCGACGGCGCTCTCGTCGGCGGCGCTTCGCTGAAGGCCGATGGCTTCGCCGCCATCGCCACCTACCAGCAGGCCTGAAGCTAGCTGATTTATTACTCGCGCCGCGTCCCGGATGACAGGGACGCGGCGCGAGCCGTATCCTGGGGGAGTAACCCGTTTCGAGTGAAAGACTTGGCGTGCAAATTCTGACCATCATCCTGCAAGTGATCCTCGCCCTGACCAGCCTGCTGCTGATCCTGTTGGTGCTTTTGCACAAGGGGCGCGGCGGCGGTCTTTCGGACATGTTCGGCGGCGGGATTTCTTCCGGTGCCGGTTCTTCGGGCGTTGCGGAACGAAACCTCAACCGCATCACCGTCGGTATGGCTCTGGTCTGGGGGGTTTGCGTGATTGCCCTGGGCATACTTTCCAGGTTCTAGCCGTCAGTGCGAAACCGCGCGTAACTGCCTAGCCGCTGTAGCGCAATAAATTAAAGCGAGAGGGTGACCGGTAAAATGCCGGTCACCCTCTCGCTTTATCTGTACCCCTTTACCGGGGCTACGGGAATACGCTACGGCAGCTGAGAAGCCGCCGCCTCGTCCAGATACCAGGTCGTTTCCTGCACGCCGCGCACCGACGAAGCGGGGTAGAGCCACGGCTCGGGATCGCACTGCGAATTGGCCACGGCCTCGGCCTTTTCCGCTCCGGCCACCAAAAGCATGACGCTGCGCGAAGAATTGAGCACGCTGTAGGAAAGCGAAACGCGCGTCGGCGGCGGCTTGGGGGAATCGTGAACGGGAATCACCGGATGGCTGCATTCCGACTGCGCCTCGTGCTTCGGGAACAGTGAGGCAACGTGCGCGTCGGGGCCGACCCCGAGCAGCACCACATCGAAGAAAGGCATGCCACGGGTGTGGAACTGGGCATCGCCACCCCAGAGGGCGAGCTGCTGGGCATACCAGGCCGCCGCATCTGCCGGGCTCATGCCGGAACCGCTCGCGGGCATCCGGTGAATGTGTTCGGGGCGCAGGCCCTCCGCATCGAGCAGGCCGCTCACGGCCCTATCGTTGCGATCCTCGCTGCTGTGCTTCACGAAACGTTCGTCGCCCCACCACAGATGCAGCTTTTCCAGGGGCAGCCCGGCGGCGCGGGCCGCTTCCGGTAGCGCCAGCGCAACCTTGGTGCCGACGCTACCGCCGGTCAGCACCAGGTGGCCGACCCCGCGTTCGCTGATCGCGGCCGCCAGGCGATCCACGATGCTTTTTGCGGACTGCGCGGCGAGCTCGTCGGCGTCGGCAAACACCTTCACCGTCGGGGCGGGCTTGTTACGGGCGTATTCCGCCGGGTCCGCGATCTCCTCAAAGGCGTGGCGGATAACCTCGCCGTAAACCACGTCCGGGTCCAGCCTGCGCAGTTCCTCGGAAAGGCATTCGAACAGGCTCCGCCGGGGCAGGCTGACCAGCTGCGGTTTCTGGCTGCCGGGAAGCTGCATGGCGAGCTGGGTATAGTTTTCGCGGGTGAGCACGATATCGCCGTCGGCGCGCAGGATACGCACCGCTTTCAGGCCGTTTACTTCTTCGCTGGCGTCGATCACACGCACCTCGCAGCCCAGGCGGGTCTCCAGCCAGCTAGACATCAGGATCACCGAGGGGTTACGCGGATTACCCGTGACCTCCACCAGTTTCGGGGTCTGCCTGGGCGGTACGTCGAACGCCGACGCGAGCAGGCCGCGCCAGTTGGTTAGGCGGGTCCAGCTGAAGTCGGAATCGCCCTCCTGGTAGCCGCGGCGCAGCCGCTTCATGACGTCCGCCGGGTCCGGGCAGGACTGGGAATCGGTGATGCGTCGCTGCGAGAGTCGGCCCACCAGATCCTGCGCGGGAGCCGAGGGCGGATTGTTCGGCCACCAGGTGACGATGGGCGCGTCGGGCAGCAGCAGGGGAGTGATGAGGGTGTCGATGCTGGTTGTTACCTGCCCGCGAGCGTGCAGGATAACCACCTCGCCGGCACCGGCGTCGTGACCGACCCTGATCTCGGCGTCCAGGCCGTCCTCGTTCGCTTCGGCATCCAGCACCAGCACGAGCACCCGGCAGGGGTGTTCGTGGCTCGCCTGCACCGCGGCTCGGATGGGTTCCTCCATCTCGGAGGCGGGGGTGACTATCACGAGTGATAGCACCCGGCTCAGGGTGAGTGCGCCGCCGCTTTCGCGCAGCGACATCATTTCCTTATCGACCTGTGAAGAGGTCGTGTTGGTAAGGGTCTTAATCATGGCCGCCTCCAGCTGCGTCCGTCGCGGGCCAGCATTTCGTGTGCCGAGTCAGGTCCCCAGGTACCGGCCCGGTAGGGGGAGGGGCGTCCATTGTTCGCCCAGTACTCGGTGATCGGGTCGAGGATCTTCCAGGACAGTTCCACTTCGCGCTGGTGCGGGAAGAGGGGCGGATCGCCCAGCAGAACGTCCAGGATCAGGCGCTCGTAGGCTTCGGGTGAAGCCTCGGTGAAAGAGGAACCGTAGGCGAAGTCCATCGTGACATCGCGTACCTCCATGTGCGTGCCGGGCACCTTGGAGCCGAAACGCAGGGTCACGCCCTCGTCGGGCTGCACCCTAATCACGATTGCGTTTTGGCCCAGGCTGGCCGTGTCGCTCGTCTGGAAGGGTAGGAACGGGGCACTCTTGAACACCACGGCGATTTCCGTGACTCGCCTGCCCAGGCGCTTCCCGGCGCGCAGGTAGAACGGCACCCCGGCCCAGCGGCGGGTGTTTACGTCCAGGCGCATGGCCGCGAACGTTTCGGTACGCGAGTCAGGGCCGATACCGTCCTCTTCCAGGTATCCCCGTACCTGTTCGCCGCCCTGCCAGCCGCCGACGTACTGGCCACGGCAGGTGTGGGCACCGAGGTCGGCGGGCAGCTGCACGGCCGCCAGCACCTTTTCCTTCTCCGCACGCAGTTCGGCGGCGTCAAAGGTGATCGGTTCCTCCATCGCGGTGAGCGCGAAAAGCTGCAGCAGGTGATTTTGGATTACGTCGCGGGCGGTGCCGATACCGTCGTAATATCCGGCTCGCGAACCGATACCGATGTCTTCCGCCATCGTGATCTGCACATGGTCGACGTATTTGGCGTTCCACACCGGCTCGAACATCTGGTTGGCAAAGCGCAGCGCCAGCAGGTTCTGCACGGTTTCCTTGCCCAGGTAATGATCGATGCGGAAAACGTCCTCGGGGCGGAACACCTTTTCCACCACGTCGTTGAGTTCGCGGGCCGAGGTGAGATCGTGTCCGAAAGGCTTTTCGATGACGACGCGCCGCCAGGACTGACCATCCGGGCTGTTAAGCCCGGAATTGGCGAGCTGCGAGCAGACCTTCGGGAAAGCATCCGGGGGAATGGACAGGTAGAAAGCGTGGTTACCGCCGGTGCCGCGCTCTTCGTCCAGTTCCTTGACCACGCGGGTTAGTTCCTCGTAGGCCGGGGTGTCGTCAAAGCTGCTGCCCTGCACAAAGCGCAGGCCGCCCCTCAGCTGGGCGAATACCTCTTCGCGGAACTCTGTGCGGGAATGTTGGCTGACGCATTCGTGTACGTATTCAGCGAACTTTTCGTGGCTCCAGTCGCGCCGACCAAAACCGACCAGGCCGAAACTGGGCGGCAGCAGGCCACGGTTGGCCAGGTCATAGATAGCTGGCAGGAGCTTCTTTTTCGCCAGGTCACCCGTCACGCCGAACATCACCATCGAGCAGGGGCCTGCAATCAACGGTAGTCGGCGGTCGCGCGCATCGCGCAGGGGATTATTGGTCAGCTCAGGGGAATCGGTCACGGTTTTCCTTCCAGTGTGCCCACCGGGGTGCCGCCGTCAGTGATAACGGCGGCACCCCGGTGGTGGGAAAAGGCTAGGCCTTGGCAGCGGCGATGGATTCGCGGGCCGCTGCGGCCACGTTCTCGGCGGTGAAACCGAACTCGGCGAACAGGGTGTCGGCGTCAGCCGAAGCACCGTAGTGTTCGAGCGATACGGCACGGCCCGCGTCTCCCAGGTAACGGTGCCACGGCATCGCGATGCCTGCCTCCACGCTGACGCGCGCCTTCACGGCGCTCGGCAGCACGGATTCACGGTATTCGGCATCCTGCTCGTCGAACCATTCGAGGCAGGGAGCGGAGACCACGCGGGCCTGAATGCCTTCTTCCGCCAGCAGCTTGCGCGCGCCGAGCGCGAACTGCACCTCGGAACCGGTGGCGATCAGCACTACGTCGGGGGTGCCCTCGGTGTCGGCCAGCACGTAAGCACCGCGCGCCAGACCGGCGGCGTCCGCCAGTTCCTCACGGTCCAGGGTCGGCACTGCCTGGCGGGTCAGTACCAGGCCGACGGGACCGTTATCGCGTTCCAGGATCGCCTTCCAAGCCTGCGCGGTTTCGTTGGCATCCGCCGGGCGCACGATGGAAAGGTTCGGAATGGCACGCATCGCGGCCAGGTGCTCCACCGGCTGGTGGGTCGGGCCGTCCTCGCCCAGACCAATCGAGTCGTGGGTCCAGACATAGGTGGCCGGTACGTTCATCAGCGCGGCCAGGCGGACAGCGCCGCGCATGTAGTCGCTGAAAGTAAAGAAGGTGCCGCCGTAGGGGCGGGTCAGGCCGTGCAGAGCGATGCCCGAAAGGGCCGCGCCCATCGCGTGCTCACGGATACCGAAGTGCAGGGTGCGCCCGTACGGGTTGCCCTGGAAAGTTTCGGTGGAGCGATGCTCGGGCAGGAACGACGGTTCGCCCTTCATGGTGGTGTTGTTGGAGCCCGCGAGGTCGGCGCTACCGCCCCAAAGTTCGGGCAGCGGTGCGGCCAGTGCGCTCAGCACGTTACCGGAAGCGGCGCGGGTGGCAACGCCCTTTTCGTCGGCGGGGAAGGTCGGCAGGGAAGCTTCCCAGCCCGCGGGCAGCTTGCGTTCGCGCAGGCGCTCCAGCAGCTCGGCGCGCTCGGGGTTCTTCTCCTGCCAGGCCGTGAACGCGGCGTCCCATTCGCTGCGGGCCTGGCTTGCGCGTTCGGCGAGCTTGCGGGTGTGAGCCAGCACCTCGTCCTCAACCTGGAAATTAGCCTCGGCATCGAAGCCCAGCACGTTCTTCAGCGCCGCCAGTTCTTCGCTGCCAAGCTTAGAACCGTGCACAGCGTGCGTGTTCTGCGCGGTCGGGGACGGCCAGGCGATGATGGTGCGCAGGGCGATGAAGGAGGGCTTATCAGTGACCGACTGCGCCTCAAGGATCGCCTGCTTGAGGGCTGCGACGTCCTCCACGTAGTTGCCGGTGACGGTCCAGTCCACGCGCTGGGTGTGCCAGCCGTAGGCGTCGTAGCGGCCGACCACGTCTTCGCTGAACGCGATGTCGGTTTCGCCTTCGATGGAAATCTTGTTGTCGTCCCAAATCACGATCAGGTTGCCCAGATCCTGGGTGCCCGCTAGGGAGGAAGCTTCGGCGGTGACGCCCTCTTCCAGGTCGCCGTCGGAAGCGAGCACGTAAATGAAGTGGTCGAACGGGCTTTCGCCAGCCGGGGCGGCGGGATCGAGCAGGCCGCGCTCACGGCGGGCCGCCATGGCCATGCCGACCGCGGAAGCCAGCCCCTGGCCGAGCGGGCCGGTGGTGATTTCCACGCCGCGCGTATGGCCGTATTCGGGGTGTCCGGGGGTAAGCGAGTTGAGGGTGCGCAGCTGCTTCAGATCCTCAAGCTCAAGGCCGAAGCCGCCGAGGAAGAGCTGGATGTACTGCGTAATGCTGGAGTGACCGCAAGAAAGCACGAAACGGTCGCGGCCGAGCCATTCGGTGTCTGCCGGGTCATGACGCATGACGTCCTGGTAGAGCAGGTAGGCGACGGGTGCGAGGCTGATCGCGGTGCCGGGGTGGCCGTTGCCAACCTTTTCTACGGCATCAGCGGCGAGAACACGCACGGTGTCTACCGCACGCTTATCAAGGCTGGTCCAGCCTTCGGGAGCGGTGAAGGTGTTGCTCATGGGTGGTCCCCTTTTTCCCTAAGACATATTGATGGTCTGTGACAACTCTAGTCTTTCCCGCGAATTAAGTCGCGGGGACTCGTCCCTTGTCATAGACTGACGAAGAATTATGAACTCTTACAACTACTGTCAGGACGGTTTGTGGGCACGGACGTGACTAGGGCTCCCCGCACTAAAACTGCCCCTAAACGCAGCTTCGGGCGCGTTCTGCAGGGCTATGTGGCGCTAACCAAACCGCGCATTATTGAACTGCTGCTGATCACGACCATCCCGACGATGTTCCTGGCAGCGCACGGTTTTCCCTCTCCCTGGCTGATCCTGGCCACTGTGGTTGGCGGCTATCTTTCCGCGGGCGGCGCAAACGCGCTCAACTGCTATCTGGATCGCGACATCGACGCCGCGATGAACCGCACCAAGAACAGGCCGATCGTGACGGGGCTGATCAGTCCGCGTAACGCGCTGATTTTCGGTCTCGCGCTCAGCGTAATTTCTACGGCCTGGCTGTGGCTGCTGGTAAATCCCGTGTCGGCGCTCCTTTCCGCCGCGGCGATCTTCCTTTACGTGGTTTTCTACACGATGCTTCTTAAGCGCCGTACCAGCCAAAACATTGTCTGGGGCGGGGTTGCGGGCTGCTTCCCGGTGCTGATCGGCTGGTCCGCCGTGACGGGCACAGTTTCCCTAACCGCGATCGCGCTTTTCCTGGTGATCTTCTTCTGGACCCCGCCGCACTATTGGCCGCTGGCGGAAAAGTTCACCGCCGACTACCGCCGCGCGGGAGTCCCGATGCTTCCCGTCGTGGCCAGCCGCGGCACCGTTGCTGTGCAAATGATCGGGCACACGCTGGCCATGATCGCCTCCAGTTTGGTGATCGTGCCGCTTGAGCACACCGGCCCCGTCTACACGGTGAGCGCGTCGCTGCTCGGTGCCTGGTTCCTCTTCCTGGTGGTGCGGTACGCCCTGCGGGTGCAAAAGGGTAAGAGTGGTAAGGAACTGAACCCGATGGGGGTATTTCACGGTTCCATCACCTACCTGACCCTGCTCTTCATCGCGCTTGCCCTGGATCCTTTCTTTAGTCTGTGAGCGAGCTGCCGCGCGCGCTTGCGCGCAGTGCGGAGCAATTCCTTAGCTACCTGCGGATAGAACGCGGGTTAGCCGCCAATACGGTTTCCTCCTACAGGCGCGATCTGGCGCGGTTTTTGAGCTACGCATGTGCGAAGGGGGCAAACGATCCGGGGGAGCTCGGGGCGGAAATGATCCGCGACTATCCGCTGGTTTTGCGCACGGGCAGCGATGGCCGGGCCGCGCTGGCCGCCAGTTCCACGGCGCGCGCTATCGCCGCGGTGAAAAGTTACTGCGCTTTCCTGCAGCGCCAGGGAGACACAAAAGTTTCGCTGGCGGGGGAGGTGAAGGCCCCGAAACGGGACAAGAACCTGCCCCACCCCCTGCCGGTGGCCGACGTCACCCGGCTAATCGAAAGGTCGGCGCTGCCTACCGGCGGCAGACTGACGCAAGAGCGGGCGCTGCGCGACAGGGCGCTTTTGGAGGTGCTCTATGGCTGCGGCTCCCGCATCAGCGAGGCTTGCGGGATAGACCTGGACGACATCTCCCTGGAAGAGGGCGCGTTGCTGCTGCGCGGCAAGGGAAATAAACAGCGGGTGGTGCCGCTCGGCAGGTATGCGGCCGCTGCGATTGGTGCCTACTTGACCTCGGCGCGGCCCGCGCTGGCTGCGCGCGGTAAGGGGTCTCCCGCCCTATTTCTCGGCGCCAGCGGCGGCAGGCTGACACGCCAGGCGGCGTGGCAGGTGATTAGGAACTGCGCGGAAGCGGAGGGCCTCGGGGAAAAGGTTTCCCCGCACACCCTGCGCCATTCTTACGCGACACACATGCTGCAGGCGGGGGCCGACGTGCGCGTGGTGCAGGAATTGCTGGGGCACGCGTCGGTCGCCACCACGCAGATATACACCCAGGTGACGATCGATTCACTACGTGAAGCGTTCCTGATGGCCCACCCGCGCTCGCGTACGACCTAAGATAGAGACAAACACCCGACGTTTTGTAGATGGGACGAGGAAGTGACGAGCGCTAAGCAGACACTGGATATAGACCTGGGGCCGACCGGCCGCCCGGTACAGGACTTCCCGCAGCCGCAGCCGCTCAGTTCGCACGGCCCCGCCCGGATCATCTCGATGGTGAACCAGAAGGGCGGCGTCGGTAAGACCACCTCAGTGATCAACCTGGGCGCGGCGCTGGCGGAGTACGGGCGCAAGGTGCTGCTGGTGGATCTGGATCCGCAGGCGGCGCTGTCGGCCGGTACCGGCATCAACGCAAACGAGCTGGACGTTACCGTTTACAACCTGCTCATCGAACGCGGCCACGACGCGCGCGAGGTGATTCGGGAAACCGGCACCGAAAACCTGGACGTGCTGCCCGCAAACATCGATCTTTCCGCCGCCGAGGTACAGCTAGTGAACGAGGTGGCGCGCGAGATGGCGCTGGCTCGGGTGCTGCGCCAGGTAGAGGACGACTACGACGTCATCATCATCGATTGCCAGCCCTCGCTGGGCCTGCTTACCGTGAACGCGCTGGCCGCAAGCCACGGCGTGATCATCCCGCTCGAATGCGAATTCTTTGCGCTGCGCGGTGTTGCCCTGCTGGTGGAAACCATCGAAAAGGTGCAGGACCGCATCAACCCGCGCCTCGAGATCGACGGCATTTTGGCCACCATGTTCGATTCCCGCACGCTGCACACCCGCGAGGTGGTGGCGCGCGTGGTGGAGGCCTTCCCGGACAAGGTATTCCATACCGCTATCAAGCGCACCATCAAGTTCCCCGACGCCTCCGTGGCGGCGGAACCGATCACCTCCTACGCCTCCAGCCACGCGGGCGCGGAAAACTACCGCAGCCTGGCACGTGAGCTGATTTCCCGGGGCGGAGCCCCGTGAGCGCTGCGCGCAAACGGTCGGCGTTTAACGCCCCGAAGAAAGTAACGCTGCGCGCCAGCGACGGCAGCAAGGTGCGCGGCAACGCGGAGGCCGATGTGCACCGCGAGGACGGTATCCGCCTGCAAAAGGTACTGGCCGAAGCGGGGTTTGGTTCGCGCCGCGCCTGCGAGGTGATCATCGCCCAGGGTCGCGTCAGCGTGGACGGCACCGTGGTCACGGGCGCCGGCGTGCGCATCGACCCGCAGCAGCAGGTAGTGCACGTTGACGGTAGGCGCCTGCAACTGCGTCAGGAACTGGTCACCTACGCCCTGAACAAGCCGCGCCGCGTGGTGAGCGCGATGAGCGACCCGCAGGGCAGGCGCGACCTCAGCGATTTTGTGGCCGACATTCCGGAGCGGGTCTATCACGTCGGCAGGCTCGACTACGAAACAGAGGGCCTGCTGTTGCTGACCAACGACGGCGAACTGGCGCACCGCCTAACCCATCCGAGCTTCTCGGTAGAAAAAACCTACGTCTGCGCCTTCGACTGCCCCGGTCAGTTCCCGCGCGGCCTGCTCAAGAACCTGCGTGACGGAGTGGAGCTGGAGGACGGCCCCGCAAAGGCCGACGCCGCAAAGCTGATCGCGCACAACGGGCACGAAGCGGTAGTGGAAGTGACCCTGCACGAGGGGCGCAATCGGATCGTGCGCCGCATGTTCGCCTCCCAGGGATTCGAGCTGACCCGTCTGGTGCGCACCCGCATCGGCTCGGTGCTGCTCGGTAACCAGCCCGCCGGGAAACTGCGCCCCGTGCAGGGGAAGGAACTCGGCACACTAATGGCCCAGGTCGGCCTGTAGCGCGCGCTTTTGGCGGCTATCTGTAGGGGGCGGCTGTAACCTTGCGCCTACCCGGACCCGCTAGCGGGCATATCTGGCCTCACGCCCGATAGGATGGGGGCGTGATTGAGAACTCGCTTATTGTTGCCATCGACGGCCCTTCTGGCTCCGGCAAGTCCACCGTTTCTCGGCGCGTAGCCGCCGAGCTGGGCGGCGGCTATGTAGATACCGGCTCCATGTACCGGGTGGTTACCTGGTACTGCCTGCGCGAAGGCATTGACCTCGACGATCGCATCGCGGTAGCCCGCGCGGCGAGCGAGCTTGACCTGCGGCTTTGCACTGACCCGGAGGCTCCCGCGATTGCGGTGGGGGAGACCGTTCTGGGCGATGAGATTCGCAGCGAAGAGATTTCCAGCCAGGTTTCCCGCGTGGCCACCAACCTTGATGTGCGTTCTGTTCTGCAGCAGCGCCAGCGCGAGATCATCAGCCAGACCGCTCAGCGGCACGGTTCCTGCGTGGCCGAGGGGCGCGATATCACCACCGTGGTTTACCCGGACGCTGACGTGCGCATCCTGCTCACCGCGAGCGAAGAGGCCCGCATGGCGCGCCGCGCGAAGGAACTCAACATTGGTGAGGTGAGCGATGCCGACGTCGCGCAACGGATGCAAGACCAGGTGCTGCGCCGCGACCGCGATGACGCTACGGTTTCTCAGTTCCTGACCGCACCCGACGGCGTAACCACGATCGACACCTCCGAAATGAGCATTGACGAGGTAGTGGCAGCGGTGCTGTCGTTTGCCGAGGCTGCCGGGGCACTGCCGGGTGAAGATGCCGACGGCGAACTCTACGATGATGATGCTGTGGAGGCGGTCTGGCGTAGCGGCCTCGAAGAGTATGAACTCGACGAAGAGGACCGGGCGCTTCTGGACGGGGAGATTCCCACCGACTACGAGGGCGAGGTCCGCCGTACACTGCCCGTGCTGGCGGTGGTCGGGCGACCGAACGTGGGTAAATCTACGCTCGTAAACCGTATCCTGGGCAGGCGCGAGGCCGTGGTTGAGGACGTTCCCGGCGTCACCCGCGACCGCGTGCTTTATCCGGCCGACTGGGCCGGGCGTGACTTCATGCTGGTAGATACCGGCGGCTGGGAAGGCCGCGTGCAGGGTATTTCTTACCGCATCGCGGAACAGGCCGAAATCGCGGTGGAAATGGCCGACGCGATCATGTTCGTAGTCGATGCCACCGTGGGCGTTACCGAAACGGATCAGCAGCTCGTAAAGGTGCTGCGCCGCTCCGGTAAGCCGGTGGTGGTGGCCGCCAACAAGGTTGATGACGAACGCGGCGAACTTGAGGCGGCGGCGCTGTGGAACCTGGGCCTTGGCGAGCCTTACCCGGTGTCGGGCCTGCACGGCCGCGGCTCCGGCGATCTGCTCGATGCCGTGATGGCGGTGCTGCCGAAGGAAGGCAAGGCGCTCGCGCCCTACGCCGGGCCGCGCCGCGTGGCGCTGATCGGCCGCCCCAACGTCGGTAAGTCCTCGCTGCTGAACAGGCTCGCGGGGGAGAACCGCGTGGTTGTCGATTCGACCGCTGGCACCACCCGCGATCCGGTCGATGAAAAGATCGAACTGGGCGGCAAGGAATGGATCTTCGTGGATACCGCGGGTATCCGCCGCCGCATCCACAACCACCAGGGCGCGGAGTTTTACGCTTCGCTACGCACCCAGTCGGCCCTGGAAAAGGCCGAGGTAGCGATCGTGCTGCTGGAGGCCAGCGAACCGATTTCTTCGCAGGACCTGAAGATCATCGACACGGTGGTTGAATCCGGCCGGGCGCTCGTGCTGGCGTTCAATAAGTGGGATCTGATCGACGAAGAACGCCACAAGCAGCTCGAATACGAGATCGCCACCGATCTGGCGCACGTCGCCTGGGCGCCGCGCGTCAATATTTCGGCAGAGACGGGCCGTGCGGTCAATAAGCTGGTTCCGGCGCTGGAGACCGCGCTGGAGTCCTGGGATGCCCGTATCCCCACCGGCAGGCTGAACGCGTTCCTCGGCACCCTGGTGGCGGCGCACCCGCACCCCCTGCGGGGCGGAAAGCAGCCGCGCATTCTCTTTGCGACCCAGGCGCGCAGCAGGCCGCCGCGCTTCGTGGTGTTCGCAACCGGCTTCCTGGAGCACGGCTACCGCCGCTTCATCGAACGCCGTCTGCGCGAGGACTTCCAGTTCCCCGGTACTCCGATCGAGATCGGCGTGCGTATCCGCGAAAAGAGAAAGGGACGTCGCTAGCCTGCGCGTGTGCGCGGATGGTGGCTACGGCGTAGGATATTCATATGGTGCGTGAAGACGACGAAACACTGGTAAATCGTGAGGTGCTCTCCTGGAGCGAATTCGGTGAAGCGAGCCGCGAACTGGCACGCCAGATCCTGGCTTCGGGGTGGATGCCCGACCTGGTTATCGCCGTTGCGCGCGGCGGCCTGCTGCCTGCGGGCGCGCTGGGCTACGCGCTTGACGTGAAGGCCATGGGCACGATGAACGTGGAGTTCTACACGGGAATCGACGAAACCCTGGAGGAGCCGGTGCTGCTGGCCCCGCACATGGATACTTCCGATATTGCGGGCCAGAAGGTCCTGGTTGTGGACGATGTGGCCGATTCGGGCAAGACCCTGGCGAAGGTGATGGACCTGCTGCGCGCAGAGGGCGTGCCGCTGAACGATGGCGATGCTCCCGTGGATGCCCGCTGCGCGGTGCTTTACACCAAGCCCCGCAGCGAAATTAAGCCGGACTACTCCTGGAAGGAAACCAGCGATTGGATCTCCTTCCCCTGGTCTTGCCAGCCGCCGGTCACCCTCGAGGACTGACCCGCTAGTTTCCATCCGGATACCCCATTAGTTTCACGCTCGGCCTTCCTCACGGAGGGCCGAGCGTTCTCTTTATCCCGCATTCGCGTTCGCCCCAAGGAGTTATATTTTGGCAACCCCCGAATTCATTCTTTCCCTGCGCGAAAAGATAGGCCACGAAATGCTCTGGCTTTCCGGCGTGACCGTGGTGGTGTTGCACGAAGGGCAGGTGCTGTGCGTGCGCCGCTCAGACAACGGGCAGTGGACTCCCGTGACGGGGATTATCGATCCGGGGGAACAGCCGGTAGATGCCGCCGAACGCGAGGTGCTGGAAGAAACCTCGCTGAAGGTGCGCTGCACCCGCCTGGTTTCCTTGGATGTGGTTGGTCCCATGACGTATCCGAACGGCGATCGCAGCCAATACCTGGATCTTTGCTTTGCCGCGGAATACCTATCCGGGGAACCGTTCCCCGCCGATGGTGAAAACAGCGAGGCGGCGTGGTTCCCGCTCGATGCCCTGCCGCCGCTTAACGCGCGTTTCCAGCGGGCGGTGCAAGAAGCCCTGGCGGGAGCGCCGCAGCCGCGCATCCGCCCGGCCCAGTAGTGCTCACAGCGCACCGGTACGCGCCGCGACTTTATTTGCGGGCAGCGCGGGGTTCCTGGTGAGCGCCACCCGGTGTTCGCTTATCACCTCCGCCGTGAGATAGCGGCCAACGGCGCCCTCTTTCAGGTGCGCTATGCGGGGATCGCTGGCTTCTAGCCGCTTCAGGGTGCCGACGTACCCGGTGCCGTCTTTAGGGGCGGTGTCGTGGTTACTGACTAGCGCAGGCATGGGGTTAAACAGCTGATCGGCTTTTTGCGGGTAGCCGGGAAGAGAAATTTCTTGCACGCGATGATTTTCCGGGTTCAGGTCTAGCGCAGGCACGGGATCACCGCTGAAACCGGCCACGGTGGGAGGCAGCGGAGCCGGTAGCGATACCGACTTAATCTGCAGTTCGTGGCTTAGGTTAGCTACGCCGGTTTCGCTGCGTGCCGGGTCGAATTGCTGCACGGGAGAACCGGCGCTCAATACCTGCTCTACCCGGTAGCTTCCCGGTTTGCCGCTCGCGTTGTTAAAGGTGGGATCGGATGCGAGGGAGGCCGCGATTAGCCCTCCCTGGGAATGGCCCACCAGCATGATTTTTGCGCCCGGCGGAATGAGCGGTTTCCCGTCGGGGCCTTTCGCCTGCAGGGCTGCCCGTACCGCGCGCATGCTGTCCGATTCCTGCCCGGCACCGGCAACCAGGTTACTGGCCCAGTCCTGCGGGTTCTTTTGCCCCCACCAACCGGATGCCGCAAACATGTTGCTTTCCGTGGGCGGGATCTGCACCAGATAGATAGTCTCTCCGCGTTCATCGCGCATTTTCTGGATCGCAACCTGGCTAAAGTCCCCTGCGGGCAGCGTGCCGCCGTGCCCGTCGGGAGGGTCTGTGCGCAGCGCATCGTTCGCCATAAAAAGGCCCACCAGATCGCGGGCTACCCGCGGGTGGGAAACTGCGCTCACTGCCGCCACGGAAACCTCTGCGCCGCTCATGTTTTCGGGCAGCGCCCGATCTAGGAACGGCAGGGAAGCGGCTTGGAGCAGATACCAGTAGCTTGCCGCGGCTACTCGCTGTGAAAGCGGCGCGGCTGTCTCTGTGGCGGTTTCCCAGGCCGCCTGCTTAGCGCCCGCAGCGTTTCGCTGCAGCTGCTGCCCGCCGGGCAACGGCAACGGTGGGGGAGCAAGGCACATCGGAGCGGAAGCGTAATCCTGCGCATCGGCCTCAGCGCGGAGCTGCCGGATAAGCTCCGTGGCTTCCCGCCGAATCGGCGTGAGGCGCAGCCTGCACAGCGCACCGATTTTCTCCCGGTAGGCCTGCGCGTCGGGGCCGTGCCAGTTAGCCGATTGAACGTTTTCAAGTGCCGTGGTGAGGCGCAGCAGGGCGTATTCCAGGCGGTCCATCGTTAACGCCGTTTGCCGCGCCTGCTCCGTATCCATCCCCTGAAACACGCTCCTGCCACCTCCTAGTGCCGTGTTTTTAGCAGGCTACGTAAAAGTGGCGGCGTTGCAGTATCCGCTGTGGGAAAGGCAAGGAGCAGCGAACGTGTGAACAAGCTGTGGCCGATCTGAAACGCCTGGCTACTTGCGAAGCCGTGGCGGGTGTCACGCCGCGCCGGTTTCGTCGCAGCCCCAACGTCGGCTATGCTTATACGGGTCACGGGCTGTGGCGCAGCTTGGTAGCGCACTTGACTGGGGGTCAAGGGGTCGCAGGTTCAAATCCTGTCAGCCCGACCAAATAGGTCCCGGAAACTTCGGTTTCCGGGACCTTTTAGGTTCCCTGCATTTACGCGCGCCGCATCCCTACCCGCCTGAGGCTCCACGCCCTCGCCACGGCTCGCGAAAGCCCTGTGCGGCTAACCGCCGCGATAGCTTGTCGGGGGTAACGCCTAGGATGAGCAGCAAGCGAGTGGATCGTATTTAGGCGCAGGTTAATTCCGGAACACGCTTTTGGCTGCAAAGCGGCACGCATTAGGCGCGCGAAGCGCCCGGAAAGCCGGCAACTAACTTCACCGCGCACGCGTTCACACAAAATGAGCGCAGAAAATCTCATCGGTTCACACAGGGGAGGCCGAAGCGTTCCTTTCGGTGAACAAATCTCTATTTATGGGGGTGCAAATTGTTAAGAGAAACTATCGATGAAAAGTACAAGCACATGCCGAGCGAAATTCCTGACGGTCATTATAAAATGGTCGAAATAAACAATGATGATGTAGTTTTTTCATGTGTTCCAGTTTTCGTTAAAGACCTGCTGGTGTTCATGTATTACCCTTCGACGGATATGTGGTATCTGGAGGAGGATCCTTCTAGATACACCATTGTTCCTGACTACGAAAAATTTATCTTTGTTCCTACCGATCTAGAAAGCTTGATCGCTTTGATGAAGACTGGTCGGAAAATACCTCGCCGAGGCAGTGGCGTGGGTTATCTGATGTCTTTGGAATCTCAGCCTGCTAACGAGAGGAAGTTCAACGCTGAGGTGGGCCTCCTTAGCAACGGGGGTAAGATTTTCAAGAAGGAAATGGTTAAGGTCTTGGGGATGCTTGAGCCCGGAGATACCAGGCTCGTTGCTCGCTACCCGGAGGCGAAGAAAAGTAACGCCCTCAGGCTGGTAAGCGAGATAAATGCTGGGAAAAAGGCCGTGCTGGCGGGGCTTGTGCTAAAGGCTAAAGCCTTTCAGGATAAGGATGGCACCTGGGTTGTTTCGGTAGCGAAACAGTGAGGCATTAGCCGCTTGGCATAGCAAGTGCCTAGCGAAAAAGCGCTATGGCTAAAACCGGGTAGTGTTATTCGCCGGTTTGCCCGTCAATCGCCTCGCGCAGCAAATCCGCGTGCCCGCAGTGGCGCGCATATTCTTCAACCATGTGGGTGAGTATCCAGCGGGCAGACACCGTCTCCCCGCCCGGTAGCGCGGCTTCACTGGAAAGGCTGAACGTTTCTTGTGCGCACGCTTTTCGCCAAAGCGTACGCGATTTCGCCACCGCACCCTGCCAGTCATTTAATAGCTTCGCCGCGCTTTCCTGTAGCGCTATTTCCCACTCCCAATCGGGAGATTCGTTCCAGTCCACGCCGCACCAGGGTTCTTTTTCCGGCTCTCCCAGCAGCACCTGGGAAAACCAAAAGTTCTCTACGAAGGTGAGGTGCTTTAGCAGCCCGGCTAGGGTCATGGCAGAGACGGTAGAGCGCCGGCGCAGATCGCTTTCGCTCAGCCCGGCTACCTTCCAGGCGATCGTGGCGCGCAGAAAATCTAAGAACCCCAGTAGCGTTTCCGCTTCCCCCGCATGACTTGGCGGATCGGGGCGGCCATGCTCGTCCTGTACGGGGTCGTTCATGCCCCAATAGTAGCCAGTAGGCAGTTGCATTTGCCGCGTTAATCTTCCTATCGACACGGGCTTGATACTCGGGCAAACTATCCCCGTATGTACCGCGCGCATGGTACGGAGATTTTTCCTCGCGTACCCAAACTGTGCGGTTCGCTGCCACGAACCATCGGCTCTATTCGGGAGAAACCTTGCTGAAGGAACCTTACGCCCTGTTCGATACCCGCATCACGGCCCGGCATTTCATCAGCCCCACGCTGCTGCGTATCACCCTGTCGGGCCCCGATCTGGCACTGGTCGGCACTACCGGCCTGGACCAGCGGATCAAACTGCTTTTCGTAAGGGACGACGCCCACGCCGACGCGATACTCGCACGCAACGCTCCCTGGCGCGAACTGTATTCCTCCCTGCCGGAAGACGAAAAACCGGTGGCGCGCACCTACACGTTTGCCGAGCTGCGGCCCGCGCAATGCGAGGTAGATATCGACGTGGTGATTCACGACGGCCACGCCCACGGCCCCGGTTCCGCCTTTGCCCTGGAGGCCCCCTACGGCAGCCGGGTAATCATGTCCGGCCCGCGCGGCGACGTGCCAGGCCACGACAAGCTGGGCATCGCCTGGTATCCCGACTACGACATCCTGCAAAACGTGCTGCTGGTCGGTGACGAAACCGCACTTCCCGCGATTCGCGGCATCCTGAAACAACTCCCGGAGCAGGTGAGCGGCCGGGCCGTAATCGAAGTGCCCTATCCGGAAGATATCGACGAAGAGATGACTGCCCCCGACGGGGTGGAAGTCGTTTGGTGCGTACGCGACGCGGGGCAGACGGCCTTTGCGCAGCTGCCGTTCCCCGTCACGGAGGAGGACAAAAAGGCTTTCTACGCGGGCGATGAAGACGAAATGCTGTGGCAGGAAGAAGCGGAACCGGGGCAGTGGCTCGGCTGGGTGGCCGGGGAAACGCAGTGGGTGGCGAAGATCCGCAGCGCCGCCCGCCGCGCAGGCATAGCCAAGCGGCAGGCCTCCTTCATGGGGTACTGGCGCAAGGGGGCCCGGCACCCGTAAACCCTGCGCATCTTTTCCTAAACGGGCCGCTGCTCACCGGCTAACCCGTGGCGCGCTCGGGTAGTGTTGAGGCATGGCAGAAAACCTCGCGCAGCACGCCAGCCAGTACATTCGCCAGCACGCAAACAACACCGTGCGCTGGCGGCTCTGGGGCCCCGCCGCGTTAGCCGAGGCGCGCGAGCGTGACCTGCCCCTTTTCGTTTCCATCGGCTACAGTTCCTGCCACTGGTGCCACGTGATGAGCCGGGAATCGTTTTCTGATCCGGAAGTGGGCGCCTACCTGAACGAGCACTTCGTTCCGGTGAAGGTAGACCGCGAGGAACACCCCGCGGTAGACCACGCCTACATGCGGGCAATGCTTGCCACCAGGGGAGAGGGCGGCTGGCCGCTAAACGCCTGCTGCCTGCCCGATGGTTCCCCCTTTTACCTGGCCGCCTATCTGCCGCCCGTAAGCGCCGACGGAAAGATCGGCTGCCTCGATTTCCTGCGCAGCGTCTCAACCGCCTGGGGTAGCGCCGACGGCCGCGCCCGCCTGGAACTGACCGCCCAGCGCGTAGCAAAAAAGGTGGCCGACGAAACGGCCGCGGGCAGGCGCATAAGCGGGGAAGCCTGCACCCAGCAGGGCCTAGATGCGCTGCTGCGGAATCTTTTGCTGAGCCGGGATACGCGCTGGGGCGGCTGGGGGAGCGGCGCAAAGTTCCCGCTTCCGCTCGCCTATCAGGCCCTGCTGCGCACGGGAGTGCCCTTCGCCGTGGAGGCGGTGTGCGCCGACATAGACATGCTGCTGGCCTCCGCCCTCACAGATCACGTGGGCGGCGGCTTTTTCCGCTATTGCGTGGACGAGATGTGGGACGTTCCCCATTTCGAAAAAATGCTTTGCGATAACGCCCTCATCACCTCGCTTCTGGCCGCGCGCCACAACATCGCGCCGAGCGAAAGCAGCGCGCGGGAGCTGGCAGCGGCTGCGTCGGCCCTGCAAGAAATCTTCGCCATGGAAAACGGCCTGCTGACCTCCGGCATAGATGCGGAATCCCCGCTTCCAGGGGAAAGCGAAAGCAGCGAGGGCGCCTACTACCTGTGGCACCGCAAGGCGCTGCGCGAGGCCTTGGATGCGGGAAACGGTAGCGCTGCCGCGACGGCCTGGGCGGAGGCTTACAACATTCGCGCAGAAGCCAGCTACCGCATCGACCATTGCACGCCGCGCCGCGTGCCGGGTAGCGACTACCGCACCCCGCCCGAGGTGCACGCCCGGCTCCGCGAAGCGCAAAAGCGCCGGATCGCGCCGCAGCGCTCCGAAGCGTCCGTGCTGGCATGGACTTTCCTGGCGGTGGCGGCGCTGGCCGACGCGGGGCGCTCGCTCGCGGATGAAGCCCTGACGCGCGCAGGCCGTGAACTCTACGAGAACGCCTTGCGGCTGCATACGGACGTATCGGGCACCTTGCGCAGGGTGGCCACGCTGGCGGGCCCGGCGGGACCGGCTGCCGGCCTGGACGATCTGGCGGCGGGCGCGCTCGCGGCGATCTCCCTGGGAGAGGGCGCAGAAGCCGCCCGGCTGCTGCGGCTTTGCGATGAAACCTGCCGTGACAGGGAGGGTAGACTGCGCGACGCGGCCAGCGATGACCCCGCCCAGCTACCCCCGGCAGGGGCGGCGCAGACGGATTCGGGAGCCCCCGCGGGGAGCAACAGTTACGCGTTGGCTCAGGCGAAGCTCGCGCGGCTAATCCCCGAGGAGCGCGCCAGCCGCGCCCAAGCGGCCCGCGCTGCGCTGCGCGAGAGCGGGGCCGACGTCACTTCCGCGCCGCAGCTTTACGGGCAGTGGCTACAGGCCGCGCTGCTGCTGCACGCGATGGGGGAACTGAACGATGAGTGAGAGCGAAAAGAAACGCAGCCACATTACCGCCCACGGGGAAACCAGCTATTCCCCGTCGTCCCTGCTTAGGGCACTTACCGCTAACCCGCTGGACTATTCCCAGCTGCGTAACGGCGGGGAGGAAGACCCACCCATGCGCGAGCTCGGCACCGTGGGGAAGGCCGGGGTTGCCGTGCTTGCCGTGGCGCTCGGGTTCATGGTGTCCGCCAGCGCGGTGGCGCTGCGCAAGCCGGTTACGGGGGCGGACAACCCGCGCACCTATTTGAGTAAACAGCTCGAACAGCGCCGCCAGGACGTCGATGCCCTGGTCGCTTTGAATCAGCAGCGCCAAGAAAAAGTTTCGCAGCTACAGGGGCAGGTGCTCGGCGGCGGGACAGGCGCGGAACTTTCTCGCAACGAAGAAATAACGGGGGCGACGGACCTAACGGGAGAAGGAATAGTCGTGCAGTTGCAGGATTCGCAGGGGCAGCGCACACTTCCCGGTCAGACCGCCACCGCAGGCACCAACCGCGTACGCGATACAGAAGTGCAGCTGGTGGTAAACGCGCTCTGGCACGGGGGAGCGGAAGCTATCTCGGTGAACGGGCAGCGGGTCACCGCGCGCACGGCAATTCGCACGGCGGGAGATTCAATCCTGGTAGATTTCCGTCCGCTTTCGCCGCCCTATGAGATAACCGCGATCGGGGACCCGGATCGCCTCTACAACTCTTTCGCCAAAAGCTCTGCCGCGACGGAACTGCGCCAGCTGGGTGCCCAGTACGGTATCGGCTGGAACGTTGCGAAAGGCAGTAAACTGATTGTGCCTAAGGCACCCATCGGACCGCTGCGCCATGTCCGATTAAAGGAAGGAAACCAGGAATGATCGCTATCATCGGCCTAGTCCTGGGCGTGATTATCGGCCTTTTGCTACAGCCCGACGTGCCGGTGGCGCTGCAGCCGTACCTACCAATCGCGGTAGTGGCGGCCCTAGATACCCTGTTCGGCGGTTTCCGTGCCGCCCTAGAGGGGCTGTTTGATGCGCACGTGTTCATCATTTCCTTCCTTTTCAACGTGGTGCTGGCGGCCTTCATCGTGTTCCTGGGGGACCAGCTGGGCGTGGGCGCTCAGCTTTCCACCGCGGTTGTAGTTGTGCTCGGTATCCGCATCTTCGCGAACGCCGCCTCCATTCGTCGCCACGTCTTTAAGGCCTAACGCATGGAGCAACAAGAGATCAGTGGCTGGCAGCGCATCCGCAACATTTTGCGCCCGCGCTGGAAGCTTTCGCAGGTCGTGGTGGGCATCCTGTGCCTGCTGGTCGGCCTGACAATAGCGATCCAAGTGCGCGAGACGCGCCAGGAACCGCTGGATCAAATGAGCCAGCAAGATCTGGTCCGCCTGCTTGATGAATCGAACCGTCATGTCGGCCAGCTACAGCAGGAATCGCGCGAACTGGAAACCACTCTGCGCGAACTCGAAAACGGCCAACAGAATTCGCTCGCGGCCCGCGCCGCCGCGCAGGAAAGACTAAAGACGCTGCAGGTTCTAGCCGGGGAAATCCCCGCCCAGGGACCGGGAGTGCGCGTTATCGTGGCCGACGGCGGGGCCGGGGTAAAGCCGCAGACCCTGCTCACGGTTTTGGAAGAACTGCGCAACGCGGGTGCCGAGGTTGTGCAGCTAAATAGCGTCCGCATAGTCGCTTCATCCTCCATCACGGGAAAACCCGGTCAGATAGTGGTGGATAAAAAGACCCTCAAAGCGCCCTACGAGTTTCGCGTCATCGGCCCGGCGGACGTGATTGATCCCGCGCTTAAGATCCCCGGCGGCGCCGCGGATACGGTCACTTCCGACGGCGGTGATCTGACGGTGTCGCAGCTGGATAACGTCACGATCAACGCGGTTGTGCCCCCGAGCGAGTTCCAGCATGCGAAGACGAAGTAGGAATCTTTTCCAAAACTGAGTAAAACCTGGCTGCAGGTGGCCTCTGGCGGTCAGAAAACCTTTCCGGGCATGACAAAATGGGAGGGTATCTAATGTGCGCACGAGCGGAGGGACTAGGAAATGAACTCCCACGAACAGGCGAGCGCGCCTGACCCCACCCTCGATCAGACGAGCGTCTTTAAGGCGATCTCTGCGGAGGACTTTGCAGAAGACCAGGTTGTCGGTCTTAGTCAGCAGGATAAGCAGGCTATTTCTGCTCTTCCGGAAGCTTGCGCGCTGTTAATCGTGCGTAAGGGCCCCAATATGGGGGCCAGGTTCCTGCTTGACGCGGAAAAGACCGTGGCCGGCAGGCATCCCAACTGCGAAATCTTCCTGGACGACGTCACCGTTTCCCGCCAGCACGCGGCCTTCCTGCGCGATGCCGACGGTTTCGTGCTGCGCGATCTGGGCTCCCTGAACGGCACCTACGTCGGCAATGATCGCGTGGACGAGGTGCGTTTGAGCGCCGGCCAGGAAATTCATGTCGGTAAATACCGCCTGACCTTCCACCCCGCGGTAGCGGAGAACTGAGCAGGCTTTGGCTGCCTCCGCCTTCGCTTCCCCCGGCGGCGCCTCCGGCAGGTTCTCGATCGGTCAAGTGATCGGGATGCTGCGGGAAGAGTTTCCCACCCTGCGGCCTTCCAAACTGCATTTTTTGGAATCGCAGGGCCTGATCTCTCCCTCGCGCACAGAGGCCGGTTATCGCAAATATTCCCGCGATGACGTGACTCGCCTACAGTTCATTCTGCGCGCGCAGCGCGACTGGCGCTGGCAGCTTTCCATGATTGCCGATCACATAGATAAGCACGGCTGCGAAGACGGCCAGGTGACTAGCATCGCTGCGCACCGGGCTCCCGTCAGGCTGAGCGCGGCAGAGCTTCGTTCGCGTGCGCAGCTTGACGATTCTTTGTTGGAAGAGCTTTTCTCTTACGGTTTTCTTGATCCGCAGGCCGCCTTTTACGGCCAGGCCGAGCTGGACCTGGCGCTTGCGGCCCGGAAACTTGCGGACGAGGGGCTGCACCCGAGGCATTTGACCCTGGTGCGCACAGCCGTAGGAAGGCATGCGCACCTGGTACACAGTGTTTCCCTGCCGCACGAAATGCGCAGGGCGCCGGAGGCAAAAGAGCAGGCTAAGCAGATGACGCAGGAACTTGCGGAGTCCCTCATCACCATCTATTCCGCGCTGCTTAGGGACGAGGTTTCTAAGTCTTAACAAGCGAGGGAATGCGCGCGCAATTTTTCTAGTAAATATTGGCGTGTCGGCCCTCGTATTTGCTGGGTTATCCCGGTATTCTGGCGGCAGATCCTCATTCTTCTTCCCCATTTAGAGGATCCCGGAGGAAAACACGTGAGCGAGTTCGATTCGTGGTTCGATAGCGAACCCACTTTTAAAGCTTCGCAGGGCGTTTTGTTCGGTTCGCAGATCGAACCGGAGGATGCCGCTGAAACGGGCTACCGTGGCCCTGCCGCCTGCAAGGCTGCCGGTATTACCTACCGCCAGCTTGATTACTGGGCGCGCACGCACCTGGTTGAGCCCAGCATCCGCTCCGCTAGCGGCTCCGGCACCCAGCGTCTTTACGGCTTCCGCGACATCGTAGTGCTGAAGGTGGTAAAGCGTCTGCTCGACACCGGGGTTTCCCTGCCGCAGATTCGCGTGGCGGTTGAGGCGCTGCGTGAGCGTGGGGTAGAGGATCTTTCCGAGGTCACTTTGATGAGCGACGGCGCTTCGGTCTACGAATGCGCCGATGCAGACGAGGTATTTGACCTGGTGCAGGGTGGTCAGGGCGTGTTCGGCATTGCTGTCGGCCGGGTTCGCCGCGAGGTTGAATCCTCGCTGCTGGAAATGCCTAGCGTCACCGCTGAAGAGGCCAGCGCGAATGATGAACTCGCAGCCCGCCGCAAGGCCCGCATGAGCGGCTGATAAATTTTTTAGCGGGCCGTAGGGGTTTTCCCTGCGGCCCGCTTTATTTTTAGCAGAAAAGGAAACCGCCCCCGTTGATTCTCGGGGGCGGTTTTCTTAACTCGTTTTAAGCCTCGCTGTCGGGACGCACCCGGCTTACGGGTTCCTCCCCGAAGCGTTCGTCGCGATTACGCAGCACCGTATCGAGTAGCTGATCGAACTGAGCGGCAAGCGCCGGTCCGCTGGCTCCCTGATACTTGTGCAGCGGCACCGCTGAGCCCTGCGCCTGCTGGAGGCCTACGCGCTCCTCAATCACCGGATTAACGATCATTTCGTTGCCGTAGCGTTCGCGCAGTTCGTTAAGGCGGAAAGCGTGCTCAACAGAACGCGGACGGAAACGGTTTACGGCGATACCGAGCAGTTCCAGCTCGGGGGCGTGCCCCTGTTCGCGCAGCTCGGAAATAAGCTTGAATGCGCGGTCCGCAGCCGATACGGCATAAATACCGGGTTCGCTAACCACCAGTGCGCTATCCGACGCGGTAAGGCCCATCTGGGTCAGCCCGTTCAGGGAAGGCGGGCAGTCGATCAGTACCAGCCCGTATTCCGTGCGGCGCTTCATCAGCGCTTCGCGCAAGCGGCGCAGCGTGCGCGCGGTGGGGGTGGGGGAGTCTAGGCGACCGGAGCGGAAAGAGCCCGGAATCATATCCAGCCTGGTTTTGCTCTCAAGCGCCCACGGAGTCGGCCGGATGGCACGTTCAATGGTTTCGGTGCGGGCAGAAGCCACGACCTCGGCAACGTCTAGGCCATCAACCTGGCTACCCAGCAGCCCCAGGGTGGTATCACCCTGCGGGTCAAGGTCAAGCACAAGGGTATCTATGCCCCTGTGCAGGGCAGCGGAAGCAAGGCCAAGGGTGACGGACGTCTTGCCGACACCACCTTTGAGGGAACAAACGCTCAGAGTGAACACTGCTCTACTCTACCTTTTCGATTCGCAGGGATGTGCACGACACGGAAACCTTTTGTGTGCGCATAACGTCACGCCAGCTCAGCTATCGCACGGGCAATCGCCAGGGAGGGATCTACCTCGGGAGCCTGCGGGGCGGGAGTTGCGGGGCGCTGCGATAGCGGCGCCTTACTTTCCAGATCGTAACGGGCAATGCCGTAACGCTCCCAGAAGTTTTCCACCCAATCCGGCGCCTTACCGGCATAAACAGACCAGGAGGGCAGGCCTAGCGCCGCAGCTTCAACAATCCCGGTAGAAAACACGCCTACCACCGGGGCGGCCAGCTCCTGCAAGCCGATTCGGCGCTTATCTATACGCATTCCCTTACGCTCCCAGAGCGCGTGCTGAAGGCGGGAGAGCTTGTCTATTTCCGACGGGTGCGGGCGGTAGGTAGCGTCAGTTGCGCGCCAGAAAGCTTCGGTCGTTGCCGCGAGTGCACGGCGCGGCAGTTCGGCACCGTGCAACTGCCCCAGGAAATAGGGCGTGTCTGCGTCGGCCAATTCCACCCGCGGCTTCTGGCTGGCCGCATAAATTAGCTTGGAGCCGACGACGCTGTGCGTGATATCGCCACGCCCGCTGGCCCAAAATGCAGCGTCTTCGTCGCTGAACGCAAGAAGGTGCGCATCCCGCGGCAGCGGGGGAGCGTAGGGGGTCATGAGCCCGTGCTGAACCACCACAAAGCGGGCGTTACAGCGGTGAGCAAGCTCTTCAGCAAAAGCCCCCATCGGCAGATAGTTGCCCGACGCAATCACCGCGCGGGGCGTTAGCTCTTGCGTGCTTTCGCCCTTCACCCATTCGGGCCCCAAATCTAATTCACCGGGTGCGATAACCGCTGCCGATAGTTCGCTATGGGAAAGAAACGAAAGGTTTGCCGCTACGTTGGAGGGGGTTGCTGATTCAAGCGCCACAAGGATCGCGGGATTATTGCCGCGTACATAAAGCACCGGGGTGGCAGCTTGGGGCGACTTGCCGGGCAGGAGACGCTTGATTCGCCTAAATAGCGATACTTTGTTTTGCCAAGCCTGCCATTCGGCCAGGTCATCCGGGTAAAAAAGCACCTAACAAATCTCCGTACGTAAACTCTGACTAGCGAATCTGCTTTGCCGGGACACCTGCGACGGTTGCTCCTGCGGGAACGTCTTTAGTTACCACCGCTCCGGTTCCGATGGTGGCACCATCGCCTATTTTTACGCCACCCAGGATTACCGCGCGCTGTCCGATGAATACCCTATCCCCAATTACCGTTGGCCCCCTGTGGGTGACCGCCATATCAGAATGCGGGTCGTGCGCTCCGGTACTGACTAAGACCCCATCCGTAAACATACATTTATTGCCTATGGTTATGTCGTCTACGGCATGAAGGTGTATTTCGTGCCCGAAGTAGTTTCCTGACCCCACCTGCAAATTAGCGCCGCTTTCCGTAGCGAGCCAGGCCCCCTCGTAAAACACGTTGCTTTCGCCAACGGTGATTCTTTCGCTGCCCGCTATGCGCAGGGGAGAAACTAGGGTGCTGCTGGGGGCGAATGAGGCGAACGCGCGGGGATAGACGAAACGGCTCCAGAGGCGAGCCAGCCGCCAGCGTAGACTGGGGCGCAGGCTGATCAAGATGCGCGCAATATTCATAGGCGGATTCTACCAGCGAAGAAGTAACAAACAGGGGGAGCGGTGTCGGCAAAGGTAGTTCTAGAGGTGCTCTCAGGCTGTCTCGCGGACGCTTGCGACGAAGTCGCTGGATTGGGCGATATCACCGCCAAGGCGGATACCGAACTTTGCCTGTCTCTTCCCGGCCCGCTGGATGCCGTTTCCCTAGCGAAACTGCGCGCGCTGCGCACCGTGGTGGCCGCCTATGTCGCAATCACCTTTCCCGTGCAGCGGCCCCGCGAACTCTTGGCGACGCAGCGGATTAATCAGCTGGCGGAAACGATAGCCACCCTACGCACCAGCAAGCCCAGGCCGCGCCCTAACTTCACCTCTTTGAGGCTTTCGGCAGCGGGCGCGGATTCTCCGGAAATGGTGCGTTTCCTGCAGGAACTGGGGGAGGCCTGCGGCCTGCCCCCGGAGGAAGAGGGGGACCTTCTGCTGCGGGTGAGACGCGCGCCGGCGGGCTGGCAGGTACTGCTGAGGATTACGCCGCGCCCGCTGGCGACGCGCCCCTGGCGCAGCGAAAACTATCCGGGAGCCCTGAACGGCACTATTGCGGCCAGCATTATGCGCCGCATGGCCGTCGGAGAAGAGAACTCGCTCCTTGATCTCACCTGCGGAACCGGCACCCTGCTGATAGAGCAGCTGCATCTGGCCGCGCCGAAACGCTGCGTCGGTATAGATCTAAACCCCGCAGCCATCCAGATTGCGCAGCTTCACCAGCGCCAGGCGAAACGCAAGGGGAGGATCGAATGGCTGTGCTCCGACTCCACCCAGATCGATATAGAGGGCGGCTTCGATCGCATCGTCTGTAATCCTCCTTGGGGCACGCTTGTCGGTGAACACGAAACGAACGCCGATCTTTATGCCGCGCTGCTACAGAAGGCGGCCGATCTGGCCGCACCCAACGCCCTATTCGGCGTACTAAGCCACGAAGTAAAACGTACGCAGCGGGTGATTGCCGACCAAAACAGGTGGGAGCAGGTAGGGGAGCAGCGTTACTTCCAAAAGGGCCACCACCCGCGCCTGTTCAGGCTCCGGCTGCGGGGAAACTAACGCGAGGCGCTTTGGCCCTTACACGCTAGTTTCCACCTTTACCAGGGCTACCTCTCGTCTGCCGAACACCCAAAGCAGCAGTTCGGAGGGGAGGCCGTAGACGCGAACCGTGCCTTCCCCCTCACCGGGAATACGGATGCCGCCGTGCCTTCCCGCCACAAGAATCGTCTCCGCGCTTTCCCGGAGTCGAAGCCTGGCTATTGCACCGAGCGGCCGCATCAGCTGCGCCTCCTGCAAAGCGTTTAGTTCGCGTCTTTGCCACCCCGTTTTAGCTCGGCGCACGTCCTCGTGGTGCACGAAGTATTCGGCCGTGTTGATGAACGAATCCAGGCAGGAAAAGAAAGGGATTGTGCCGTGGCGGAAAGCATCCACCTGTTCTTGCCAGCTTCTGCTTCGCCAGCGGCGCAGGGCGCTAGCCGCTCCCGGCAGCCGTTCTCCGAGCAGCAGATACGGTTTTCTTTCGCGCAGATACAGGTGTTCCAGTAGATCCGCGGTGTCCCATCCCGTGCAGAGCGTGGGATGTTGCGGACCGACCTGCTGCAGGGCATCGGCCAGCGCGTAACGCTCGCTCCTGGCCAGGGTTTCATGCCGCAGTGGTCTCATAGCGCAATGCTAGGGCCGACGCTGCGGGACCTTCGTTAAAGCCATTTCTTATATTTAAAGATCAGATACAGCCCGAGGGAGAGCGCCAGCATCAGCATCAGCGACATCGGGTAACCGTAGCGCCAATGCAGTTCCGGCATGTCCACAAAGTTCATGCCGTAGATCGATCCTATGAGCGAGGGCGTAAACAAAATCGCAGCCCAGGAGGATATTTTCTTCGCAGCCTCGGCCTGGTCAAGAGATGCCTCGGTCATGCGTTTCATCTCTTCGTTCTGCTGCTCCGATACGAGGGCGGAATGCACGGTGAGCGCGTTTTGTAGTGAGGTGCGTTGGTTTTCCGCTCGTTCCACGATCCGAATGGCGTGGTCTTGCACGTCCCGGATAAGTCTGTTTAGTTCGACGTCAAGACTGTACTTCTGGGCGCCGCGCAAGAGGGCGTCACACATCGGCACTATGGGGCGCGCCGCGCGCAGCACGTTGGTGATCTCTCCCGATAGCTCATAGATTCGCTGGGCCACGCCGGGGGCGCGCGCGAATAGTTCGACCTCGATTTCGTCTATGTCGTTTTCGAGGCCGTTTGTTACGGGCAGGTAGCCGTCCACCACGACATCCATTAGCGCCCAGAGCATGGTTTGTGGGCCGCTCAGGAGGCCGGATTCGGGGGAGAGTTCCCTGGGCAGGCGGTCGAGCCTTCTGAACCAGGGATAGTAAGTGTTACGTGAGACGGTGATGAAGAAGTTTTTCCCGACGAAAACGTCGATCTCACCGACCGTCACTTCTTCGGCGGCGTCGTTGTACGCGGTGGGGCGTAGCACGCAAAAAAGCGTTTCCCCGTAGCGTTCCAGCTTCGGGCGCTGGTGGCCTTCGCGAGCGTCCTCGATGGCCAGTTCGTGCAGGTCGAACGCTTCGGCGAGCTCCGCCAATTCGGCATCATCCGGGTCCGTTAGGTGCAGAACGGCCGTCTTGCCCGGCTCCGTGAGCAGACTGCGAGCCTGCGAGAAACTGTCGCACGCAACGCCGCTGCCGTCGGGATTCATTACTCGGTTCAGGACTGTGCTCACCACACCAGGGTAGAGGGTTGCTGCGGCACAGGCACGCCGTATTAAGCGAGAGCGGCCCCTCCACACACTCACTTTACATAACGTACATTATCGGCGCCATGCGTGAGGGTGGATGCGTCCGAGTGGGCGCACAAATAATAAACACCTGAAAGAAGTCTGAGAATATTCCGAGAATATGCCGAAAGAGTTTCCGGGGTTCCACTCAAAGAATGGCACGTATTAGCTAATAACCCTACGTCACCACACGGTTTACGCGCCCTAAAAGTCTCCCAGACCTGCACTTTTACCGGAAGTCAGCAGGGTTCTTCCAGGCAATTTACAGACTGCGTGTGACATCCGATAAAAGGCTGTTTTGTTACGGAGTTTTTGCGGATTCCAAACGTATATTTGCGAATACATAACTGTGTGAACGTAACCGCTCACGCAAGTACCGAAGGGAACTCTATGACCACTCCTGTAAGCCGTAGGACCGTAGCTAAGGGTGCCGCCTGGGCTATTCCTGCATCCGTTATAGCCGCAAGCGCTCCCGCATACGCGGTATCGCCCTCCAACACCCCTGTGGGTGTCATCTGTCGGCTCTTTTTTGGTGACGGTGGCGTCAATGCTCAGCGCACCGCTTTGCATCTTGGCCTGAAGTCCGATTCGGATACCGTTCCCGCGGGGACTGTTGTCAAATGGACCATCACGAGCCCGTCTGGAAGCCTCCAGGTTCCGCAGCTCAATAACAGTAGCGGTTCCACTGGGGCCTGGACTATGAGTTACGAAGATGGCCTGTCCACGGGAGACACTGCTTCTTCGATCACCGTCGTCCTCACCGTGAACCAGGAAGTTAAGCTTTCCGAAATCTCCTGCGTTACTACCATGCTCTGGAGCGACTCCCCTTCGGATCCTAATGTAAGGCCGGGGACTCAGATTAATGTGAGCACCTCCAGCAAGGGCGGAACCGCTGGCCTTTCGTTCAAGGTTCCCACTCGAAAGGGTACTCGAAATACTACGCCCACCACTTTCCTTGACAAGAAGGGGCAGCAGACCACTTATCCTCCGGTTCGCTACTCCGCAGTCGGTGGACAGACAGG
Source organism: Dermabacteraceae bacterium TAE3-ERU5 (assembly GCA_019218375.1). Classification (GTDB taxonomy): domain Bacteria; phylum Actinomycetota; class Actinomycetes; order Actinomycetales; family Dermabacteraceae; genus TAE3-ERU5. The sequence continues at coordinate 122,942 of JAHUUK010000002.1, forward strand.
AAACCAGAGCTCTCAGGGCTTCAACTGCGGACCTGGCGGAAACAATACCTCCACCGTTTACCCTGGCGGTATATGCAAGAACCTAAGGTTCAGGAACGGGCAAGAAGAACTGCCTGAATTCGCTGGCTGATATATTTTTCGCAAAAAATGGGCGGTCCCTTACTTTTGGGACCGCCCATTTGTTAGTGGAAGATTTGGAAGAGAAAACCTCCGCCTTCCAAGTTACCCCTTCCAGGGAGAGAGAAGGTGCTCCCTGGAAGGGGTAGAAATGTTTGCCCTCAGATCAGCAATGGTAGCCGTAGTCGGCAGGGGGCAATACCGACCGGCCGCGCCGACGCGGCAGCTTGTCTGACGAAGGAAGCAGGCCGCGACGGAAGGTTACGCAACGCTTAAAGTTGCGGTGCTGCTGCTTGCCGCCCCGCTTGTACGTGACATCGACGTCGCGCTCCATGCAGTTCATGATGTCGGTAGCGCACGTGTAGCTGCTCCTGTTTTGGAACGGGGCGTACCAGCCGATGTTGCCCACCAGGTAGAGGCGGCTTCCTACCAGGCGGGTTTCGCCTGTGAAGAGCATTTCGTAGAGGGCGAAGCTCCTCCCCTGCCGATCGGTCTTCCGGCCCGCATAGGTCGGCTTGGACCAGCCGTAGTTGCGGCCATACCTTTCGTAGGGGAACCATTCGAGTGGATGCGTCTGCACATCGTCATCCTTAACCCAGAAGGTCAGCTTGGCGTTTTCGATGCGGGTTTCCGAATTCGCATCATCCACCCACAGACCGTTATCGTTTTCGCTGTTCGGGTAGTAACGAGTCGCCTCCGGCGAGGTGATACGCAGGGTGCCGCTCTCGATGCAGCCGTAGCTATTCGTGCGCACCTGGTCCCAGTTCATGTAGACCCAACCGTTGATGCTCAGGTTCTTATCTGGATCCGTGGAAGAAGCCAGCGCGGGAGCCTGCGATGCAAGCACCATGGCGGGAGCGGCCCAGGCCGCCCCTTTTGCGATGCTGCGCCTGCTTAGCTTTGCCTCGTTTGCGGAACTATCCGGTGTAGAGCTATCCGGGGAAACCATTACACAACTCCTTTCCTATCGGCCCCCATGGCCGTAGTTAGTTAGGAAGGTAGTAGTGTTAGTTGGTTGTTAGCTGAAAGTTAGCAGAAAGATGGCCCACCTGCGTCAAAATGCTGTATTAATTGCGGCTAACCCTTGGCTAACCTTTAGGTTCAATCCTGCCAAAACGTCCCACCAGAATAAACATTGTGACGCTCACCATAGCTCCGCCGCACATGACAAGCGCCATCGGCAGCGAGGACTGATTACCGGCCACGCCCACCAGCGGAGAAGCGAACGAGGCCGAGAACGAGAACCCGAGGCCAAGCAGGGCCGATGCCGTGCCTGCGACGTCCCTAGCGCGAGAGGACGCGAGCGCCGCACCATTACCGAAGATGAAGCCCTGCGCCGGAACTGCCAGCAGGAAACCGGGGAGCACGAACCAGGCGGAGGTGCCGTTAAACGCCCCCACCAGCAGGAGAAGCGAGCCCGCGCTAGACATGGTTAGTCCGATCCTGATTAGGGAGCGCGGAGGAACGCTGCGGTTAAGGCGTGCAGACAGCAGCGACATAGACATCAGCCCCATCGCATAGCAGGCGAAGATCAGCGAATAGGCGCTCGCGCTGAAACCAAGCATGTCCTGTACGACGAACGATGACGCGGATACGTAGGCCATCAGCGTCATCGCGGAAAAAGCATTAACCAGCAGATAACCGAGGTAGTCGCGCCGTCCAAAAAGGATGCGGCAGTTCTTCAGGAACGTGTGCATCCCTCCCCCGTGTCGCCTTTCTGGCGGCAGGGACTCCGGGATAAGGAAAATAATTCCTATCAGGCTGATCAGGCTCATGGCAACGCTGACGTAGAAGACGTTTCGCCAGTAACTGAACTCGATGATTATGCCGCCGACTATGGGCGCGATTATCGGAGCGATACCGTTCACGCCCTGCATGATGTTCATGAGCCGGAAAAGCTCCGGCCCCTCGGTCATGTCGATAAGCACCGCCCGGCCGAGCACCATGCCGAATCCTCCCCCGATCCCCTGCAACATGCGGAACCAGAGCAGGGCGGTGATGTTGGGAGAGAACGCGCAGCCGAGGGAGGCGAGCAGGCAGACGAGTATGCCCGTCAGCAGCGGCTTACGCCTGCCGAAACGGTCAGATAGCGGACCGGCCACGATCTGGCCGACGGCAGTGCCGATAAAGAAAGAGGTCAGGGTGAACTGCAGCAGGGACTGGGTGGTGTTTAGTTCTTCCTTGGCCACCGGGAAGGCCGGTATATAGGTATCGATTGCGAACGGCGCTACGGCAGATAGCGTGGTTAGCACTGCGATCATCAGCGCGGTGATCCGCTTTTGGTTTTGTTTGCGCTGCGCCCTATCCGGGTGGCACTGTACGGTGCCGTCCGCCACCACCGGGATGCCGCCGGTTGCTGTGGGAACGTCTGGAACTTCCTGCGGCAGGTTTTTCCCGGCCTGGGACATACCTCTCCTCATGCTTAAACGCTGCTGGTGCGGGCACTAATACTGCACGATCCTACGCCTGTCGGAGCTTTTGCCGGGGTGCTTTACGCCTCTTTCACACCTGCCGTTTTGGAGCCGGCGTTGTTACCCTTGGGGAAATAGTTAGCGCGTGATCGGAGCATTGATGTCCTCCCTGCTATTTCGCCTTGGTCGGTGGTGCGCCCGTCACGGTGGTGCGACACTGGCCGCCTGGGGCTGCGTCATCCTGCTCCTTGCGGGAAGCGTGTTCCTGTTGGGCGGGAAGCTCGCTAACGACTACACGATTCCCGGCACCGAAGCGCAGCAGGGAATAGACACCCTGGCCACCCGGTTACCCGAAATGGCGGGAGCCAGCGGGGAACTTCTCTTCACCTCCGGCGACGGCCCGGTAAGCGCGGATCGGGCGCAGATCGAATCCGCCCTGGAAAAGGTTAGGGCGCTGCCCGACGTTGCCGCCGTCAGCGATCCCTTCGGAGAAGGCGCACCTATCAGCAAAAGCGGTAGCTCGGCGCTCGCGCAGATACAGCTGCGTCAGGGATTTGCCGACGTCTCCCCCAAAACCATAAAAGCGCTGCAGCAGATAGCCGATAAAAGCAGCACGGACGGGCTTAAGGCGCAGTTAGGCGGCCGCATTCTGGCTACTTCCGAGGTGAAGCCTTCCCTCAGCGAAGTGATCGGTTTGGGGGCTTCGCTGCTGGTGCTGGTGCTCACCCTCGGCTCTCTGCTCGCTGCGGGAATGCCCATTCTGGTGGCGCTCACCGGGGTAGGCGTATCCATGCTCTGCATTTTCCTGCTCGCCGGGTTCATGGATGTTGCTACCAGCACGCCCAGCGTGGCGGTTATGCTCGGCCTCGCGGTCGGTATCGACTATTCCCTGTTTATCCTCTCCCGCCACCGCTCCCATCTCGCGGAGGGGATTGCTCCCGACGAAGCCGCCGGCAGGGCCATAGGAACCGCAGGCAGCGCGGTGGTGTTCGCGGGGCTAACCGTAATCGTGGCGCTGCTGGGCCTGAGCGTGAGCGGTATTCCGTTCCTAACCCTGCTGGGGATAGCCGCCGCGCTGGCGGTTGCCGCCGCCGTGGTGGTCTCTTTAACCCTGCTGCCCGCCCTGCTCGGTTTTGCCGGAAACAGGCTGCGGCCAAAGGAACGTGAGGCTAGCACGCCCTCCCCCGCCAGTCGTTTTTATGCCGCCTGGGTCGGCTTCACCACCGGTAAACCCTGGCTCACGATATTTGCCTGCCTACTGATCGTGACCGCGCTGGCGCTTCCCGCGAAGGACCTGCGGCTCGGTCCGCCCGATAACGGCTCCCTGCCCGCCGAAAACACCGCACGGCAGGTGTTTGACGCGATCGATAACGATTTTGGCCCCGGTTATAACGGACCGCTGGTAGTAACCGCCGACATCATCAACAGCACCGATCCGCTCAAGCTGGTGGCCGACCTCAAGGAGCGCGTCTCCGCCGTACCGGGGATAGCCCATATCCAGTTGGCCACCCCGAACCGGGGGGCCGACCTGGCCGTGGTGGTGGCGATACCTCAAACGGGCCCGAGCACACCGGAGAGCACCGACCTGGTGCACCGTATCCGTGCCGCGGCCCCCGGCTGGGAGAAGTCGCTCGGGCTGCGCGAGGTACTGGTCACCGGCGCCACCGCGCAAACCATCGACATGACGGAACGCCTCACGAAAGCCCTGGTGCCGTTCGGCGTCATGGTGGTGGGACTTTGCCTGCTGCTGCTGAGCATCGTGTTCCGTTCCCTCTGGGTGCCGGTTAAGGCAGCAGCCGGTTACCTGCTTTCCCTGGCGGCCGCTTTCGGCGTCACCGCGATGGTGTTCAGTTACGGCTGGGGCGCGCCGCTGCTCGGGGTGCATTCCACGAACCCGATCAACCCCTTCATGCCGATCATGGTGATGGGTGTCCTGTTCGGCTTGGCCATGGACTACGAGGTGTTTCTGGTCAGCCGGATGCGCGAAGAATATGCGCACGGTCGCCCCGACCCCGTGCGGGGCGGTTTCCGCGCCAGCGCCGCCGTGGTTACGGCCGCCGCGCTAATTATGGTGAGCGTATTCATCACCTTCGTGCCGGAATCCGCCTACGAGGTTCAGCCCATCGCGCTGGCTCTGGCCGCAGGCATCTTGGTGGACGCCTTCCTGGTGCGTATGAGCCTGGTGCCCGCGGTCTTGACCGTGCTCGGGGAACGCGCCTGGCGCCTTCCCAGTTGGCTTCCCCTGCCCCGCGTGGACATCGAGGGCGAGGGCCTGGAACGCTACCTTGAGCTTTCCGACGGCCCGGAAATTAACCTGCGCGAACTGGAGGTTCCCGGCGGTCACGTTTCCCTGGCGGCAAACCCCGGAGACGTCATCGCGCTGTCGAAGCTGCCCTCCCCCGCCCGGCGAAAACTCGCCCTGGTGCTCACGGGGCGCGCCCAGGGTAGCGGGGACGGGCTGCTGTTTGGACATTCGCTATCCGCCTACCCCGCACAGGCCCGCGCGCTCATCGGCGCAGACTTCGCGGCATGCCTGGCCGCGCCGAAAGGCTGCGTGGTGGTCGGAGACTTCACAGCCGAGCAAGCACAAGAGCTTGCCGATAAACAACTTTGCGTCTTGCAACTAGGGTCCGCACACGGCGGCCCCGTAGTCAGCCCGAGCTTTAAGGAAGACCATGAAAACCTGGCGTAGCCTGCTCGTAGCTTTCACGATAACCGCCCTGCTCGCGGTGGTGGCGATGGCATCGCTATCCCCCCGCACCAACACGTTGCAGGAAATCCCCGCCGCGGTGGTAAACCTTGACGAGGGCACCACCCTGACGGTGGACGGCAAGGAACAGTTCGTGCCTTTCGGCAGGCAGCTCACCGCCGCGCTCACCCAGCCGGAAGACGACTCGGCCGATTCCTTCAACTGGACAATCGCCACCGATAAGGAGGCGCGAAAAGGCTTGGCCGACGGCCGTTTCCTGGCCGTTGTGATTATCCCTAAGGACTTCTCGCAGCGCCTGGGCACGCTCGGCACCCCGCAGGCGCAGCGGGCCGAGGTGCAGGTGCTCACCCGCGATAGCGACGGACCGATACCGGGGCTGGTTGCGCCGGTGATCGCCCGCGCCACGACGGGCGAGGTCGGGGATGACCTCACCAAACGCTACCTATCCCGCCTCTACCTCGGCTTCGGGGAGATGAAGGAAGGTCTACAGCAGGCCGCCGACGGCGCGGGCGAACTCGCAAACGGCCAGAACGAACTGGCTAACGGCCTGCAGCAGGCAAAGGACGGCAGCAAAAACCTGGCCAGCGGCCTTTCCGAGGCAGGCGACGGCGCACGCCGCCTGGCAGAGGGCAACCAGCAGGCCGCCGCAGGCGGGCAAAAACTGGCTGCCGGGAACCGCCAGGCCGCCGATGGGGCGCAGCGTCTCGCGGAAGGCACCGGGCAGATCGCGCAGGGGCAGCAGGAACTGGTAGCCGGAAGCAAGCAACTGGCCGACGGCACACAGCAGCTTTCCGCGGGCGCAAAGCAGACCGCCGACGGCCAGCAGCAGCTCGCCAGCGGACTGGCGGGGGCAGCCGACGGCGCTCAGCAGCTCGCGCAGCAGACCCCGGCGCTCGCCGACGGTGCTAAGCAGCTTTCCGAGGGCAGCGCTCGCCTATCGGACGGGCAGCAGCAGCTGGCAAACGCGCTCGGCGGCAGCAAGGACTCCCCCGGTCTTCTGCAGGGGGCCGACCGCCTGGTGGCCGGTTTCAACGGCACGCAGCAGCAGCCGGGCCTCACTCCGTCGGCGCAGCGTCTGGCCGAGGGCCAGGAGAATCTGGCGCAGGGGCTGGAAAAGCTCCAGGGCGGTATCGTCGGCTCTCCGCAGCGCCCCGGCCTGGTAGCGGGAACGGAAGGTATCGTGGCGGCCAGTGAAGGCCTGGCACGTATCTTCAACGGTTCCGGCTCTCCGCAGGATCCGGGAATGCTCGCGCTCCTGCGCGGGGCCGCTCAGCAGTGCCTGGCCAGCGCTAGCGATCCGGCACGCGAATGCGCCCAGGTGCAGGGGGCGCTAACCTACGCCGAAAAGGCTCAGGCCGTTGTTGGCGACGCGCAAAACCCGCGCAGCCTGGTGGGTGGCTCTCACGCGGTAAATCAGGGCTTGCAGGGAGTTTCGGGAGCCCTGGCGGGCAACCAGCAGCAGCCGGGGCTGGTGCCTGCCGCTAAGCAGCTGGCGCAGGGTTCGCAGCGGTTGGCGGGCGGAATCGCGCAGACCGGTGAGGGAACCGTACAGCTTCGTGACGGAATCGCCCAGACCTCGGGCGCTGCCCAGCAGCTGGCTACCGGCAGCGAAACCCTGTCGGAAAATACCGCCCGACTGGCCGACGGCAGCCAGCGGCTGGCCGACGGCACACAGCAGCTTTCCGCCGGAGTTAAGCAAAGCGCCGACGGTGCCCAGCAGCTCGCGGACGGAAACCGCCGCCTGAGCGGGGCCGCCGAGCAGCTCGCGGACGGTCAGCGCAAACTATCCGGCGGCGCTCAGCAGTTGGCACAGGCGCAGCAGCAGGCTAGCCAGGGAGCAAGCGAGCTGGCCGCCGGTCAGCGCGAACTTGCCGCTGCGAGCGGGAAACTCGCCGCGGGGCAATCTGAGCTGGCCGACGGCGGAAAGAAACTTGCCGAGGGCGTGACGGGGGCCGCGTCGGGAGCCGGTAGGCTCTCCGACGGCGTAAGCGGGGCCGCTGAGGGGGCGGAAAAGCTCGCTGACGGCAGCGAAAAGCTCGCTACCGGCCTGCGCGAAAGCAGCCAGCAGGTTCCCAGCTACACCGAGCAGCAGCAGGAACAGATGAGCGCCATGGCCGCGCAGCCCATCTCGGTGCAGGACGCCGCAAAGAAAGCGAGCGGCACGGCGTTTGTTTATGCCGCGCTGCTCGCCACCCTGGCGGGGGTCGCGGTATTGAGCATCATGCGTCCCAGCCTGAATCAGCGCCTGCTCGACTCCGCCGCCCCGATGGCGCGCGTAGCGGCTAGTTCACTGTTTAGCCGGGCGTTGGCTGCCGCGGGGATTGCCCTGTTTGCCTTCCTGGTGGTGCAGCTGTGGCCGGGCAGTGTGCAGCGCCCGCTGGCGTTCCTGGCGGTGCTTATCGTCGGTGCGGCTGCGCTGGCCCTGCTGGTTCAGGCCGCTCTGTTGCTTGCGGGCAGGCGTCTAGGCGGCGCGCTCATCGTCTCCCTGCTCCTGGTGGATCTGGCGCTGGCACGCGGGGTGCTGCCGCTGGCTGCCGCCCCCGAATGGGTGGTGTCCCTGGCTAAGGCACTGCCGCTTTCCCAGTTCCTCGCCGCTGCGCAGGAAGCAGCCGTGGGCGGACCGCTGCGCATCGCGGGGCTGCTGGTCTGGCTCGCACTGGCCGTGGCGGTAGGGATGCTGGCGGCACGTAACGCGCGCCTGCGCCTGCCGGAGCCGGAGCTTATTTAAGCGCTGCCTGGCGCTGCCAGAACACGACGGCGCTGGCCGCCGCCACGTTTAGGGAATCGACCCCGCCGCTCATCGGGATGATTAGGTGGGAATCGACCCCGGCGAGCGTGGCGGGCTTCAGCCCGTGCCCCTCGCTGCCCAGCACGAAAGCGACCTTTTCCTGCTCTCCCAGGGGCGCTTCGTCAAGCGGCAAAGCCGTGTCGGTGAGCGCCAGCGCATAGCTGGTGAAACCGTTTTCTCGCAGCAGTTCCAAACCCTGTGGCCAGGCATCGAGCCTGGCCCAGGGCACCTGAAACACCGTGCCCATAGAAACCCGGATCGAGCGGCGGTAGAGCGGATCCGCGCAGCTCGGCGTCACCAGCACGGCATCTACCCCGAGCGCGGCCGCGGAACGAAACATCGCGCCCACGTTTGTGTGATCGACGATGTCCTCCAAGACCGCAACCGTGCGCGCGTTTCGCAATAGTTCTTGCGGCGGGGTAGGCACGGGCCTTTGCATCGCGGCCAGCGCTCCCCTGTGCAGGTGAAAGCCGGTGATTTCCTCAAGCAGTTCCTCCGCGCCCACGTAAACGGGGGCGTCGGGGAAACGTTCGTAGAGCGGAGCAAACTTTTCTAGCCAGCGCGGGGAAGTCAGGAAAGAACGCGGAACGCAGCCGCCCGCTATCGCGCGGCTAATCACGTTAAAGCTTTCGGCCATGAACAGGCCGCGTTCCGGCTCCATGCGGGCGCGCAGCTTAACGTCCGTCATGCGGACGTAGTCGTCTAGGCGGGGGTCATCGGCCCCGCTGATTTCTACCAGCACGATGCTTTAGCGCGCCGACAGTGCGCGCGCGAACCAGCGGCCCTCTTCGCGATTAACCACCAGCGGCAGCCCGAAAGCGGCGGTCAGGGTGGAGGAGGTCAGCGCTTCCGAGATCGGTCCGGCGGAAACGATCTCCCCGTCGCGTAGCAGTAGCGCATGCGTGTAGGCGGGCGGGATTTCCTCCAGGTGGTGGGTCACCAGCACCGTTACCGGGGTTGCCGGATCTTCCGCGAGGGTGCCCAGCGAACGCACCAGTTCCTCACGGCCGCCCAGGTCTAGCCCGCTCGCCGGTTCGTCGAGCAGCAGCAGTTCCGGGTCGGTCATCATGGCGCGTGCCGACAGCACCCGTTTGCGTTCCCCGGAGGAAAGCGTGCCGTAGGTGCGCTCAGCCAGATGCTGCACATCGAACGCGCGCAGCAACTGCATGGCGCGTTCCTCGTCATCGCCCTCGTACTCTTCGCGCCAGCGGCCGGTCACGCCGTAACTGGCGGTCATCACGACGTCGAGTACACGCTCGTCGGCAGGGAGGGCCTGCGCGAGTTCCTGGCTGGCAATGCCGATTAGCGGGCGCAGCTCAAATACGTCCTGCTGGCCAAGTTTTTCTTCCAGCAGGGCGACCTCGCCGCTGCTCGGATGCAGCCTGCCCGCAAGCAGAGAGACGAGGGTGGATTTTCCTGCCCCGTTGGGGCCTAGCACTACCCAGCGTTCCCCCTCGTTGAGGGTCCAGTTAATGCCGCGCACCAGGAATTTTCCCGAACGGCGGACGGAAACATCACGTAAAGCTGCAACCTCGACCATGGCCACGAGATTACACCCGTTTGGGTGTCTTCCCTAGGAGGCTCGGCAAACTTCGCGGTAAACCTCCATCGTGCGTTCGCCGATGGCGCGCCAAGAGAAGTGTTCCGCGGCGCGTTTGATAGACGCTTCGCCCATGCGCTTGGCGCGTTCCGGATCGCTCACCATGTCGCTCATTACCGCCGCGAGGTCGGCTACGTAGCGCTCGGGATCGACCGGTGTGCCGGTGCCGTCCTCCACCTGTTCGATTGGCACCAGCAGGCCGGTTTCACCGTCGGCCACTACCTCCGGGATGCCGCCCGTCGCGGTTCCCACCACGGGGATACCGCACGCCATTGCCTCCAGGTTCACGATGCCGAGAGGCTCGTAAACGCTGGGGCAAACGAAAGTGGTGGCGTGGCTAAGCAGCTGGGTGAGTTCGTGGCGCGGCAGCATTTCGGAAATCAGGAACACTCCCTCGCGCTCCTTTTGCAAAACGGCCACCAGCTCGTCTACCTCACGGGCGATCTCGGCCGTATCGGGTGCCCCGGCGCAAAGCACCAGCTGCACATCTCGCGGCAGCTCGCGGGCAGCCCGCAGCAGGTAGGGCAGGCCCTTCTGGCGGGTAATGCGGCCGACGAAGATGATCGTGGGGGCGTCGGGATCGATGCCGTAACGGGCGTGTACCTCGCGGAGCGAGTTCGGCTGCCATTTCTCAAGGTCGATACCGTTGTGCACCACGTGCACGCGGGCCGGGTCCACGCCGGGGTAGGAACGCAAGATGTCGCGGCGCATGCCGCCGGAGACCGCGATCACGGCATCCGCCGCCTCATAAGCCGTTTTTTCGATGAAGGAACTGACGCGGTAGCCGCCGCCCAGCTGCTCCGCTTTCCAGGGGCGCAGCGGCTCCAGCGAATGCGCGGAAATGACGTGGGGAACACCGTGCAGCAGTTTCGCGGTATGACCGGCGAAGTTCGCGTACCAGGTGTGCGAATGCACCAGATCGGCACCGGCGCAGTCGTTCGCCATCCCCAGGTTCACGCCCATGGTTTGCAGAGCGGCGTTGCTGTCACTGAGGGTTTCGGGAACCGGATAGGCGGTGACACCGGCTTCTTCGCGGGGAGCGCCGAAGCAGCGCACGCGCACGTCGGCCAGTTCGCGCAGCACGGCGCTCAGTTCCGCCACGTGTACCCCGGCGCCGCCGTAGATTTCCGGCGGGTATTCCTTGCTGAGAATGTCGATCCGCACGCGGGACTCCCCTTCGTCGTCACTGCCTGTGCCCTACAAGCTTAGGTCCACACTAACGATAAATTGCTGCACCGGGACTTGTTCGGTGTGACGTGGGGCACCGAAGGGTCTATCCTGGATGCATGGTTGCCAAGAAAGTACTTGCCATCGTCCTCGCCGGCGGGGAGGGCAAACGCCTCATGCCCCTCACGGCTGATCGCGCCAAGCCCGCCGTGCCTTTCGGCGGCATGTACCGCCTGATTGACTTCGCGCTTTCCAACGTGGTTAATTCCGGCTATTTGCAGGTGGTTGTGCTGACCCAGTACAAGTCGCATTCGCTGGATACCCACATTGCCCGCACCTGGCGTTTCAGCGCCCAGCTGGGAAATTTCGTGGCTCCCGTGCCCGCCCAGCAGCGCATGGGCAAGCACTGGTATCTGGGGTCTGCCGATGCGATCTACCAGTCGCTCAACCTGCTGGTGGATGAAAAGCCCGACTACGTTGTGGTGGTCGGCGCCGATCACGTCTACCGGATGGACTTCTCCCAGATGGTGGAGCAGCACATCGCCTCCGGTAAGAGCTGCACCGTGGCAGCGATTCGCCAGCCGATCGAAATGTCCGATCAGTTCGGCGTCATCGAAACCACCGCGGAAGATCCCGAAACGATTAAGCGTTTCGTTGAGAAGCCGAAGGAAACAGCCGGTCTGCCCGACGATCCCACCCAGGTTCTCGCCTCCATGGGTAACTACGTGTTCACCACGGAGGCCCTGGTGGACGCCGTTACCCGCGACGCGGAAGACCCCGATTCGGTGCACGACATGGGCGGCAACATCGTGCCGTTCTTCGTGGAAAAGAACGACGCGGGCGTCTACGACTTCATCAAGAACGACGTTCCGCATTCGACCGACCGCGACCGTAACTACTGGCGCGACGTCGGCACGCTGGACGCGTTCTACGACGCGCACATGGATCTGATTTCCATTCATCCGATCTTCAACCTGTACAACCAGGAATGGCCGGTTTACACCGCGCACCGCAACGTGCCGCCCGCCAAGTTCGTGCACGCCGGTCCGGGGCGCATGGGGCAGGCGGTCGATTCGATCATCTCCCCCGGGGTCGTGATCTCGGGTGCCAGCATCTCTAACTCGGTGGTGGCGCCGAACTGCCGCTTCCATTCCTGGACCACGGTTTCCGACTCGGTGATCATGGATAACGTTCAGGTGGGCAGGCACTGCCAGATCCACCGGGCGATTATTGATAAGAACATCGTGGTGCCGCCGCGCACCCAGATCGGCCTGGATCCGGAAAAGGACCGCGCACGCGGCTTCACCGTTACCGATTCCGGCATTACCGTGGTTGGCAAGGGAACCGTGATTACCCCCTGAGCTAACGCAGCGAAAAAGCTGATAGCGAAGTAAATAAATGAGGGAGGCCCAAGCCGGGTCTCCCTCATTTATTTACCGTTTCCCGCTCTTAACTTGCGGGGGAACGTTTGCTGTTCTATTTACGCTGCCCTGTTTAGACGCCCATCGCGTGGTAGCCGCCGTCGGCAAACACGATCTGCCCGGTGGTGGCGGGGAACCAGTCAGAAAGCAGGCCGACGCAGGCGCGGGCGGCGGGTTCCGCGGTGGTGGCGTCCCAGCCGAGGGGCGCGCGTTCGGGCCAGCCGCCCTCCATCTTTTCGAAGCCGGGGATGGAACGCGCGGCGGTGGTCTTCACGGGGCCGGAAGAAACCAGGTTTACCCGCACGCCCTCCGCTCCGAGGTCGCGCGCCAGGTAGCGGCAGGTGGCCTCGAACGCGGCCTTGGCGACGCCCATCCAGTCGTAGACGGGCCAGGCGTGGCTGCCGTCAAAGGTCAGGCCGACCACTGAGGAGCCCTCTACCAGCAGCGGGCGGCAGGCCACTGCGAGCGCCTTCAGCGAGAACGCTGAGGTCTGCAGCGCCACCGAAACGTCCTCCCAGGACGCCTCGAGGAACTTGCCTCCCATGACGCTCTGCGGGGCGAAGCCGATGGAGTGCAGTACGCCATCCAGGTGATCGACGTGTTCGCGCACGCGATCTGCGAGGCTCTCTAGGTGTTCGGGATCGTTCACGTCCAGTTCGACCACCGGGGCGGGCTTGGGTAGGCGCTTGGCGATCACCTGAGTAATCTTCATCTGCCGCCCGAACGAGGTCAGTACGATCTCCGCGCCCTGTTCCTGGGCCAGGCGCGCAACTTCGTACGCGATCGAGGTCTGGGTGAGAACACCCGTGATCAGAAGCTTTTTTCCGGCCAACATAGACATGCGGCATCCCTCCCTAAAAGGTTATTCCCCCGCCACTGTATCCCCGGTTTTGGGTTACTGTCCGGTTACCCGAATTTGCCAGCAAATGTCTTTTCGGGCGTGTCGCGGGGAGATTTTTACTGTTTCAGTGCCCCATGCCCAGGCCGCCATCGACCGGAATCACGGCGCCGCTGATGTACGCCGCGTCGGGACCGGCTAGGAACGCAACCGTTTTAGCTACCTCCTGCGGGGCTGCGAAACGCCCCGCCGGAATGCTCTGCAGGTACTGTTCGCGGGTGGCTGCGGGCAGCTGCGCGGTCATGTCGGTATCGATGAAGCCGGGGGCAACCACGTTCGCGGTGATGCCCTTTCCGCCCAGTTCGCGGGTCAGGGAACGCGCCATGCCGACCAGGCCCGCTTTCGCGGAGGCGTAGTTAATCTGACCGGGGGAACCGTACAGGCCGACCACGGAGGAGATCAGCACGATCCTCCCCTGCTTCTTGCGCAGCATGCCGCGAATTGCCCGCTTTACGCAGCGGAAAGGCCCCGTCAGGTTCGTATCCAGCACGTTTGCAAACGATTCTTCGCCCATGCGCAGCAGTAACTGATCGTCGGTGATGCCTGCGTTGGCCACCAACACCTCTACCGGGCCGTGCGCTTTTTCGACCTCTGCGAACGCCGCATCGAGGGAGGCCGGATCGGTAACGTCGGCGCGCACCGTGAGGGCACCCTCCGGTCCGCCTTCGCCGGAACGGCTGGTGACCGCGACCAGATCGCCGCGGGAAATGAACTCTTCCGCGATCGCGCGGCCGATGCCGCGGTTGCCGCCGGTGATAAGAATGCTGCGGGGCGTTGTCATCGCCAGACTCCTTTGGTCAGGTTTGGGTAGTAGCATCGGGGTGTGCTCGTGAGAGACTAGCCGTTGGTGCTGCTAACTCTAGACATGGGAGGCATATAAAGATGGCTTACAGGTTTAATCCGCCGACTAACTGGGACGTGCCGAAGGACGGCTGGACCCCGCCTCCCGGCTGGCAGCCGAAACCGGAATGGGGACCCGCACCCGAAGGCTGGCAGTTCTGGGTGAAAGACGACGGCCCGCGCCACGCGCCCGTCACGACCCCGGCCCCGGCACCGGACTCAGTATCTGCACAGGCCCCAGAATCTATACAGACCCCAGAATCTGCACGGCCCCAGGCATCTGCGTCGGCGCAGGAGTCTCCCGTGCAGGAATCCCCCGCCCCGGCCCAGGAACTTCCCGAAGCCCAGGAACTTCCCAAAACAGAGGCGCAGCCTGAAGCCCCGGAACTTCCCGAAGTCCAGGCACAGCCCGAAGCTCAGGAGCGGGCGGAGGTGCAAGAACAGGCAGAGGTGCAGCAGCGGGCAGAGGAACCCGCTCGTGCAGAGGAACAGGCTGCCGTGGTGGAAGCCGGTGAAAAGGCCGCGCCCCTGCATGACGACACCATCGTGATTTTGCCCCTGGACGAAGAACTGGACGAAGAAAATGCCGCCCAGGCAGAGGTTTCCGTAACGGAGGAAGCTGCTGTAACGGAGGAAGTTGCTGTAGCAGAGGAAGTTTCTGCACCTGAGGAAGCCGCCGTAGCCGAGGTGGTTGCGCTGCCCGAGGAGTCTTCCGTATCCGCGGAAGTATCCGAAGAACCGGTTGCCGCAGCCGATGCGCCCGCGCCCCGCGATGAGTCCGCTCCCCTGGATGATTCTGCCCAGCCCGCCGAGTCTGCTCAGCCTGTCGATTCTGCCCAGCCCGCCGAGTCTGCTCAACCTGCCGAGTCTGCCCAGCCCGCCGATCAGGCTCAGGAAGTAGTCGCAGACAGCGAGGCGCAGGCCAGCGAATCGGCCCCAGTAGCCCCGGTGCTTGCCCCCGTACAGGAGGCCGCGCCGGTAGCGCAGGCATTCCCGCTCGAAGAAACCGATCCGGCCACGCAGGAACAGCCGTTCACGCAGGAACAGTCGGCAGCGCAGGAACAGTCGGCAGAGAACGACGCGCAGTACGCCTATCCGGCCCCGGCTGCCGCGAAGCAGGAAACCACCGCTACCGATGGTGGCCGTGACTTCGTGAACGACGCGGCCACAGCCGGTGCGGCAAGCGCGCAGGAAAACGCTCAGGAAAGTTCCGGTTTCGGGATTGGCCGTCTGCTGCTGATCGTGCTGGTGCTGGTGATCCTGGTGCTTGTCGGCCTGGTTATGTCCGGTGTTATCGGCGGCTCGCTCTTTTCCACGAATGCGTCGGCCCTGGCTGACGTTCTTACGCGGTGACGGGGAAGATTCTTAACCCGCCCCCGTCGTGGCCAGAACCCGGTCCCGACGGGGGCTTCTCCCTGCCCGCAGAGCAGCTCCCGCCGCCCCCCAGTGGCTGGCGGGTAGAGATCGATCCGCAGGAGCAGTCCCGACGGGTCACCGGCGCGCCGATACAGCTTTCTGAAGAGGTCGCGGCCTCCGGTTCTTTCCCGCCCGCTCCTGCGGCCGAATATCCGGTGACGGTGTCTATCCCCGGCGTGTTCAGCGGCGGGATGGCCGACAGTACGCTGCACGGTTTTCCGCCCCCGCCCGCCCCGCACCCGCGCGCTAAACAGCGCCGCCGTGCCGCTAACCTGGCGCTGATGCTTTTGGGAGTAACCGGTATCGTCGCTGCTACCGTCACTTTTACCCTGCTGATTCAGTACGCAAGTAGCGCGTTCCAGTGAGCTACGGTTTCCACTCTCCCGGTGGTGAACCTGAGCAGCCTAGCGCTCCCCAGCCGGAACCTGCTTTGGGTTCGCCTGTCCCCCGTCGGCGCAGCGAAGAAATCAATCGCCGCGCCCGCATCTATGCCTGGCGGATGCTGCTGCGTTTCGTCTGTTTCGGGCTCGTGGTGGTGGTTCCCGGCTGGTGGAAGCTGGTATTCGTGGTCGGAGCCGTGGTGCTGCCGTACGTGGCGGTGGTGGACGCAAATCAGCGCACCGCACCCGAAGCGGGCAGGCGGGCGCCGCGGGATAACGGCCCGGCCCTAAGCGCAGCCGCCCCGGTTCTTCAGCTTGACGCACCGGGGACCGTGCTAGACGGCGAAACGGCTGGGCCTGCCCGAGGGTCTGCGCAAGACTCAGAGGGCGGCGAATAGATGATGCGCACGTTCTTAACGCGGCAATGGCTAGGGGCGCTGCTCGCCGTTGTGGTCGCGATGTGCGTTTGCGGCCTGCTCGGATACTGGCAGTATCAACGCTACGTCGGTAAAAGCGAACGGGCAGAGGTTGTCTCCCGCAACTACACCGCCAATCCCGTTCCGGTAGGCGAAGCGCTGCCGGGGCGCGATACGGCGCTCACCGAAAGGCAGGTTTGGCAGAGGGTCGCGCTGCGGGGGCACTACTGTGTTTCTGCCGACTGCGTGCTCTACGTCAGAAACCGCCCGCAGGATGGCGAGGTCGGTTTCTATCAGCTGGTTCCTTTCGTAACGCAAAACGGCACCATGCTCGTAAACCGGGGGTTCGTGCCCGCTAACGCGCGGCTGTCCATTCCCGCGCGCGAACCCGCGATACCGTCGGGAGAGATCACCCTGACCGGGCGGCTGCGTAAAATCGAACCGGAACTTCCCGGGCGCAGCAACCCGCCGGGCCAGGTACAGTCCATCGCGCCGGGAGAGGTCGCGCAGTCGCTTCCCGCGAACGCGCAGAATCTTTACACCGGGGCCTACCTGGACATGAGCGCGGAATCCTCCCCCGCCCCCAACCCGCCCCGACCCGTGCCGAAGCCAGATACTTCCCTCGGCCCGCATCTTTCCTACGCTTTCCAGTGGTGGATCTTCGCCCTCTTCTTCCCCGGCGCGCTCATTTACGCGGGCCGACGCAACCTGCAGGAACAATCCACCGCCCCGGTAGCACCACGCCCCAAGCCCCGTTCGCAGCGCCGCCGCGACGAAGACGAAGAGGACGCCATCCTTGACCGCTAACACACGGGACTTCCCCCGTTTCTTCACGCCGCACCGCCCGCGGCTAATCGCGCATCGTGGCTTTAGCCCGGCGGGGTACGAAAACACGCTCACGGCGTTTGCCGACGCGCTCGCCGCCGGCGCCGATCTGCTGGAAACGGACTGCCGGGCCAGCGCGGACGGGGTAGCGTTCACCACCCACGACGCGACCCTGCTGCGCCTGGCGGGCGATCCGCGCCAGGTTAGCGCCCTTAATTCGCGGCAAGTGGCCGACATCGACCTTGGCGCGGGTCACCGGATTCCCACGCTGCGGGAGGCGCTTACGGCTTTTCCGGATTCACCCTTCAACATCGACGTGAAAGACGCTCACGCGGCTTTGCCCGTGGCGCACGCGATCGCGGCCGCGGACGCCGCCGAGCGGGTGTGTCTGACCGGGTTTTCGGCCGCTCCCGCCCGGATTGCCGCGCAGGCCATCCAGCGTCTCACGGGGAAACGGGTGGTGCGTGCGCCCTCCCTAACCACGGTAGCCGCATTGCGTGCGGCTTTGGCGTCCCGCGCCCCCAGGTCCGTGATGGCTAGACTGCTGGCCCCCTATCAGGCCTTGCAGATACCCGAGATCTACGGTCCCATCCGCGTGGTTACCCCGCGCCTCCTGGCGGCGGCGCACGCGCTAGGGCTGGAAGTGCACGTGTGGACCGTAGATGAGCGATCCGACATGGAACGCCTGCTTGAGATGGGCGTTGATGGTATCGTTACTAATCGCGCCGATTTGCTTTCGGGCGTACTGGCAGCAACAGGAAGGCGAGATATATGAGCAGCCGCAGCCTACGGGGTACGCGCCTGGGCTCCCTCAGCATGGAGACCGACGATAACGTTCTGGCAGCCCCCCGCCAAGAGACTTTTTACGATTGCCCGAACGGCCACGTCATCGTGCTGCCGTTCTCTGTAGAGGCAGACATTCCCGCGCTCTGGGAGTGCCGCTGCGGTCAGTCCGCGGTACTGCGCGACCACGAAAAGCCGGAGCAGAAGGAAACCAAGCCGCAGCGCACCCACTGGGACATGCTGCTTGAGCGCCGCAGCGAAGAGGAGCTACAGGTGCTGCTCGATCAGCGCCTGGACCTGCTGCGCAAGGGCAAGCTGCACTCGGACCGCACCATCTGAGAAACGTTCTACGAACTTAATTTTCGGTTATAAAGCGAGGCCCCGGATAACTATCCGGGGCCTCGCTTTTATCTAAACAATTTTCGTTTCATCTTCAGAAATTAAGAGGGTCACTCGACTGGATTCTGGTAGCGAGTCCAACCATCTTTCTCCTCCATCTCCTTCTGCACAGACTCCAGACGCTTTGTTGTTGTACCTGGAACATTTGCTACTGGCTCTGGAATTGTTTCTGAGGAAACGTACCGCCAATCTCCATCAACCCAAACCATGCGACTAATATCCGCAAAGTAGGTAAATTTCTTTCGGTCTGCTGATGCTGCGTGGAGTAGTGCTATGTCGGCTTTTTCTCCTGGGGTGCAGGAAATAACCTTGAAGCCGCCCCATTCTGGTCGCCATATCGCCCTAGTGTTATCAATCTTTGCCGCTTCCTTAAAGGCTTTATCATCAAAAACTGCCCGATCACGTTCTTCCTTCGGCAAACGAGTGCGGTCAAAATAAAGCTTTGCGAACTGATCCGTCGTGACCTCGCCCGAGGTAATCCGCGTTATGTCGAGGTCGTTGAGGTAGTTAGTGGCTGCGGCAACCGCTCCGGTGCAGGTTTGCGGATAACCGATCTGCGTCATCCCATCAATCGGGGAAACCTTCGTGCCGCCCTTACCAGCAGTCACCTGCAACGCCGAAAGATCTTCCTCGGCTGCGGCGGTCTGGACTGCTGGGGCTTCGGGCGCGGCGTGGGTATCGCCTGCGCCGGCGCTGGCCTCAGGTTCGCCGTTGCCAGCGGCCAGTAGCCATGCGATAACCAGTAGCAGGGCGGCGATAACCGCCAGCAGCGCCGCTATCAGCAGAAGCTGCGGTTTCTTTCCGGCACTTACGGGTGCGTTATCTGCCATCCGGGCGGCTACCTTTCGATCTCGCGCGGCGGGATCTTTTCCACCTCAACCACGATGTCGCCATCCATCACCGTGCCACCGCTTGTGAATGCGGTAAAGCTGTTTGTGTGGCGGGTATTTTCCCGTACTTTCCTGGTCAGCGCCCGCTGCACCGGTGGCAGCAGGAGCAGGCCGCCAGCGGCGGCGGTGATCAGGCCGGGGAAGATGAACAGTAGCGCGGCGGTAGCCGTGAACAGGGGGCGGCCGCGCACCGTATCCTCACTTTTGGCCCCGCCGGACTGCATGCGGGCAGCGAAGGCGCGTAAGCCGGTGATGGCCTGGCCTCCCGCCAGCAGCATGAGGCCGGCACCGATAACCCAGCCGAGCACGATGAGTAGCAGCACCGTGCCGAAGCCCCAGGCACGGCCCACCAGGAACAGCACCACAACCTCGAGCACCCCGAGCGCGATCAGCAGCAGGGGCAACCGTTCACGTATGAAACTCATGCCTAAAGCCTACGCTGCGGCCCGGTGAAACAGGCCCTTTATCCCCCAAAGCGTAACGCGCAGTAGGGCTTCTCCCACGATCTGCAGGCTCATCTTTGAGCATCCCGCGCGCCGTTCATCAAAATCTATCGGCACCTCGCTAACCCGCTGCCCGGCCCTAACGGCGCGGCTCACCATATCCACCTGGAAGCAGTAGCCCGCCGAAGCGACCTCCGCGAGCGGCAGGTTAGAAAGCGCCCCGGCCCGCCAGGCACGAAATCCGGAGGTGGCGTCCCGCACCGGCAGGCGTAGCAGGAAGGCCGCGTAAAGGTTTGCAAAACGCGAAAGCAAACGCCTATGCAGCGCCCAGTCATGCACCGCTCCGCCGGGAATCCAGCGGGAGCCGAGCACCAGATCCGCTCCCCCGGCTAGCCCGTCCAGCAGGCGCGGCAGTTGGCAGGGACGGTGCGAAAGGTCGGCATCCATCTGCACCACGGTGTCGGCGCCGTCTTGCAGGGCCCGTGCAAAACCGGCCAGGTAGGCGGGGCCTAGCCCCTCCTTGGCCTGCCTGTGCAGCACCTGGACGGCACCATCTGCGGCGGCAATTTGCTCCGCGAGCTCACCCGTGCCGTCCGGGGAGGCGTCGTCAACCACCAGGATCTGCGCCTCCGGGCAGGCCTCGCGGACACCGGCGATCACGCGCGGCAGATTCCGCGCCTCGTTATAGGTGGGGATGACCACCGTGATTCGCGCAGCCGGGGTCGTTACGGGTGTTTCGGGCATCAGGTATCTTCGCGGTTTTTCCTGCCCGAACGCCCCGCCCTGCCCGTGAGCGCGTAAAGCAAAACCAATCCCGCTCCCCCCAGCGATACCAGGTACGGATAGCTGCCCGCCTGCACCGCCGGGGTGATCACCTGCGAAAGCGGCACTGTGGTATCGATCCAGCCCGACCTGTAATGGCCGAGCCTGCCGAGCTCGCGGCCGTCCGGGCCGTAAACGCCGGATTCGCCGACCGTGGAGGCGTGCACGAAGCTGCGGTGGGCGATACGGGCAAAAATGCGAGACATGGCGAGCTGCTGCACGCTCTGATCGGAGCGCCCAAAGCTGCCGTTATTCGTCGGCACAACTATCACCTGCGCACCGGAAAGAACCGACTGCTGCACCAGCGATTCGTAGGCGATCTCGAAACAGATCAGCGCGCCGACGTCGGGCCGGGCGGAGGTAAAGTGCGCGGGTTTCTTACCGGGCAGCATGTCGGTGCCGACCTGCTCAATAAGCGCGCTGATCTTCTCAAAAAACGCCCTATCCGGCACATATTCACCAAAGGGGACGGGCTTTTGTTTGCGGTAAACGTCCACTGCGCCGCGCCCCGGTAACCAATACTGCAGCTCGTTATAGCGGTAGCGATCGTTTTGCACGTAGTGGGGCACACCCACCAGCACCGGGCTGCCCACTTCATCCACCACGGCCTGCACCTTGGCGTGTGCGCGCGGCGAAGCGTCGAGGTCTATATCGCTCGCGTTCTCCGGCCACACCACGAGCGTGTTCATATCCGGCGCGGGTTTAGCCTGGCGCAGCCAACGCCTGGTGGTATCCACGTGGTTGTCCAGGAACTGGCCGTGATAGAGGCCGAAACCGTTGGATTCCTCGGGAATGTTGCCCTGGATCGCCACCACCCGCAGCGTGGCCTTTTCCACCGGCAGCTGCGGGGCGTAACTGGCGGCCAGCGCGAGGGCGATGGCGAGCAGCAGCGGCGGCGCGCTGCGTCTGGCAAGAGCCGACGCCAGCAGGTTTCCGAGCAACGCCAGCAGCAGCGCGAAGCCCGCCATGCCGATATAGGGAGCGGCTGCCGCAAGCGGGGAATCCGCCTGCGAGAACCCGGCGCTTCCCCAGGGAAACCCGCCGTAGGGGTAGTTGGCGCGCAGGTATTCGCAGCCCGTCCAAAGCAGAGCCAGCGCGAACGGGGTAAAACGATTTAGCCCGCGCCTGCGCAGCAACAGCGCGGACGCCACGGCGTATCCGGCAAAAAATACGGCCTGGCTAAGCGTGAGCGCGAGCCAGGGCAAAACCGAACCGGTATAGGTGCCCGCCCAACCGATCAGCAGACCGAAGAAAGTACCGCCCGCGACCAGCCCGTTTAGTGCGGCAAGCAGGTTCCCCCGCCCCAGCAGGGAGAGCGTTAGCGCTGCCACCCCGAGCGGGTAGCACCACCACAGGCCTAACGCGGGGAAAGAAGCATAAAGCAGGTACCCGGCTGCCGCCGCGAGGGGTAAAGACAGCGGCAGCGGGCAGCGCGGCCGCCTCACTTCCCGCGCATTTTCGGCTCGGCTCATAGCGCGGGAGCCTCTAGTTCCTGCGCCACAATGCCGCGACGCACCAGCTTTATCCCGGCATCGCAGCGCGCGCGCAGCGGCTCAAACGCCCGCAACTGCTGCAGCAGATCGACTATCTGTCGGCACTGGCGCACGAAATCCCCCGCCGTCAGGTCGCTTCCCTCCAGGGCAAGCGCCAGGTCGGCCCCTTTCGCCCAGCGGAACATGGTCACCGCCACCGCGAGGGTGGGTTCCGGGGTGGTTTCCAGGTGGCGCTGGCGTTCGTCCCGCTCCAGCTTGCTCCACAGGTTGAGGGCGCTACGGTAGGCGGCAGAGACGCCCGCCGTCGGTGCCGACGGGGCATGATCCTCCCGCCGCGAATCGGCGCTCATGCAGGCGGCAAACGCCACCACCTCGGGGGCGGTGAGCTTATCCCAGACTCCCCCGCGCAGCGTTTCCGCGAGCAGCAGGTCGCGTTCGCTGTAGATGCGCTGCAGCAGGCGGCCCGCCTCGGTCGGGGCCAGATCTTCGCCTTCGCCCGCCACGTAGCCGCGTTCCGCGAGCAGTTCGCAAACCCTGGTGAAGCTCTTGCCGATCGACGAGGTACGCCCGTCGATGGTGCGGATGATCTTCTCCTGTTCCCGTTTCGTTTTCAGGTAACGCCGCTGCCAGCGCAGGTGCGATTCCTTGTCCGGGCAATCATGGCAGGGGTGCGCGCGCAGCTTTTCGCGCAATTCCTGCAGCAGCGGGTCGCTGGCCGCACTGGAGGGCACCTGCTTATGCGCCTTGCGCACAGCTTTCGCCGGGTCCAGGCCCGGATCGAGCTTCGCGCGGCACCTCGCGGCCAGATCCTTACGCGCCCGGCCGGTAGAAACGTCCACCGAACGCGGCAGGCTTATCTGCCCCACCACGGCGGGGGCGGTGGCAAATTCCGTCGGCCCCATCGTGCGTAGCTGGCCCTTCACGCTGAGCAGCTTCAGGGCGTTATTGTGCCTACCCAGCACCAGGTAGCAGCCCGCGCGTTTACCGGCACCGACGGCCACCAGCTGGCCCGGCTTGAGACGCGCCACGGAATCGTGCAGCAGCTTGCTCTGTTTCAGGGAGCGTTCCCGAGAAAGCGCCTTTTCCCTATCCGCGATCTCCTCCAGCAGCCGCGAATACTCGCGGTAGTCGCCCCGCTCGCAGGACATCGCCTCCGCATAGGAATCTGCGGTGGTTCCCAGATCGCGGGCCTTTCGGGCCAGGCCGACCACCGAACGGTCGGCCTGGAACTGCGCGAAGGAGCTTTCCAGTATCTCCCTGGATTCCGACGGGGTGAGCCTGCCCAGCAGGTTCACGCTCATGTTGTAGGTGGGCCGGAACGCGGAACGCAGCGGGAACGTGCGGCGCGAGGCGAGCTGCGCCACCGCGGTGGGCGCGATATCGCCGCCCGCTACCACCACCGCGTGCCCTTCCGTATCGATGCCGCGCCTGCCCGCGCGGCCCGTTAGCTGCGTGTATTCGCCGGGCGTTAGATCCACGTGCCCGATACCGTTGTATTTGCTGAGCTTGTCCAGCACCACGCTGCGGGCGGGCATGTTGATGCCGAGCGCGAGCGTTTCCGTGGCGAAAACGACCTTGATTAGCCCCTCGCTGAAGAGTTCCTCCACGATCTCTTTCAGCAGCGGCAGCATTCCCGCGTGATGGCAGGCCAGGCCGTGAATGGCGCTGGAGCGAAACGCCCACAGACGTAGTGCGTCGCGGTCGGATTCGCTCAGGGTGGCCGTGCGGCGATCCACGTGCTCGGCGATGAGCTGCTGTTCCTGCCGCGTGGTTAGGCTGAGGCGCATCTGCGCGCAGCGGCTCAGCGCCGCCTCGCAGCCTTTGCGCGAGAAGATGAAGAAGATGGCGGGCAGCAAGCCGGCATCGTCTAGCGCCATGATCGCCTCGGGGCGGCCGGTCACGCCTCCCGTAATGCGGGGCCTGCCCCGTCCCCGTTGGCCGTGCCCGCGCGCGCGCCTGGGGGTGCGCAGGAAATCGGGGTTGAACTCCAGATCGGGATTAACCAGCGGCTTGGTGGAGCGATCGGGGCCGTGCGAGGCCACCGGCTCACCGTCGGCGTCCACAAACACGTCTACCAGTTCCCGCCCGATCAGAACGTGCTGCCACAGCGGTACGGGACGGTTTTCGGAAACGATCACGCGGGTGGTGCCGCGCACCTCGTTTAGCCAGTCACCGAACTCTTCCGCGTTGGAAACAGTGGCCGACAGCGCCACCAGCTTTACCTGCTCGGGCAGGTGCAAGATGACTTCTTCCCAGACGGGGCCGCGGAAACGGTCTGCCAGGTAGTGCACCTCGTCCATCACCACATAGGAAAGCTCATCCAGCGTGGCGGAATCGGCGTAGAGCATGTTGCGTAAAACCTCGGTGGTCATCACAACCACGTCGGCTTCACCGTTACGGCTGACGTCTCCCGTCAGCAAACCCACCCGGTCTTCGCCGAGCCATTCGCAAAGTTCGCGGTACTTCTGGTTCGAAAGCGCCTTGATCGGGGTGGTGTAAAAGACCTTACCGCCGTTTTCGCTGGCCAGGAAGATCGCGTATTCGCCCACCAGGGTTTTTCCGGCTCCCGTCGGCGCGGCAACCAGCACGCTGCTGCCGTCCTCGATAGCACGGCAGGCCTTTTCCTGGAACGGATCCGGCAGGAAAAGGAAGCGGGAAACGAAGCGCTGCCAGGGGCTCTTGGCGCGGGCACGGTAACGGGCGTATTTTTCTGCGGCTGATTCGCTCACTGTTTTTCCAGGCAGTCGGCGGTATGCGGGGCAAGCACGTTTACTGCCTGCGGCACTACTTTCACGGTGAGTGGCAGCAGGCAGTGCGGTTCACCGTCTCCGTGCGCGCGCAGCAGGGTGTTATCGCGCAGCGCTACGCTGACGCTTTTGACCCGCCGCACCTTGAAGGCGGGATGGCTGACGTGGCTGCCACGGTAAACCTGCGGGAGCAGCGAAAGCAGACGCAACCGGCCCACCCCGGAAACTGTGGCAACCTCAATTACCCCGTCGCGCATATTGGCCTGCGGAACCAGGTTCATGCCGCCGCCAAGGAAGGGGGCATTGACGACGCTCAGCAGGGAGGCGTCTACCTCTTCGGGTTCGCCACCATCGAAACTAACCAGGTAAGGCAGGTCCCGGAAACGGCGTATTTCTTGCGCGGCAGCCACGGCGTAGCGAGAACCGCGCCGTTTGCGGCCGGAGTTTGCGCGGGCGGTGACGAGCGCGTCAAAACCCAGGCTGACGCTGCCGAGCGCGAGCGCGCGATACGGGTTTGCGCCGTCGGAGCTGATCTCCATCGCGTCTATTGCCAGCGGCGGTAGCGATAACGATTCCAGCATCACCCGGATCGCTTCGTCGGGAGAAGCCAGCGGGAGCCGCAGGCTACGAGCCTGATCGTTGCCCGTACCGGCGGGAATTATGCCCAGCCTGACGTCGGTTCCGGCCACTATTGCAGCGCCGAGGGAAACGGTGCCGTCTCCGCCCACCACGATGAGAGCGGAAAGATCAGGTAGTACCGAAAGCGCCCTGGCGCGCGCAGTCTTAGCGTTAGGGCCGGTTACGTCCACAACGGAAAGCCCAGCGAGCCGCAGCAAGTTTGCTACGTGCCCGCTGAGCCGCATCGCTCCCCCGCCAGCGGCGGAGGGATTAACCAGCAGACCGACGCGGAGTCTAGTCACGGCCGATATCTGACGGCGCGGAGATGTCCTCTACCTCGCCGATGTCGCTCACAACGTCAGAGTTAAGCGCGGCTTCGAGACGCGCATCGCGTTTCTTATCGTTGCGAATCGAAATGCCCACGGCGATGAAGTAGAAACCGCAGATCGGGAGGGCCATGAAAATCATGGTGAAGGGATCCGGGGTCGGCACCATAATCGCGGTGAACAGGAAGATCACGAACACCACCCAGCGCCACGCCTTCAGCATAGTGCGCCCGCGCAGCACGCCCAGCATGTTGAGCGCCACCAGGAACACGGGCAAGGTGAAAGCGATACCGAACACCAGCACCGTGCGGATAAACAGGTTCATGTAGGAACCGAAATCGACGATGTTGGTGAAGTTTTCGGGAGTGAAGCTCATAAACAGCGGCACGGCCTTGCTCATGGCGTAGTAACCGGCGGCGCACCCCATGAAGAACAGGGGCACGGCCGCGCCCATGAAGCCGAGCGCGTATTTACGTTCGTTCTTCTTCAGGCCGGGGGTGATGAAGCGCCAGGCCTCCCACAGTATTACGGGAGACGCCGCAATCAGCCCGAAGTAGGCAGACATGCGCAGCTTGATATCGAGCGACGTGCCTACCCCGGCAAAGTTCGGCTGAGCATTAAGGTTCAGCTCTCTGCGGGCAACATCGAACGGTGCCGCGATGGTCTGCAGAACCTGGTCCGAAAAGAACCAGCCGACGATGGTCGCCAGCAAAACGGCTACCGCCGATATCAAAAGGCGGTTACGTGCCTCGAGCAAATGCTCGCCCAGGGTCATACGCCCTTCCGGGTCCCTGGGCGGGCGCTTCTTCTTCAGGATCGCCACTACGGCTACCTTTCCCGAACTCTTTAGCGATTTTTAGTCGCGGCGGTAACGATCCTCAGCCGCGTCACGCACGACCTCTACCGGCTCTGCAGGCTTAACCTTGCGGGCAGCGCGGTGATCGTACTCGCGCTCGTCGTCGTCTTCGTCCTTTTCCTGGCCGATGCCGGACTCGCGCTTGAGTTCGTCAACCTCGGACTTGAAGATGCGCATGGACTTGCCAAGGTTGCGTGCCAGGTGCGGCAGTTTACCCGCGCCGAACAGCAGAACAACCAGGACAACCATAACTACCCAGTGCCAGGGCTTGAGTGCACCCATTTCGGTGCTCCTTTCTTAGGCGCCGCCTTCACGGAGACGCGTGATCGACCGCTATTAGCAGTAGTTTAGTCGCTCAATGCCGAAAACCGTGCATTAGCGATGTCACGTATCACCGCGCGTAGCTGCGGCGGGGACACCGCCTCGGCCTCACCGTCGGCCTCGAAGCAGGCCTCGATGAGCGCCGCCGGAACGGGGTTTGTGACCACGGCGATACTATCGCCCTCGGCCGTGACTCCCGCAAGCCTGCCCGCAAAAGCCTCGGCAAGCCACCAGGCTCCCGGCGCCAAACGCAGCGTCGCCTGATCCAGGTTTAGCTGCGCCACCGCCCGTGCCTCTTCCTCCCAGCGCGAGCCATCGCACGCCAAAAGCAGTTCCTGCAGTTCATCCGCGCACTTAGCGCAAGCGATGATGCGATCCAGGCGGAACCTGCGTTCTGCCCGGTTTTCGTGACAGTAGGCGCGCAGGTAAAGCCTGCCCCGGGAAATAACTAGCTGCAGCGGGGTGACGGTGCGTAGGCGCGGATTTGCCTGCGCCGCTCCCGCAAAAAGCAGCGTGAGATCTTCTCCCCGCGAAATAGCTTCGTTTATCAGCGGCGCAAACGGATTTTCTTCCGCCGCGAAAGTTTCGCGGCCAGCGGAAAAAGTCTCCTGCCCGCCTTCGTGTACCGCACCGGTTCCCAGCAGTGCCATCAGCCCGAGGGCGAGCTGCTGATCGGCGGGCAACAGGTTCGGCAACAGATAGCCGAGCGCTTCCCCGAGCGCGCGGGCCTCAACCTCCGTGAACGCGAGCACCTGGGAGAAAGCACCGACGTTAGCCACCTGCGCCACGCCGTCCTCCCAGGAAGCCTCAACCAGGTCCTCGAAACCGTCCGGGGTGCGCTGACCGCACATGTAGAGGGTCGCCAAATGTTTCTCTACCTGTTCCCGGCTGAGCTGAAAACGCTCCGCCAGGTGCGCTACCTCAACGCGCGGGTTGGCATACACATAAGCCGCCAGGGACGCCATCAGGGTGACGTTTTCTCCCCCGCCCGGCCGGATCCTGCGCAGCGGTGCGGCCGCGACCTCTTCGTACGCGGGAACCTCACCCTCCCCTCGGTGCAGCGCGGCGATACGTGCGTAGCTTTCCCCGGCTTTTGCGGCCCAGTCAGCGGGCGCGACCAGATCGCACCAGAGCGGATTGGCCAGCGCCGCGGCCAGCGCATCCGCGTAACTGAGCGTTAGCGAAAAGCGTTCCTGCGCGGGGCCTACCCCCGCCAGTTCGCGTTCGTGCAGCAACTTGCCGGGGGCGGCCAGAAACTCCACCGCGCGCCGTTCGCCGCCCTTCCCCGCGCGGTATGCCTCTAGCGCTTGCGCGATATCCTGCCCGGCGGGGTGTTCCTCGCGGGCGTCCCCCTTGAGCTTGGGGCTGGACACGATGCGGCTGAGGCGGAAAAGCCTCTTCTCCCCCGCCTGCCTGTCATATCCGAGCAGATACCAGCGCCCCTCCACGGGAGCCACCTGCCACGGCTCCACCAGGCGGGTTTTGGCGCCGCCGCTGCCGGGACGGCGATAGGAGAACTCGACAGTCTGCGCCTGGGCTGCGGCAGCCAGCAGCAGCGCCACGTCCGGCGGCTGGTTTTCGTCGGCCACCCGGTAGCGTTCGCTACTTTCGCGCGGCCCCAGCGCCGCCAGTTTCGCCCGCACCCGGCTGGCCAGCGCGCCCCTGCCCAGCGTGTCCGCCGCAGCGCGCAGCAGCGGCCATTCGTCGGCGTTCGGACGCAGACTGCCGGGACGGGGACTAACCCGGTAACGCACCAGGTTTTCGTCCAGCACGTCCACCAGTTTTTCTATGTTCACGCCGCATTCGTTGAGGGCCTGCTTGTCCCTTTCCAAAGCGCGCTCCCGGCTGGCCGGTTCCCCGCCGTAGCCGACCATCTCCATCAGCTGCGCCGCGGTATAGCCACGCCGCGTACCCGCCAGCGTGAGAAGTAGGTTCGCTAGGCGTTCGATGTCTTTCCTGCCCGAGTTAGTCACCTAGCAACCATAACCGGGCAGTAGTCTTGAGAGCGTGATTTATTGGGAACGCGGACGGGTAAGCGCCGAGGCGGGCGGCTGGCCCGGAGTGCAGCGGGTGTGGGTGGAAACGCAGCGGGGGCGCGTTAGGGCGCTCAGCTATCTAGAACTCACCGGCCCCGTTTACGTGGGAGAAACGGTCGTGCTTAATTCTTCCGCGCAGGAACGGGGGCTGGGCACCGGGGGCGACTGCATGATCGTGGCCGTGGAGGGCCGTTCCCCCGCAGATAAGCGCGGCAGCGGCCACCTGGTCAAAGCACGTTACACCCCGTGCCAGGTGATGGTTGATGCCGTGGACGATCCCGATTCACCCCACCACGAAACGATGGCGCGGGCGGATTCGCTGACGGGCATGCCCGTGGTGGTTGCCGATCTGCATTCGGCGCTCCCCGCGATCGTGGCCGCCGTGCGGCACGCCGCTCCCCGCACCCGCATCGCCTACCTGATGACCGATGGCGCAGCCCTTCCCGCCTGGTATTCCCGCGCGGCCCGCGAGCTGCGCGAACGCGGAGACATCTGCGCCATCGTCACCTGCGGCCAGGCCTACGGCGGGGACGTGGACGCCGTAACGCTTCACTCCGGTTTGCTGGCGGCCAGGCACGTCAGCGGGGCCGACGTCACGGTTTGCGTGCAGGGGCCGGGAAACCTCGGTTCCGCCACCCGTTACGGCTTTTCCGGCGTACAGGTTGCGGAGGCAATCCACGCCTGCACGGCCCTCGGAGGCAGGGCTGTCGGTTCGCTGCGTGTCTCTGGCGCCGACGCCCGCGATAGGCACCTGGGGCTATCGCATCACTGCCTCACCGCGTACGGTCGGCTCTGCCTTGCCGGGGCCGACCTGGTCGAATACCTGCCCGGCCCGGATCTTACCTCCGGCGAAAACCAGCCGGGGACGCCGCCCGCCCCCGGAGACGAGCCACTCCCGGAGCGCATCTCGCGCGAGGTGTCGGAAATGCTGGCGGTGGCCGAGCAGCGCGGGGTACGGCACCGGCTGGTGCGTATCGCCGACCCGAAGCTACCCGAGGTGCTCGCGAATAGCCCCGTAAAGCTCTCCACCATGGGGCGCGGATATGCCGATGACCCCTACGCGTTCCTCTACGCGGCCGCCGCAGGCAGCCACGCCGCAGCACTGATTCAGTAAGAGTTTCTGTCCCTCACGAGGGCCTGTAGTTCGCGTGCGCCGCGCAGGGCGTGCTCGCCGTCGCTGCGCTGGAACGCCATCATGGCGACGCTTTCGCCGCTGTGCAGGTCAAGGCGCGCCCAGGCGTCTCCCTCCGGGAAACGCACGGCCTCTATCGCATGCCAGGGAACCTCGCGGCTGCGCAGCAGGTTTTGCACCCGCAGGGTCTCCCCCGCGCGCACGTTCACGTCGGCCTGGCGGTGCGCAAACCAGAAGATGACGCCGCCGAACAAGACCAGCAGGATACGATCGCTGATCGGGAAACCGAATTTGCCGCCGTAGGGCATGACCAGCGCGGCCACGATCAGGGAAAGCCAGACGAAACCGCCCAAACCGTAGGCAAACTTCCGGGTCAGGCCGGGGCGATAGATGCGCCCCTCCCCCAGGTGCGGCGGATGGGGCAGGCTCATATACGGCAGGCCTGGATAGCGGTCACCAAAATCGCGCGTGCGCCCACCGCATAAAGCTCGTCCATGACGCGGTGCGCGCAATCGCGCTCCACCATGGCACGCACCGCGTACCAGTCGCTGCCGTGCAGGGGCGCGACCGTCGGGGACTCAAAACCGGGGGTGAGCGCCACCGCACGCTCCAGATCGGCCGCGGAAACATCGTAGTCAAGCAGCACATAGCGCCGGGCCACCAACACCGATTTCAGCCTGCTGATCAGGATTTCCAGGGTGTGATGCGCCTCGCCGTCCAGCTTCGCGTCGGGGCTGGCGAACAGCACCGCCTCGCTGTGCATCAGCGGCTCCCCGAAAGGTGCCAGCCCGGCGGCGCGCAGGGTGGAGCCGGTCTCTACAACGTCGGCGATTAGGTCGGCCACACCCAGACGGATCGCGCTTTCCACCGCGCCGTCAAGGTGCACCACCCGGGCGCTCATGCCGCGCTTGCCCAGGAAATCCTCTACCAAACGCCCGTAACTGGTGGCGATACGCTTATCCGCCACCTCGGAAACGTCGGAAAACTGGCCGTTCGGACCCGCGAAACGGAAGGTGGAACGGGCGAAGCCGAGCGCCAATAGTTCGTTCGCCGCCGTACCGGAATCAAGCAGCATGTCCTGCCCGGTAATACCCGCATCTACGGTGCCGGAGCCGACGTAAACGGCGATGTCCCTGGGGCGCAGGAAGAAAAATTCGACCCCGTTCGCCTCATCCACCAGCACGAGTTCGCGGTGAGAAGCGCGCTGGCGATAACCGGCGTCTTTCAGGAGGGCGGTGGCGGGCTCAGAAAGAGCACCCTTGTTTGGTACGGCGATCCGCAGCATGATCTGTTTGCCTTTACAGGTAGCGGTAAATGTCTTGCGGGGTGAGGCCCTTGGCGACCATCATCACCTGCAGATGGTAAATCAGCTGGGAGATCTCTTCGGCCTGTTCTTCACGGCCCTGATATTCACAGGCCATCCAGACCTCGGCCGCTTCCTCCACCACCTTTTTTCCGATGGCATGCACCCCGGCGTCCAATTCGCGCACGGTACCGGAGCCGGCTGGGCGGCGCTGAGCCTTCTCGCTCAGTTCGTTAAAGAGAGTCTCAAAGTCTTTCACGCCACCCAGCCTAACGCCTACTAGGGAGTTCGTTCGATACGCGGATCAGGGAAGTTAGTCTCAACCCTGACTTTTTCTGCCTTCACGCTGTCGCGGTTTACCTTCCACCAGACGAAGAATCCCGTCAGGGTGAAGGCGCCGTAGAACAGGTACATGAACGCGCTCGCGTAGTATCCGGAGGCGATCAGCAGCGGCACGCCGACGATATCGACCGCCACCCAAATCAGCCAGAACTCAACCCAGCCGCGCGCCATACCGTAGGTGGCGAGCAGGCTGCCCATGAAGATCCAGGCGTCGGCCCAAACCGGTTCGTAGCTGCCGAGCGCCCGGAAAATCGGGGTGAGGGCGAAAGTGCCGCCGAAGAGCACAACCACCATCAGCACGCGTTCGCGGGTAGAAGCCCAGTTCGGCTCCACGGCGTTACCGCCCTCCCCCGCACCGCTGTTGCGGTGGGCCCGCCAGGCGTACCAGCCGTAAAGGGAGGTAATGATGAACATGATCTGTCGGCCCGCCTGCCCGAGCAGATTCACCGGGTTCGGGCTACCGAAAACAGCCCCCATAAACACGGTGAAAAGCAGTACGTTGCCGACGATTCCCACCGGCCACGCCCAAACCTTGCGGCGCATACCGCCAAAAGCGCTGAGCAGGCCGAATAGGTTGCCGAGGACTTCTCGCCAGAGTATGAACTGGCCCCCCGGAAAAGTTACTTTGGCTTCGAAGAGCCACTGCAGGATGCTCATGTGTGTCCTTTCTTCTCAGAGCAGCAGTGGCTCCGGGACATAGGGACACACAGGCATACCCGTAGCAGGGCATGCCTGTTGTATACGTGCGCCTCCCATCCAGGCTTTAACTGTCGGCACCGGAATTTCACCGGTTCAACCGCACGAGTGCGGGTCGCGGACTATCACCGCCGGCTCGGACTTACACCGACCCCGGAGCACGTCAACAGGTGTTGACGAAAGCAGTCTACGCCAAAGTGTGCGCGTGCTTATTCGCCAGGGTGCGCAGGGCCTCGATTTCCTCGTAGGCGCTGTCGGCCGAATACACGGCGGAACCTGCCACGAACACGTTCGCCCCGGCCTCCGCGCAACGCGCGATGGTTTCGCGCTTCACGCCGCCATCCACCTGGATCGCCACCGGCAGGTTTTCCGCGCTGATCAGTTCGCGCGCCTGCCTGATCTTTTCCAGCATGTTAGGGATGAAAGCCTGCCCGCCGAACCCCGGCTCCACCGTCATGATGAGCAGCATGTCCAGGTGCGGCAGCAGGTGACGCACCGCGTCCAGCCCGGTAGCGGGCCTGATGGCCGCCCCGACCAGCGCATCCTTCGCGTGCAGTTCGTTGGCCAGGCGCACCGGCGCAGCGGCCGCCTCCACGTGGAAGGTGACCGACGCGGCCCCGGCCTCCGCGTAGGCGGGTGCCCAGCGGTCGGGATCCTCAATCATCAGGTGGGTATCCACCGGCACCGGGCAGCGGCGCACGATCTGCTCCACCATCGCCGTTCCGAAAGTCAGGTTCGGCACGAAGTGGCCGTCCATGATGTCTACGTGGGCGTAGTCCGCGTTCGCGATCGCATCCAGTTCCTCCCCGATGCGCATGAAATCGCAGTTCAGGATCGAGGGGCTGATGTGCGTGGCAGAGTGCAGCGCGCTCATTACGCGTCCTTTCGTAGCAGGCAGATAAACATCGCGTCCGTGCCGTGAATGTGCGGCCAAAGCTGCACGCTATCGGTATCGGGCAGATCGATCTCCACCCCGTCGGCCAGGCAGGAGCGCAGCGCCGCCGCCGTATCGAGGCGGGAGACGTCCTTGCGCTTACGCAGCACGTCCTTCACCACCAGCAGCGTCTCGGCAACGTGCGGGCTGCAGGTGACGTATGCGACCACGCCGCCGGGAGCGGCGGCGTCCAGAGCCGAAACGAGCAGCTCCCGCTGCAGTCCGGAAAGCGTGCTGATGTCACCGGGGCTCTTACGCCAGCGCGCCTCGGGACGCCTACGCAGCGCCCCCAGGCCGGTACAGGGAACGTCGGCCAACACGCGGCTGAAACGACCGGGCATGCGCGAACCGACCTCGCGGCCATCGGCGGCCTCCACCACTACGTCACAGCCGGCCTCTACCAGGCTCGCTACGGCCTCACGCACCAGATCCGCACGGTGCGGCTGCAGCTCGGTCGCCAGTAGATCGGCGTCATGCTCCACGGTGAGGCCCGCCAGCAGGGCGCTCTTGCCGCCCGGCCCCGCGCACAGGTCCAGCCAGTGCGCATCGTCGGCCTGCACCGCATCGTCCGCGCCCTGCGCGAGGGTCAGGGCCGCCAGCTGGGAGCCTTCGTCCTGCACACCCGCCCGGCCCTGCCGGACGGGGGTGATGCCGCCGGGATCGCCGCCGGGCCAGTGCGCCGCAAACGGCGAAAGCCTGCCCTGCGCGGCCCCGTATTCCTCCAGCTCCGCCAGATCACACAGGCCGGGGCGCATCACCAGATCCACGGTGGGGGCGGCGTTCTGCGCCGCCAGCAGCGCCTCCAGTTCATCGCGGCTGCGCCCGTGCGCCACCAGGGCGTCCCCGAGGGCGCGCACGATCCAGGCCGGATGGGAATATTTCATCGCCAGATATTCAACCGGCTGCGCCTGCCTATCCGGCAATACCTCCGCCAGCCACTCGTCGAGCTCCTTCGCGCCCACCGCGCGCAGCACGGCGTTCACGAACTGGGCGCTGCCCGCGCCGGTAACCATACGCGCCAGGCCCACGGTTTCGCTGGTGGCGGCGTGCGGGGCGACCGACATTTCGAGCAGCTGGTAGGCGCCGAGACGCAGCACGTCGCGCACCTTCGGGTCTACCTCGTCCAGCGGCCGCGAGCAGCAGCGCCCGATAATCGGATCAAGCCTGCCGATGGCGCGCAGGGTGCCGTAAAACAGTTCCGTGGCGAACGCCGCGTCCCTGCCGCTCACCCGGTGGCGGCGCAGGGTCGGGGAAAGCACCAGGTTGGCGTACGAGCCGTCCTCGTCAACCGCGCGCAGCGCCTCGTAGACAGCCAGGCGCGACGGGCTGGTTTCGCGCCTGCGCTCGCTCGGCCGGTTCTCGCTGAATCCCTTACGCGGGCCTCCCCTGCCCCGGCTACCGGAACGCTCCCGGCCGCGATGGTCCCGCTGCCCCTGCCCGCGCTGGCGCTCGCCGCCGCGCGAATGCCTACTGTTTTCGCTCATGCTGTTTCATCCTCAAATCTAGGTGCCTCGCCCAGCCTGGCGCCGCGCGCCCAGTCCGGTGCGGCAAGCGGTTTCTTGCCGGGGGCGGCCACTATCCCCAGCGCTAACGGCTGATCGGCGGTGCCGACGAAAACCGCCTTCTTGGTTACCAGCAGCTCCCCCGGTGCCAGCGCTACATCGGCAGGCGCGGGCTTGTCGGCCACGGAAAGCAGCTTTATCCGCTCGCCGCCCAGCACGGCCCAGGCACCAGGGTTCGGGGCGAAAGCCAAAATGTGCGCGCGCACCCGCTCGTAGGGAGCCGCGAAACTCACCCGCGCCTCCTCCACGCTCAGCTTCGCCGCGCGGGTTGCTGCCGCATGATCCTGCGGCGTGAAAGTCGCGCTGCCGTCGGCCAGGGAATGCAGGGCACGCGAAAGCAGCGGCGCCCCTTCCACGCCGAGCCGGGCCAGGGCCTCGCCGGAGGTCTCGAACTCCCCCAGCATCGCCGGCTGGGTGGCGATCACATCGCCGTCGTCCATACCGACCTCGATCTTGAAGGCGGTTAAAGCGATCTCCCGCTCGCCCGCCAATACCGCGCGCTGCACGGGGGCCGCGCCGCGCCACTTCGGCAGTTCGGAGAAATGCAGGTTGATCCAGCCGTGTGTCGGCACCGAAAGCAGGTTCTCGGGCACCAGCAGGCCGTAGGCCACCACCGCTACCGCGTCCGCCGCAAAGGAACGCACCAGCGCTTCGGCTTCCTCGCCGCGCAGGCTGCGCGGGGTGTGCACGGGCAGGCCGAGTTCCTCCGCCGCCGCCCGCACCGGGCTGGGGGTGAGTTTGCGGCCGCGCCCGGTCGGGGCGTCGGGGCGCGTCAGCACCGCCACCACCTCGTGTTCGGCCGCGAGCAGGCGCAGGCAGGGGACGGCAATATCTGGGGTTCCGGCAAAAACTATTCGCATGATGCAACCAGTTTATGCGCTTTAGAAAACCTCGGGCGGATCCACCCTGACCCGCACGGTGTGTTTCGCCTTGCGCGCACTCCGGGCAGCGGTCGTAGCCCTCAGCGCAGCCAGCAGCGCGGGCGCCTGGGCGGGAGAAACCCGCAGCACCGCCCGGTATTCCTCCCCGTAGGGAACCGGGCCGAGCACGTCGGCCCCCTCCGGAAGTTCACATTCGCGCACAAACTCGGCCACGGCCGATTGCTCCCCCGTAAGTTCCGCCGCCACCGCATACGGCGGCAGTGCCAGTTCCTGGCGGGTTTTGGCCACCGTGCGCGCGAAACGCAAAGAATCGGCGAGCAGCAGGGACTTCACGGGGGGAAGCTCCGCGTTCGCGACCACCAGCACCCGCCCGCCCCGCGCTGCGGGGCAAACCAGCGAAATCGCGTTCCGCCAGCGGCGCACCGCCTCCACGTCGGCATCAAAACTGCCGCGCCCCAGCAGCGCGTCCCCATCCAGCAGCACCGCAGCCCGATAACTTCCCGCCACCCGCAGCCCGGCGGGTTCCGCGCCGGGGGTAGAAACCACCAGGGTTCCGGCGGCAAGTTCCCCGTCCGGCAGCGGACCGTCGGCACCGCCCGAAAGCAAAAGTTTTGCCTGCGGAAACGCCCGGCGTAGTTCGTCCGCCGTGCGCGCGCTTCCCGTGCTCAGCGCCCGCAGCCTATCGCCGTGGCAGAACGGGCACTCGAAGCGCTCCACCAGCTGCCCGCAAACGCGGCAGGACAGGGAACGATTACGCCCCGGCAAAGAAAGCGTGCTGTGGCAGGCCGGGCACAGGGCACGCTCGCCGCAACGCACGCAGGCCACGGCGGGCAGATACCCCGACAGCGGCACCTGCACCAGCACCGCCCCGTCGGCCAGCCCCTTGCGTATCACCGCAAGCGCCCGCGAAGGCAGCCGGGAATGACCGCTCGGCCCCTCACGCTCGCGCAGGTAGTCATCCATCAGCTCGATATGCGGCTGTACCTCGGTACGCGGCCTATCCGGCAGCGGAGACAAAAGCTTCAGGTAACCGGCATCCGCCAGCCGCAGGGCGGGCTGGCTCAGGCTGTAGCCGACCAGCAGCAGCCCCGCCCCGGTGCTGCGCGAATACGCCAGCGCGGTGGTGAGCGCGCTCGGATAGGGCGCGCGCGGTTCCCGGTGCAGATCGTCAGCGTCGTCAAACAGCACCAGCAAACCAAGGTTTTGCACCGGGGCCAGCGCCGCCGAACGGTTCCCGATCACCACCCGCACATGCCCCAGCAGCACCCTCAGGAAAGTCTTAAAACGCTTCTCCGGGCCATCCGCCGCAAGCAGCGTCGCATACGCGATACCGGCACCGTCCAAAGCCGCCGCTAAACGGGTCACGTCCCGTGTATCAGGGGCCACCACCAGCGCCCCCCGCTCCGCGGGCAGCTGCGCAATTGCCGCCGTCACCACCTCCGGCCAGCCATCCACCGGCTGCAAAGTAAGTGCCGCACGCGGCACGGGCGGCCCCTCCTGCCCCGCATAGGAAAGAAAGGCCCGCAATCCGGCGTAATGGTCAAGTATCCCGTCGGCCACCGGCGGGGCGGAGGCAGCGCCAGCATCACCGGTAGAAGATTCCCCCTGCCGTTCGGCGGCTTCCGCCAAAACCGCTTTTTCGGCCCTGGCGTGGCGCGGCGGCACCGCCAAGCGCACCACATCCGCCACCGTTCCGGCGCTGCGTTCCGCTATTTCCCGGCACGCCGCCAAAACCTGCGGGGAAAGCACCGGCACTTCGGAAACCAAACGCTGCAGCGGAGCCAACCTGCGTTCCGTCTGCGCCGACTCGCTGCGCGAAACCACGAAACCATCGCACTCGCGCCCGGCAAAACGCACCTTTACCCGGCAGCCCGGAGCAGCGGCCTGCCACTTCTGCGGCACCGCATACTCAAACAGACGATCCAGGTGCGCCAGCCTGCCCAGCACCAAAACCTGCGCCACCGGCTCGCTCTGCGCAAGCGCAAACCCCGCGTCCGTGCGCACCTGCTGCGCGCGCGAAGCCTCGCCCTGCGCGGCATCGGCCCGCTGCTGCTGCGCAGCCGCCTTTTCCGCGCGCGCCAACGCGCCCCCGCCACCGGGAAAAAGTTCCGGTTGCGGAGGCGCGGTCGGCTCTGTCTTATCAGACAACGCTTTTAGCGGCGGTGAACCGCCACCAGCTCGCAGACGAAGATCAGGTGCTCACCGGGAGCGATCACCGGGGGCGCGCCGCGCTCGCCATAGGCGAGGTCGGTCGGGATCTCGAGGCGGCGACGACCGCCCACCTTCATGCCCTGTACGCCCTGGTCCCAGCCGGAGATTACCTGGCCAACACCGAGCTGGAAGCGCAGCGGCTCACCCCGGTTGTAGGAGGCATCGAACTCTTCTCCGGTGGAGAACGCCACGCCAACGTAGTGAACGTCCACTACATCGCCCGCGCGGGCCTCCTCGCCGTCACCAACAACCTCGTCCATGATCACCAGATCAGTGGGAGCCTGGGTCGGAAAATCGATTTCCGGCTTGTTGCAGCTCATTAGCTTCCTTCCGAATTACTTATTGGTTACGGCACCGTCAAAAGAATGTAGCAGGTCTACGACGAAAATAAGCGTCTGACCGCCAAGTTGGTGCTGTTTGGGGTCGTTTCCGTAGGCCAGCGCGGGGGGAATCACCAGCAGCAGCTGGCTGCCGACGGTGGCCCCCAGCAGGCCCTTATCCCAGCCCTGAATAACCTGTCCGCTACCCAGCTGGAACGAAAACACGCTACCGCGCTGCCAGGAAGAATCAAATTCTTTGCCGTCCCAGCC
Source organism: Dermabacteraceae bacterium TAE3-ERU5 (assembly GCA_019218375.1). GTDB lineage: Bacteria > Actinomycetota > Actinomycetes > Actinomycetales > Dermabacteraceae > TAE3-ERU5. Next base: position 161,316 of record JAHUUK010000002.1, read on the forward strand.
CCAGCCGCGATACTGCATGACCAGGGTGTCACCGTTCTTTACCTGCCGCCCGGCGCCCTTGATGGCGGTGGCCGCCACCAGTTCCTGCGGGGGCTGGCCCTCGGGTGCGCCGGTCAGAATCGGGTTGCCGTCCTCACCGAGCGTGTACTTCGGTAGCTTCGGGTCTAGCTTTTCGCTCTTACCCACCGCGCGGCCCGGCACCTGTTCGATGACGTCGGCCACCTGCACCAGGCTCAGCGGCCCCTGCTGGGTTTCCTGCTTGCCCAGCATGAGCAGGCGACTGCCCACGTTTGCGGAGGTGAGGAACTTAAAAGCATCGGGGCCGATGCCCTTTTCGTTGAGCAGCAGCGCCTCGGGAAGCGCTCCCTGCCAGCTGGATTGTAGTACCTGCCCGTCGGCGCCGTTCACGAACAGGCTCTTCATGATTGCGAGGCTGCCCGCCGTGAGGCGCGCGCCGTCGCCCTTCACCAGCACCTGCGATTCGGGCTGGGTGACGTCCAGCTTTCCGTCCAGGGTGACTTTGGGTTCCTGCCCAAGTTCCTGGGATACCTGCACCTTAGCAAGCAGGCTCTGCGCGTCGGCGGGTTTCGCCGGGGCGGGATTAGCGGGCTGAGCCTCTTTTTTCTTCTCCCCCTCGCAGGCGGCCAGGGTGAGGGCTGCCAGGGGCAGCGGGAGCGCGCGCAGCAGCGCGCGGCGAGTAAAAATAGTCATCAGGGCATGAGCCTCTCAGGTTCGTCGGTTAGCTGCGTGATCAGGTTGTCCACGGCAGCAGCTTCGTTAGCGAACGGATCAGGTAGCATAACCGCTCTTGCGCCCGCACGGTTAATTCGCAGGCTCTTCCAGTCGGCCTGGTAATCAACCCCGGCCTGCTGCGCGGCGGTGATGAACCTGCCGCGCAGGTGCGCCCTGGTGGTAGCGGGGGCGTTATCTACGGCGTGCTGTACCTGCTGCGCAGTGAGCAGTCGCCGCAGCGCGCCGCGCCTTTCCAGAGCCGGGGCGATTCCCTGCACCACGTCGTGATAGGCGAGGTCCAGGCGGGCTATGTCCGGGTGGTCATAGGACACGCCGCGCCGCGCGGCGACCTCCCTAAACAGCTTCTCCTTGATGGCCCAGTCCAGTTCCGTCTCCACGCGCGTATGGTCGCCACTGCGCACCGCGTCGAGTGCCCGCTGCCAGGTGTTGAGCATTCGTTCGTCGCCGCCGTTCTTGGCTACCTCATCTAGGTAGATCTGCTGCACGTCCAGCGCCGTCACCGTGCCGCCGTCGCTGAGTTCGATGGGCTGCTGCGCACTCAGATCGCGCGCCACCGCGCGCAGCGTAGCGATCGGCTCCCGGAAGGAAAGCGTGCGCATGGTGCGGCCAGATTCGATCAGCGAAAGCACGGCTGAGGTCATCGCGAACTTTAGCCAGGCGGAGGTGTCGGCAATGCTGGAGTCCCCGCTGATCACGTGCAGCCTGCGGTAGAGGGACTCGTCCGCGTGGGGTTCGTCGCGCGTGTTAATGATCGGGCGGGTGCGGGTGGTGGCCGACGATACGGCCTCCCACAGGTGATCGCTGCGCCGCGAGAAAACGAACTTGCCGTCGATCACCCCGCCCGCGCCGGTAACGATCTGCCGGGTAATCAGGAACGGCAGCAGCAGCGAGGGCAGGCGCGAGAACTCGCCGCGCCGATCAACCAGGTAGTTTTCGTGGCTGCCGAAGCTGTTTCCCGCAGAATCAACGTTGTTCTTGAGCAGGTGGATTTTCGCCCCGTCCAGCTCCGAATTCGCCTGCCGCACGAGGGAGGCCATGATTTCATCGCCCGCGCGGTCCTGCGCCAGCACCTGCATCGGATCGTCACATTCCGCGCTGGCGTATTCGGGGTGGCTGCCGACGTCCAGGTAGACGCGGGACGCGTTCGCCAAGAAAACGTTTGCGCTGCGCGCCCAGGCCACGATCGGCTTGAACATCAGCCGCGCCGCTTCCTCGGCCTCCATGGCCCGGCTGCCATCGGCACGCACGCAGGAAAGCCCGTACTCGGTTTCCAGGCCCATGATCCTTCGCTGCATGGCTACTCCCCTCCGCCCGCCTGCAAAACGGGCAATACACGTGCGCCGAAACTATCCGGCGCGCACCGCGCTAGAAACTCACTGACCGCCCTTTTGCACGAACGAACGCACAAAGACTTCCGAGTTTTCTTCCAGCACCTGATCGATCTCGTCCAACAGATCGTCGGCCCCCTGCGCGGAGGCAAACACCTGCGGGGCGGCGTTTTCCGCTACCGGGGTGTCTTCCCCGTCCGCGCCGTGCGCGTTAATAAAGCTCTGGCTCATGGTTACTCCTTAAACGTTCTTTGGTTTTGGTTTCCGGCTCGGCAACTGGCCGACGCTACCCCTGCGCGATCTCCGCCAGGCGGGAAAGCACCGCGTCCACGCCGCCCTCAAGGGGAATCGCGTGCTGCTCGCACCATTCCCGGCTGCCCCATTCGGGCCGCAGGAAACTGAGCCTGCGCAGCGCCCCATCGCTGCCACTAACGCAGATGCGGTCCCAGCCCGCGCTATCTACGCTCTCGCGGTAGCGGGAGATCAGTTCCCCGCGCAGGTAGGCGCGGGTGGAGGCGGGCGGGGTGGTTACCGCGCGCGCCACTTCGTCGTCACTGAAAAGCGTTCGCAGCCTGCCTGCCGCGGCCAGCTTCGCCGCGAGCGAGCGCTCCCGGCGCAGATCGCTGAACTGAATATCGATCGCGCGCAGCTGCGCCGCGTCCCAGTCCAGGCCGCCCCGCTGGCGGTAGGCCTGCAGCAGGTTCAGCTTCGCGAGCCACTCCACCCGGTCGCTCACATCCAAGCAGCCAGAGGACAGCCCTCCCACGATCTCTTCCCAGTGCTCGAGCACGTCCCGCGTTTCCGGGTCAGTGATATCCGCGTTGCTTCCGACCGCCCACAGATAGTCGGCCAGGATACCTAGCGCGGAAATATCCCCGCCGTCGCGCAGCGGCAGCCGCGCCTTCAGGGAAAGATCGTGGCTGACGGTGTGCATCGCCGCAACCGGGTCCGCCAGCACGATGCGGGGCAGGATCTGCTCTCCGGTGCGATGCTGCTTTTCCAGCGCGGCCAGCACCAGCGAGGTGATGCCGAGCTTGAGATAGGTGGCGAACTGGCTGGTGTTCGCATCCCCCACGATCACGTGCAGGCGGCGATATTCGCTGGCCAGCGCGTGCGGTTCGTCGCGGGTATTGATGATGGGGCGATTAAGGGTGGTTTCCAGCCCCACCTCGGCCTCGAAAAAGTCGGCGCGGGAAGAAATCTGATAGCCGCTTTCCTGCCCCTTTTGGCCGATGCCGACCCGGCCCGCGCCGCAGATCACCGAGCGTGCCACAAAGAAAGGCGTGAGCGCGGCGATCACCTCGGTAAAGGGAATATCGCGCGCCAGCAGATAGTTTTCGTGGGTGCCGTAGGAGGCACCCTTGCCGTCGGTGTTGTTCTTGTACAGCACCACGGGAGCGACTGTGTCAGTGCCTGCGATCGTATCCATCGCGCGGCGCGCGATTTCGTCTCCCGCACTGTCGTAGAGGGCGGCCTCGCGGGCGGTCATCACCTCCGGCCCGGAGTATTCCGGGTGCGCGTGATCCACGTAAAGCCTGGCCCCGTTGCGCAGCACGGCGTTAGAGATCGCGTGCCGGTGCGCCCAGTGCAGGGTGGTGTCGGCGTCCGCTCCCTCGGGCGGGCATTCGCGCGCTTGCACCGGCGCGTCCAGATCCACGCTAGGAGTGTGCGCGTCGGCCACCTCGTGCGTGAGCTGGGTAGGGTGCGCGCTGGCGCGCTGCATCTCGAATCCGCGCGCGTCTCGCAGCGGGTTTTCGTCACCGTAGTCCCAGCGCACCCGGTGGTTTCCCGCCCCTTCCTCGGCAAGCAGGGCGTAGGCCGCCACCGCATGATGCGAATGGCCGACGGAGGCGCTCGCTCCCTCGCGCGCGCGGGCCGATTCGTCCCGCGCAAGCACGCCGAACTCGGTTTCGATGCCCATCACTCGGCGGGTGGTAATCATGATTCGTCCTCGCTAACTTGCTGCGACCTTTCGGCAAGTCCCCGCAGCGGCCGGATTTCCTTAATCCTCAGGCCGCGCCGCCCGCTCACGCGCGCCCACTCGTCCGGGTGGGCGGCCGAAGGTAGGTCCTCGTTTTCTCGGAACTCCGCGCGTACCGCCGCCAGCGCGTGGGCGCACGAAACGCCGCCCTCGCCTCCGGCAAGCAGCTCTTTCACCGCGAGCTTCTTTGCCCGATCGACCACGTTGCGCAGCATCGCCCCGGATACGAAGTGCCTGTAGTAGAGCGTTTCGCTGCTGCCGTCGGAAAGCAACAGTTCCACGTAGGCACTGGCTTCGTCCTCGCGGAAGATTTCCTCCACCAACAAATCCAGCAGTTCCTCGCGCGGATCGCGCAGCGGCGTACTGGCGTCCAGGTAGAGCGCGAGGATTTCGCGGGCACCGCGACGGTCCGGGCGCTCCACGCGAATCTTCACATCCAGCCTGCCTGGGCGCAGGATCGCTGGGTCGATCATGTCCTCACGGTTGGAGGCGCCGATAACGATGACGTTATCGAGGCTTTCCACGCCGTCGATCTCCGCCAGCAGCTGCGGCACCACGGTGGTTTCCATGTCGGAAGAAAGGCCGCTGCCGCGCGTGCGGAAAAGCGCCTCCATCTCATCGAAGAAAATGATCACCGGGTTGCCGGCATCGGCGTGTTCGCGGGCGCTGGCAAACACCTTGCGGATGGCGCGTTCGCTTTCACCGACGAACTTATTCAGCAGCTCGGGGCCCTTCACGTTCAGGAAGCTGGCCGACGCCAGCACCTCGCTCACGTCCCTGCCCTGCCGCTGCGCGGTACGCACCGCGAGTTCGTGCGCTACCGCTTTCGCGATCATCGTCTTACCGCAGCCAGGAGGACCATACAGCAGCACGCCCTTGGGCGGTCGCAGCCCGTATTCACGGAACACGTCCTGGTGCAGGAACGGTAGTTCTACCGCGTCACGGATCGCGTCGATCTGTTCGCCCAGACCGCCGATCTGGTCGTAGCTGAGCTCCGGCACCTTTTCCAGCACCAGGTCGGAAACCTCGCTGGCGGCGACCAGTTCCAGCGCCAGCGCGCTTTTCACATCTACCAGCACGCTATCGCCAGCGTTGATGCTAAGCCCGGCTAGCCCTCCGCCCGCTTCCACCAGCCGCTGTTCGTCGGCGGCAAGCTGCACGATCAGCCTGCCGTCCGGCAACTGTTCCACGACGCTTACCACCTGCCCGGTGCGGCTTTGCGGGCTGAGCGCGACCACCACCAGGCTTTCGCTAAGCATCACCTCGCGGCCGGGACGCAGCTCGGCGCGCTCCAGTTCGGGGTCTATCCGTAGCCGCATCTTGCGACCGTTGGCGAGCACCAGGGCGGTGTCGTCCTCCCCCGGCCCCAGGTAGATGGCGAAGGTATTGGGGGCCTCGCTGAGCTTATCCATCTCGGCACGCAGCTCAAGGATCTGCTCGCGCGCGGCGCGCAGCGCCTCCGTCAGCTTGTCGTTACGCGCCGCGTAGTCCGCGATGGCATCGCGCATCTGCCGGTAGGTCAGCATCGGCTCGGACATTAGCGGTCCCGGCCCTGCCTAATGTCTCGCTTCGCGCGGCGCACTTTGCGTGCCGACACGCCGCGCTCCCCCAGATCCTTTTCGGTCCATTCGCCGCCGCCACCGCCGAAACCTTCGTTTTCGGGGCAGTTCAGCTCTTCCTCGTCATGGCTGCCGGGCGCGGGGCGGCGCACCCTGGTAAGGGCCTGAGTGCCGGGCGCGGTGCGGCGCGCGGTAAGCAGGAAGCCGGTGTGGGCGTTCATGCGGTGGTCGGGGCGAACCGCGAGGCCCTCCAGGTGCCAGGTGCGCACAAACGATTCCCAGGCGCGCGGCTCCGTGAATTCGCCGTGATCGCGCAGCGCTTCCACGGTACGCGACATCTGGGTCACGGTGGCTACGTAGGCCAGGAACACGCCGCCGGGCACCAGCACCTGCGCTGCGGTTTCCACGCACTCCCAGGGAGCCAGCATGTCCAGCACCACGCGGTCGATGGTGCCGACGCCGTCTTCCCCGATCACGCCGGGGATTTCGGGTGCGTAGTCCTGGAAGGAGCCGACGCTCAGGTTCCAGGCGGGGTGTTCGCCGCCGAAGAAGGTTTCCACGTTCATGCGGGCGATTTCCGCGAAGTCTTCGCGGCGCTCAATCGAATGCACGCTGCCCTGTTCGCCTACGGCGCGCAGCAGGGCCGTGGTCAGGCCGCCGGAACCTACGCCCGCTTCCAGGACGCGGGCACCGGGGAAGATGTCTCCCCACATGAGGATCTGCGCGGCGTCCTTGGGGTAAACAATCGCGGCGCCGCGCGGCATGGAAAGCATGTAGTCGCTGTAGAGGGGGCGCAGGGCCTGGTATTCGGTTCCCTGCGAATCCTTCACCACGCTGCCGTCGGGCTGCCCGATCAGGGTTTCGTGCCGCAGCACGCCGCGGTGGGAGTGGAACTCTCCGCCTTCTTTGAGGGTAATGGTGTGCAGGCGGCCCTTAATGTCGGAAAGCTGCACCTTGTCCCCGATTACGAACGCTCCGGTGCGATCTAGCCGGGCGCGGGTTTCTGGGGGCATGTTCGTGGGGTCTTCCATGCCCAACAGTTTACGTGCAGGTTTACTTGAGGAAAGAGATCAGACTCTCTCGTGTGATCAGTCCGTCCGGCGCGGCGGCGGAGTCGGAGGCGGTCAGCAAAACCCCCGTCGGGCCATCTAGCACCGTATCTATCAGATCTTCCCCGGTTAGCTGCGCCGATATCACGCGATAGTTTCCGCGCACGCTGGCCACCTGGCTGAGTCGGCACGCATCGCGCTCCTCTGCCGGAACGGCGGCCGCGGCGGCGGGCACGACCTCGCCTATCCTGCCCTGCGGCAGCAAAACCACCACGGGAAGCGGGCTGGCTAACGCCCGGCTGAGCGGGGCCTCCCCTGGCAGGGCGCACACCGGCGTGGCCAGGCTCCCGGCGGTGACGCCGTGCTGCCTTTCCTGCCTGCGTAGCGACGAGAGCGCATCGCGGGCCCCGCTGAAGATCACCCACGCGATCATCAGCATCCACAGAGCAGAAAACCCTGAACCTCCCCCGAGCCCGCGTAGCACCTCGCGCAGCACAATCGCGCCCGCTAGCAAAAGCCCCAGGTAGGCCACAAGGCGGGTGGCTAGGGAGTCACTGACACGCAGGAAACGCAAGAGGGCCCGCAGCGCGTAGCCGCCGTCTAAGGGGAGCGCGGGCAGCAGGTTGAATATCCCCAGCCCCAGGTTCACGAATCCGAGCAGGGAGAAGAACCCTCCCCCGAGGCTCATGCAGGCCCAGCCGATAAGCAGGTTGCTCGCTGGCCCGGACAGGGAAATGGCGATGTCGAGCCACGGTTTATCCCGGTTGCCCAGCAGCGCGGTGTGGCCGCCCCAAAGGTTAAGTTCAATCTCCCGCACCCGCAGTCCGCCCGCCCTGGCCACGCCCGCGTGGCACAGCTCGTGCACCAGCACGGAGGCCAGCACTCCGCCGCCGAATGCCACGTCCAGCAGCAGCGCCTGAGGTAGGGGCAGGTGGGCGTTGAACGGGTGCATCAGCACAGCCACGATCACGACCAGCAGCAGGGTTGAGGGGCGAAGCCTAATTTTTGGCATGCGGGGAGTTTCCCTACGGTAGATGGGTGTCGCACTAAGTTTACGGCTTTTGCCGAAACCGCTCGGTAACGCACAATAGGGGTGATGGTGCAAGCCGAAGGGGCATGATGACGCAGATAACCGCTTTCGCGGCATTTACCGGCTGGAACGACGCCTCGGAGTCAGCCTCCGGCGCGCTGCGCGCCATTCGCGAGCAGTTTTCCTGGCAAGAAGTAGCCCGCATACACGCAGATAACTATGTTGATCTGCAGATTTCCCGCCCCCAAATTTTTACCGACGCTGCGGGAAAGCGTCAGGTCACCTGGCCGGATACGGTCATTTACCGGGTCGATCCGGGAAACGCGGGGCAGCCTTTCTACACGCTGGAAGGTCCGGAGCCGTCCCTGCGTTGGCGCAAGTACTGCCGCAAGCTCTGCAATCTTTTAAGCAAGCAGGGCGTGACCCGTTTGGTCACGTTCGGTTCCCTGCTGGCGGACTGCCCGCACAGCAGGCCGCTGCCGGTAAATCGCAGCAGTGAAACCGCCGCTCACATCGCGCGCCCCAACAGTTACCAGGGGCCGATCGGGGTGCCGACGATCCTGCTGCGCCTCGCGGCGGAACGCGATTACGAAGCGGTCAGCCTTTGGGCGCGGGTGCCCCACTATCTTTCCCAGGAGCAGTGCCCGCCCGCGGCCCTCGCGCTCGCGGAGCAGGCACAGTCGTTTCTGAGTGTGCCCCTGGACCTGGAACCGCTGCGTTTGAGCACCGCGCAGTGGCGAGAAAAGATTGCCAGCGAAATGGCGCAGAACGAATCCCTGGCGGCGTATGTTTCCCAGCTGGAAGAGGACTACGACGCGAACCATCCCCTGCAGCAGGCATCGGGGGCCGAGATCGTGCGTGAGGTAGAGCGGTTCCTGCGCGAGCAAAGCTAACGAAGCAAATAAAACGGGGCGCACGCTTTCGCGTGCGCCCGTTTTATTGCGTCGGCCAAACGCACCTACCGCTCAGGCGAGCCGCAGGCCGAACAGGCTATCGCAGAGTCGGGCCACATCCCCAGGAGCGCTAACGGGGGCCTCAGCGGCTTCATCCTTGGGGGCGTGCTTTTGCGCCCAGGCATCGAGCAAGCGCAGAGCCTGCGGCGTGTCCAGATCGTCGCGTAGGGCGCGGCGCACGGCCAGGCAGGTTTCCGGATCGTCGGCGGCCGCGGCGCGGCGATAGTTATTTAGCCGTTCGCGGGCCGAAACCAGCATCTCATCGCGCCATTCCCAGTCCCGTCGGTAGTGCTGGGAAAGCAGCACCAGGCGGATCGCACGCGGGTCTTCACCCCCGGCAACGAGTTTGGAAACAAACACCAGATTGCCGAGTGACTTGCTCATTTTTTCGCCGTCCAGCGCAACCATGCCGACATGGCTGTAGACACCGGCGAATCCGGTTTTGCCCAGGGCCTTTGCGTGGCTGTGGCACATGTCGTGGTGCGGGAAGGCGAGGTCGCTACCGCCGATCTGAACATCGAACGGCAGCTCCAGCGAGCTTCCCGCGATGCGCACGCAGCCGATGTGCCAGCCGGGACGACCCGCACCGATTTCATCCGCGTCCCAGCTAGGCTCGCCCTCGCGGGCCACCCGCCACAGCAGCGGATCGAACTGGCCACGCTTACCGGGGCGCTGCGGGTCTCCCCCGCGCTCCCCAAATACGGCCAGCATTTCCTCGCGAGACATTCCGCAGACCGCACCCAGATCGCCGCCCGCAGCCAGGTCTAAGTACCAGTCCTCGTCTCCTGCGTGCAGCGCGTCCTCGGTGGGTACGCGGTAGGCGTATCCGGCCTTGGCCAGTTCCCGCACGATCTCTACGATGCCGGCGATTTCTTCCGACACCAGGCGGTAACTTTCCGGCGCGATGATGCGCAGGTGCTCCATGTCGGAAGCGAAAAGCTCGCTTTGTTCGCGCGCCAGTTCCCGCCAATCAACGCCGGTGTTTGCCGCGCGTTCGAGCAGCGGATCGTCCACGTCGGTCACGTTCTGCGCCGCTTGCACCCGCAGGCCGGAATCCTGCAGCACACGCCTTACCAGGTCAGCGGTGTGATAGGTGGCGGCATGCCCCAGGTGGGTCGAATCGTAGGGCGTAATGCCACAGGTATAGATACGTGCCAGGCCGTCAGTTCCGACGATTTCCCGCTTACTCTGGCTACACGTATCGAACAGCCGCAGCGGTTCACGCAGCACGTTTTCAATAACTACCTCGGGCGATGACCAGGAACGCACTATTTAGCTCCTCCTGCGAGGGGGTCGAGCACGCCGGTGACCAACAGGAGCAGCAGGAGCAGGCCTGCCGCGATGCGGTAGATCACGAACGGCATGTAGGAATTGTGGGAGATCAGTTTCATGAACCAGACGATGACCGCATACCCGACCACGAACGAGATCAGGGTGGCTACCAGGATTGCGAACAGCGAGGGATGCCCGGCGGCAATTGCCGCCTGCTGCCCTTCGCAGGTCAGCAACTGCGGAATTTCCTTAGCGGCCTTGTATAGACCGGAAGCAAACACGGCGGGAACCGCGAGCAGGAAGGCGTAACGCGCCGCCGCTTCACGGGTGTAGCCCATCAGCAGGCCGGCGGTGATGGTGCCGCCCGAACGAGAAACGCCGGGGATCAGGGCAAGCGCCTGCGCGAAACCGTAGATGATGCCGTGTTTCCAGGTCAGTTCGTCCAGGGTGCGTTCCTGTTTGCCGACCCTGTCCGCAACCGCCAAAAAGATGCCGAAAACAATCAGCATGGTGGCGGTGATGTAGAGGTTACGCAGGCTGTGATCGATCTGCTTTTCGAAAGCAAGCCCGAGCACGCCGATCGGAATGGAGCCGACTATCACCAACCAACCCATGCGGGCGTCGGGATCGGAATGCGGAATCTTCCCGCGCAGCGCCTGGAACCAGTGGCTAATGATGCGCAGAATATCGCGCCCAAAGTAGAGCAGCACCGCGGTTTCAGTACCGAGCTGAATAATCGCGGTAAACGCAGCCCCCGGTTCACGCCCGGGCATGAGCAGTTCACCAACGACTCGCAGGTGAGCGCTGGAAGAAACGGGAAGGAACTCCGTTAAGGCCTGAACCAGGCCGAGGATGATGGCGTCAAAGATGGACAAGTGCAGCTCCTGGTAGCAAAAACTGTGGCTTTCTTACAGTACGGCCAGGAGGGCTATGCCGGGGTTAACGCTCGGTATCGTCCTCGTCACCCTGTACGTGCTCGGCGTCGTCATCGAGTTCTTCGATGTCGTCGAGCTCGTCGTATTCCTCGTCGTCTTCGTCGTAGAAATCTTCGTCATCGTCCGCGGGGGTGAAAAGCACCAGCGGCGTGGCCTCATCGAACTCGTCAAAGAGCGAGTCATCGTAGGCCTCGAAGGCATCACTGAGGTGTTCTACCGCTGCTTCAACCGCAGCGTCGTCCTCGCCTCGCTTGGAGGCGCAGGCCTCGTAGTGCCGTTCGAGTGCGGCGATCAGGGTATTGAGTGCGGCGCGCGTTGCATTGCTCATGGAATCAACTTACCCGATAAAAGGCCCCAGGGGGCACCCTTCGCGCACTTAACGAATCATTACTCATAGCCGTTTTCTTTTAGCCGACCAGCGCACCCTGCAAGTGGGACGCCAACACCGCCCCCATGGGTGGGGCGGAAAGCAGGGCGGGCCCCAAGGGGATGCGCGAGTTTCCGCGCAGGAGAGACAACAGCGCCCAGCATCCCGCCACGGCAAGCAACCAAAGAAAACCCGCCAGAGCGGAGAAGGGGCCGCCTAGCAGCCCGAGCGCCACCACCGCGGGCAACGCCTTCGCATCGCCCATGCCCAGCAGCGACGGGAAGAAGAGACTTAGCGTTACCGCCCCGATTCCAACAATCAGAGCGGCCGCCGCCGAGAAGAGGATTAGTGTTCCCGCCGCGGGGACGGCAAACCAGGAAACCGCGAGGCAGAGGAAAACCCACAGGTTCAGCGCCAGCACCTGCCTGTTAGGGAGACGGTGCTCGCGCACATCCACAATCGCCAACCAGAGAGCGAGGGGCAGATAGCCCGCATAGATAAGCAAAGAGAGTAAAAACGGTAGGGTAGACATGGCTAGAGCAAAACAGTTTCCCGCCACCACCGCAGGGCGCTGTGCATATCCGTGCGCTTAGCGGCCACCGGCGTAACCGTGCTGACGCCAAGCCTCATAGAGCGCAATGGATGCCGAATTAGCCAGGTTGAGCGAGCGGCGCCCCGGAATCATCGGGATCTTTACCTGTTCAGTGATGCGTTCATGCGCCAAGGCCTCCGGCGGCAGGCCCGTCGGCTCCGGCCCGAACAGCAGGATGTCCCCCTCCTGATAGGAAATATCAGAGAAGCAGCGAGTGGCCTGCGTGGTAAATGCAAAGACACGCTGTTCGGGCAGGGCAGCGAGCGCCTGCGTGAAGTTCTTGTGCACGGTGACCACGGCCAGGTCGTGGTAGTCCAGGCCCGCCCTGCGCAGCTTCGCGTCCTCAAAATCGAAACAGAGAGGCTCCACCAGGTGCAGGTTGGCCCCGGTAACCGCCGATAAGCGGATAGCGTTTCCCGTGTTTCCCGCGATACGCGGCTCGTAGAACATGACATTGAACATGCCTCTAAGTCTCCCACGAAGCGTACGATTAGCGATTCCTCAGTAGGCGAGAGTTAGAATGGTGACGCAGGCAACGACGCCCGCAGATTGGAAGGTTTCAGACATGACAGCGCATTTCCCCGAGGCGGCCGCTGCGGCCGACTGGCTGCGTCAGGTCACCCGGTTAGCGTGCGCCGCGCGCAGCGAAAGTATTGGCGGAGCAGCCTCCCCCGCCGCAGAAGAACTATTTTCTTTGCTGCGTGACACCGGTATGGATATGCACCAGCGCGTCCTCGCCTGCCAGGACCTCGATCTACTTTCCCTCGCGCTGGCGTCGCTAAGCGATCTCGCTTCCCCGAACGAACAGTGCGCACAGTTGCTCGCCCTGCTGCGCGCACACATTGGCTCTCTGCGCAATCGGGAGCGCGAATACCCGGTGCAACTGTTCACCCTCGACTGCGTGATTCAACCTACAAAAAGCCCGATTGGCTTTTCCCGGATGTGAAAAAACCTCTGCGCCCTGCTAAAGTTATATCTGTTGCCGCTGAGGCAAACACCCTGTCCGGGTGGCGGAATAGGTAGACGCGCTAGCTTGAGGTGCTAGTGCCCGCTTAAGGGCGTGGGGGTTCAAGTCCCCCCTCGGACACAGATTAGACCCACACTTCGGTGTGGGTCTTTTTGTTGCCCCAAAACGCCGGAGTTTACGGAGTTTAGGTGAGGCAAACCTTGTAACAAGGTGGCGACGTAACTAGCCTGGGGAAAGAGACGGCCAGGCAAAAGCTGCGCCGCAAATTGCCAGACAGAGAGGAACCGGGGTGGCCACAGAACTAAAGCGCGGCTTTCAGGGGGCCGTACTAAAGGTTTTTCGCGCTAGTGACACCGTAGCGACGGTACTGGGCAGCGAAACCCTAGGAAGCTACGTGCGGGTCCGCCTACACAGCGACGATCTTTTTACGCTCTGCCCGTACCACCCAACGATGTGGCTGCGCCTCTGGTTCCCGCTTAACGGGAAGGGGCATCAGCGCGCCTATACGGTGATAGAGGCCGACCCGGAAAAGGGCGATTTCTCCCTCGATTTCTACCGCCACGAGGGAACGGCGGCGAACTGGGCGGAAAATGCGCAAGCCGGCGATCAGCTGGAAGTCACCATCATGGGCACAAAAGATCCCCTTCCCGAACACTCCCCCGCCAGGTTGCGCCTGATCGGCGATCACGCTTCCCTGCCCGCGCTACGCGAACTACGCCGGGCGCATCCGCAGGCCACGGCGCAGATAGCGCTTTTCCCGCCCGCCGAAGCAGAATTGCCGGGTCTGGAAGAGTTCGCTAAAGACGAGCTACACCTGTTTGAACATAACCAGCTAGCCGAAAAACTCACCGATTTTGTGACACCGACGGACGCCTCCACCTTCACGTGGGTTTCCCTGGACACCAGCCACACCCGGCAGGCTAAGAAGGCACTGCGCGGGCAGGAGCATTTCGCCCTGGGGTATTGGTTAGCGAGGCGCTAGTCCCCCATGCTGCAGGGAACGCAAAGCGGGGGCCGCCTTACAGGCGACCCCCGCTCGCTATGAAGCTAATCCAAACGGATTGAATCAGACGCAGCTTGCCTTGTCGTAGAAGCTGATCGCGGAAACCGTAATAACCTGGTTCCCACCAAAACGGCGCTTATTGCTATAAACGAGAGTGAAGGTCTCAATGCCTTGCTTCGCATTCTTTGCGGTTATCTCCACGTCACCGTCGGTGTCAACGCCATCCTTGAGCGGACGCTCGTCTCCGCCCCATTCTTTACCGGGTGCTGTCAGTTCAACACCGCCAGTGCTAAGGTTCTTGACCTTTAGGAACCCAGAATTAACCGGGGTAGCTTTAACCGGCCCCTCGATCTTCACCGAATCAATGTAGTTACGGTCTTCTCCACTATCGGAGTCAATATCCTGAACCATAAACTTCATACCATAAAGCGGAGCTGAAGCAGTGAAAACAACTTCTTGGTACTGGTTAAAGTTAGCTTTCTGCCCAATACCCAGACCGCCGTTTCCTCGCCTGGTCAAGTTACCGTAGGCGCGATCCCCTCGGTTGATATTTGCAGTATGCTTCACAACTTCTACGGTGATAGTGGTACCAGTCACCGGATCCTTAAACACGGCACTCTCCCCCTTAGCGCCACCATCGGTTACAAGCTTCGCAGTACGAAGCTCGCAGGTGGAGGACGCAAGGGCGGGCGCAGCAGAGGCCATAACCATCGCGGGGGCGGCCCAGAGTGCGCCGCGGGCGACGCTCCTCCTGCTAACGGTCTTGCTGCTCGAAGAATTTTCCATCGGCTTAATTTGCTCCCTTAATAAAGTTCAGGTTAGCCCTAAATGGACACTTATACCTATGTGCTAAATATACAGATAACTTGCAGGTAAGTTCCATATTGCAAACAGGAGTATGTCATTCTGCACACAAATCACACCCAGAAACCCCGCCTCGTTCCCGCTAGCGAAACGCGCGAAACAGAATCGGGGAAAGTTACTTTTTTGTTACCTAATGCCAGTTTCTGCCACTCGGATTAACGGGTTACTTCCCGGTAATAGGGCGCGCAAGCTATCTAGCGGAAATTCCCATTGCGCCCCCACCATGCTGCGTAGCTGACCGAGTGCCTGATGCAATAGCATCTCTCCCCCGCCAACCACCTGGCAGTGTGTCGCGAAATATCCGGCTAACGGAGCTGGCCAGGGATCATAGAGAACGTCCAAGAAAACTGCCTCCGCAGGCAGCGCCACGCCTGCGTCTTTGAAAACGGCCTCGGTTTGTTGCGCACCGAGCAACGGGAGCGTGGAAACGGCAAGTTCTACCTCGCACATTCCGCCTAGCTCCGCCAGCTCACAAACGCGTACCCGCGCACCAGCAGCCTGTAAGAGCCTCACCAGCGAGGAACAGCGTGCGGTGTTGCGCACCGCCACCGTGAAGTCGTCGGCCCCCAATTGCAGGCAGGCCGCAGCAGCGGATAGTGCGGTTGCCCCACCGCCCAGGAGCAACGCTTTGCGCGGCGAAGATGCGCGAAGTCCCGGACGTAGCGCCTCGGCTATGCCGTAAACATCATGGTTCTCCGCCCGCCAACGGCCATCCGGTAAACGCAGCAGCGTATTAGCGATACCAAGGGCAGCCACGGTCTCATCGCTTTCGTCGGCCACCTCAGCAGCCCACGGCTTCAACGGCATGGTCACGGATAGCCCCTGCAGATGTGTCCGCGCCAAGAACTCATCCGCCTGCGCGGGAGTTGCCAGATCTATGCCGTTTTCTAGGTAACGGGCATCCGTGATACCAGCCAGCCGGTAGGCACTGTTATGCAAGAGCGGCGATAGGGAGTGCCCGATGGGGCTCCCTATCACCGCAAACTCGCGTATCACTTGCGCTTATTAGCTGCCCAGTTGCGCCATTCCTGCACGTTCTTTTCGTGCTCGGCGGCGGTCTCGGCAAACTTGGTCAGGCCGGTGTCGGTATTCACCGTCACCCAGAACAGCCACTTACCGTCGGCCGGGTTCTGGTACGCCTTCAGCGTCTGCGCACCGGGGTTAGCGATCGGTCCGATCGGTAGCCCCTCGTAACGGTAGGTGTTGTAGGGGCTGTCGATCGCTCGCTGCTGCGGGGTGGTGGAGATGTTCTTGATGTTGTTGGCGTAAGCAACCGTGGAGTCCAGCTGGAGCTTCATCGGCACCCCGTTAGCTGCTCCCGCCCCCGTCAAACGGTTTTCGATAACGCGAGTGACCTTCGGGTAATCCTCCGGATCGCGCGCTTCCTTTTCTACGATCGCCGCGATGGTAAGGGCTTCGTGCCACTTCTCCGGGGAAATCTTCAGTTCCTTGCGTACCGATTCGTTCTTCGCCACCATCATCGCCAAAATATCCTTGGCCGACATGTTCGGTTCGATGTCATAGGTGGACGGGAAGAAGTAGCCTTCTGCGCTATGGGCCGGATTTTCCGGAACGCCGAGCGCACGATAGTCCTTCGCCGCTGCCACAAAATCTTCGACCGGGATACCGGTCTGCTTCGCCAGACGCGCATACATGTCGCTAGAGCGCATTCCCTCGGGAATGGTGACTCGCTTACCGGCACGCGATTCGGGAGATAGCAGCGCCTGCAACGCCTGGTCGGAACTCATCTGCTTCTTTAAGCGATAGGTGCCGGGAGCGATTTTCTGCGCCTCGGGGCTGTTGGCAAAGAGCGCGATGAAGGGCTTGCTCGACGCGATCACGTCGGCTTTCACCATGTTCTGAGCGATCTTGGTGCCGGTATCGCCCTTGTGCACCTCAAACAGCACCTCACCGGTTCCGGGACCGGGGTAGTCGGACTGTTCGCTAGAGAAATTAAAGTTGGTAACCACCCAGCGGTAGCCGTAGACGCCCGCTACGCCGATCCCCAGCAGTACGGAAACCACCAGCACCAGCGGCAGGATTGCCTTAACCAGGCCGCGCTGTCGGCGCGGCGGCGGATTTTTGCTTCTCCGCCGTGAGCCGTTCCTACTAGCGCCGGTATTTCCGGAATACGAACGACTCATTGTTCTCCTGTACTAGCTGAGGGCACGAAAGTATCTCCGCATACCCTACCGGTTGCTCGTTCCGTATCTAACGCAGTTTGCAGAATCATTACCGCAGCAACCTGATCGACAACGCTACGGTGGCGGCGTTCTTTGCGTCCCGCAGCGTGCAGGGCCTGATGTGCGCTTACCGTAGTAAGCCGCTCATCTACTAGCCGGATCGGGCACTCATACTCCAATTCGCGCAGCTCATCGGCTAGTTCCTCGCAGAATTCGCGCACGGCAGATGCCGCTTTGCCGAGCGAACCGTTTAGGCTTCGGGGCAGCCCGACGATGATCACGCCCGCGTTTTCTTCCACCGCCGCATCGGCCACCTGGCCGACGGCGCTCACGCGCGGAAAAGTAGCGATTGGAGTGGCAAGCATCCCATCCGGGTCGGACCGGGCGACGCCGACGCGCGCGGCGCCGACGTCTACCCCGATCCTTACGTAACGCTCACTCACTACAGCGCGAGTTCGCTCTTGATTGCGGCGAACGCCTGCGCAACGAGCTGCGGTTCACCGCCGCCGCCCTGGGCCAGATCGTCCTTGCCGCCGCCGCGACCGTTCATGGCCTGGGCAGCCTGCGCCAGCAGCTTGCCGGCTTTGAGCCCGGCATCGCGCGCCGACTCGTTGGTGGCAATGACGAGCGCGGCCTTACCGTTGCTCTCCCCCGCAACCGCCACGACGGCCGGGGAGTCATCTCCCAGACGGGTACGCAGATCCATGGCCAGGGTGCGCAGGTCTCCCGCTGCCACGTCGCTGCCCGCGTCGTGCGCCAGCAGCCTGGTGTTACCGACGGTAACCGCCGCTGCCGCAAGCTCCCCTGCCTGTGCCTGCAGCTGCGCCGCCTTGAGCTTGGCCAGTTCCTTCTCGGTGTCCTTCAGCTTCTGCGTCAGCGCCTTCACGCGCTCGGGCAGATCGTCGCTGCCTACCTTGAGCATTTCGGAAAGCTGCGACACCAGCGCGTGTTCCTTCGCCTGGAAACGCTGCGCGCTGCGGCCCACCAGGGCGTCAACGCGGCGCACGCCGGAGCCGATGGATGCCTCGCCAAGCAGCGAGATACTGCCGATCTTGGCGGTCGAAGAAATGTGCGTACCGCCGCAGAGCTCGCGCGACCAGTCGCCACCGATGGAAACGACGCGCACGACGTTGCCGTACTTCTCCCCGAACAGCGCCATCGCCCCCAGGGCTTTCGCCTCGTCGAGGGACATCTGCTGATCCGTTACCTCAAGGTCTTCCACCAGCATCGAGTTCACGCGGCCCTCGATCTGTTCCAGCGAGGAACGCGGCACCTGGTTGTTGTAGCGGAAGTCGAAACGCATGCGGCCCGGCGAGTTCTCCGAACCGGCCTGGGTGGTGGAATCACCCAGTTCCTCACGAATGGCCTGGTGCACCATGTGGGTCGCGGTGTGCGCACGAGCGATGGCGCCGCGACGCTCAGTATCGATGGCGGCCACGCCGTGCGTTCCTGCCGCGAGCGTGCCCTCGACCAGGCGACCGCGATGAACCGCGAGGCCCTTTACCGGAGACTGCACATCGTCGACCTCTACCACCGCACCGTTATCGAGCGAGATGGTGCCCTGGTCGGCAAGCTGACCGCCCATTTCCGCGTAGAACGGGGTCTGGTCCAAGATGACCTCTACCTGGGCCGGGGCGCTGACCTCGTCTACCAGTTTGCCGTCCACCAGAACCGAGCCGACCTTCACCTTTGCGGTGAAATCGGTGTAGCCGAGGAAGCGGGTAGCATCGCCCATTTCCTGCAGCAGCTGGTTGTAGAGGGCGGTGTCGGAGTGGCCGGTCTTCTTGGCCACGGCGTCAGCGCGGGCGCGCTCGCGCTGTTCCTGCATCGCGGCGCGGAAGCCGTCCTCATCTACCTTCAGGCCGACCTCGTTGGCCATTTCCAGGGTCAGATCGATCGGGAAGCCGTAGGTGTCGTGCAGCTTGAAGGCGTCCTCGCCCGGCAGCGTCGCGCTGCCGGAGTCCTTCAGCTTGCGGGCCACGTTATCGAAGATGGTGGTGCCCGTGGTCAGGGTGCGGCGGAAGGTTTCTTCCTCCGAGTAGATGACGTCCTGGATGCGATCGAATTCGTCGGCCAGTACCTGGTAGGACTCGCGCATAACCGCCTGCGAAACCGGCAGCAGCTCGGGCATCGCGGGCTTGTCATAGCCGAGCAGGCGCATCGAGCGTACCGCGCGGCGGATCAGGCGGCGCAGCACGTAGCCGCGGCCTTCGTTGCCGGGGCGAACGCCGTCGCCCACCAGCATGAGGGCGCTACGCACGTGGTCGGCCACGACGCGCATGCGCACGTCGGCCTCGACATCGCCGCTGCCGTAAACGCGGTCGGTGAGCCGCTGGGCGTGTTCGATGACGGGGAATACCTGATCCGTCTCGTACATGTTTTCTTTGCCCTGCAGCAGGTAGGCGACGCGCTCCACGCCCAGGCCGGTGTCAATCGCCTTCTGGTCTAGCTCGCCGAGCAGCGGGTAGTTCTTACCCTTGCCCTCACCGCGCATGTACTGGTCGAACACCAGGTTCCAGATCTCCAGGTAGCGGTCGCCGCCGGGATCAACGTTGCCGCCAACGGCTTCGGGGCCGTAGGCCGGGCCGCGGTCGTAGTGCCATTCGGCGCAGGGACCGGCGGGGCCGGGCTGGCCCGTGTCCCAGAAGTTTTCTTCCTTCGGCAGGCGCACGATGTGGGCGGGGTCCAGCCCGACAACCTTGGTCAGGTGGTGGAAGGATTCGTCGTCGTTCTCCCACAGGGTGACCCACATGCGGTCACCGTCGAGGCCGAAGCCGCCGTCGGCCTGGCTGCTGGTGAGCAGCTCCCAGGCGAGGTCGATCGCGCCCTCTTTGAAGTAATCACCGAACGAGAAGTTACCGGCCATCTGGAAGAAGGTGCCGTGGCGGGTCGTCTTACCGACGTTTTCGATGTCGTTGGTGCGGATGCACTTTTGCACGCTGGCCGCGGTCGGGTAAGGAGCCTTTTCGGTGCCGACGATGTAGGGAATGAACGGCACCATGCCCGCGATCGTGAACAGGATCGACGGGTCCGGGGAGACCAGGGAGGCGCTGGGGACGATGGTGTGGTTTTTACGAGCAAAATAGTCCAGCCAGCGCTGGCGGATCTCAGCAGAACGCATCGGTCGTGTCCTTTCGGGACGTTATACGTAGGAAAGCAGAAACCCCGGCAGGGATACATGACGTAGTCCTGCCGGGGTCTGCGCGGTGGCGGGCTACTGGCCCGCCACCGGAAGAAAATCTTTGGGAAAGATCAGCGAGCGTAGTACTCGACAACCAGCGAAACTTCGCAGGTTACCGGGACATCGGCACGCTTCGGGCGGGAGACGAGCTCCGCCTTCAGTTCCTCAAGGTTTACGCGCAGGTAAGAGGGGGTGGCGGGGAGGACGTCGCGGTGCGCGCCAGCGGCGGCAACCTGGAACGGCTCCATGGCCTGGCTCTTGGGCTTGATCTGGATGGTCTGGCCCGGCTTCACGCGGAAGGAGGGACGGTCCACGATCTTGCCGTCAACCAGCACGTGACGGTGGGTGACGGTCTGGCGAGCCTGCAGCATGGTGCGGGCGAAGCCGGCGCGGAGCACCAGCGAATCCAGACGCATCTCGAGGAGCTCGACAAGGCTCTCACCGGTCAGGCCGGATTCCTTGCGGGCTTCCAGGTAGGCACGGTGGAGCTGCTTCTCGCGCAGAGCGTACTGGGCACGCAGGCGCTGCTTTTCACGCAGACGCACAGCGTAGTCAGACTCGGTGCGGCGACGGGCACGGCCGTGCTCGCCCGGGGGGTACGGACGCTTCTCGAAGTACTTGACGGACTTCGGGGTGAGCGCGAGCCCCAGGGCTCGGGAAAGGCGCGCCTGGCGACGCGCACGGGTGACGTTGGTCACGAAGATTACCTCGTTCTCGACTGGTGTGAATCCATTACTGCAGCCGCGGATTCGCACCCAATACTATCGGGTTTCCTCCGCTAGGGGCAGCGCCTGGGTTGCGCGCCACGCAAATACTGCTGTGCGCTTACTCACTACCGTCGCCGCGCACTATGCCGCGCAGCGTCTGCAACCGCTTCGCGATGGCCTGTTCGTGGCCGTATCCGGTGGGGCGGTAGTAGTCGACCCCCACCAGTTCATCCGGCGGATACTGCTGCCGCGCCACGCCGTGCGGGGCGTCGTGCGCGTACACGTAGTCCTTACCGTGCCCCAGGTCCTTCGCCCCCGCGTAGTGCGCATCGCGCAGGGCCGGCGGGACCGGGCCCGTCTTGCCCGCGCGCACGTCCGCCAGCGCGGCGTCGATCGCGCGATAGGAGGCGTTCGACTTGGGGGCGGTGGCGATGTGCACCACCGCCTGGGCGAGGGGAATTCTCCCCTCCGGCATGCCCACGAGCTGCACCATCTGCGCCGCTGCCACCGCGACCTGCAGCGCCGACGGGTCGGCCATGCCGACGTCCTCGCTCGCACAGATCATGACGCGACGGGCGATGAAACGCGGGTCCTCCCCCGCCTCGATCATGCGCGCCAAATAGTGCAGGGCCGCGTCGGGATCGCTACCGCGCATGGATTTAATGAAGGCGCTGGTGACGTCGTAATGCTGGTCCCCGGCCCGGTCGTATCGCAGCGCGGCGCGATCCACCGCCTGCGCCACCAGTTCGGCGTTAACCGTGTCTAGCCCCGCGGCCTCTGCCGCGCCCGCCGCGGCCTCCAGGGAGGTCAGTATCTTGCGCGCGTCTCCCCCCGCGATGCGCAGGAGGAGTTCACGCGCATCGTCGGTGAGCTGCACGGAACCGTTTAGGCCGCGCTCTTCCCGCAGCGCCCGTTCCAGCAGCTGCGAAAGTTCTTCCTTTCCCAGGCTGTGCAGGGTGAGCAGAATGGAGCGGGAAAGCAGCGGGGAGATCACGGAGAAGTGCGGGTTTTCCGTGGTCGCCGCGATCAGCGTCACCCAGCGATTTTCTACGCTGGGCAGCAGCGCGTCCTGCTGCGATTTCGAGAAACGGTGTACCTCGTCCACGAACAGCACGGTTTCTCGGCCGTGTTCGCGCAGCCGTGCCCGGGCGGCCTCCACCACCTCGCGTACCTCTTTCACACCGGCGATAACCGCGGAAAGCTCCACGAACTCGCGTTCGCTCTCTTTCGCCACCACGTTCGCCAGCGTGGTTTTACCGGTTCCCGGCGGACCCCACAAAATTACCGACGCGGGCGCGTTGGTGCGCGGGCCCGTTTCTACCAGGCGGCGCAGCGGCGAAGCCTGACGCAAAACGGATTCCTGCCCGACTACCTCCTCCAGGGTGCGCGGACGCATCCTGACGGCGAGAGGCTCACGGTGCCGCTCGGGCAGGGAACTGAACAGGTCCGCGCTCACCCGAGCAGCTGCCGGGCAATCCGGCCCGGCCAGGCCGGACCCTCGTAGATCATGGCGGTGAATCCCTGCACCAGGTCGGCCCCCGCATCCAGGCGGGCACGCGCCTCGTCGGCGGTGAAGATGCCGCCGACGCTCATGACGCAGGTTTCTGCCGGAAGTTCGCGGCGCAGCAGGGCGAGCACCTCGCGGGAACGCTGCGCCAGCATGGGGCCGCTTAGGCCGCCCGCGCCCGCCGCCTCCACCTTGGCGGGGTCGGTCAGCAGATCGCGCGGGCGTTCGATCGTGGTGTTGGTGGCGATAACGCCGTCCAGCCCGATCTCCCGCACCAGTTCGCACAGTTCCAAGATGTCATCGTCGTGCAGATCCGGGGCGATCTTCACCAGCACCGGCACCGGGTTGCCGTGCGGGCCGATCACCTTCGCCGCCTCTTCCTGCACCGCTACCAGGATCGGCCGTAGGGCCTGCACCGTCTGTAGTTCCCGCAGCTTCGGGGTGTTCGGCGAAGAAACATTCACCGCCAGGTAGGAGGCATATGGTGCCAGGGTGCGGGCGCAGTAGCGATAGTCGTCTACCGCGTCGGCCAGCTCGGTGGTCTTGTTCTTGCCGATGTTTACACCGATCACCGCGTCGCCGCCGCGCTTTTTGGCGCGCACCTTGGCCAGCCGCGCCGCCATCGCGTCGGCGCCGCCATTGTTGAAGCCCATGCGGTTGATTAGCGCCCGGTCGGGGACCAGGCGGAAGGCGCGCGGGGCCGGGTTGCCCGGCTGGGGGCGCGGGGTGACGGTGCCTACCTCGACAAAGCCATACCCCATATCGAGCAGCGCCAGGGGGATTTCCGCGTCCTTATCGAACCCGGCTCCCATGCCTAGCGGGGTCTTAAAACGCATTCCCATAACGGTGCGCCCCGCCCCCGCGCCGCGCGCAAAAAGGGTGCGTAGTGCCAGCGGGCCACCGGGGATGCGGTGGGCCAGGTTGAGGGCCCACACGGTGGCGTGATGAGCGAATTCCGGATCGGTTTTGGTCAGTCCGTGCTTGAAAACAAAGTGGTAGATGCTCACGCTTTTACCCTATCCCCACTCTTCAGGACATACAGCAGGCCGACCAGCGGCAATACCAGCGGCACGAAACCGTATCCGATGCCGTACAGCGACCAGACCGTGGCGTGCGGGAAGTATTCGGGATGTAGCAGGCTGAGGGTGCCGACGGCCAGCACGCCGCACAGTTCAAAGGTGCAGACGGCGATAAACCCCTGCGAATGTGCACCGCGTTTAATCAGCAGGACGAAGGCCAGCAGATAGGTGCAGGCCGCCAGCAGGGACAGGCTGTAGGCCAGGGGTGCTTCGGAGAAGTCACGGATGGTCTGCACCAGGGAGCGTGAGGTCGCGGCCAGCGCGAAAATGCCGTAGACGGCCGCCAGGGCGGTGGAAAACCCTCGCTTCTGTTCCCCGTTTTGCCGCGCGGCAGCCGTTTTGCGGGCCTCGCGCTCGGGGTGCAAGAAGTCTTTGTTCACGACGCGAAACCTCCGGGCCACATTTGGGCCAAACGCATTTGCAGTACGGGCATGGTCAGGGCGGCCACCAAAATTGCGGCGCTCCCCCAGCGGGAACGCTCCATCAGGGAAAGGTATCCTCCGCCGACGGGAAGCAGTACTCCCGTCAGCAGGTAACCGTACAGCAGCACTCGATCCGGCGCGCCGGACCCGCTGATATCTACCGCGGCTAGAGCAATCGCTTCCAGGAGCCATACGAGGCTGACTAGCAGCGCCCCCGCAAGCAGAACCAGGTCGCTCCGAAGGTCACGCGCAACGTAGAGCGCACCGAGGGCGGCGCAGCCCAGCGACGTCGCGTACACGGCTATTCCCAGCCACCAAACCACTCGCAATTCCCCCTACAGCGCTTTACCTACAGCTTATGTCTCCTACGATAGAGGGATGACAACACTGACTGTGACTACCGCAACCGCGTCTGAGATTTCCGCAGACGCAATCATCGTCCCGATCCTCGCTCCCGCAGAAAAGGGCGGCGAGGTAAACGTGCTCGGCATCGCCGACCTCAATCCCGTGGCCGCCGCGCTGCAGGCGAAGTCCTCTTCCGAGGCGCTCACCCGTTTCCCCGCCCCCGCCGGTTTCGCGGCCCCCGTGGTGCTCGGTGTCGGCGTTGGCGAAAAGGATCTGGCGGAGGTTTCCCCCGAGGATCTGCGCGCTGCCGTCGGCGCTGCCGTGCGTTCCCTGGCCGGGTTTGCGCGCGTCGCCCTGGCTTTTGGTGAGCTGTCCGACACCGCTCAGTCGGCACTGGCAGAGGGCGCGCTGCTCGGCGCTTACGACTACACCGCCGTGCGCGGCAAGGAGGCCGACCTCACGGCTCCCGTTGCCGAGCTGGTGCTGCAGGGCGTGAGCGAGGCCGTGGCCCGCCAGGCAGAGGTGGTTGCCGAGGCCGTGGCGTTCGCCCGCGACCTGGTAAACACTCCCCCGAACCTGCTCTTCCCCGCTTCCTTCGCCGAGCGTGCCCGCGAGGCCGCTAAGGGCCTGCCGATCGAGGTCACGGTGCTCGACGAAAAGCAGCTCGTCGAGGGCGGCTACGGCGGCATCGTCGGCGTCGGCCAGGGTTCTTCGCGCCCGCCGCGCCTGGTGAAGCTGAGCTACAACCCCGCCGGGGCGGAAAAGCACGTCAGCATCGTAGGCAAGGGCATCACCTTCGACACCGGCGGCATTTCGCTCAAGCCGGGCGCGAAGATGGACGAAATGACCATGGACATGGCGGGCGCGGGCAGCACCCTCGCCACCGTGGTTGCCGCCGCCAAGCTGGGCCTGCCCGTACGGGTCACCGGTTTCCTGGCGCTGGCCGAAAACATGCCGGGCGGCAAGGCGCAGCGTCCCGGCGACGTCGTCACCATGCGTAACGGCAAGACCGTCGAGGTCCTCAACACCGACGCCGAGGGCCGCATGGTCATGGCCGACGCTCTGGTGGATGCCGCCGCGGAAAAGCCCGACTTCCTGATGGACGTAGCCACCCTGACCGGCGCCGCCGTACTGGCGCTGGGCAACCGCTACGCCGCCGTGATGGGCGACGAATCGGCCCGCGAGCGGGTCATGTCGGCCGCGCACGAATCCGGGGAATACTTCTGGCCGCTGCCGTTCCCGAAGGAGCTGCGCGCCAGCATCAACGGCCGCCTGGCCGACCTGTCCAACATCGGCCAGCGCGAGGGTGGCGCGATGGTGGCGGGCGTGTTCCTGCAGGAATTCGTTGATGGCTGCGAATGGGCTCACCTGGACATCGCCGGTCCGGCATTCACCGGCTCCGCGCACGGCTACATGGCCAAGGGTGGCACCGGTTTCAGCGTACGCACCATGCTTGAGGTTGTGCGTTCCTTCGCATAACTAGCGCTTTCACGGCGGGGCCGACGTCCTTACACGGGGGCGTCGGTCCCGCTTTTTATAACGTGCGAGCCACCACACTTGTTAATTGTCTCGGTTTGAGGGGTTACTCAGCTCCGCTCCGGGCATAGTATGAGTTCGTGGGGTTTTCGCGCGTCCCGCACGCCCGGCCCCGCCCAACAAAAGCCGACCAGCTAGGGAGCTGAAACGTGGCGGATAGCACCACTGATACAACGTTTGACATTGTGATTCTTGGGGGTGGCAGCGGCGGCTATGCGGCTGCCCTGCGAGGTGCCCAGCTAGGGCTCTCCGTGGCCCTCGTGGAAAAGGACAAGCTCGGTGGCACCTGCCTGCACCGCGGCTGCGTGCCGACGAAGGCGCTGCTGCACGTGGCTGAGGTTGCTGACGAAACCCGTAACGCGGGCACCGTGGGCATCAAGGCGCAGTTCGATGGCGTCGACGTCGAGAAGATGAACAGCTTCAAGTCGGGCATCATCGGCCGCCTCTACAAGGGCCTGCAGGGACTCGTGAAGTCCCGCAAGGTCACCTACGTCGAGGGCTTCGGCCGCCTGGTCGGCAAGGACACCATCGAGGTTGAGACCGCCGAGGGCAAGAAGCAGCTCAAGGGCAAGCACATCGTTCTCGCCTCCGGTTCGTTCTCGAAGACCCTGCCGGGCCTCGAACTCGGCGGCCGCATCATCGATTCCGAGGCCGCGCTCTCGCTCGATTACGTGCCCCGCAACCCGATCATCCTCGGCGGCGGCGTCATCGGTGTCGAGTTTGCCAGCGTCTGGAAGTCGCTCGGCGCAGAGTCCGTCACCATCGTGGAGGGCCTGCCCCACCTGGCTCCGAACGAGGACGAGGCTCTTTCTAAGGCACTTGAGCGCGCATTCAAGAAGCGCGGCATCAAGTTCTCCCTCGGCACCTTCTTCGAAAAGGCCGAACAGAGCGATTCCGGCGTTAAGGTCACCCTGGTGGACGGCACCGTCTTCGAGGGCGACGTTCTCCTGGTTGCCGTCGGCCGCGGCCCGAACACCCAGGGCCTCGGCTACGAGGAACAGGGCATCGCGATGGATCGCGGTTTCGTGCTCGCGAACAAGGAGACCCTGGAAACCAACGTTCCCGGCATCTATGCCGTCGGCGATATCGTGCCCGGCCTGCAGCTCGCGCACCGCGGCTTCCAGCAGGGCATCTTCGTTGCCGAGCGGATCGCCGGGCTGAACCCGGTCATGCTCGAAGAATCGAACATCCCCCGCGTCACCTACTGCGAGCCGGAACTCGGCTCCGTCGGCCTGACCGAAAAGCAGGCGAAGGAACGCTACGGCGATGACCGCGTAGAAACCTACGAATACAACCTGGGCGGCAACGGCAAGTCGCAGATCCTGGAAACCACCGGCTTCATCAAGCTGGTGCGCGAAAAGGACGGCCCCGTAGTCGGCATCCACATGGTCGGTAAGCGCATGTCCGAGCAGATCGGCGAAGCGCAGCTCATCGTGAGCTGGGAGGCTTACCCGGAGGATGTGGCCACCCTGATCCACGCCCACCCGACCCAGAACGAAGCAATGGGTGAAGCGCACCTGGCCCTGGCCGGTAAGCCGCTGCACGCCCACGCCTGATTCGCCGTTCCCGACGAGGAGAAAACAAGAATGTCTGAATCCGTGAAGATGCCCGCCCTGGGCGAGTCCGTTTCCGAGGGCACGGTAACCCGCTGGCTGAAAGAGGTTGGCGAAACGGTAGAGGTAGACGAACCCCTACTGGAGGTTTCCACCGACAAGGTAGACACCGAGATCCCGTCGCCCTTCTCCGGCACCCTGCTGAAGATCCTGGTGCAGGAGGACGAGGACGCCGAGGTAGGCGCCGAGATCGCGATTATCGGTGACGCCTCCGAGGCCGACTCCGCAGCCGCTCCGGCAGCCCCGGCACCGGCAGAGGAAAAGACCGAGGAGCCCCCGCTGGCTTCCGGCCAGACCGCTCCCTCCACCGAGCAGCAGGCCCCCGAGGGCCAGGCCGAGCGCCCCGCAGCCTCTTCCGGCTCCGCTGCCGGCGAAGAGGTCAAGATGCCCGCCCTGGGCGAGTCCGTTTCCGAGGGCACCATCACCCGCTGGCTGAAGGAAGTTGGCGAAAGCGTCGAGGTAGACGAGCCGCTGCTTGAGGTTTCCACCGACAAGGTAGACACCGAGGTGCCGTCGCCGTTCGCTGGCACCCTGCTGAAGATCCTGGTGCAGGAGGACGAAGAGGCTTCCGTCGGCGCACCGATCGCCGTTATCGGCGATGCCGCTGCCGCCGCGCAGGAGTCCGCTCCGGCAGCTCCGGCCGCAGCTGCCCCCGCAGCAGAGGCTCCCGCCGCAGAGAAGACCGAGACTCCGGCGGCTCCCGCCGCTTCCCCGGCCGCTGCGGTTTCGGGCTCTTCCGCTTCGACCTACGTCACCCCGCTCGTGCGTAAGCTCGCGTCGGCTAACGACATCGACCTGGCCACCGTGAAGGGCACCGGCGTCGGCGGTCGTATCCGTAAGCAGGACGTGCAGGCGGTAATCGACGAGAAGAAGGCTGCCGCAGAGAAGGCCGCCGCTGCTCCCGCAGCCGCCGCCCCGGCAGCAGCCGAGAAGCCTGCCGCTAAGAAGGAAGCCCCGAAGATTGAGGTTTCCCCGCTGCGTGGCACCGAAGAGAAGATGTCGCGTCTGCGCAAGATCGTGGCTTCGCGCATGGTCGAGTCCCTGCAGACCCAGGCTCAGCTCACCACCGCTGTCGAGGTCGATATGACCCGCATCGCGCAGCTGCGCGGCAAGGCGAAGAACGACTTCCAGGCCCGCGAGGGTGCGAAGCTGACCTTCCTGCCGTTCATCATGCAGGCCTGCGTCGAGGCCCTCAAGCAGTACCCGAAGCTGAACGCTTCGATCGAGGGCGACATGATCAAGTACCACGGCTCCGAGAACATCGGTATGGCCGCCGACACCGAGCGTGGCCTGGTGGTTCCGGTTATCCGCAACGCGGGCGATCTGAACCTGGCCGGGCTGGCCCGCCAGATCGGTGAGCTGGGCGCTAAGGCCAAGGGCAACAAGCTGGCCGCCGACGATCTGCAGGGCGCTACCTTCACCCTGACCAACACCGGTTCGGGCGGCGCGCTCTGGGATACCCCGATCGTGCCGAACCCGCAGGTCGGCATCCTGGGCTGCGGCTCGATCGTGAAGCGCCCCGCCGTGATCTCGACCCCCGAGGGCGACGTAATCGCGGTGCGTTCGATGATGTACCTGTTCCTCTCCTACGATCACCGCCTGGTTGACGGCGGCGATGCGGCTCGCTTCCTCACCGCGATGAAGCGCCGCCTGGAAGAGGGCAACTTCGAAGGCGAGCTCGGCCTGTAACCGTCTCGTTTATTACACTCGGCCCCGTATTCGGCAACTCGGATACGGGGCCGAGGTTTATCCTGGAATGG
This sequence comes from Dermabacteraceae bacterium TAE3-ERU5, assembly GCA_019218375.1. Classification (GTDB taxonomy): domain Bacteria; phylum Actinomycetota; class Actinomycetes; order Actinomycetales; family Dermabacteraceae; genus TAE3-ERU5. The sequence continues at coordinate 190,302 of JAHUUK010000002.1, forward strand.
TGGTAGACGTAATCCGGTTAGGTTTCTCAACCCCCGTACCAGGGGCCGCAAATGCCGAGTTCGGGTTACCTCCCGGCCCCGTCCCCTACCTGGCCGCGTGGGAGCTGCAGAAGCGAATTCATGCCAAGGTCGTTTCCGGGCAGCGCGATAACACCCTGTTGCTGCTGGAGCACGAGGCCGTTTACACCGCGGGGAAGCTCACGAAGCCGCACGAACGCCCCCAGGACGGCACTCCCGTGGTGGATGTGGATCGCGGCGGCAAGATCACCTGGCACGGGCCGCACCAGCTCGTCGGCTACCCGATCGTGCGCCTGCCCGCCCCCATTAATGTGGTGGGTTTCGTGCGGGATCTGGAACAGACCCTAATTCGCGTCTGCGCCGATTTTGGGGTGGAGACGGTCCCGGTAGAGGGCCGCAGCGGCGTTTGGATCTGCCGTGAGGGAGAGATCGACCGTAAGGTGGCGGCCATCGGCCTGCGCGTTTCCAAGCGGGTCACGATGCACGGCTTCGCCCTAAACTGCGACAACGGCGGTGAATGGGCAGACAAGATCATCCCCTGCGGTATCAGCGACGCCGCCGTTACCAGCCTGAGCGCCGAAGCCGGAAAACACCTAGACGTGCCAGACGTGATTGATACGGCACAGCAACATGTGTCTGAGCTCCTGAATCGTTGGGGCCAGCCGTATAGACTGCAAGACGGAACGTGAACTTGAAGGAGGACACTCCGTGACTATCGCCCCCGAGGGCCGACGACTCCTAAGGGTGGAGGCGCGTAACGCGCAGACCCCTATCGAGAAGAAGCCCGAGTGGATCAAGACGCGAGCTACTGTCGGCCCCGAATACGCCGATATGAAGCGGCGCGTACACGGCCAGGGACTACATACGGTCTGTGAAGAAGCGGGCTGTCCCAACATTTTCGAGTGTTGGGAGGATCGCGAGGCGACGTTCCTGATCGGCGGCGATACTTGCACCCGCCGCTGCGACTTCTGCAATATCGCCACCGGTAAACCCTTGAAGGTTGATCCGATGGAGCCTTTCAAGGTGGCGCGTTCCGTTAAGGAAATGGGGCTGCGCTACGCGACCGTCACCGGTGTGGCACGTGACGATCTGCCCGACGGCGCGGCCTGGCTTTTCGCCCAGACCTGCAAGCAGATTCATTCGCTTAATCCCGGCACCGGCGTGGAGCTGCTGGTCGATGACGTGAAGGGCGATCCCAAGGCCCTGCAGCAGATCTTCGATGCAAAACCCGAGGTTTTCGCGCATAACCTGGAGACGGTGCCGCGCATTTTTAAGCGCATTCGCCCGGCTTTTCGTTACGACCGCTCGCTCGAGGTGATTAACGCCGCGAAAGAGGCGGGTATGATCACTAAGTCGAACCTGATCCTGGGTATGGGTGAGGAACGCGAGGAAATCATCGATTCGATGCATGCCCTGCACGAATCGGGCTGCGATATCCTCACGATTACACAATACCTGCGGCCTTCCCCGCTGCATCATCCGATCGACCGCTGGATTAAGCCGATGGAGTTCGTGGAGCTATCGAAGATAGCGAAGGACGAAATCGGGTTTTCCGGCGTTATGGCCGGACCGATGGTGCGTTCTTCGTACCGTGCGGGACGCCTTTGGGCACAGACCATGAAGAAACTTGGGCGTGACATTCCGGAGCACCTGTCGCATCTGGATAAGGAACAGCCCGCACATCAGGAGGCGGCGAGTGTCGTCGCCCGTTGGAAAAACCGAGGAAGCAATGGCTGCCACTAATAAGACCGAAACTGCACCGAAGAAGAAGGGCCGCATCAAGCAGTTCTTCGAGGTTGTTCAGTTCACCCAGAAGGCCGACAACACGACCGTTCCGTGGATGATCGGTGCTTTCGTTGGCGTGGTACTGCTGTTCACCCTGCTGTTTGGCTACTTCGGACACCCCTACTACGGTCTTTTCGTGGGCATCGCCTTCGGTTTGCTTGCCGCCGCTTACGTGATCGCGCAGAAGGCGCAGACCGCCGCCTACACCCAGATCAAGGGACAGCCGGGCGCGGCGCTGGCCGCCATGCAGTCGATCCGTCGGGGCTGGAACGTGGAGCAGGAACCTTGCGCGCTTGATGCGCGCAGCCGCAACATGGTTTTCCGCGCCTCCGGCCGCGCCGGTATCGCCCTGGTCACCGAGGGCACTAACGGCAAGGCGCACAAGCTGCTGGAGAAGGAGGAATCCCGCCTCTCCAAGCTGTTCCCGAACGTTCCCCTGCACGCCATCACCGTGGGCGACGGCGAAGGCCAGGTGCCGCTGGAAAAGCTGGCGGGCAAGATGCAGCGGATGCGCCCGAAGCTGACCCGCGAAGAGTCGGCAGAGGTGGCGCGCCGCCTGCAGGCTATGCCCGGCCCGCTGCAGCAGGCCATGCCGAAGGGCGTGGATCCGCTGCGGATGCGCCCGAACCGCAAGGCGATGCGCGGACGCTAAAGATTTCTCGTTAATGCCCACTTAGACTGCGGCGCTGACGCCAGTCACATCAGGGCCAAAAGCGAATAAATAAAAGTGAGGGGCACCCGATCGGGTGCCCCTCACTTTTGTCTCCGTGAAAATTCAGCCGTATCCATCCGGCCCTGCCCGCCGCTCCCCTTTCAGGGGCGCTAGCGGCGGCGTGGCTGTTTTAGACGACTATGGTGGCGGTGCCGGAAACAAGATCCTGCCCGTTTCGCCTATCCCTATCGAAAACCACCGACGGAATAACGAGCAGCACCAGCAGGGTGCGCAGCAGGGCGCGCACCAGCATCGGCATCCGACCGCTGACGGGGATCACGCGCACGCGCAGCAGGAACTGCCCGGGGGTGGCTCCGAAGAAGGTCAGCATGGCGATGTTCAGCGCGACGAACGAGGTCATAATCGCGATGCTTTCGTAGTTGAAGAAAAAGAAAGCGATTACGGAGCAGAAGATCCAGTCAATCCAGAGGGTGATAAACCGCCTGCCCGGTCCTGCCGGGGTGTGGCCGAAAGAGCTGCCGGGCACGTAATCGCTATCGTGGGCGGGGCCTTCCAGCCAGGAACCTAAATCTTCGCGTGCAACCATATGCGCACCTTAGATCCCTCCGGGGGCCAATGCAAAGTACACTGTGATGTGGCGGCTGCATAACAGGGCAGCCACTGCCCTTAGGGGATAAACAGAGAGAACGTGCCGCCCCCACGGCACGGACGGAGGTACCCAGTGTTTAGTAATCCCAGTGAGGCAGTAAAGTTTATTGAGGAAGAGGGCGTCGAGTTCGTAGACGTCCGTTTCATCGACCTTCCCGGCGTGATGCAGCACTTTAACGTGCCTGCCAGCACCTTTGATGAAGAGGCAATCGCCACCGGGCAGCTTTTCGATGGTTCTTCGATCCGCGGTTTCCAGGCGATTCACGAATCCGACATGAAGCTGGTTCCGGATCTTAAGACGGCATATCTTGATCCGTTCCGCGAGCGTAAGACGCTCATCATTAACTTCTCGATCGTGGACCCGTTCACGGACGCGCCCTACAGCCGTGACCCGCGCACGGTTGCCGCAAAAGCCGAGGAATACCTGAAGTCCACCGGTATCGCGGATACCGCTAACTTCGCCGCCGAGGCAGAGTTCTACATTTTCGATGATGTCCGTTTCAAGACCGACATCAACGAGGGCTACTACCACATCGATTCCAACGAGGCCGTATGGAACACCGGCCGCGAGGAAGAGTTCGGCAACCAGGGGTACAAGACCCGCCTCAAGGGCGGCTACTTCCCCGTCGCTCCCACCGACCAGATGGCCGATCTGCGTGACGAAATGTGCGCGGTGCTCAACCAGGTTGGTCTCGAGGTTGAGCGCGCCCACCACGAGGTCGGCACCGGTGGCCAGCAGGAAATCAACTACCGCTTCAACACCCTGCTGCAGGCCGCGGACGACGTCATGAAGTTCAAGTACGTCATCAAGAACACCGCCTGGCTGGCCGGTAAGACCGCCACCTTCATGCCGAAGCCCCTGTTCGGTGATAACGGTTCGGGCATGCACTGCCACCAGTCGCTGTGGAAGAACGGCGAACCGCTGTTCTACGACGAGAGCGGCTACGGCGGCCTGTCGGACATCGCCCGCTGGTACATCGGCGGCCTGATCGAGCACGCCGATTCGCTGGTCGCGTTCACCAACCCGACCGTGAACTCCTACAAGCGTCTTGTGCCCGGCTTCGAGGCCCCCGTAAACATGGTTTACTCGGCCCGTAACCGCAGCGCCTGCATCCGCATCCCCGTGACCGGCACCTCCCCGAAGGCGAAGCGCCTGGAGTTCCGCGCCCCCGACCCGTCGGCCAACCCGTACCTGGCGTTCGCCGCACAGCTGATGGCCGGTATCGACGGCATCCGCAACCGCATCGAACCGCCGGAGCCGATCGACAAGGACCTCTACGAACTGCCGCCGGAGGAGCACGCTCAGATCAAGCAGCTGCCCGGTTCGCTCGAAGAGGCCCTCAAGGCGCTCGAGGCCGATCACGACTACCTCACCGAGGGCGACGTGTTCCCGGAGGATCTGATCCGCACCTGGATCGACTACAAGCGTAAGAACGAGATCGATCCGTTCCGTTTCCGCCCGCACCCGCACGAGTTCGAGCTGTACTACGACATCTAAAAAGCCGGCCGCTAAGAGGCCAGCCAGCTAGATAAAAAGGGAGGCCCCCACCGAACCCGGTGGGGGCCTCCCCTGTGCGTTAATTGGGCCAGTGTCTGGCCGTTCGCTTACGCGGAGGGGCTAGGCGAGCAGGCCGACGCCATTCTTGGCCGTCAGCAGGCTCAGCAGGAGCTGTTTCGGCTCGCTGACCTCCTTCAGCGCGGCGTCGTCCTCCAGGAATCCCCAGGCGGAACGCAGGCCCTTAAACACGGCCATTTCTTCCTCGCCCGTTTTCAGGGGCACGACGCTGTAGCCGCCCTTTTCGGGCAGGTGAATGATGAAGCCGCCCGCCAGATCGGGCATGGGGCGCTGGGTGCCGTCATCGTCCAGCAGCGCCTCGGCGTTAATCACCGCCACCGCCTGCAGCGCGTAGTCGCCGTGCACACGCTTAGAAGTCTTGATGTCGCCGGAAAGCAGGGCCCCGCCGATGCTCACGATGCAGTCCGTGGTGCCCGCGTAGCCGACGGTATGGTTCACCACGGTCTGTTCGATCTCTACGAACTCCGGCGCGAAGTCACGTACGAAATCGGCGAAACCGTCCAACCTGACCTGCACGCGATCGCACAGATCGCTCAGGGAACTTTCGTTAGCGAAAGCGCCGCTCTCGCGCATTGCCGTAGCTCGCTCGGCTATCTGCTGCCTGGTCGGCATGGCTAGATCGCGCTCGAAATCTTCGCACAGCGCGTGCACCAGCGTGCCGAAGTCGGCCGCCTTTTGGGTGTAGTCGCTCGCGGCGGCAGCGATCTTTTTCTGCGTTTCCCATTTCCGGCCGACCACCCGGCGGATCTCGGCCTCCGCCCGGTGCGGGTTGCGGGAGAGGAACTCAAACATTTCGAGCGCCTTCTTGCCCGCCATGGAGGCGTACCAGGTCTGCAGGAATTCCTTGTGGCGCATCCCGGATACGGTGGTAATCGAGGGGTAGAGCAGGGGCCCTTCCGGTTCGATTCGGTACATGCGCCCGCGGGGCGTGTCGGCACTAAGTTTCGGCGTTGTCATCAATAGGACATTCTACGGCGTTGCTTCGAAGAAGAGCTGTTCCACCAGTTGGCGGGCGTGCCGCGTGATACGCAAATACTCTTCTTCCAGCTCGCTACCGCTGCCCACTTCGAGCAGTTGCGCTATCGCGTTCAGGTCGTGCCTATCCGGCGGCAGTACGTCGCTGGCGCGGCCCCGCCACAGGTAGTTGGCGCGGCGGCAACGCCAGGCGTAGTGCCAGGCGGCGTTGAGCGATTCCTCCTGCTGCTGCGTCAGCAGACCCTCCTGCACGGCTGCCCGCAGCACCCGCGCCGTGGTCGTAACACGCAGGGAGGCAAGCCTGTGTGCGTGGCGCAGCTGGAGTATCTGCGCCACCCATTCCACGTCGGTGGTAGCGCCCGGCCCCAGTTTTAGGTGCCGACGCGGCGCCACCCCGCGCGGGAGCCTTTCCGATTCCAGGCGCGCCTTCATGCGCCGCACCTGGCGCATTTCTGCCGCGTTCAGGCCGTTAGCCGGGTAGCGCACCGTATCCAGGAACTTCGCGATGTCGGCGCACAGCGCCTCGCTCCCGGCCGCCGGATAGGCGCGCAGCAGCGCCTGTTTTTCCCACAGTTCGGCATGGTGCAGGTAATACTCGCACCAGGATTCGTAGCTTCTGGCCAGGATGCCGTTGCGCCCCTCCGGCCGCAGATCGGCGTTCACCTTCATGTCGGCGCCGTAGGTGGGCGCGTTCAGCAGCCGCTGCAGTTCGCTGGCTACCCGCACGCCCTCGTCCGTCGCGCCGTCCCCGCCGCGCACCACGAACTGCACGTCGGCGTCGGAGGAATATCCCATTTCGCGCGCCCCGAAGGAACCGAGCGCGATCACGGCAACCTCCACGCCCGCGGCAGGTTTGACCACGCTCAGGGCCGCGTCCAAAACGCAGGCCGCGACGTCGGTGAGGGCCGACGCCACCTCCGTGTCGTTACTGACCAGGCATAGGTGGGAAAGGGCCAGGCGCAGCAGTTCGCGGCTGCGGGTGCGGCGCAGCACGTCGGCTTTTTCTTCGGGATCGCTAACCCGCTCCAGCACGCTCGCGAACTCGGCGCGCAGCTGCTGCGCGGAGAGCGGCCGCAGGTCGGTATCCGACGCCAGCCAGCGCACGGCCTCCGGTAGCCTTTCCAGCTGCTGCCCGATGAAGCGCGAGCTGGAAAGCAGCATAGTCAGGCGGCGCGCCGCGTTACCGGAATCGCGCAGCAGCGCCATGTACCAGTGGGCGGAGCCGATGACCTCGCTCAGTCTGCGGAAGTTGAGCAGTCCCAGGTCGGGATCAACGCCCTCCGCAAACCATTCCAGGAAGCCGGGCAGCAGTTGCCGCTGGATGGCGGCGCGTCGCGAGAGGCCGTTGCTGAGCGCCGCGATATGGCTAACGGCCTTCGCCGGGTCGCGGTAGCCGATGGCGGCAAGCCGGTCGCGCGCCGCGTCCGGGGTCAGCGTGACCACGCCATCGTCCAGGCTCGCGGCGGTCATTAGCAGCGGCCGGTAGAAGATTTCCTCGTGGAGGTGGCGCACCCGGCGGCGCGTCGCTTCGTAGCGCCGGTTGAACTCATCCGGTAGTAGCCCGTAGCAGCGGGCCAGCCTGCGCAGGTCTTTTTCCGCCGTGGGAAGCACCTGCAGGCGTTTCATGCGCTGCAGCTGCACCCGGTGTTCCACGCTGCGTAGGAAGCGGTAGGCGGCGCTGAGTTCGGCGGCGTTTTCGCGGGAGATGAAGCCCCCTTCGCTCAGGCGCATGATGGCATCCAGCGTGCCGCGCTCTCGCAGCGCCTCCACGTTTCTGCCGTGCACCATCTGCAAAAGCTGCACGGTGAACTCGACGTCGCGCAGCCCGCCCGGTCCCAGCTTTATGTTGCGCTGAGCCTCCCCCGCCGGGATGTGCGCAACCACCCGTTTGCGCATCGCGCGGGTGTCTTCCACGAAGCCCTCCCGGGTGGCTGCCTGCCAGACGGCGGGCTGCACGAGCGCCACGAAGTCGTTTCCCAGCGGGATGTCCCCCGCTACCGCGCGGGCTTTCAGCAGGGCCTGGAACTCCCAGGATTTCGCCCATTTCGCGTAGTAGCGGCGGCAGGATTCGAGGGTGCGCACGAGCGGCCCATCTTTGCCCTCCGGGCGCAGGTTCGCGTCTACCTGCCAGAGCGAGCCTTCGGCGGTTTTTTCCGCGCAGATCCTGGATAGTTCCCTTGCCAGCCCGGTCGCTACCGCGAGGGCTTCTTCTTCATCGCAGCCTTCTTCCGGGGCCGCCACGTAGATGACGTCTACGTCGGAAATGTAGTTGAGTTCGCGCGCGCCGGTCTTGCCCATCGCGATTACCGCCAGGCGGGCCTTTTCCTGGCCCGGCACGGCGTTTCGCGCCAGCGCGAGCGCCGCGTCCAGGGCCGCTCCCGCGAGGTCCGCGATGGCCGCGGAGACTCCCGGCTGCAAAAGTTCCGGTTCGTCCTGGCTCGCGTCTAACAGGGCGATCTGCAGCAGCCTGCGGTAGTAGGCGATGCGTAGCGCGTCCATGCCTTCCCGGCCGCTCAGCGCGGCCACGGGAATCCGCGCCTGCGGGTCCGCGCCGACGGCGCTCAGCAGGTCGGCCCGCACTGTTTCCGGTGCTTCGTCCAGGCGCAGGCTGGCGTTTTCCGAGGTCAGCGCGGGCAGGGTTTCCGGGTGCCGCACCAGAAAATCGCCGAGCGCCTGGGAAACGCCGAGCAGCCGCAGCAGCCGCTCCCCCGCCCCCGGCCCGGCGTGGCTCTTGTCGGGCCTTTCGTTTAGGTCCGACAGGATCTCGCGCAGCGTTTTTGTCGGCGCGGCTTCCCTGATACGCAGCAGTGATAGCAGCGCCTGGTCGGGGTCTGCCGTGGCGGCAAAGGCATCCAGCGAGGCGGGGGAAAGCTCGGGGATCTGCTGCAGGAAACTAGCGGCGCGGGCCGTTTGTAGGAACCCGCTGCGCGCCAGCTGTCCGGGGGAAAGCTCTACCTCGCTCATCGACTACAGGTTGAAGTTGGCAGCCAGTTCGACGTCGGTCACCTGGTTGCGGTAGCGGTGCCATTCGGAGCGCTTTTCGCGCAGGAAGAACTCGAACACCTGCTCCCCCAGGGTCTCGGCCATGAGTTCGGAGCTTTCGAAGTATTCGAGGGCCCGGCACAGGTCGCTCGGCAACGGCAGATAGCCCATCGCCTGGCGTTCCCTTTCGCTCAGTTCCCAAACGTTGTCCTCCGCGCCCTCGGGCAGCTCGTACTGTTCCTCGATCCCCTTCAGGCCCGCGGCCAGCAGCACGGCGAACGCCAGGTAGGGGTTCGCAGCGGAGTCCAGGCCCCGGAACTCGACCCGGGAAGATGTGCCCTTGGTGGGTTTGTGGAACGGAACCCGCACCAGGGCGCTGCGGTTGTTGTGCCCCCAGCAGATGTAGCTGGGCGCCTCCTGCGCTCCCCACAGGCGCTTGTAGGAGTTCACGAACTGGTTGGTTACGGCGCAGTATTCGGGGGCGTGGCGCAGCAGCCCCGCGATGAACTGGCGTCCCATGGCCGACAGTCCGTATTCACCGCCCGGATCGTGGAAGGCGTTCTTGCCGTTTTGGAACAGGGAAAGGTGGGTGTGCATGCCCGATCCCGGCTGTTTAATCATCGGTTTCGGCATGAAGGAGGCCACCTGGCCGGTGCCGTGGGCTACTTCCTTCACCACCGCGCGGAAGGTCAGAATGCTATCTGCCGTGGTGAGGGCGTCTGCGTAACGCAGATCGATCTCGTTTTGGCCGGGGCCGTTTTCATGATGGGAATATTCGACCTGGATATTCATGGATTCCAGATCAGCGATCACGTTGCGGCGGAAACCGAGCTGTTCGGTGCCGTGCACGTGGTCGAAGTAGCCGGAACGGTCCACCAGGGCCAGCGGCTCCCCCTGCTGCCAGGGTTTTTGGAACAGGTAAAACTCGATTTCGGGGGCCGTGAACAGGGTAAGGCCCTGCTTTTCGGCCTTTTCCAGGGTGCGGCGCAGCACATAGCGCGGGTCGCTCGCGGCGGGTTCGCCGTCGGGCGTCAGCACGTCGCACATCATGCGGGCGGTGCGCAGCCTATCGCCGGAGCCGTCGCTCCAGGGCAGGATCTGGAAGGTCGCCGGATCGGGCCGCAAAATCATGTCCGATTCGTAGGCGCGGGTCAGGCCTTCGATGGTGGAGCCGTCGATGCCGATGCCTTCGGTGAAGGAATCTTCCAGATCTGCCGGGGAAATCGCGATGGATTTGAGCGTGCCCAGCACGTCACAGAACCAGAGGCGGATGAATCCGACCCGGTTTTCCTCTACCGCACGAATAACGCTGTCATACTGCCGCATGGTTACAGTCTGCCTTAGTTTCGGCCCGTCCGCTCACATCTGCGGGACCAGCGGTTATAGGCTTAGTCCAGGCATTATCCGTCTACCCCTGTGAAGGATCCTTTCCATGACCGGTGCACCCAGCCGCGATATTCCGCGCATCCGTACCCGCCATCTGCTTGATTTTAAGAAGCAGGGGCAGCGTTTCTCGATGCTCACCAGCTATGACCAGTTCTCGGCGCAGATCTTCGAGCGCGCCGGGATTGAGATGCTGCTCGTGGGCGATTCCTGTGGCACCACCGTGCTCGGACACAGCTCCACCGTGCACACACGCCACGAGGACATTCTGCTCTTCACCTCCGCCGTAACCCGCGCCGTGAAACGCCCCCTGGTGGTGGCCGACCTGGCTTTCGGCACCTACCAGACCGGCACGCGGGACGCCATGAAGCACGCCGTGGAACTCATGCAAGCGGGCGCGCACGCGGTCAAGCTGGAGGGCGGCCATCAGGTAATCGATCAGGTTAAGGCACTGGTCGAGGCCGGTATCCCGGTCGTCGGTCACCTCGGTTTCACCCCCCAGTCCGAACACGCGCTGGGCGGCTTCACCGTGCAGGGCCGCGATGGCGCGGAGGCCGACAAAATGGCGGACGACGCCCTCGCCCTACAGGAGGCGGGCGTTTTCGCGCTGGTTTTGGAGATGGTTCCGGCCGACCTCGCCGCACGCATCACCGAGGTGCTGCACATTCCCACCATCGGGATTGGCGCTGGCCCCAAGTGCGACGGCCAGGTGCTGGTGTGGCAGGATATGGCTGGCCTTTCGGACTTCAACGGTCGTTTCGTGCGTCGTTTCGCCCAGCTCGGTGCCGAGCTGGAGCGCGCCGCGAGCGAATACCACCGCGAGGTAGCCGAGGGCACGTTCCCGTCGGAAAAGGAAAGCTTCTAAAGCTAGAGCACGCCTAAAGCGCACAAAAAGCCGGTGGTTCCCGTACGGGGCCACCGGCTTTTGCTTACCCGGTTAATCGATCTGGTTCACCGATTCGCTATGCCAGTATTCAGCGCCTAGCGATTCAGTGTTCGTCGATGGAGCGCCCATCGACCATTTCGCTTTCGCCGTCCCAGGCCAGGTTTTCCCGTTCCCATTCGGCGTTGCGTTCGGCCGCAATTTCCAGTGCGCGCGCGGCTTCTTCGCGGCTTGCGTACGGGCCCATCAGTCGGTTGCTGGCGGACTGCTTGCCCTCCTCGACCTCGCCGGTAACGGTGTTGTAGTAAAACTCGCTCATCGTGGCTCCTATCTGCGTCATTGCCGGTAAACACGTGCGTTAATCCGTGGGAATGCCGTGCGTCTATGCACCTTAGTCGGTTTTAGCGCTGTCTTCCGCTGCCCATCCTGCCACCCGCCGGTCCCGTTTGCGAGGGATCTGGCAAAGCGCGTGGGCGCGGCAACTGCGTTACCGGCTGCTTATGTTGCAAACTTAAAGCATGAGCGTAAATCAGGCATGGCAGCGTCCCCCGGCACGATCCCCCCTTACTCCGGGCAAGGTCGGCCCCCTTCGGCCGGTCCCCGCAAACATCGCCCGGCCGGAATACGTGGGCAAGAGCGAAGCGGTTTCCGACTCGGGGCCTTTCGTGCAGGACGCCGAAACCATCGAAAAGATGCGCATAGCGGGCCGTATCGCGGCGCTGGCCCTGCAGGAGGGCGGCAAGGCAGCGCAGCCGGGTGTCACTACCGACGAGATCGACCGGGTGGTGCACGAGGTGCTGCTGGATCACGGCGCATACCCGTCCACGCTGGGCTACCTGGGGTTCAATAAATCCTGCTGCACCAGCCTGAACGAGGTGATCTGCCACGGTATCCCGGACTCCACCGTGATGGAGGAGGGCGACATCCTCAACATCGACGTCACGGCTTTCATTCACGGCGTGCACGGCGACACCAACGCTACCTTCCCGGTGGGCGAGGTTGCGCCGGAGGCGCAGCTGCTGATCGATCGCACGCTCGAAGCGACCATGCGCGGCATTAAGGCCGCGAAGGTGGGGCGCGAGGTGAACGTGATCGGCCGCGTCATCGAAAAATACGTGAAGCGTTTCGGCTACGACTCGGTACGCGACTACACCGGCCACGGTATCGCTACCGGATTCCACAACGGCCTGATCATCCCCCACTACGATTCGGCCCCCGCCTACGCGGACGTGATCGAACCGAACATGACCTTCACCGTGGAGCCGATGGTGACCACGGGTTCCCAGGATTGGGAGAGCTGGGACGACGGCTGGACCATCGTCACCAAGGACCGCTGCTTCACCGCGCAGTTCGAACACACGATCCTAATTACCGATTCCGGTTACGAGATCCTTACCCAGGTCTGACAGACTAAACCCGTACTGTTTTTAACGCGAAGGGAAACAGCCAGTGAGCAAAGAAGCATTCGGCATCGACATCGGCGGTAGCGGCATCAAGGGTGCCCCGGTAAACCTCAGCAAGGGGCGGCTCGCCACCGACCGTCTGCGCATCCCCACCCCGCAGCCCTCGACCCCGGATGCGGTCGCGGAAACGGTGTCGCAGCTTCTGACGGCATTCCAGGTTTCGCCCGAGCTGCCCGTCGGTGTCACCTTCCCCGCCGTGATTCAGCAGGGCGTGGCAAAGACCGCCGCTAACGTGGATAAGTCCTGGATCGGCACCGACGTAAACGCGCTGCTGTCGGAAAAGACCGGGCACGACGTTTTCGTGGTGAACGACGCCGACGCCGCCGGTATCGCCGAGATGAAGTTCGGCGCCGGGAAGAACCGCCGTGGCGTAGTCACGATCGTTACCCTGGGCACCGGCATCGGCACCGCCGTTTTCAGCGACGGCAAGTTGGTGCCGAACACGGAACTCGGCCACCTGCCGCTGCACGGGGATGCTGCGGAGCGTTACTGCGCCGATTCCGCCCGCGATCGCGAAGAGCTCGGCTGGGAAGAATGGGCCGGGCGGCTGCAGGAATACTTCGACATGCTCGAATTCCTGACGAACCCCGACCTGATCATCATTGGCGGCGGAGTTTCTAAGAAGCACGAAAAGTACCTGCCGCTGCTGAATACCCGCGCGGAGATCGTGCCCGCGAAGCTGCGTAACGAGGCCGGTATCATCGGCGCGGCGCAGCTTGCCCGCAAGGAGGCCAAGCGCAAGGCGAAGCTGGCCGAAAAAGCGGAAAAGAAGCAGGGCTAAACAGGCCTCGTAAAAGCAGATGCAGGGAGCGCTGCCCGTACCGGGTAGCGCTCCCTCTTTGCGTTTTTGGGGTGAGAGGCGGCCGGCCGATAAGCCGGGTTCTGTCTAGGGACGGTCATCCATCTCCGCGCGCCGTTGCCGACGCGCTCTAGCGGCCTACCCGGGGACTCGGACTGACGGCCTGCTAACGTCCCCTGTCTGGCCTTGCTCCCGGTGGGGTTTACCGTGCCGACCCCGTCGCCGGGGCCGCGGTGGTCTCTTACACCACCCTTTCACCCTTACCTGCCCCGTAGGGCGGGCGGTTTGCTTTCTGTGGCACTTTCCCGCGGATTGCTCCGGGTGGGCGTTACCCACCACCGTGTCAGTGGGAGCCCGGACTTTCCTCGACCGGTCTTAAAAACCGGACGCGACCGTCTAGCCGACCACCTCTCGTATGTCATCCTATCTTGTGTGTTGATTCTTCTCCCACCGTCGGAAACCAAAACCCGTCCCGCGAACGGCGCGCCCGGACCGCAGGCCGCCGATTCCGCCCGCCTCTACGAGGGGCTGACGCAGCCGCGCGAGGAACTGGCCGCCGCTATCGCGCAGGCGCTAAGCGACCCCGAGGGGGCGTCCGCGCTCAAGATTCCCGCGAGCCGCCCGGAACTGGCAGACGCTATGCGTAACCTTGCCGAGGAACCGCTCGCTCCCGCACTGGATGTCTACGCGGGCGTGCTCTACGACGCGCTGGACGCCGCCACCATTCCCGATTCCGGGGACGTGCGGGTAGGGGTGACGTCGGCCATGTACGGCTACGTGAGCGAGGCCGATCTGATCCCGGCCTACCGGGTGAGCTGCTCGTCCAAAGTGGCAGGGATCGGCACCGTGGGAACCTGGTGGAAGCGCTATCTGAAGGCGATCATGCCGGAGATCGTAGGGGACGATCTGGTGCTGGACTGCCGCAGTGGCGGCTACCGCACGATGATGCCAACCCCGGCCGAGCGCACCCTGGAGGTGGGCGCGGTGAAGGAAAGCGGCGGCAAACGCACCGTGATTTCTCACGACGCGAAGATGTACCGGGGCGTGGTGGCACGCGCCTGTCTGCTGCACCCCGAGGCGACCGGCAGCGTGGCCGATCTGGTGGCGATGCTGCACCGCGAGGTAACTCAGGACCCACGCGATGGCGGCCCGGTCAGTGTGGAGCACACCGAGGGCACCATCACGGTGGTCGCACGCAAATAGTTTCGCTTAGCCGACCCCGTCGGGGTGACCGCCTGCGCTGCCGCTCCACGGGTCGGTGACCAGGGTGGATACCTCTACCGTCAGCTCCCAGCCGCGCGTTTTTGCCAGTGCCTCGAGCTGACGCTTCGCCTCCGGGAGCCACAGCCATTCGCTCGCATAGTGCGGCAGGTCGATGAGCGCGGGCGCGCCCTCCTCCTCGATGTGTTCACCGGCGGGATGGTGGCGTAGGTCGGAGGTGATATAGGCATCCACCCCGGCTTCACGTGCCGCCTCCAGGAAGGAATCTCCCGCGCCGGAGCAGAACGCGACGCGTTCCACGCGGCGCTGCGGATCCCCCGTGTAGCGCACCCCCTGCACGGTGGCGGGCACGTTAGCGGCGATCCTGGCGGCCAGTTCCGCCACACTCTGCGGCTTTTCCAGCCTGCCGACGCCGCCCAGCCCGTGCAGTCCCTCCGTCTCGCCGCGCGGCGGCAGCAGCGGGGCCAGCTCCCCCTGCACGCCGATGGCCTTCGCGAGCGCCGGGTTGGTGCCCGCGCTGGCGCGATCTACGTTGGTGTGCCCGCACCAGAGCGCGATTTCCGCACGCAGCAGTTCGCTCACGATCCTGCCCTTGGCGGTGTCTGAGGTGACGGAATTGATGCCGCGCAGCAGCAGCGGATGGTGCGTGATAAGCAGGTCAAACCGGCCTTCGGCGGCCTGGCGCGCCACGGCGTAGGTGGGATCCACCGCGAGCAGCACGCGGCGCACGGGGGCGCTGCGCTGGCCGACCGCGAAGCCGACCCTGTCCCAGTCTTCCGCCCATTCCAGCGGGTAGGCGCTTTCCAGATCGTCCAGCAGCTCCCCCACGCGGGGGGCGGAGTGCTCCTGCGGGGCCGACATCAGGCCTGCTCCCCCGCCTCTGGCGCGTCTGTTTCGTGCTTTGCCTGCGCCTCCACGATCAGCGCCTGATACGCCTTCCAGGGCAGCAGCACGCACTTTACGCGGCCGGGGAACTTAGATGCGCCGAGCAGCGCCACGCCGTCCTCGATCAGTTCCTCGTCGCCAGCGTCGGTGCCGCGCGATTTCATCGCGCCCTCGAAGTTTTCCATCACCTTTTTGGCGTGGGCAACGGTTTTTCCGATGAAAAGGTCGGCCATGATCGAGGCGGAGGCGCGGGACATCGCGCAGCCGACGGCCTCGTAGCTGATGTCCTTCACCAGTGCGTCATCGCCCTCGCCCTCGATTAGCAGGCGCATGGTCAGTTCGTCGCCGCAGCTGGGATTGACGTGGTGCACCTCGGAATCGAAGTCTTCGCGCAGCCCCGCGTGCTGGGGGCGTTTGTCGTGCTCGAAAATGATCTCCGTGTACATGGAGTCCAGGGAAGAAGCCATCAGTTAAACCTCGCAAAAAATTCGACTACCCGGTGCATTCCCGCAACCAGGGCGTCTACTTCGTCAAGTGTGTTGTAGGGGGCGAAACTCGCCCGGGTGGAGCCGTGCACGCCGTAGCGGCGGTGCAGCGGCCAGGCGCAGTGGTGGCCGGTACGCACCTGGATGCCCTGGCTGTCCAGAACCTGACCGACGTCGTGCGTGTGTCGGCCCTCCAGGTTGAAAGCGACCGCGCCGGTACGTTCGGGGCCTTCCGCCGCCCCCAAAATCTTGATACCGGGGATTTCCCGCAGCCCGGCCAGGGCACGCTGCGTGAGCTGCTTTTCGTGCGCGGCAACGTTTGCCATGCCGATATCGCTAAGCAGGTCTACTGCCGCCGCCAGACCCACCGCCTGCGAAACCATCGGGGTGCCGGCCTCGAAACGGGCGGGAGGCTCCGCGTAGGTGCTCTTTTCCATCGTGACGATCTCGATCATCGAACCGCCGGTGATGAACGGGGGCATCTGCGCGAGCAGTTCGTAGCGCCCCCACAGGCCGCCGATGCCGGTCGGGCCGAGCATCTTGTGGCCGGAGAAAGCGGCGAAATCCACGCCCAGGTCGGCCAGGTCGATCGGCATGTGCGGCACCGACTGGCAGGTATCCAGCACCGTGAGCGCGCCGACAGCGCGGGCGGCGGCCACGAGTTCCTGCACGGGGTTGATGGTGCCGAGCACGTTCGACTGGTGGGTGAACGCAAAGACCTTCGTCTTTTCGGTGAGCAGCGAATCGAGCTGGGAAAGATCCAGGCGAAAATCGTCCGTGAGCGGTATCCAGCGCAGGGTGGCGCCGGTGCGGCGGCAGGCCTCCTGCCAGGGCACCAGGTTCGCGTGGTGCTCCATCTCCGTGACCAGCACCTCATCGCCCTCGCGCAGCGTCAGGTGTGCGGGAATGCCGGGGCCACCGTTGGAAAGCGAATAGGCCACCAGGTTCAGCGCCTCGGTGGCGTTCTTAACGAAGACGAGTTCCTGCGCATCGGGCGCGCCGATGAAGCTCGCGATCTTTTCCCGCGCGCCCTCGTAAGCGTCGGTAGATAGCTCCGCCAGGCGGCTGGAGCCGCGTTTTACGGCGGCATTTGCGCTGCGCAAATACTCCATTTCGGCGGCGATGACGCTCTCCGGGCGCTGCGAAGTCGCGCCGGAATCAAGATAGGTGAGCGGCGTACCGCCAAAATCGCGGCCCAAGAGTCTAACCTGTTCACGCAGGGCATTTGCATCTAGGTGCTGGGTCATCAATACCTTCCGCTCTACTAGGGATGCCCTGCCAGTATATGAGTTAAGCCCAGCCAGCCGACGAGGGGATCACCGTGCAACTGTGGATGCGTTCCACCTTTTTCCTGTTCTTCTTTAGCTGGGCCACATTTCTTTCCTACTGGGGGCTGTATCTTTCCGCACGCGGTTTCGCCACTGGCGAGATCGGCATGTCGATCACCGTATCCCTCATCACACGCTCGCTCGCGGTAGTGACCCTGTTCCCGATGCTCAACGAACGGCTCCCCCTGCTGCGGGTGGCACGCCTGTTCTGCTGGTCCTCGCTGCTGCTGGCAATCGCCTTCCTGCCCGTTACCGGATACGCGGGGCTGCTGGTGGTGTCGGCTCTGTTCGGTCTGACCTATCCGACGATAATGCCGGTTTTGGAAACCGCCGCGACGCTCGGCGCGCAGCGCGGCGCGATCGTTTACGGCCCGGTGCGCATGCTCGGTTCGCTCGGCTTCATCGTGGGGGCCGGAGCAAACGGGCTGGTTTCCTCTTACTTCGGTAACGAACAGTTGATCTGGGTTCTCATCGGCAGCGTTGCCCTGCTCGCCGTGATGGCGCAGTTCCCGCTCGGAGAGGACGGGGTAGCGAACCAGCGCAGCGGCCCCACCGTTTCCTCCTGGCTGCCGCTGCTGCGGCGCCGGGATGTGCGCTACGGCATCGGGCTGATAGTGCTCATGCAGTCTTCGCACGCCGCCTATTACGCCTTCGGCACCCTGCGCCTGGAACATCTGGGGGCCACGCCGCAGCTCATTTCTATCGCGATGATGCTCGCCCCAATATTTGAAATAGCGGTGTTTCAGATGGTCGGTTCGCGGATCGAACGCGTTTCGCTGCCGTTGCTGTACGCGGTGGCTGCCGCCGGTGGCGTGCTGCGCTGGCTGCTGTGGGCATTTAGCCAGTCGGTGCTGGTGCTGGGGGCCTCCCAGCTACTGCACGGCATCACCTTCGCCCTGGTGCAGGTGGCATTTATCCAGTTCCTGCGGGCCAGGGTGGCACCCGAGCTGATGTCCCCCGCCCAGGGGCTGTATGCGGCGCTCGGCTTGGGCGTTGGCTCCGCCGTCACCACGGCGGTAGCGGGGGCGCTAATGGATTCCTCGCCGGAACTCGCCTTTAGCCTGATGGCGGCCGTTTGCCTGGCCGTGATAGCGCTCGCCCCCGGATTCGCGAAGTCCCTGCGGGAGCCCGCGCCGGGGGCTGAGGCGAATTAAAAGGTTGCTGCGCTGAAAGCAGTTACCGCGCTGAAAGACTATTCGGCGTCTGCCGCGACCAGGGCAGCTTCGTAGTTGGGTTCCGAGGAAACCTCCGCCACCAGTTCGCTGTGGCGCACGGTGCCGTCGGGTCCGACGACTACCACGCCGCGGGCCAGCAGTCCCGCGAGCGGTCCGCCCGCCATGGTGATGCCGTAGGCCTCGCCGAAGCCGTGCTGGAAGTCGGATGCCACCTCAACGTTCTCGATGCCTTCCGCGCCGCAGAAGCGGGCCTGCGCGAACGGCAGATCGCGGGATACGCACAGCACGCTGACGTTCTCGCGGCCCGCAGCCTCACGGTTGAAGGTACGCACGCTGGTGGCGCACACGCCGGTGTCCACGCTCGGGAAGATGTTGAGGATGACGGTACGTCCTGCGTAGTCGGCCAGGCTCACCGGCTTGAGGTCCTTGCTGATCAGGGCGAAGTCAGGGGCCTTGCTACCGGGGGCGGGCAGTTCGCCGCAGGTGTCGATCTCGTTGCCATGGAAAATAGTTTTAGCCATGGCCCCATTATGTACCTGCTAATCAGCGGGGGCGAGACAGTGCGACCCGGCGCGCGTTTTCCGCGAAGGTGTCGTCAATCTGGGCCGGGTGCCATTCCAGCCCCGCGTGCTCAACCGCCTTCTGCGCCAGCCAGTCGGCCACGCGCGGATTCTTCGGCAGCAGCGAGCCGTGCAGGTAGCTGCCGATCACGTTATGGACCCGGGCGCCTTCGGTGTCGTCGTCGCGGTTGTTGCCTCCGCCAGCGGCAACCCGCCCAAACGGGCGCGCGTCGGGGCCGAGCACGGTCAGGCCGGAATGGTTTTCGTAGCCGATAACCTGCCCGAACTCTTCCGTATCGAGAGCGATGTTGCCGATTAGTCGGCCCTCCCCCGCCACGGTTTCCGCGTCGAACAGGGAGATGCCGGGGATGCGTTCCCCGGTCGCGGTGGTGAAGCCGTGCCCAAAGAGCTGGTAGAGGCCGCAGATGACGAGCATCGGCACGCCCTCCGCCGCCAGTTCCTTCAGGCGCGGCCCGATCGCTAGCAGATCGTCCTTAATCTTGTTCTGGCCCGAATCCTGGCCGCCGCCGCCCACCAGCAGGTCAAAGTCTGCCGGGAAGTCGTCTTCCGGGTTGTAGTCGATTACCTCTACCTCGTAACCGTGCCAGCGCAGGCGCTCGGAAAGCACCAGGGTGTTTCCCCAGTCGCCGTAAATGTTCATCTCGCGGGGGTAGAGCTGCAAGAGTTTGATCGGCTTAGCGCTCATGAGAAAACGTCCTCCACGTCGGTGAGTCGGGAAAGCTGCGCACGGATCGCCAGCATCGCCGTGTAGGTGGTGAAAATGCGCATCGGAGTGCCCGCGCTCACCGCCGAATCAATGAACTCTTTCAGTGCGGCGTCAAGCTCCGGCTCCACCTTTTTGAGCGGCACACCGTCGTAACGCAGGCGCAGGGCCATGTCCCAGGCGCGTACGCCGCTGACCATATCGACCCCGGCCTCGCGCAGCGGCGCGAACTCGACGTCCCACAGCCAAGACATATCGCGACCATCGGCGTATTCGTCGTTAATCGCGATCATCGTGGCGTAGCCGTGCGGGGCGGAGCTGAGCAGGCTCATGCGGAAACCTGCGGGGTTCTTCACCAGCGCCAGTTCGATTTCCTGGCCGCCCACACGGATAACCTCGCCGCGTCCGAAGGCGGCGCGCACCCCGGCCGCGCTTTCCAGCAGGCGCGGCACGTCGGCGCTCTCCCCCAGCAGTTCGCTGGCCAGGGTGAGCGCGGCGGTGGCGTTCAGGATGTTGTGCACGCCGGGGATCGCGAACTCGGTGGCGTGGCTTTCGCCGCGCAGCCGGATTTGCGCGCTACGCCCGGAAAGTTCCTCCAGGCAGCCCTCGAACTTGGTGCGGGCTGCGGTTTCCTCGCCAGCCGCGCGCTGCGCCGGGGCGGCGCGCAGGTCGTCGTCGGAAACGAACACGTTACGCAGGGCGGTGCCGACTCCGAAGCGCGCGACGCGGGCGGTGAGGGAGCCGGTGAAGCTGTCGGCGGCCAGGCGCGGATCGTCACCGTTCACCACCACCAGTTCCGTGGTGGCGGAGGCGACCTTGTGCAGCAGGGCGGCGGTGTTGTCGATTTCTCCGAAGCGATCTAGCTGATCGCGCATCACGTTCAGCAGCAGGCAAGCGCGGGGCTTTACCTCGCGCACGAAGTGCACCGCGTGGGCCTCGTCCAGTTCCAGCACCGCGACGTCGGCCTGCAGTTTGCCCGCCGCGTTTACCTCGGTGAGCAGAGAGGCGACCACGCCGCGCGTGAAGTTGGAGCCGGTGCGGTTGGTGAATACGCGCAGGCCCTGCCCGGACAGCAGTTCCACCAGCATCTTCGTGGTGGTGGTCTTGCCGTTGGTGCCAGATACGACCACCACGCCGTAGGGCAGCTGCGCCAGGGTGCGCGCCATGAACGACGGATCGACCTTTTCGGCAACCAGGCCGGGGAAAGCGCTGCCGCTGCTCCCCTTGAGGCGCGCGGCGGCGCGGGCGGCGCGGCCGAGCGCGACCGTAAGACGTGAACGCATCTAGTTCCTTCCACAAAACAACGTGCGGCTCGCCCCAGTCTAGCGGGGCGAGCCGCACGTGCACCGTTCTCGGGGCGCCAGCGGCCCTAGCGGAAATCCCCTATCGGGCTTCCAGCAGGGGCGCAGTCTTGCTGCTTATTTGAGCGGCGCCACACCGAAGGGGGCGGAGAAGCGCTCGCACCAGATCAGGACCGAGGCCGCGTTCTTGATATCGAAACCGGCCGGAAGCGCGTAGTTCTGGTTTCCGTGGGTGGCTTTCAGCGCGCCGAGGCTCGTGTAGTCGGCCTTTTTAAGCGATTCATAACCGCCGCTCTTGCCGGTCACGATCACCTTCAGGTCGGGGCCGTCACTGCTAGCCAGGTTCTCCAGGCGCAGCACGCGGCTGCCGTCGGGCAGTTCCACGATCTTGGCCGTGCCGGAGGTCTTGTGCTCCAGGGAGGTGAACTCGCCCTGCGTCAGGGTTACGGGACCAGCCGGGGCGGCGGGCTTTTCCTGCGCCGGCTTTTCTTCTGCCGGGGCGCTCTGTTCTTCTGCCGGAGCACCCTGCTCTTCTGCAGGGGCACTTTGCGCGACGGGTGCCGACGTGCCAGGCAGCGCCTCGTCCACGGTGGAGCTGGTGAAGGCTCGCCAGGGCTGCGTCAGCGCCAGGACCACCCCGGCTACCACTACGAATACGACGGCAACCGCGGAGAGGGCGATCTTCTTATTTTTCATGCTTCATACTCTTTTCATTTACTTACCCCTTCCGGGGCAAGTGGGATGCTGCCCCCAACCCTACCGCCGAAAAACTTTTGACGGGCAAAGTCGTTACTTATGAGAAGGTTTTTTCGCGCTCAGCGGACTTAGCGCCTGTAGCCTGGAGATGAAGAAAGCGCGTTAAAACGCAGCATGACGAGAGGCTCCACCCATGACGGACGATAGCTACCGCCTAAGCAAGGTTGAGCGCTACCAGAAAAAGGCAGAACCTTTTCTGCTCCTCTTCGCGGTGATTTTTACGGCCGCTTTCGCCTGGCCGATCATCGATCCGGAAATGAGCCAGATCTGGCTTGAGCGGTGCCTGATCGCCCAGAACCTGACCTGGCTGGCTTTCGTAGTCGACTACGGCATACAGATCTACCTGGCAGAGGACAGGCGCGACTTCATAGCCACCCACCTGTTCGATCTATTCCTGGTGCTAATCCCGGTCTTCCGCCCGCTGCGACTGCTGCGGCTCATGCTGCTCCTGCGCGTCCTGGACCGCAAGATGGGCGATTCCCTGCAGGGGAAGGTGGCCTGGTATGCCGCTTCTTCGGCGGTGGTGATTATTTTTCTGGCGGCACTGTCGACGCTGGACGTGGAACGCGGGGCAGAGGGAGCTACTATCACCGACTTCCCCACCGCCGTCTGGTGGGCGATGACCACCATCACCACGGTTGGCTACGGCGACACCTACCCCGTCACTTCGGGCGGCAGGATCGTGGCCATGGCGCTTATGCTTTGCGGCATCGGCCTAATCGGTTCCATCACCGGCACCCTGGCCACCTGGCTATTCAACCGGGTGGACCTGCCGCGAGAAGAGAAAGAACGCGAGGCCCGCGACGAACTGCGCGAGCTCAGGCAGCAGGTTGCGTCGCTGCAGGAACAGATCGAACGCCTGGCTGCGGCTCACGAGGGTAGGCCCGGCGATCCGGCTGCGCAGCAGGAAGCAAAAGATTAAACCCCACCGCGCCTAGCGGCGCAAATGGGGTTTTTGGGCATAAAAAGTGGGCCGTGAGGGACTCGAACCCCCGACATCCACGGTGTAAACGTGGCGCTCTAACCAACTGAGCTAACGGCCCTGGTTCACTAAAAAGCGAACTCGTCTATTCTGCAACGGCGCGCAGCGCAGAAGCAAGTCGCGCCATGTTGCGTGCCTCACTGAGGGGCGCTTCGTCCCGCCAGGTGACGCAGCCGTGCGGGCCGCGTACCAGGGAAACACGGCGGCTACGGCCGTCTTCCTCGTTAAACGCGTTGAATGCGCGCGAGAACTCGCCGTGCGGCCAGAAGTCGGACAGCAGGGGCAGGGTGATGCCCGTCTGCTCGCGCCAATGATTAAGCACCTGGGGGCTATCGCAGGAGATACCGAACACCGGCATCCCTTCGTTAGCCAACTGTTTCGCGTAACCGTCCAGCTCCCCTATTTCCGCCGTGCAGACGGGCGTGAAGGCACCGGGAAGAAAAACGAACGCGTGGGCCACCCCGGAAAGGGAGTCCAGCGAGAAAGCACCGCCAAAATGGTCGCGCAGGTACGGCTCCGCGAACATCTTGGCTCCTAGGAACGCGCCTTGGACGGGGCCAGGCGGGTGCCGAGCCAATCGGCCGCCAGGCTGACCGACGACATCGCCTGCAGGCCAGCCAGGGAAGCAGACTCTTCAATGTCGGCAAAATTAACGTGGCCGCTGCGTCCCGGCTTGGGGGTCAGCAGCCAGATCGGGCAGCCTTCCGCCAGGGAGGTGAGGGCGTCCATCAGCCCGTCCACCAGGTCGCCGTCATCGCTACGCCACCACATGATTACCGCGTCAACGATTTCCTGGGTGTCTTCGTCTTCCAGGTCAGCATCAATCGCATCCTCGATAGCGTCACGCAGATCGAGGTCAACGTCGTCGTCGTAACCGAGTTCCTGCACGATCTTGCCGTGCGCGAAACCTAGCGTGCGGGCCGCTGTCGCAGCATCGTTTGCGGCGGCGGTGGAGCTGGCCACTGAAGAGTTCCTTCCGAAGGGGGGTACAGACATGGGTGAAAGTCTAATAGGTAGAGGGCGGTTCGCGTCCACAGCCGCGCAGGTAAGATGCCGAAGTTTTTTGGCTGCGCAGGGCATTAGCGAGCACCCCCGCCCGCAAAAGGGCTAAAAACGGGTTCTCACTGTGTTTTTTTTAGCACGCTAGGCGTGCGCTATTCCCCGTAGGCCGGTAAGCGTCGTAGCCTGGTTGGAGCGTCGTCGGCAGACCGCGCGCCAGCACAGATGCCGAGGCGCAGTTGACGTACTACGACGAAACGAGGACAAGCGTGACCTCCCAAGAGAACTCCGGTTCCGCCGGCCCCATCATTAACGGCCTGCCGTCCCACGTGCCGGACCCCGATCCGCAGGAAACGTCGGAGTGGCTTGAATCCTTCGACGGAGTGGTGGATGAACGCGGCAAGGCCCGCGCCCGCCACCTGATGTTGAACCTGCTGCGCCGGGCCCGTGACCGCCAGGTGAGCGTGCCTTCCACTAACTCGACCGACTACATCAACACCATTTCGGTTGAGGACGAGCCCTACTACCCCGGCGATGACTCGCTCGAGCGGGAAATCCGCGCCGCGATCCGCTGGAACGCCGCCATGGTTGTGCACCGTGCACAGAAGCCCGGCGTGGGCGTCGGCGGCCACCTTTCCAGCTTCGCCTCCGTAGCGACCATGTACGAGGTCGGCTTCAACCACTTCTTCCGTGGCAAGCAGCACCCCGGCGGCGGCGACCAGATCTTCTTCCAGGGCCACGCCTCCCCCGGCATTTACTCGCGCGCCTACATGATGGACCGCCTGACCGAGAACGACCTTGACGGTTTCCGTCAGGAAAAGTCGCACCCGCACGGCATGCCTTCCTACCCCCATCCGCGCGCTATGCCGGACTTCTGGGAGTTCCCGACCGTGTCCATGGGTATCGGCCCGGTAAACGCGATCGAGCAGGCCTCCTTCAACAAGTACCTGCACAACCGTGGTCTCAAGGACACCTCCGACCAGCACGTCTGGGCATTCCTGGGCGACGGCGAAATGGATGAGGTCGAGTCCCGCGGCGCGCTGCACATCGCTGCCATGGAAGAGCTCGACAACCTGACCTTCGTCGTCAACTGCAACCTGCAGCGCCTCGATGGCCCGGTGCGCGGCAACGGCAAGATCATTCAGGAGCTTGAGTCGCAGTTCCGCGGCGCAGGCTGGAACGTCATCAAGGTGATCTGGGGCCGCGGCTGGGATCCGCTGCTCGCGCAGGACTACGACGGTGCGCTCATCAACCTGATGAACAACACCCCGGACGGCGACTACCAGACCTTCCGCACCGAAAGCGGCGCGTTCATCCGCGACAACTTCTTCGGCCGCGATCCGCGCACGAAGGCCATGGTTGCCGACATGAGCGACGAAGACATCTGGTGGAAGCTCAACCGCGGCGGCCACGACCCGCACAAGGTTTACGCCGCCTACAAGGCCGCTATGGAGCACAAGGGCCAGCCCACTGTGATCCTGGCGCACACCGTTAAGGGCTTCAAGCTCGGTAAGTCGTTCGCCGGCCGTAACGCCACCCACCAGATGAAGAAGTTCACGGTGGATGATCTGAAGACCTTCCGCGATACCCTGCGTATCCCGGTCACGGACAAGCAGATCGAGGACGACCTCTACAACGTGCCGTTCTACAAGCCGGCCGAGGATTCCGACGCGATGCAGTACCTGCGTCAGCGCCGCGCCGAGCTGGGCGGCCCCGTGCCGAGCCGCAAGCACAAGAAGGTGTTCCTGCCGCAGCCCGCGCAGAAGGAATACAAGGTTGTCGAGAAGGGCTCCGGCAAGCAGGAGATCGCCACCACCATGGCGTTCGTGCGTCTGCTGAAGGACCTGATGCGCAACAAGGAGATCGGTCAGCGCTTCGTGCCGATCATCCCCGACGAGGCCCGTACCTTCGGTATGGACTCGATGTTCCCGACCGCGAAGATCTACAACCCGCACGGTCAGAACTACATTTCGGTAGACCGAGACCTGCTGCTGGCCTACAAGGAATCCCCGCAGGGCCAGATCAAGCACATGGGTATTAACGAGATCAGCTCGACCTCGGCATTCACCGCCGCGGGCACCTCGTACTCGACCCATGAGCTGCCGATGATCCCCGTCTACATCTTCTACTCGATGTTCGGGTTCCAGCGCACGGCCGACTTCTTCTACGCCGCGGGCGACCAGATGGCTAAGGGCTTCGTGATCGGCGCTACCGCCGGTAAGACCACCCTGGCCGGTGAGGGCCTGCAGCACATGGACGGCCACTCGCCGCTCCTGGCCTACACCAACCCCGGCACCGTTATTTACGACCCGGCATACGGCTACGAGATCGGGCACATTGTGCGCGATGGTCTGCAGCGCATGTACGGCGAGAACGAGACCCGCAACCAGGATGTCTTCTACTACATGACGGTTTACAACGAGCCGATCGTGCAGCCGGCGCAGCCGGAGAACCTGGACGTGGACGGACTGCTGAAGGGCATGTACCTGCTGAAGCCCGCCGAAGGTGGCAACGGCCCCAAGGTGCAGCTCATGGCTTCCGGCGTGGCGGTTCCGTGGGCGCTGCACGCACAGCAGCTGCTGCGCGACGACTGGAACATCCCGGCCGACGTTTGGTCCGTTACTTCCTGGACGGAGATGCGCAAGGAAGCCCTCGAGGCCGAAAAGCACAACTTCCTGCACCCGGAAGAGGACGCACGCAAGCCCTGGATCAGCCAGCGCCTGGAAGGTGTGGAAGGCCCGTTCATTGCCTCCACCGACTTCGACTACCTGGTGCCGGATCTCATCCGTCCCTGGATCCCCGGCCGCTACGGCGTGCTGGGCGGCGATGGCTGGGGCTTCTCCGACACCCGCGCAGCGGGCCGCCGCTACCTGCACATCGACGCCCATTCGATGGTCGTCAAGGCGCTGCAGGAACTGGCAGCCGAAGGCAAGGTCGAACGTAGCGTCGTCTCCCAGGCGATCGCCAAGTACGATCTGCTGAACGTGAACGCCGGCCAGTCCGGCTCTGCGGGCGGCGACGCCTAACAGATTTTCGTAGCTCACAGCTACGTACCCACCGGTAAGGGGGCTTAGCCACGTCAAGCGGCTAAGCCCCCTTTTCGCGTGCCATGATGAGCCGAAACAAACGTTTGCTTAAAGGAGTGATTGCGCGTGCTGGCGATCGTATGCCCCGGTCAGGGAGCCCAAAAGCCCGGTTTCCTGACGGACTGGTGCGAGCTTGAAAATGTTTCCGCAACTCTGGAGCAGCTTTCGGAGCACGCAGGAATAGACCTGGTGGAGGCCGGTACCCGCAGCGATGACCTGCGCGATACGCGCTTGGCACAGCCGCTCTTGGTGGCGTCGGCGCTGGTGTCGATGCGCGCGCTCAAAGAACGTATGGAACCGGGGCAGCTGCGGGCCGACCTAGTTTCCGGTCACAGCGTCGGGGAGGTCTCTGCCAGCGTGCTCAGCGGCGTGCTTTCCCCGGTTTCCGCTTTGCAGCTGGTGCGTGAACGCGCCCTCGCGATGGCCGATGCTGCGAGCAGCACCGATACCGGCATGGCGGCAGTTGTCGGCGGAGATCCTGACCAGGTGCGCAGCGCGGTGGCTGAGCACGGTCTCACCCTGGCCAACGTTAACGGGCGCGGGCAGGTAGTGGCCGCCGGGACCACGGAGAGAATCGCCGCGTTGAAGGCCGACCCGCCGCAGCGCGCTAGGGTGATGCCGCTGCCGGTGGCCGGCGCGTTCCATTCCCCGCACATGGTGCCAGCACGCGAAAGGTTCGCCCGCTTCGTCGGCGATAGTGCTTACCTGGAAAAGGCTGCCACCCCGAATATCGCGCACGTTTCGAACCGGGGCGGAGAGCTGGTGCGCGACGGTTCAGCGCTGCTTTCTAGCTTGGTGGAACAGGTCACCTGCCCCGTGGATTGGCTGGCCTGCATGGAAACCTTCGCCCGCCTCGGTGTAACGGGAATCCTTGAGGTTTGCCCGGCGGGCACACTTACGGGAATGGCTAAGCGCGATCTTCCGGGGGCGGCCAGGTTTGATCTGAAAACCCCTGCGGACCTTGCCGGGGCTGCCGAGTTCGTGCGCGAGCACGCCTCCCCCGATGCCGGGGAGGTAGCGGCGTGAGCAAAGATGTGAGCGCCCGGCTTACCGCGGCCAGCGGTCCGGCCGGTTCGCGTATCGCGGCCTTTGGCGCGGCGCGCGGGGATCTGTCGGTACCTAATAGCGAACTTATCGAGGCTATCGATTCTTCCGACGAGTGGATTCGCCAGCGCACCGGCATAGTTACCCGCAGCCGGGCCAGCAAGGACCTCACCGTCACGGAGCTGGCGCGCCGCGCTAGCGTGCAGGCAATGGAGCGGGCCGAGATTACGCCTGCCGAGATAGACGCGGTGCTGGTAGCAACCATCACCTTCCCCTATCAAACCCCCGCGATGGCTCCCCTGCTGGCGCACGAACTGGGGATCAAAGACGCTGCGGCCTATGATCTTTCGGCGGCCTGCGCGGGCTTCTGTTACGGCATCGGCCAGGCGGACGCGCTGGTGCGTTCCGGTGTGGCCCGTAACGTACTGGTGGTGGGTGCCGACAAGATGTCGGACTTCATAGACCCGACCGACCGTTCCATTTCCTTCCTGATGGGAGACGGTGCCGGAGCCGCAATCGTTACCGGCAGCGAAACCGCGAAGATCGGCCCGACCCGCTGGGGCAGCGACGGCAGCAACTGGCGCGCTATCCGCATGACGGGATCGCTGCTGGACGTGCGCGGCTGCTCCGGCCCCGCTTGGCCGACCCTGGAACAGGACGGGCGTACCGTGTTTCGCTGGGCAGTCTGGCACACCGCCGACATCGTGCGCCAAACCCTGGCGAAGAGCGGTCTAACACTGGCTGACGTGGACGTTTTCGTGCCGCACCAGGCGAACATGCGCATCATTAACGAGCTGGTCAAACAGCTAAAGCTCTCCGATGACACGGTGGTGGCGCGCGATATCGAAACCACCGGCAACACCTCGGCCGCGTCGGTTCCGCTTGCGGTTGATCGGCTGCTTTGCGAAGGCAGGGCAAAGAGCGGCGACGTCTGCGTACTGATCGGCTTCGGGGCCGGTTTGGCCTACGCCGCGCAGGTCGTGGTGCTGCCGTAAAGTACGGGGGTTACCGGCCGGAAAGCAGCGAATCACATGCGTCTGTGACGTGTACCGCGCTAGAAGCCGCCCCGCTTTAGGTACAGTGATAGGGCCTAGTGGTTAACAAACACCAAGTATTTAAGGAGCCAAAATGGCTTATTCGGAACAGGACATCCTTTCCGGCCTCGCTGAGATCGTGAACGAAGAGACCGGCGTAGAGGTTGCCGAGGTCCAGATGGACAAGTCTTTCGCTGAGGATCTCGATATCGACTCGATCTCGATGATGACCATCGTGGTTGCCGCCGAGGAAAAGTTCTCCGTGAACATCCCCGATGAGGACTCCAACAACATGATCACTGTTGGTGACGCAGTCAAGTACATCGCGGGTGCCCAGCAGGCGTAACCCACGCACGGCCCGGCGGTAACCCGCCGGGCCTTCGTTTATCCGCAGACTTCTAGGGGGTCTTACATCCATGTTCCCGTCCGATAACGGCTGCCGCGTGGCGGTCACGGGCCTTGGCACCACCAACCCGCTCGGTGCCGACGTAGCGAGCAGCTGGAGCGCGGCGCTGGCCGGCACCTCCACCTGCCGCCCCCTGGATAACGATTGGCGGGGGAAGTACGGCCTGGCGGTCGATTTCGCGTGCCGTCTGGCGCAGCGCCCGGAAGAGGTGCTGAGCCGCCCCGAAATGCGCCGAATGGACCCGATGGGCCAGTACGCGATAATCGCGGCTCGTGAAGCGTGGCGGGATGCGGCGCTGCCGGAGGATCTGGACCCGCTGCGCCTCGGCGTCTGCGTCGGCACCGGTATCGGCGGCGTCTGGACCATGCTTGACCAGTGGGATCTGGTGAAAGAAAAGGGCGCGCGCCGGGTCAGCCCCTACGCCGTGCCGATGCTGATGGCTAATTCCGCCGCAGCACACATAGAACTTGAGTTCGGGGCCAAGGCCGGGGCCCACACCCCCGTTTCGGCGTGTGCTACAGGCGCTGAGGCGATCGGCTTCGCCACCTGGATGATCCGTTCCGGCAGGGCCGACGTGGTTATCTGCGGCGGCACCGAGGCTTCGATCCACCCGTTGCCGATGGCGGCATTCGCCAACATGAAGGCGCTTTCTACCCGCAGCGACGATCCGGCTACCGCCTCACGCCCCTACGACATGGACCGTGATGGTTTTGTGGTGGGCGAGGGCGCGGGCATTCTGGTGCTCGAATCCGAGGAACACGCCCGCGCGCGCGGCGCAAACATTTACGGTTTCGTGGCGGGCGTCGGCATGTCTTCCGACGCGCACCACATCGCGGCCCCCGATACTGCCGGGCAGTCCCGTGCGATCCGGGAGGCGCTCGGTGATGCCGGGCTTACCCCGAAGGACATCGCGCACGTGAACGCGCACGGCACCTCCACCCCCAAGGGTGATATCGGCGAGCTAAACGCGATCCGCGACGCGCTGGATGCCGACACCGATCACCTGGTGGTTACGTCCACTAAATCGATGACCGGGCACCTGCTGGGTGGCGCGGGCGCGGTTGAGGCGATCTTCTCGCTGCTGGCCGCACGCGAGAGGGTGGCTCCCCCGACCATCAACATTCAAAACCTCGACCCCGAGGTGCCGCTGGACATCGCGGTAAACGAAAAGCGCCCGCTCCCGAGCGGTGACGTAGCGGTGCTGAGCAACGCTTTCGGCTTCGGCGGCCACAACATCGCGCTGGTGGTTACGAACGCCTGACGCGCACGCGGGCACGCCGGGCCGCTTGCTAGCAGCCTGCGCGCCCACGCCTAGCTTTTAATCCTGGGGATTTTGCGTCTGTGTGCGGGGCCTACCGCCCTTGCCAGGGCGGTTAGCGTTCCATTCTTCGATGGTTTCCCGCCGCCAGCCACGGATGCGCCCGATGGCTACGTCGGCTTCTGGCAGGGTGTACCGGTTGAGGGTGTCGGGTGCAACTCCAAGTAGCTTTGCTACTTCGCCACGCCCTATGTAGTGCTCGGTCATTTCTGCCTGCCTCTCAGCCAGTAGCCGATGGAGAACGCAACCACCGCTGTCGCAATGGGCGTCACCACCGGGATCGGGTTGAAAATGTTGATGAAGATGATGGCCGCTGCCGATAGCGCCAGGGCGATCGCGTCACCTCGAGTTTTCTTATCCACAATATTCCCACTTTCTTTCATCATATTGGTTTGGATGGTTACCCTAGGGGCGGGTGCCTCGGGATACTACCTTTATCCCGGAGCACCCTTTCCTCATTGGTCGCTGCCGCCAGCCGCGCACCGGGCGACCGGAAATACCGATTAGGACCTCTGGTTCCGGTAATCGGTAACGGCTCAGGGTGGGGGCTTTAACGCCGATGAGTTCGGCGACGTCACTGACGCTCAGGAATGATTCCGCCACAGCTTCACCGCCAACCCGAGGGAAACCAGAGCCACAGACAACCGGAACAGGGCCATGAGCGTCCCTCCGCCGCAGGTGTATGCGCTTATGAACAGGAGCGCGCTGCAAACGGCTATGCCCAGGATCAGCTGGTTGTCTTTGTTTTGAATATTCATGGTGTGTTACCCGTGAGTGTGTAGAGTGAGGGGGCGGGAGGCCCCGGGATATCTGATCTATTCCGGAGCCTCCCTTACCTTCATTTGTCGTTCGGATCTTCTTGTATCCGTCACCAAATATCTCAGAGGGTTCCGACGCGCTAAGAAAGCACGCACTAGTACGCACCCCTCGCCTTAACGTTCATGTGCACTTTTGGTGGGTTAAACCCCGTTTTCGTAGCGGTTAGTGCACATGAATGTCATACAGCGCCAAAAGTGCACCCGAACGTCAAGGAGTAGGTGGAGTTACCGGCGTTTAGTGCACCCCAAACGCCATTTCTAGCTATTTGGGGCGTTTCTCGCAGGCAACGCCATCTCTATCGCCATCGAGTTTCGACGAATACCCTGGTTCGCCGCGTAGCAGGGGCGCAGCGCCCGCGTCCCATGCTTCACGGCAGTTTTTGAAGTGGCTGCGCTGCACGGGTTTCTTGGGTTCCGGGGCAGGTTCTCTGAGCCTTCGTTCCTCTTTCTTAGGTGCAGGCACAGGGGACGGTTTCGGCGCAGCAGGAGCCTGAGTCTTTTCCGGCTTTGCGGGAGCGAGCAGTGGCGCGGGCTTTTCTAGCACTTCACGGCCGACCCCTTTCGCGGGCCAGTCAACGGACTTGGTAAATGTCTTAACCTCGCATCCGTTAAGCACGTTCTCGATCGCAGCTTTTTCGGCGGGCTTCACCCAAAGCCCGTACTTTTCCTTGACCGCTACCTGACGCGCCACGTATTCGCACCTATAGGCCTTGTTTGGCGGTAGCCAGGTGGCGGCGTCGGAAGCGCCCTTCTGTCTGTTTAGGGCGGCCTCTGTGGCGATCAGGTTGAGCGGATCGTTTGCAAACTGGCGCCGCTTCGCGTCGTCCCAGGTATTGGCTCCCGTCTGCCAGGCATCGGAAAGCGCCACCATGTGGTCTACGTCTATGTTGTTCGCGGCCCGGTCGAACTGCAAAGTCTGGCCACTGTAGCTGGAGGTAAAGGTGCCGCCTAGAATTATGCAGCCTCCGGTGCCCGCCTTAACCGTGATGTTTGTGAAGTCGCGGCGGAAAACGTCGTTTCGGGTATCGCAGCCGTTACCGTCGGTGTCCTGGCGCCAGCCAAACTTTTTCCGGTCATACCCGGTCTTTGGCGCGCGCTCCTTCACTTCGAGCTGCGCCAGTTGCCCCGGCAGCGCGGGCTTTTCCGGTCCTAGGTTTGACAGTTCCTTGCTGGGCGGCTCCTTGCTGGGCGGTTCTTCACTTGGCGGTGCCGACGTTTCCTTTGGCGCATCAAACTTGGGTGCGGCAGGCTGGGACGCATCAGACTGAGGCTGCTCCACTGCTACCGGTTTTACGGTGGGCGTTTCCGTCTTGGAGGGAGAAACTATCGATGCGATTACCGCGAGCAGGAAGAAGAGCAGTAGCGGGATGGTTATGCAGCCGCAGCAGCCCCCTCCGGCCGCGACGCCCCGCCTCTTGCCGGTCGGTAAAGCGCGGTATCTATCTACCGCCGGGGATAGCTTGCGCAGGGGGTTCATCTTTTGGCTCCGTGTCAAAGGGGGAAGGGCAACGCTAGCGGCTATCAACCGCCTGACCAGCATACTTAGCAAAGGACGAGCCTTTACTGCGGATAAGTTTTACGACAGAAGAATTCATGTAGGATGAGGTTTTAGGCAAAACAAAACCCCGCCAGGCTTACCTGGCGGGGAATGATTGGCTCCCGCGGTTGGATTCGAACCAACAACCGTTCGATTAACAGTCGAATGCTCTGCCGTTGAGCTACGCGGGATCAACAACGGGTTAAACATTACCAGCACCTAGCCGGAAACAAAAATCGTGGCAGAGTGATCGTCGCCACGCCCGGCGGGCGGTATGGAAAGTTAGCGCTAACCGGGCAAGGCTGCAATAATGGGGTGGCCTAGGGACGGTAGCTCAGTCGGTTAGAGCAGCGGACTCATAATCCGTCGGTCGCGGGTTCAAGCCCCGCCCGTCCTACCATTGACCAGCGTAGATGTTGGCGAATACGGTCTATTGCCGATCAGGTACACCCATTAAAAATGGTCTTGTACGCGCGCCAAACACTGAATGGACACATACCGCCCAGATTCCCATTGCTAAAGTTTTCCACCTACCTTCTGCTCGGCTTCTCGGTGGGGAGGTTGTTAACCCACTCCAACAGATCCTCGATCTTGTAGCGCGGGTTCACATCAGGGTAACGCGCCGGAAGATAACCTCCAGCGTTCGCGGGGGCTGGAAATAAGTGGGGGAATCGGCATACAGCACTAGACGCGGCGTACCGCTTCCTCACCTGTCGGATCATTAGCAAGTGGCGGAACCTCTTCACCATCAAACTTCTGCTGGTCGAAACAAACATTATTCGTCTCATCGCCTAACAGGAAAAGGCGGCACTTCGTCAGGAGTAATTACCACCGGCCCTAAGCCAGGATCCACTCCCACAACTACCCCTCGATACCATTGTCAGAGTGGTCCACTTTTACACGCCACTCTTCCATGGCTTCCACGAGTTCGATTCAGTAGATTAGAAGCAAACTAAGTGAAATATAGGTGAAAACATGAAAAAAACCATCACTCTACGGGCCGCCACGCTAGCTGCCTGCATAGCTCTCACCTGCACCGCCTGTGGCGGTGGTAGTTCTCAGCCCAGCTCTCAGCCGACGGTGGATCTGTCGCCGGCAACGAGTGCGGGTAGCGAGGGTGGGCAGGCTACGCCGCAGGAGAAGCCTGCCCAGCCCGCTCCTCAGGCCAGCCAGGGGTGTTCTCTGGCTGAGCAGGTGAACAAAGATATTCCCAAGACCGCTCCCCCGGTAGACCAGTGGGTAGACGTGAAAGGGATCAGCGTTCCCACTTCGGCTACCTACGGCCCCGAGAAGCGCGAAGGGGACATCTTCACCTGCTACCAGCATTCCCCAACCGGCGCACTCTTTGCCACTTTCTATGCGGCCGCCGGACCGGGACGAGTGCCCGGAGCAGACAAAGCCTGGTACTCGCCCCCGCTACTTTCATACTCGAGCCAAGTTCAAAAGACAGATAAATCCGAAGCATCCACAAACAACACCTCCACCCGTATAGCCGGATATCGCTTCGAGTCTTACACCCCGGAAAAGTCAATAATTTCTTTGGCTTTTGCCGTCCAGACAGAAAACGGGGAGCAAACCGTATCAATGAAGATGCCTCTAATTTGGAGTGGGGATAGGTGGCTCCTAACCGACGAAGGACTCGAGCCTCCCCTACCTTTGAGCAACCTACAAAGCTTCACCATTTGGGGTGCGAATGCCTGAAATAGTTGGCTGTCTTATAGCAAACGGCGCTTCGGGATGCGCTACTAAAAAGGTGCAGAGCACCATAGGCAGCGCCGTTTCTGGAGTTATAGAAAACTTCATCAACACGCTTGGTGGGGCTATTGCTGACACTATGAGCTGGCTGATTAGCCTGTGGACGTTGGTGCCGACGCCTGATTTTTCCTCTGGCGCTATCGGCAACGCCGTCACTAAAACTCAGACTGGTATCGCTTACCTCGTTGTGTTGATGGGGGTCGCGAGCATCATGTGGGCTGCCGGTAAAGCGGTATGAAGCTTGCAAATCAAGGAGTTTAAGGTCGTTGTGCAGCTACTTATCAAAGTAGCTATTGCACAAGCAGCGGCAGTCATGGCTGTAACTCTTCTGATCAAAGCAGGGGATGACATTTCTGCTGGCATTTTGAAGCTGGCTTCAGACCAGGACATGAAGAACCTTGCAGCGGCATTAGTGCCCATCATCAAGGTGGGGCCTGCTGGCGGTCCGGCTTTCGTTCCAAATATAGGAGCAGATATTCTGGCGGCTGCTGCTGGCATTTTGATCTTCGGCATCATTGCGCTTCTTGCTTCCGCGTTACTTGCCTGCCTGCTTCTCATACGAGTCATTTTGCTCGCTATCGCTTTGGTGTTCTTGCCCGTTTTGGCTGCCTCGGTAGCGTTCGAGACAGGAAATTCTGCTGGACTCCGCGACGGAATCGAGATCAGTCACGACGAAATTGAAAGGCTGTCCGACGCTATTTACGCGCAGATACACCGTGAGCTTGCAAACTTCGTAAACCAGAAGCACCCCTATCCATTGGAGAGACTTTTTAGCTTTATAAAGTGGCGCTTTTATCACGCTAGGTAGCCGATAAAGATGGGCGCAAGTTCACCATGTGTCTCGCCTACTCATCCCCCGCCCGGAGGCTGCGGCGGCGTTCCTGCAGCGCGGTCATGCGCGCCATTGTCTGCGCGTAGTCTTCGCTTCCCGGCTCGATCTGCTTTAGTCGTTTCCGTAGCACGGTGTATTCGCGGGTGAAGGATAGCTCCGTGAGCCTGCGCATCAGCGAATCACCCAGCCGGTCTAGTTCGGCCTCGTTGCGGGCGGGCAGTTCGATGGCGGCCAGTTCCCGCACCAGGGGTCGTACCGTCTCCCCCGCTATTTCCAGCGCGGTGTCCAGCAGCACCGGGGCTAGCCCTTCTTGCTCCGCCGCCTCCAGCAGTATCCCGGTGGCCTGCAGCACGTCCCACACGCCCTGCAGTGCGGGAACGTGGAATGAGTCTTCCGGTAGCAGTTCCAGCATGGTGGCGTTGAGCCGTTCCGGGTATTGCAGCATCATCGCGAGGGATTGCGATTCGACTATCCCGACGGGATCGCGCGGCGAAACCACGTCGCTCAGGCGCGTGCGCGGCAGCATTTCTGCGCCGTCCGCTTCTCCCTCTCCCGGTGCCGACGGCTGCGCTTGCAGGCTTTCGCGGGCGGGTTCCGGCCCGCGTTTCGCGGCGTCGTGCACGGCGCGCAGCACGGTGCGCTCGTCCATGCCGAGCCAGCCCGCGAGCCGCCGCGCATATTCGGGGCGCATCGCCCTATCGCGGATCTGCGCCACCACGGGGGCGGCCATGCGCAGCCCCGCCACCTGGCCTTCCACCGTGTTTACGTCCACATGTGCCAGCACGGACTTGATGGCGAACTCGAACAGCGGGCGGCGGGAGGTGACCAGGGCGCGCAGGGCGTCGTCGCCCTTTTGCAGCCGCAAATCGCACGGGTCCAGCCCCGATTCTTCTACCGCGACATAGGTCTGTGCCACGAAACGCTGGTCTTCCTCGAAAGCGCGCAACGCGGCCTTTTGCCCGGCGGCGTCGCCATCGAACGTGAAGATGACCTCGGCCCCGAGGGAGGCCAGGTCACCGCCCAGGCGCAGCCCGGCGGTGCGGGAGGTGTCTCCCATGATGCGGCGCACGATCTTGATGTGTTCCGGCCCGAACGCGGTGCCGCAGGACGCCACGGCGGTATCAATACCTGCCATGTGCGCGGCCATCACGTCCGTGTACCCCTCCATCACCACTACCTGGTGTTTGGCGGCAATATTCTTGCGCGCCAGGTCCAGGCCGTAGAGCACCTGGGACTTCTTGTAGATCGGGGATTCCGGGGTGTTTAGGTATTTCGGCCCCGGGTCGTTTTCCAGCAGCTTGCGGGCGCCGAAGCCGATGGTGGCTCCGGTGACGTCGCGGATCGGCCAGATCAGCCTGCCCCGGAATCGGTCGTACACGCCGCGCTGCCCCTGCGAAACCACGCCGGAGGCCAGCAGCTCGGGCTCGGTGAAGCCGCGCCCGCGCAGATGCTTCATCAGGGCGTCCCAGCCCTCGGGCGCGAAACCCACGCCGAAGTGTTCGGCCGCCGCCCGGTCAAAGCCACGCTCCTGCAGGAACCGGCGCCCCACCTGGGCGGCTTCCGTTTCTAGCTGGTCGCGGTAGAACTCTTCCGCCACTCGGTGCAGGTCGATCAGCCGCTGCCGGGTACCGAAGTCGGTGCGGGGCCCTCCCCCGCCGCTACCCTTTTCGTAGTGCAGCTGCACACCGTAGCGGGACGCCAACATCTCGACCGCCTCAACGAACGTGAGGTGGTTGATCTTCTGCACGAACGAGATCACGTCGCCGCCCTCGCCGCAGCCGAAGCAGTGCCAGTTGCCCAGCATCGGGCGCACGTGGAAACTCGGGGTTTTTTCGTCGTGGAAGGGGCACAGCCCCTTCTGGGAGCCGATGCCGGCTGTGCGCAGGGTGACGTGCTCGCTAACGATTTCGTCCAGCCGGGCGCGCTCGCGCACGGCATCAACGTCGGCCCTGCGAATCAGGCCATTCCCGCCCCCGCCGCCGTTCATTTCCGACCGCCCCCGCACAGGTTCGCGTGCAAGCGCTGCGCCGTGACGTCGGTATAGGAGGCGATCTGGTCGATCACCACGCGGGCACGGGCCGCGTCGTCTTCCGCGGCCAGGAAAAGTTCGGCAAACAGCGGGTCCAGGTATTTGTCTTCCGTCTGCGTGATCTTGGCGTGCAGATCGCGCAGGATCTGTTCCTGCCGTTCGTAAACCGGCTGTTGCGCGGCCGACGACATGACGTAGGTGGCCGCCAGCCCCTTCAAAACCGCGATCTCGATGCGGGTTTCTTCCGGTACCACCACGGAGGCCTCGAAGCGGGACAGCGGCCCCTCCCCGTAGCGTTCCTGGGTGGCGCGCGTGACGGAGCTGGTGAAGCGCCCGATCAACTGGCTGGACATGTTCTTTAACGCGGCGGCGCTGCGGCCGGTCGCGTGGTAGGTCGGCACCCAGTACGGTTCGCGCTCCAGCCTCTGCAGGGCTTCGTCCAGCTCCTGCGTGTCCATGCCCGGCAGGTACCAGTCCTGCACCACGTAGAGCGCGGCGGCTCGCTCCATCGGTTCGGTCAGCAGCGACATCTGCATGCGTCCCGCGGTGATCGCGTCCTCGATGTCGTGCACCGAATAGGCGATGTCGTCGGAGGCGTCCATCACCTGTGCTTCCAGGCACGCCACGTTTTTGGGTGCGCCCTCGCGCGCCCAGGCGAAAACGGGTTCGTCGTCCGGGTAAACGCAGAACTTTTTCGATTCCGGGTTCGGTCCCTCGCCGCGCAGCCACGGATACTTCACCGCCGCGTCCAGCGTGGCCCGGGTCAGGTTCAGGCCGTAGGGGGTGTTCCCGGCAAAAACCTTCGGCTCCAGGCGGCTGAGCAGCCGCAGGGTCTGGGCGTTGCCCTCGAAGCCACCGATGTCTTCGCTCAGCGAATCCAGCACGTTTTCGCCGTTATGGCCGAACGGCGGGTGGCCGAGGTCGTGGGAGAGGCAGGCGGCATCCACCACGTCCGGGTCGCACCCCAGCACGCCGGCAATGTCGCGCCCCACCTGCGCTACCTCTAGGGAATGGGTGAGCCTGGTGCGCACGAAATCGTTCGCGCCCGCGCCGAGCACCTGGGTTTTCGCTCCCAGGCGGCGCAGGGCCGACGAATGCAGCACGCGCGCCCTATCCCGAGAGAACGGGCTGCGCGTGGCCGACTTCGCGTCCTCCGCGTGAAAGCGGGCAACGTCGCGGTCGCTGTAACCTACCGAAATCGTGTGCTCCATTTGCCTATCCGCCAGAGATCGCTAGTTCGGCCTCGTGGAGCCGCTTGGAAATGTCGGGCGTGATTTCCCGCGTGTTCAGCCAGCCGTCGGGCATGGCCACCTTCTTGGCGTGACCGGCGCGCCCGCGCGGACCCTCCACGGCCTCGCCGGGATAGCCGACGCTGTGATCCAGCTGCGCCAGCTTCTCATCCAGATCCGCGAGGGACTCCATGGTGGCCAGTTTATGCCGCATATCGCCGCCCAGCGGGTACCCCTTGAAGTACCAGGAAACGTGCTTGCGCAGATCGCGCACGCCGCGCCCCTCGTCCTCAAAGAACTCCACCAGCAGCTGGGCATGGCGGCGCACCGTCGCCGCCACGTCCGACATGGTGGGACGCACGCGCTCGTCGCTGCCGGAGAACCCGGCGGCGAGATCGGCAAACAGCCAGGGGCGCCCCTGGCAGCCGCGCCCAACCACGACGCCGTCGCAGCCGGTCTGACGCACCATTTCGAGCGCGTCCTCCGCGCACCAAATGTCGCCGTTGCCGAGCACCGGAATGTCGGTCACGGCCTCCTTCAGGGCGGCGATGGCGTCCCAGTGGGCGTTACCCGAATAGTGTTCGGAGGCGGTGCGGCCATGCAGGGCGATCGCCTTCACGCCGACTTCCTGCGCGATCCGGCCTGCATCCAGATAGGTGATGTGGTCGCGGTCTATCCCCATGCGGGTCTTAACCGTCACCGGGATGTGTTCGGCGGCTTCGACCGCTCCCCGAATGATTTGGGTGAACAGTTCGGTCTTCCAGGGCAGCACCGCGCCCCCGCCCTTGCGGGTCACCTTGGGCGCGGGGCAGCCGAAGTTCAGGTCGATGTGATCGGCCAGTTCTTCTTCGCGAAGCATCTTCACGGCGGCCCGTACGGTGGCCGGATCCACGCCGTAAAGCTGCACCGAATACGGGTTTTCCCGCGGATGCTTGCGGATCAGCCGCATGGTTTCCGGGTGGCGTTCCACCAGGGCGCGGCTGGTCACCATTTCGGTAACGAACAGGCCGCCGTCGTCCTTGCTGTGAAGGGCGCCGTATTCCCGGCAAAGCAGCCTAAAAGGCAGGTTGGTTACCCCCGCCATCGGCGCGAGCACGACGGGGGTATCAACCGTAATGTTGCCTATCGTCAGCGACGAAGGAAGGGCCACTCAGCAGCCCACCAGACGCTGCGCCAGGTAGTTGCGGACCTGATCGAGGGCCACGCGCTCCTGCGCCATCGAATCGCGCTCACGGATCGTGACCGCCTGGTCCTCGGCGGTATCGAAGTCCACGGTGATGCAGAACGGGGTGCCGATCTCGTCCTGACGGCGGTAGCGGCGGCCGATAGCGCCCGATACGTCAACCTCAACGTTCCACAGCTTGCGCAGCTCGGCGGCGAGCTCCTTGGCGCGCGGCACCAGGTCGCCGCTCTTGGAGAGCGGCAGTACGGCGACCTTGACGGGAGCCAGGCGGGGATCCAGGCGCAGCACGGTGCGCTTGTCCACGCCGCCCTTGGTGTTGGGGGCCTCGTCCTCGGTGTAGGCGTCGATCAGGAACGCCATCATCGAACGGGTCAGGCCGAACGACGGTTCGATCACGTACGGGGTGTAGCGTTCCCCGCTGGCCTGATCGAAGTACTGCATCTTGGTGCCCGACGCCTCGGTGTGGCTGCTCAGGTCGAAGTCGGTGCGGTTGGCGACGCCCATCAGTTCGCCCCAGGCGTTGCCCTGGAATCCGAAGCGGTATTCGATGTCGATGGTGCCCGCGCTGTAGTGCGCGCGCTCGTCCTCCGGCACGTCGAAGCGGCGCATGTTGTCGGGGTTGATGCCGAGGTCGATGAACCAGTTCCAGCAGTCCTCGACCCAGGCCTTGAAGTGCTCGTCGGCTTCGCTCGGCGGGGTGAAGAACTCGATCTCCATCTGTTCGAACTCGCGGGTGCGGAAGATGAAGTTACCGGGCGTGATCTCGTTACGGAACGCCTTACCGACCTGGCCGATGCCGAACGGGGGCTTCTGGCGGGCGGCGGTGACCACGTTAAGGAAGTTCACGAAGATACCCTGCGCGGTTTCTGGGCGCAGGTAGTGCAGGCCCTCCTCGTTATCTACCGGGCCGAGGAAGGTCTTCATGAGGCCCGAGAACTGCTGCGGTTCGGTCCAGCTGCCCTCCTGGCCGGTCTCAGGGTCGCGGATGTCGGCCAGGCCGTTTTCCGGCTCGTGCCCGTGCTTGTTGACGTACGCCTCAATCAGGTGATCGACGCGGTAACGCTTGTGGGTGTGCAGCGATTCGACCAGCGGATCGGTGAAGGTGGCGACGTGACCGGAGGCCTCCCAGACACGGCGGGGCAGGATCACGGAGGAGTCCAGGCCGACCATGTCCTCGCGGCCCTGCACGAAGGTGCGCCACCACTGACGTTTGATGTTCTCTTTCAGCTCCACGCCGAGGGGCCCGTAGTCCCATGCCGAACGGGTACCGCCGTAGATGTCACCGCAGGGGAAGACGAATCCGCGACGCTTCGCGAGCGCAACCACGTTATCGAGAGTGCTGGGTGCCGGTTTAGCCACAGGTTCCTCCAAGGAAAGACGATAAAGGCATACGCGCTAAGTTTACCGGCCCAACCCCTACCCCCTAAACTGGTATTCACCCCGGAGGAAGGAATTTCTTGTGCAGCGCACAACCAAACAGCGAACCGCGATTCTCGCGGCCCTCTCGGAGGCTTCCGATTTTCTTTCCGCGCAGCAACTGCACGACGCGATGCGGCACGCGGGCCAGGAAGTCGGTCTAGCTACCGTTTACCGCAACCTGCAGAGTCTCGCTACCTCCGGTGTGGTGGACGTGCTGGTGACGGACGACGGCGAAGCTATCTACCGACAGTGCGACGATGAAGGCCACCACCATCACCTGGTGTGCCGCAGCTGCGGGAAAACGGTGGAGTTCACGGCCGACGAAATGGAAGACGCCGCCCACGCTGTCGCAGACCAGCACGGTTTTTCCGCTATCAGCCACACGATGGAGATATTCGGGCTCTGCCCGGAATGCAGCGCGGCTAAGGAATAGCGCGTGTCCTGGATGAAGGACTTCATCGAGTCGCTCCCGTTCGAGCTGGCTTTCCTGTTTCTCTACGGGGTAATCATTCTGCGTGCCGGCGGCACCTATCTGCTCGGGCGGGGCGCTATCTCCCTGGCAAACCGTGGCCGGGTGCAGGATTTCCTAAACAGCCCGCGCGTTATTAACGCCACCGAAAAGGTGAATCTTTACGGCGCTCCCCTGGTGGCTTTGAGTTTCCTCACCGTGGGGTTCCAGACTGCCGCCAACGCCGCCGCGGGCGTCACCCGCATGCCCTATGTGAGGTACATCCCTGCGCTGCTCATCGGCGGGGCCGCCTGGGCCTTTATTTACGCCACCGTCGGCCTGGCCGCGTTCTGGCTGATGATGCAAAACCCGCTGATGGGGATAGGGATCCTCGCGGCAGCACTGCTGATCTGCGGCGGCATCTACCTGTTTCGCCGCTCCCGCGGCCGCGCCTAGCCGCCTGCTATCCCTGCT
The DNA here is from genome assembly GCA_019218375.1 of Dermabacteraceae bacterium TAE3-ERU5. Classification (GTDB taxonomy): domain Bacteria; phylum Actinomycetota; class Actinomycetes; order Actinomycetales; family Dermabacteraceae; genus TAE3-ERU5. Next base: position 232,515 of record JAHUUK010000002.1, read on the forward strand.
TGACCGCGTCCACGGCCCCGCCGTAGCGGCGGTCACGGCGCGCGTATTCGTCAATCGCCGCCCACAGCACCCGCCGGTCCACGTCGGGCCAAAGCTCCGGCCTAAACACCATCTCGGCGTAGGCCGACTGCCAAAGCAGGAAGTTGGAGGTGCGCTGCTCGCCCGAGGTGCGGATAAACAGGTCCACGTCGGGCATCTGCGGATCGCTCAGGTAAGAAGCGATGGTTTTTTCGTTGATCCGGCGCGGGGACACGCGCCCGTCGGCCACCTGCTGCGAAAGCGCGCGCACCGCGTCCACGATCTCCGCGCGACCACCGTAATTGACGCACATGTAGAGGGTCATACGATCGCAGTCGCGGGTTAGTTCCTCGGCGTCGCGCAGTTCGGAGATCACGCTGCGCCACAGCTTCGGTTCCCGGCCCACCCATTTCACGCGCACGCCCCACTCGTGCATCGTGTCGCGCTGCCTGCGCAGCACCTCCCGGTTGAATCCCATCAGGAAGCGCACCTCTTCCGGCGAACGCTTCCAGTTTTCGGTGGAGAATGCGTAGGCAGATAGATGAGTGACACCCATTTCCAGCGCCCCGGCAACCACGTCGAGCAGCGCGGCTTCGCCCGCACGGTGCCCCTCGGTGCGCGGCAGGCCGCGCTGGTTCGCCCAGCGTCCGTTGCCGTCCATCACTACGGCTACGTGGCGCGGCACCAGTTCGCGCGGAATGGCCGGTGCCACCGCACCCGAGGGATGCGGATAGGGGTCACTGTAAATGCGCTTGCTCATGCTTGCCTTTCGTGAATACTCGTCCCGAGCAAGTCTAAAGACTTCAGCGGCGCTTCCAACTGCCAGGAGGCCGCGCCGTGAATAATCCTGCTCGCTTCGGCACGCAAAGTTTCGTCGCTCTGCCCCGCTTTTTCCCAGTCCCCCGCCGCCAGCGCGGTCATCAGTTCCAGGGTGGCGGGTCTGACCGCGCGGGCCGCCGCGGGCCGACACTGCCTGCACACGGCCCCACCGGAGGCATTATCGAAAGCGTGATGCGGGCCTTGTGCGCCGCAGCTCGCGCAGGAGGTCGTTTCCGGCGCCCAGCCCGCGAGGGCGAGAACGCGCAGCATGTAGGAATCGAGCAATAGGCCGGGGGCCACGCGCCCCTGGGCGACCGCACGCAGGGCGCGCAGCAGCAGGAAGAAGTATTCTTCGCTGCCGGTGCCGGTGCCGCCGTAGGTTTCGGTGAGGCGCCCGGTAACCTCCAGCATCGCGACTGCCACCGCGTAGCGATCAAAATCGCTCACTATCGCTTCGGCGCAGGTTTCTATCGTCACCACCTGTGAAACGGTATCCAGGTTGCGGCCCCGATGCAGCTGCACGTCCACCACGGAGAACGGCTCCAGCCGGGCACCTATGCGGCTCGCGGTTTTGCGCACGCCCTTCGCTACCGCCCGCACCGTGCCATGACGCCGGGTAAGGAGCGTGATGATGCGGTCGGCCTCCCCCAGTTTGTGGGTGCGCATCACCAGCGCCTGGTCCCGGTAAAGCTTTTCCATCTTGCCTCTCGCCCCGCTCGCCCTTAGCCTCGCGCGGCCCGGTTGAGGGCGGAGACTATCGCACCGTGACCGGCGCGCACGATCGAATTATCGATCCCGACGCCCCACAGGGTGCGCCCGCCGATTTCGCAGGCCACGTAGCTGGCGGCGCGCGAATCGCCGCCCTCGTGCAGGGCGTGTTCGGCGTAATCGAGCACGCGCAGGCTGATCCCTACGCCGCGCAACGCGGCCACGAAGGCATCGAGCGGGCCGTTGCCGCTGCCCAGCAGGGTGGTTTCCTTTCCCGCAATGATCATGTTCGCCACCAGGCTGTCACCGCTATGGCCGGTACCGGGAACGGAGGAAACCTGGTGCGATGCGGAAAGCAGGTAACGGTCCCGGCGGCCCGGCAGGGGCAGGTATTCGCCCCGGAACAGGTGCCAGATGGCCTCGGCCGACAGTTCGCTGCCGCCCTCTTCGCTGGCCCGCTGCACCGTGCGGGCGAACTCGGTGATCAGGCCGCGCGGGGGCTGCAGGTGATGCTCGGTCTTTAGCAGGTAGGCGAGCCCGCCCCGCCCCGACTGCGAATTAACGCGGATGATGGCCCGGTAGTCACGGCCGACGTCGGCCGGATCGATGGGCAGGTACGGTACGCGCCAAGGCTTTTCTTTCGGGTCCGCACCGCCCTCCCGCAGCTTTTCCAGCCCCTTGTTGATGGCGTCCTGGTGCGATCCGGAAAACGCGGTGAACACCAGTTCCCCGCCGTAGGGGTGGCGTTCGTGCACACCAATCCGGGTGCAGTCCTCCACGGTTTCGCGCACGGCGTCCAGCTCGCTGAGGTCTAGCTCCGGATCTATGCCCTGGCTGTAAAGGTTCATCGCGAGCGTCACCAGGCACACGTTGCCGGTGCGTTCGCCGTTGCCGAACAGACAGCCCTCAACGCGCTGCGCCCCCGCCATCAGCCCCAGCTCTGCCGCGGCCACGGCGGTTCCGCGATCGTTGTGCGGATGCAGGGAAAGCACGATGCTTTCGCGCCGCGCCAGGTTACGATCCAGCCATTCCACCGCGTCCGCGTACACGTTCGGGGTGGCCATTTCTACGGTGGCCGGCAGGTTGATGATCAACGGTTTTTCCGGCGTCGGCGCGAATACCTCGCTTACGCGATCGCACACCTCGAGCGCGTATTCCAGCTCGGTGCCGGTGAACGATTCGGGCGAATACTCGAAGCCGATCTCACTGCCAGTAAGGGCACGCGCGTGCTCGACGCAGGCGGCCGCCCCGCGCAGCGCAATCTGCGCCACCTCTTCGCGGTCCGCGTTAAAGACCACCTCGCGTTGCAGCGCGGAGGTGGGGCTGTAGAGGTGGACCGTGGCACGGGCTACCCCGCGCAGACATTCGAAGGTGCGCGCGATGAGTTCTTCGCGCGCGGGGGTGAGCACCTGAACGGTGACGTCGACGGGGATGTGTCCCTCTTCGATCAGTGCGCGCACGAACCGGTATTCGGTTTCGGAGGCGGCGGGGAAACCCACCTCGATTTCCTTGAAGCCGAGCGCCACCAGCATGCGGAACATGCGCAGTTTGCGTTCGGCCGACATGGGGGCGCGCAGCGCCTGGTTACCGTCGCGTAGGTCTACCGCGCACCAGCGGGGCGCCCGTGCGAGGTGCCGGTTAGGCCAGCGCCGATCCGGCAGCTCTACCCGAAACTGTTCGTGGTAGGGCCGATAGCGGCGAAACCGCATCGGCGAGGCCTGTTGCTCCCCCGCCACGGCTAGAATCCCAGGCGTTGCAGCTGCTTCGGATCGCGCTGCCAGTCCTTTGCCACCTTAACGCGCAGGTCCAGGTAGAGCCTGCGGCCGAGTAGTTTCTGGATGCCCTGTCGGGCGGTGGTGCCGACCTCTTTCAGGCGGCTACCCGCCCGGCCGATGATGATGCCCTTCTGGCTGGGGCGCTCCACGTAGATGGTGGCGCGCACCACCAGTTTGCCTTCTCCGGGGGCAACCTCCGCGAAAGGATCGCCGTCCAGCGACTGCTCCACGATTTCTTCAACCACGACTGCCAGGGAGTGCGGCAGTTCGTCGCGCACGCCCTCCAGCGCCGCCTCGCGGATCAGTTCGGCGATGCGCTTCGTGTCGGTTTCGTCGGTAACCGTTTCTTCCGGATACAGGGGCGGGGAGGCGGGCAGGTAGCGGGGAACCACCTCAAGCAGCGTCTCAACCTGCTTTCCGGTCACGGCCGACAGCGGAATGATTTCCTTGAAGTTGAGCAGCTGATCCACCGCGATCAGGTGATTCATGAGCTGTTCGTGGCCGACCAGGTCGGTCTTGGTGACGATGGCGATCACGGCGGGGGCGCGGCGCAGCTTCTGCAGCTCGGCTAGCGCGGCCGCGATGAAGCGGTCACCGGGGCCTACCTTCTGGTCGGCGGGCAGGCAGAAGCAAATCACGTCCACGTCCGCCAGCGTTTCCTCCACCAGATCGTTCAGGCGCTGCCCGAGCAGGGTGCGGGGCCGGTGGATACCGGGGGTGTCCACCAGAATCATCTGGAAGTCGGGCCGGGTAACGATGCCGCGGATGGCATGGCGGGTGGTCTGTGGCTTGGAGGAGGTGATCGCCACCTTCTCTCCCACCAGGGCGTTGGTGAGGGTCGATTTACCGGCGTTCGGCCTGCCCACCATGGCCACGAACCCGGAGCGATGCTGCTTAGTCATTAGTTTTCCCCTTCGCCGGGCACGTTCTCCGCGCGGCGCACCAAAACGGTGGCTAGTTTCTTACGGCGGCCCGAGGTGCGTTCCGCCGTCATCTCCAGGTCAAGCGCTACCGCCTGTGAGCCGGGAATCGGCACCCGGCCGAGCGCCTTCGCGAGCAGACCGGCAACCGTGTCCACATCGTCGTCTTCAATGTCCAGGCCGAAATGTTCCCCGACCTCCGAGATCGAAGCGCGGGCAGGCACGCGAATCGTGCCGTCTCCCAGTTCCTCGATCTCCTGGGTGGCCCGGTCGTGTTCGTCCGCGATTTCGCCGACGATCTCTTCCAGGATGTCTTCGATGGTGACGATGCCGCTCACGCCGCCGTACTCGTCCACCACGATGGCCACGTGCACGCGGGCGGTCTGCATATCGCGCATGACCCTGTCGGCGTGCATAAATTCGGGCACGAAGGTCACCGGCCGCATGACGTCGGTGACTGGGCGGTCATCTCCCCTCGCGCCGGGGGCGTGCAGCGCCCGCATGACGTCCTTGACGTACAGCATGCCCAGCGTGTCATCCACGCTTTCGCCGATCACCGGAACGCGGGAGAAACCGGAGCGCACAAACAGGCGAATCGCCTGGCCCAGCGTGGCCTCGTCAGAGATCGTCACCATGTCGGTGCGGGGCACCATCAGTTCCCGAATCTTGGTATCGCCCAGATCGAACACGCCGTGGATCATGTCGCGTTCGTCGTTTTCCAACTCCTGGTGTTCGGTGGCGCGATCCACGAAGTGACGCAGTTCGGCTTCCGAGGCGTAGGGCCCGCCGGTGACCTTACCGCCGGGGGTGAACGAGGAACCGACGTGGATCAGCAGGGTGGCGAGCGGCCCAAGCACCACGCGCAGCAGTGTCACCAGGCCCGACAGCCGGATCACGGTTTCGTCCGGGTAGCGCCGTCCGATGGTGCGTGGGGAAACGCTGGCGAGTAGGAACGACAGCACCGCGGTGACGGCGAAGCTGAGCAGCAGCGGCAGCCAAAGCCCGTCTAGGCGGGAAAAAAGCAGCGCCGTGATCGCCACCGCGTAGGCGGTCTGGCAGAAGACTCGCGCCAGGTTGATCGCGGCGAAAGTCTGATTGGCGTCCTCGTAGTGGCGTAGCACTGCGCGGCGGCGGCGCTCGTTCTGATCTTCCAGCGCCCGCATGAGCGAGGCGCGGCTAACCGAAAGCATGGCGGCGTCCACCGCCGCCAGCGCCACGGTGACCATCAGGGTGCTGAGCGCCAGCACCAATAGCGCGATGTCGGACGTATTCATATTCAGCTTTCTGCGCGCCGTTCGGCCAGGAAGGTCAGCAGCAGCTTGCGCTGCAGCGCAAACATGACCTTTTCTTCTTCCAGCTCAACGTGATCGTAGCCGAGAAGGTGCAGGATGCCGTGGGTGGTCAGCAGCAGCATTTCCTCCTGCGGGCTGTGCCCCGCGGTCAGAGCCTGCTTGTGGGCCACGCTCGGGCAGAGCACGATCGAGCCGAGCATGCCCTCGGCGGTCGGGTTATCGGGGCTGCCGGGCGTGAGTTCGTCCATCGGGAACGAGAGCACGTCGGTCGGGCCGGGCTCGTCCATCCACTCGATGTGCAGCTGCTCCATCGCGTCCTCGTCCACGAACCGGATTTCCATTTCGGTCTGCGGGTGCAGGTGCATGGCGGCGAACACGAAGCGGGAAAGTTCGATGAACTCCCGCTCGTCCACCTCGTAGGTGGTTTCGTTCTCTAGATCGATATTCATGGCTATTTTTTCTCTCCGCTATCGTCAGCGCGGTTTTTACCGCCGCGCTTCCTGTCGTTTTCACGCTGCGCGCCCACTTCCCAGCGACCGTATGCGTCCACGATTTCGCTAACCAGGCGGTGGCGCACCACGTCGCGCGGGGTGAGCTGGCAAAACTCGATGTCGTCCACCCCGGCCAGCACCTGCTGCACCACCTTCAGGCCCGAGCGGGTACCGCCCGGCAGGTCCACCTGCGTGACGTCGCCGGTGATCACCATGGTCGAGTTGAAGCCCAGGCGGGTGAGGAACATTTTCATCTGTTCCGGCGTGGTGTTTTGCGCCTCGTCCAAAATTACGAAGGCATCGTTCAGGGTGCGCCCGCGCATGTAGGCGAGCGGGGCCACCTCGATGGTGCCCGCGCCCATCAGCCGGGGAATCGACTCCGGATCCAGCATGTCGTGCAGGGCGTCGTAGAGCGGGCGCAGGTAGGGATCGATCTTTTCGTTCAGCGAACCGGGCAGGAAGCCCAGGCGCTCCCCCGCCTCAACGGCGGGGCGGGTCAAAATGATCCGGTTAATTTTCTGCGCCAGCAGCGCCTGCACCGCCATCGCGACGGCCAGGTAGGTTTTGCCGGTGCCTGCGGGTCCGATGCCAAACACCACGGTGTTATCGCGGATCGCGTCAACGTACTGTTTCTGCCCGATGGTCTTGGGTTTGATGGACTTCCCTCGCGCCGACAGCACCGTGTCGGCCAGGACGCTGCGCACCTGCTCTTCGCGCAGCGCCGCATCGCCGTAGAGGGCGGCGGCGCGCTGCACTACCTCGGCGCTAACCTCCTCGCCCCTGGCCGCCGTTTCGATGAGCGCGGACACGATCCGCTGGGCGCGCTTTACCGCCTCGCTATCGCCGCGCAGGGTCACGCGGTGGCCGCGCACCGACACGTCGGCGTCGGGCACGGTTTCTTCGAGCGCGCGCAGGGCGGCGTCGTTCGCCCCCAGCACGGCGAGCGGCTGCAGATGGTCGGGTATCGCCAGATAACGCTCTTCGACCTGTGCGCTCATGCACTATCCCCTTCGGTGTTCGTCTCTTCCCAGCGGCCCAGATGCGCGGCCAGCACGGCGAGCGCCACCGGCCCTGCCGTGGAGGCGCGCAGCACCTCGCGTCCCAGTAGGGTTTTTAGCGCCCCGGCCGCGCAGAACATTTCGGTTTCCTGCGGGCTTACTCCGCCCTCGGGGCCGACGATGAAAGCTATCTCGCTTGCCTGAGCCAGTTTATCGCCGCCCGCGCCGCTTACCAGGTGGCGGGTGAGGGGGATATCAGCTTCTTCGTGCAGCAGTAGGGTTACGCCGCCGTTTTCGCTGCGCGCCGCGATCTGTTTCGCGAGTAGGTTGCTGTCTACCGCATCGGTCACTTCCGGGATGCTGCCGCGGCGGGATTGTTTTACGGCGGCGTCTACGGTGGCCTGCCATTTTTCCCTGCCGCGTGCGGCCTTGCTGCCTTTCCAGACCGATACGCAGCGCTGCGCCTGCCAGGGAGTGATCGCGTCCACGCCCAGTTCGGTGGCGGTTTCCACGGCCTGTTCGTCCCTGCCGCCCTTCGCGAGGGCCTGCACCAGGATGAGGCGCGGCCCGCTGTAGCGGTGGCTGGCGGGCGCGCTTAGCAGGCTGCACGCTAGGTGATCGCGGCCCGCCTCGGTGACGGCGGCTACCGCCTGGCTGCCGTGGCGGTCGGTGAGCAGGATTTCTTCTCCGCTGCGGATGCGGCTAACGCGTGCGGCGTGCCTGCCCTCTTCGCCCTCTAGCAGCACGACGGCTCCCGCGGTGAGGCCCGCGAGGGGCCCCGCCTCGTAAAGGAAGTTTTTGCGCGTCATTAGCGGCCGTTGAACTTATCGCGTAGCCAGGAGAAAACGCCCTGTTCGGGAACCTTAGATTCGGGCTTTTCTTCTCCGCGCAGGGTTGCCAGTTCGCTCAGCAGCTCCCGCTGGCGCTCGTTCAGCTTGGTCGGCACCACGATCTTCAGGCTGACGCGGATATCGCCGCGCCTGCCGCTGGAAAGGCCGGTTACGCCCAGGCCGCGCAGACGCACTTCATCGCCCGGCTGGCTGCCCGCGGGCACCACTACTTCCTGGGGGCCGTCGAAGGTTTCCAGGGTGATGGTGGCGCCGAGCGCGGCGGCGGTCATGGGTAGTTCGAGCACGGTTTGCAGGTTGTCGCCCTCGCGCACGAAAACGGGGTGGCGTTCGACGTGGATCTCGATGAAGAGATCACCGGAGGGGCCGCCGGCCACACCGGCCTCGCCCTCCGAGCGTAGGCGCAGCCGCACGCCGGTTTCCGCGCCTGCGGGAATCTTTACGCGCAGTTCGCGTTCGTCCCGCACGCGGCCGTAACCGGAGCATTCCACGCAGGGGTGTTCGATGATGTCGCCGTGCCCCTGGCAGGCGGAGCAGACGGTGACGGTAGCCATCTGGCCGAGCAGCGACTGCACCACGCGCTGCACGTGTCCCTGCCCCTTACAGACGGTGCAGGTGACCGGCTTCGTGTCGGGTTCGCCGCAGGAGCCGTAGCAGCGGGGGCAGACGGCGGCGCTGGTGAAGCGCACGGTCTTTTCGCTGCCCCGGATTACGTCGGCCAGTTCCACGTTCACGCGCTGCAGCAGGTCGCCGCCGCGCTGGGTGCGCGGCACCGGGCCAGCGTTGCGCTGCCCCATACCGCCGGTGAACATGTCGAAGATGTCGGAGAAGCCCCCGAAGCCGCCCCCGCCCATGCCGCCGGGACCGCCACCCATGTCGTACATGCGGCGCTTTTCTTCGTTAGAGAGGGTTTCGTAGGCCTGGGAGACGAGCTTGAACTTCTCCGCCGCGTCCGGATCGGGGTTTACGTCCGGGTGCAGGGTGCGGGCCAGCTTGCGGTAAGCCTTTTTGATCTGGTCCTGGCTGGCGTCGCGGGATACCCCGAGAAGTTCGTAATAGTCCTCGTTCATGCTCTTCCTGGTGGTGTGAAAATGGGGGTGCCTGGGCAGGCTACCCGACGAATCGTGAGATGTAGCGGGCGACGGCGCGCACCGAGCTGATGCCGGTGACGTAATCCATGCGGCTCGGCCCGAGGATCGCTAGGTGCGCGGCGGATCCGGGCGCGTCGGCCCTACCGTATCCGGCGCTTACCAGTGCGGCAGAGGTGAGGGAGACGTCCTGCATTTCCTGGCCGATCCTGACCTCTACCTCTCCCGGTGTGGCCCGCATCTGGGAAAGCAGGCGCAGCAGCACAATCTGTTCTTCCACCGCGTCCAGCAGCGGCGCGATATCGGTGTGCGGGTCGATGCCGTAGCGGGCCAGGTTCGCGGTGCCCGCCATGATGAGGCGTTCCTCGCGGCGCGCATCGAGCAGTTCCTGCACGGCGCGCACGGTTTCGGCGGCCGCCTCGCGGTCGTGTTCCGGGTAGGCGGAGACCACTTCCTGCAGGGTTTTTTCCAGGGTGGTGACGCTGTGGCCGACGGCCGCGGCATTGATGCGGGTGCGTAGTTCGTGCAGGAACTTTTCGTCGCGCGGCTGCGCCAGTTCTACGGTGCGCTGATCCACGCGGCCGGAGTCGGTAATGAGCACCACCAGCGCGTGCCGCTCCCCCACCTTGACCAGTTCCACGTGCCGCACCTTCGCCTGGTTGAGCGACGGGTACTGCACCACGGCAACGTGATGGGTGAGCTGCGCGAGCAGCCTGACGGTGCGGGAGAGGACGTCGTCAAGGTCCCCCGCGCCCTCGAACAGCGAATTGATGGCGCGGCGTTCCGGCACCGAAAGCGGCTTCACCTGCGCGATGTGATCCACAAACACGCGGTAGCCCTTGTCGGTGGGTATTCTGCCCGCGGAGGTGTAGGGCTGGGTGATTAGGCCCTCGTCCTCCAGCACGGACATGTCGTTGCGCACGGTGGCCGGGGAAACGCCCAGTTCGTGCCGTTCCAGTAGGGCCTTGGAGCCGACGGGTTCGCGGGTTGCCACGTAGTCCTCGACAATCGCGCCGAGAATCTGCAGTTTTCGCGCGTCCACGCCTCCCCCTTTGCTGTCCCGTTTCCTACCCTTTGGCACTCTATGCCCGTCAGTGCTAACTCTAACGAATTAAGCGCCGCGTGTGTGTCACGTTCACCGGGAACGAAACTGCTAACGTTCCACGGGTAACCTTCCCCGCCGCAGTATTTTCGGAGCCACCATGCACGACCGTTACGGATCAGACGTCCTCGGGCAAAAGAACACCCCGCGTAAGCCCGCCGCGCCGCAATGCCCGGCCCGGATCGGGCTGGTGATAGAGGACGCGGCGAGCGGCTGGTGCGGCGCGATCCTGCGCGTGGAAAAGATCGGCGGCGCGCACGTGGTGGAGCTGGAGGACGCGCGCGGGCGCACCCGTGCGTTCCCGCTCGGGCCGGGCTTCCTGCTGGAGGGCAGGCCCGTCGTGCTGGTGCAGGACAGGCCGGCCAAGCCCGCGAGCAGCGCACCGCTGCGTAGCGCCTCCGGTTCCGTGCACGTGGCGGGCGTCGGCGCGCGGGTGGCGCGCGGCTCCCGCATCTGGGTGGAGGGCAAGCATGACGCGGAACTGGTGGAGAAGGTGTGGGGGCACGACCTTCGCATCGAGGGCGTCGTGGTGGAACAGCTGGACGGCGCAGACAACCTGCGCGAGCTGGTGGCAGATTTCGCGCCGACCCCGCAGCGGCGGCTCGGGGTGCTGCTGGATCATATGGTGGACGGCTCTAAAGAAAGCCGGATCGCCCGCGAGGTAATGACGCTGCCGGGCGCGCGAGCAAACGTACTGGTGATAGGCCATCCATTCATCGACATTTGGCAGGCCGTGAAGCCGCAGCGCGTCGGCCTGCGGGCATGGCCCCACGTACCGCGCGGAACAGACATTAAGAAGGGCACGTTGCGGGCGCTCGGCTGGCCCTGCGCGGAGCAGGCCGACATCGCGGAGGGATGGCAGCGCATCCTCGCCAGCGTGCGCCACTACGGCGACCTTGACCCGGCTCTGATCGGACGCGTCGAAGAACTAATCGACTGGGTGACGGTCCCCGTTTAACAAGGCGGCCACGTATATGGTGACACCGCCGTAGGGCGGCGGTTTTCGTCTCTTACGCAACCAAATCGCGCACGATTGCGTCGGCCAACAGCCTGCCCGCGTCGGTCACGATCAGCCTGCCCGCGTCGTAGGAGTCGGCGCGCAGCAGGCCGCGCTTGACGTAGCCGCGCGCCGTGGCGTGCTGCTGCGCCGTGAGCGGCTCGGCGGAAATCCCCTCGGCCATGCGCAGGCCGAGCATGATGTATTCGAGGTCGCGATCTTCGCGGGTGAGGGTTTCGCTGCCCTCGCGCGGCAGCTTGTCCTGCGCGATCAAGCCCGCATAGCGGCGGGGATGCTTCACGTTCCAGGAGCGCACGCCGTCCCGGTGCCCGTGCGCGCCGGGGCCGATCCCCCACCAGTCGTTGCCGCGCCAGTAGGCGATGTTGTGGCGGCAGCGGGCCTCCTCGCTGCGCGCAAAGTTCGATACCTCGTACCAGTCGTACCCGGCGGCAGCCAGCATTTCGTTTGCCAGTTCGTACATGTCGGCCATCAGGTCCACGTCGGGCTGCGGAATCTCTCCCCGGCGCAGCTTTCGCGCCATCGCCGTGTTGCCCTCGATGATCAGCGAGTAGGCCGAGATGTGCGCCGGTTCCAGCGCGATTGCTTCTTCCAGCGAGCGCCGCCAGTCAGCCAGGCTTTCGCCCGGGGTGCCGTAGATCAGATCGACGGAGGTTTGCAGCCCGAGGGCTTTCGCCGCGCGCACCGTTTGCCCGACCCGTTCCGGTTTATGGGTGCGATCCAGGGTGCGCAGCACGTGGGGCACAGCCGACTGCATGCCGACGCTGACGCGGGTCAGCCCCGCAGCGGCCAGGATTTCCAGGCCCGCGGGCGTCACCGAGTCCGGGTTCGCCTCCGTGGTCACCTCGGCCCCCGGCGCGAGCGGCAGCAGGGAGGTCAGGTGGCGCAGCATCGCCGCCAGGTCCTCGGCGGGCAGCAGCGTCGGCGTACCGCCCCCGAAAAAGACGGTACTCAGCTGCGTGTATTCGTATCCGGCCGCGAGATCGTCGGCCAGGGTCAGATCCATCTCCCGCATGGCCTGCGCCGGGTATTCTGCGCGGCTGCCGCCACCACCCAGATCCTCGGCGGTGTAGGTGTTGAAGTCGCAGTAGCCGCAGCGGACGGCGCAGAACGGGATATGCAGGTAGACCGAGAGGTCGCGCACGCTACTTCTTCGCTTTGGCGTCCCCGCCGCCATCGGAAGAAAGCGCGGCGATGAAGGCCTCCTGCGGCACCTCTACGCTGCCGATGTTCTTCATGCGCTTCTTGCCCTCTTTCTGCTTTTCCAGCAGCTTGCGCTTACGGGAAATGTCGCCGCCGTAGCACTTGGAAAGCACGTCCTTGCGCAGCGCGCGAATGTTTTCGCGGGCGATGATGCGCGAGCCGATGGCGGCCTGGATAGGCACCTCGAACTGCTGGCGCGGAATCAGGTTCTTGAGCTTGCCCGCCATCTCCACGCCGTAGCTGTAGGCCTTGTCGCGGTGCACGATCGCGCTAAACGCGTCCACCGTCTCGCCCTGCAGCAGGATGTCCACCTTCACCAGGTCGGATGCCTGTTCGCCGGAGACGTCGTAGTCCAGCGAGGCGTATCCCTTGGTGCGGGACTTCAGCTGGTCGAAGAAGTCGAACACGATCTCCGCGAGCGGCAGCGTGTAGCGCAGCTCCACGCGGTCCTCGGAAAGGTAGTCCATGCCCTGCAGGGTGCCGCGCCGCTGCTGGCACAGCTCCATGATGGTGCCGACATAGTCGCTGGGCGCGAGGATAGTCGACTTCACGATAGGTTCGCGGATCTCGTGCACCTTGCCGCCGGGGAAATCGGACGGGTTCAGCACCTCGATCTCGCTGCGGTCCTCCATGGTGACGTTGTAGACCACGGAGGGGGCGGTGGAGATCAGGTCGAGGTTGAATTCGCGCTCCAGGCGTTCGCGCACGATCTCCAGGTGCAGCAGGCCGAGGAAGCCGCAGCGGAACCCGAACCCGAGCGCGGTCGAAGTTTCGGGCTCGTAAACCAGCGCGGCGTCATTCAGCTTCAGCTTGTCGAGCGCGTCGCGCAGCACCGGGTAGTCGGAGCCGTCAATCGGGAACAGACCGGAGAACACCATCGGCTTCGGGTCGGAATAGCCGCCGAGCGCCTCTTCCGCTCCCTTGCGGGCCGACGTCACCGTGTCGCCCACCTTCGACTGCCGCACGTCCTTCACGCCGGTAATCAGGTAGCCGACCTCGCCCACGCCCAGGCCCTTGGTGGGCATCGGTTCGGGAGAGATAACGCCAATTTCAAGCAGTTCGTGCTGCGCGCCGGTGGACATCATGGCGATGCGCTCGCGCGGTTTCAGTTCGCCGTCCACCACGCGCACGTAGGTGACGACGCCCCGGAAGGTGTCGTACACGGAGTCGAAGATCATGGCGCGACAGGGCGCATCAGCGTCACCGACGGGCGGCGGCAGGGTCTTGACCACGTGATCGAGCAGTTCCGCCACACCCACGCCGGTCTTGCCGGAAACCTTCAGCACGTCGGCCGGGTCGCAGCCGACAAGCTGCGCGATCTCCGCCGCGTACTTGTCGGGATCGGCCGCCGGGAGGTCGATCTTGTTTAGCACCGGAATGATGGTGAGGTCGTTTTCCATCGCCAGGTACAGGTTCGCCAGCGTCTGGGCCTCGATGCCCTGCGCGGCGTCCACCAGCAGGATCGCCCCCTCGCAGGCGGCCAGCGAACGGGACACCTCGTAGGTGAAGTCCACGTGGCCGGGGGTGTCGATCATGTTCAGCGCGAAAGGCTGCTCCCCCTGGCCGTCGCCGAGATCAACCGACCAGGGCATGCGCACGGCCTGGCTCTTCACGGTGATGCCGCGCTCACGCTCGATGTCCATCCGGTCCAGGTACTGGGCGCGCATGGCACGCTCGTCGACTACGCCGGTGAGCTGCAGCATCCTGTCGGCCAGGGTCGATTTACCGTGGTCGATGTGGGCGATGATGCAGAAGTTCCGGATGCGTTCGACCGGGGTGGATGCGGGGGCAATAATCCGCGCGGCAGATTCGTCTATCCTCGGCGTCACCGACACTCAGTCCTTTCAGGGCAAACTTGCTAACGCTTAATCGTCTCATGTTCCGCCCGCGTAGCATGTCCCTATGTCTATCTGGAATGAGATTGTTCGCCTTCTGCAGCGTATTCTGCGCAGCCCCGAGGTGCGCCGGGCGGCCCGGCGCATGGCGCGCGAAGCGCTCGGAGACAAGAGCCCGCAGCGCAGCGGCCCGCGTGGCAGGCCCGCCGCAGACCGCCCGGCGGGCAAGCCGCTGCGCATCAGCTACTCCCCCGTGGACGACGACAAGGCCGATCCGGGAGAGGTTGTTTGGGCGTGGGTGCCTTTCGAGGAGGACGCGAGCAAGGGCAAGGACCGCCCCGTGCTGGTGCTGGCCCGCGAGGCCGGTGACCTGGTGTGTCTGATGCTGACCTCGCGCGATCGCGGCCGGGGAGTCCACACCGACCGCCACGGCAACACCTGGGTAGACATCGGCACCGGCCCCTGGGATAAGCAGGGACGCCCCAGCGAGGTGCGCATTAATCGCCTGCTGCGCATCGACCCGGACGACGTGCGCCGCGAGGGGGCCCGACTGGACAGGCGACGCTTCGATCTGGTGGCCGACGAGACCCGCAGGCTGCACCGCTGGTGACGGATACCACGGCGCGGAGGCGAACCCGCCGAGCGCGCCGGGTAGTTTTTGCCCGGTTCTCTGATAGGGTCTTCTCTTGTATGTGTGAACATACCGCTTGCCGTATGGCTAGGCGGCCGCATCAACCGTGTCCGGTGCGCGCCAGCTAAACCTGCTGCGGGCGTGTTGTCCGCGTGTCTCGCGGATAACGGCGTCTCCAGGCGAGTCCCCACCGCCATGTCCCCGCCGCTATCCACCCTTGTTACACACGGACCGTTCCACGAAGTAGACCACAGATAGGGAAGCGTGCCGTCATGGCCAACATTAAGTCGCAGATCAAGCGGATCAAGACCAACGAGAAGGCTCGCCAGCGCAACAAGGCGTACAAGAGCGAGCTGAAGACCTACGTGCGCGAGGTGCGCACCGCGGTTGCCGAGGGCGATGTCGCTACCGCTGGTGAGGCCCTGAAGAAGGCCAACCGCAAGCTCGATAAGGCTGTCACCAAGGGTGTCATCCACAAGAACCAGGCCGCGAACCGCAAGTCGGGCCTCGCGAAGCTGGTCGGCAAGCTCGAGAAGTAAGCTTCTCGGTTTAAAGAAGTCCCCCGCACCGGGTTACCGGTGGCGGGGGATTTCTTTTGCCCTGCGCCCCTGCGCCCCTTTGGCTCCTGCGGCCCGCCTGTCCTCGCGCCCTCGCGTCATTCCCGCGTCCCCTCCTGCCGTTTTGCCGTTGCTATGCATCTGCTCCGCCGACCGCAGCTGCCCCCGCTCTTAACGCCAACCCCGCCCGCTTTAACGCTGGGGGGGCAGTAACTGCCGGTAATTCCCCTCCCCTAACGTCTGGGTGCACTTTTGGTTGCGACTTACGTTCGGGTGCACTTTTGGTGGGTTAAACCCCGTTTTCACAGCAGTTAGTGCACCCAAACGTTAGGGAGTGGAAGCAAACAGCGTTTAGTGCACCCAAACGTCAGGGGGTGGGAATAAACAGCGTTTAGTGCACCCAAACGTTAAAGTCCCCCAGGCATAGAGACGTTAAGGACATCCAGACGTAGCGACACTAAGAGCATCCAGACGTAGGGACGCTAAGGGCATCCGGCGCAGCGCTTAGCCCCATGTTTAGCCCCCATTGCTCCCCTCCCACTGCTCCCCAGTGGACACCCTTCCGTTAATACGGACAGACGCTAAAGATTCTGGGATGCGCGGATGTTTAGGCACCCCATCATCGCGGTAGGCCGGGTTTAAAGCTCAGCCGTTACGGCGCGCCCGGCAGATGCTGAGCACCGCGCGTTGCAGGGCGTACTGCGGGTCGCGGCTCGCACCTTTTACGTCGTGGTCTGCCCGCGCTACCGCCTCTATCGCCTGGGCCAACCCGTTTTGGCTCCAGGCGCGGGCGTCGCGGCGCAGGTTCCGCAGCATCCAGTCGGGCATGCTCAGCTGTTTCGGGGTGGCGCTCTGCGCCGTCACCTTTGCCAGGCCGCGCACCTTTGCGGCGAGCGCCGCCACGAGAGGCACGGGGTCCACCCCGGCCATGTGTGCCTGGCGCAGCAGCTGCAGCGCCAGGCGATCGTTTCCGGCCAGTGCCGCGTCGGCCACGGCGAACGCGGTGGTTTCGGTGCGTCCGGCGGTAAGCGGGTGGACGTGTTCCACATCTATCTTCGGCGGTTTCGCGTCCCCGTCCGGCAGGGTGTCGCGCATGATCTGCTGGCAGGTGGCGGAGAGTTCCGACAGATCGGTGCCGAACGCCTCCACCAGCATGGCGAGCGCGGCGGGGGTAATGGCGCGCCCTTCTCGGCTGAATTCGGAGCTGGCGAAGGTCTGTTTTTCTGCCGGTTTTTTGATCGGATCGCAGGCCACCTTGAGGGCCTTCTTTTTCACCGCGTCAAAAACGCTTTTGCCTCGGTTGCCGCCTTTGTGGACGATCACCACGTGGGTGTCGGTGTCCGGTTCGGTGGTGGCGAGCGCGGCGATCTCTTTCAGCAGCGGTTCGCTGGCCTGCTGCGCTTCCTCAACGATGATGAGCTGGGGTTCGCTGAACAGGGACGGGCTGAGGGCCTGCATCAGTTCACCGCCCCGGCAGGTGGGTGCGTTAAGGGTGGTGATGGTCGTATCGGGGTGCGCTGCCAGGGCCAGTTTTTTCAGCCTGGCCACGGCGCGCTGGGACAGCACCACTTCGCTTCCCTGCAGCAGGATGAGGGGTTTTAGCGGCACGGAATGCCATTCGACGTCTGCCATCTTCTCCCCCGTCTCGTTTCGCCTGCGCCCCGTTTCGAGCGTGTCCCGCCTTATCGGGATGCGGGGTCCAGTCTACCCAGGCAGGGCGGCGTGTTAACGCTGTGTGGTGACGGTCAGCGTGCCGTCGGGTTCCACACCGATGGCGATGTGCCCGCCGGTGTCGGTGCGCAGTGCCCTATCGGCCGGAACCAGGGCGAGCGCGCGGGCGGTGGGGTGACCGTAGCGGTTGTGCCTGCCCGCACTGTAGATGCCGAGTTCCGCTTGCAGGGCAGCGTATAGCGGCGGGTACTGGTGGGCCGAGCCGTGGTGGGATACCTTCACCACCCGTGCGGGGTGGGCGTCGGCGGTGATGCGGCGTTGGCCGTCCTCTTCGAGATCGCCCAGGCTCACCAGGCTCAGGTCTGCCCCGTCCCAGTCGGCCCGGATGGAGAGCGAACAGTCGTTGGTTTCGGAGGCATCATTCAGCGCTGCCTGCGTTATCTCGCTGTCGCTGCGTGGCCAAAGCACCTCTATGTGCACGCGCCCCAGGTTTTCCGCGTATCCGGTGTAGGGCACGAGGTCTGCGTTTGTCTGTTCGTCTAGCGGGCAGGCCCAGGTTTTGCGGGGCTGCCATTTTCCGGTGAGCGCGCCCGCCGCGCCGATGTGGTCGCGGTCCGGGTGGCTGCGGATGAATAGGTCTATCCGCTCGATACCGAAGTGTTTTAGGCAGCCAGCGAGGGTGGCTTCGTCCTCTCCCGTATCTATCAGCGCGATGGCTGCGCCGGGCCCGGTGCCGTCGCGCAGCAGGATCGCATCTCCCTGGCCGACGTCGCAGGCGGCTATCAACCAGTCCTGCGGGGCCGCTGCGGGCAGGGCACGCCAGCCGAGAACGCCGACCAGCGCTGCGGTAAGCAGCAGGGCGAGGGCGGTCAGGAGGCCGCTGGAAACGTTTTGCCCGCACCGAGGCCGCGTAAGGTGCCTGGGGCGGATTGGGCGGCTGGATCGGATCAACCTCCGGGGAGGTTGCTGGGCGAGGTTTATTTCCCGGGTGGTGCTTTCCATGTATTTCTTCTCCAGTCTGCGCAGGTAACTGCCTCCCGCTAGCGCCGCAGCGATAAAGAAGGCGGCAATAGCGAACGTGCCGGTGTTTCCCGCAGGTAGCGGGATTCGGGAGAGCGGTAGCCGGTCTGCCGCGAGCGCTATCTGTCTGATCGGTTCCGCGCAGAGCCCGGCGGCGTGGAATAGCACCGTGGCTATCCCCGGTTGCAGGGGTGCGGTGAGGGTGGCCGCCAGGCCGAACACGGTTACGGCGCCGACGAACGGCGCGGCCGCCAGGTTTGCGGGCACTGCCCAGAGCGAGGTTTCGGGGTTGAAGCGCAGCAGCACAGGCGTGCAAGCGGCTTGCGCTACCAGCGGCATCGCTATGGCGTAGGCATACTTTTCGGGCAGCTGCAGGGATTCGTTTAGCAGCCTTGCGCAGGGTTTAGCGCAGGTGATGATGGCTGCGGTGGCAAGCACGCTTAACACGAATCCGTAGGAGGTGACCGTTTGCGGATCCCCCAGGCACCAGACGGTTACGGCTAGCGCCAGTGCGGTCAGCGGGGCGGGCCGCCACCCCAAATACTGACTGATCAACACGGGAACGGCCATGGTTGCCGCGCGTTGCACGCTGGGTTCATTGCCAACCAGTTGCAGATAGCCATACGCGGCGAGCGCCGCAACTATGACCCGCGCTTTTCGGGGAACTCCGCTCAGCAGGAGCGGTACGTGCAGGGTGGCCATTACCAGGGCCAGGTTTGCTCCCGATACCGCCACCAGGTGGCCGAGGCCGCTGCGCTGCATGGCGGCTTCTGTTTCCGGGGTAAGGCCGTCGGTGTCCCCGTATGCCATCCCGCGCACGAGGGCGGCGCGATCTGCGGGCAAAGCCTCGCTGGCTTCCCGTGCCTCCCGGCGCAGCTTCTGCCGCCAGGCCGGGCCGGGCACGATTACGCGGGCGGTTTTCACGGTGAGGATCAGGTGGCCGCGCCAGGAACGGATTGCGCCCCGCACTTCTAGCCTGCTGCCTGCACCGGCACTCGCGAGCACTTCGTGCGCCTGCGTACCGGGGTTTGCGCGCACTATCGCCTCGGCCGTGCTCACCGGCCAAGTGCTCCCATCCAGCAGCCTGGCCCGGGCGCTGAGCGCACCGTTTGGTTTGCGCGCCGGATCGGTACGCAGGATCAGCGAATGAGCGGCGGTGCCGGTTTCTCGGGCGTAGCCGGTTTTGGCTTGCGCCACCTGCCCGGCGTGCCAGATTGCAAACAGCCCCGCTGCGCAGGCTAGCGCGAGCAGCGGCCATTTGCTTCCCTCCGGGGCGGGCAGCACGGTGAGCGCGGGCAGGGATAGAAAAAGCAACAGATAGGGGTAGGGCCAAGGAATGCCAGGGGTGAGCGCCAGCGCCGTGAGCGGCCAGACCATTAACGCCACGCAGATAAGCCGATAGTCCCTGGGAGGGCGGCGGGCGATAGTGCCACCGCCGGTGGGAACGTTTCCCGTGTTTGCAGCGCTGTGTGCTGCGGTTGCCTGCCGATTCTGCGGCACTTTAGTTGACCCGCGCATGTTCGCTTAGCTTCGCCGCGAGCTTCTTGCCTATCCCCTTTACCCTGGTTAATTCCACAATGGAACGGAAGGGGCCGTTCTTTTCTCTGTCGGCCACGATTCGTTTCGCTAGGGCTGGCCCGATTCCGGGTAGCGCGGTGAGCTGCTGCTCTCCCGCGCTGTTCAGGTCTACCGCTCCTGCCGGGGTGCCGACGCTACCCGTGGCATCCTCCGCCGCGCCCATCGCACCGTTTTGCGCTCCGGGCAGGGACTGCTCCCCCGGTTTGGGCAGGTGTATCTGTTCCCCGTCGCGCACGGGCCGGGCCAGGTTCACGGCCTGCCTGTCGGCACTTCCCGTGAAGCCACCGCTTGCCTGCACCGCGTCGGCCACGCGCGAGCCGGGAGCGAGGCGCACCAGGCCGGGGCTTGCCACCTGTCCAGTCACGTAAACGGTGACTTCCTGGCCGGTTTCCGTGCCGTCTCTGCCCCGCCCACCAGAGGTAGGGTGCTTTTGCCTGTCTTCGTGGGCCGCTTTACCGGGCTTAGTTAGCGTTTTACCTTCCGACGCTTCGTCCGCGCGCTTTTCTCGGGTCGTATCAGAGCGTTCTGTGCTTGCCTGTTTCACCGGGGCGCGCTGCCCCGCCGTGGGCGGGTAGCTGGTTTCCTGTCCGGCGCTCGCATCGGCAAACAGCAGCAACCAGCAGAGCAGCGCCGCCAGCGCCAAGACTAGAGGGATCAGCAGGCGCGGGCTTAGGCGGCGTTGGTGGCGGGTCATGCCCCAAAGTTAGAAAGGAGCGCGCGCTCCCCTGCCTTGTTTGTGGATAGAAAATCCACTTACCCGAATGTGCGCAAACGCGCCACACCCAAAAATGCCGCTCCCAAAAATCCCACACTCGTAAAGCGGACCAGCCCCAGCCCAGGTCGATTCCCGATCCAGAATCTTTTTAGAGGGTATCGGCCCCGCGCAGTTTAAAGCCCGAGCAGCGCTATCCAGCGCGGCAGGAACGCCAGTATCACGGCCACCACGACGGCCGACAGCCAAATCCCGAACAGCAGGTAGCGGTGGAAGAACACGCTCCGCAGGGCGCGCGGCATGAGGGTGTCCGGCTTGCCGCTGACGTAGGCCAAAACGGTGAAAACCTGCAGGCCGGTCATCACCCAGAGCAGGCTGCAGTAGGGGCAGAGCACCTGCAGCTTGATGAGCGAGGTATAGATCAAAAAGTGCACGAACGTGAAAGCGCCCAACATGCCCAGCACCATGCCGCGCCGCAGCCAGGTGGGCAGCTCTATGCCGCTCAACAACACCACTGACCAGGCCGATAGCGCGCCGTAACCGGCCAGCCCCAGGAAGGTGTTGGGGAACCCGAACACGGCGCTTTGCCACACCTTCAGCACCTGGCCGCAGGAAATGAACGGGTTTAGGTCGCACAGGAACAGCGCGCCGGGATTGAGCAGCTGCTCGTAGCGGTGAATCGCCATCATTAAAGAGGCGAACAGACACACCAGGGAGGTAACCAGGAGCAGGGTGCCGAAGCTTTTTTCGCTCGGCCAGCGCGTAGCGCGCCAGGCTGCCAGCAACTCAGCGTCGCTCGGTTCGCCCGTAATGCTCTCCCCTGCCGCCGGGCCGTGTCCGTTCTCGCGCACGGTGCCTCCCACTATGTTCGCGCTCCCCCGTTATGCCGCCGAATTACGCCACCGGGTGACGCTCAAAGTATTCCGCCACCCGCGCCAGGCCTTCGTCAAAGCTGACGGCGGGGGTCCAGCGCAGGCGCTCGCGCACCCGCCGCTGGTCGAACCAGTGCGCGGTGGAAAGCTGCTCGGCCAGGAATTCGGTCATGGGCGGCTCGTCCTCTCCGGGGCGCACCTCCCAGATCTTTTCCACCAGGCGTCCAGCCGCCTTTGCCAGGGGCGCGGGCAGGTTCAGGCGTGGGCCGGGCACTCCGGCGGCGCGGCAGAAGCCCTCCATCAGTTCGGCCACGGTGCGCGGTTCCCCATTCGTGATCACGAACGATTCGCCGTGCACCTCTTCGATCCGGTCCAGACCTGCCACGATCGCATCCGCCGCGTTGTCCACGTAGCAGGTGTCGATCAGCGCCTGACCGCCGTCCAGCAGCGGCAGCGTGCCGCGTTTACCGCGCTCCACGATGCGAGCCACCAGCTGGGTGTCGCCGGGGCCCCACACGATGTGGGGGCGCAGGCTGGTTACCATCAGGTAGTCGCCGTCGGCGGCCATGGCCAGCAACTCGGCGGCGGCCTTGGTGCGGGCGTAAGGGCCGCGCGCGGTTTCCGGGTCCGCGGGCAGCGCCCCGTCGCCGACGATGGGTTCGCCGCTGTGCGCCACGGACGGAGAAGAAATGTTCACCAGGCGTTTCACCCCGGCGGCGCGCATCGCGTCGATCAGGCGCTGCGTGCCGCCGATGTTTACCTCGCGGTACTCCTCCTCCGGCCCGGAGATGGAAACCTTCGCGGCCAGGTGAATCACGGCGTCCTGCCCGGCCACGGCGCGGGCCAGGTCGGCCTTGCTGGTGAGCGAGCCTTGCACGGTCCGCACGCCGGGGATCTGGGCGTCGCGCCGCTGGAATGCCGTTACCTCGTCACCGCGATCGCGCAGGGTTTCCGCTACCCGGCGTCCGAGCATGCCGGAGGCGCCGGTGACCAGGACCTTCACGGCCTTCCCGCCTTCCTACCGCGCAGGGTTGATTCGGCCCAGCGCGCCAGGGCGGCCCGGTCGATCTTCGAATTGTGGCGGATGTCAGTGGGAAGCTGGCGCGTCGTGTAGACGGCCGCCACCGGATGCCCGGTCGCGCTGAACACGCTGCGGCGCACCGCGATAGCCAGATCGCTGGGGGCAGGGCGGGGAATGTCGCTGCGCCTGCGGTGCATGGTGCCGTCGGGCTCCACGAACACCACCAGCTGCTGGGTACCGAGCGGGCCCACCGCGCACACTCCGGCGCGCTTCACGCCGCGCGTCTGCTCGACGGCCTTCTCGATCACGACGGGCGTGGAAACACCCTCCGGGGTGGTCATCACGTGCGCCATGCGGCCTTCGATCCAGAGGCGCCCCTCCGCGTCCAGGTGGCCGACGTCGCCGGTGGCGTGCCAGCCCTCGTAGCGCGAAGCGTGGCGGGTGGTGTCCCACAGCATCAGGTAGCGGTCACGCACGTGCGGAGCCCGTACCAGCACCTCGCCGGAAACTTCCGGCTCGGTGGTCGCTTCGTCGCCGGTACTCGCGTCCTCGGTGAGCGGCGCGATGGCGACTTCCACGCCCTCCAGGGGGGTGCCGACGCAAACGCCGTTGCCTTCCCCAGCGGTAATGATGCCGTCCAGATCAATGGCGGTCACGGCCAGACATTCGGTCATGCCGTAGGGCGTGAGCGCGGTGGCGTTCGGCAGTACGTTCTTCAGTTCGCGCAGGCGATTCGCCGGAATCGGTGCCCCGGCGGAGAAGAAGCTGGGGACCTTCGCGAGCGCGGCCCGCTGCGTTTCGCTCAGCTCCCCCGCCGTGGCGAGGATGTTGATGAGCGCGGCGGGCGCGGTGAAGATCGCGGGCTCTCCCAGCGAAGCCACGGCGTCGGCGAGCGCCGACGCCGTGAGGGTCGCGGGGGCGGTCACGTCCATGTCGGGCACCACGCAGGGTGCGCCGATGGCGGGGCCGAGCAGCGCGAACGGCGCGAACCCGGCAACCAGCCCGCGTTCGGGACGCATCCCGAGCACGGTGCCGACGGCGTGGAACATCGCGCCGAGCTGGCGGTGCGTGTAGACGGCGCCCTTGGCGGGGCCGGTCGAACCGGAGGTGAACAGGATTGCGGCATCGTCGTCCTGTTCGGGCCAGGGGCCGAGCACGGTTTCGTCGAGCGCCAGCAGGTTGCGGCCCTCCACGGCGAGCTGCGCCAGGGAGGTTTCCACGCCGAGCGCGATGCGGTCGAGGCTGGGCAGTTCCCGCACGCTGATGCGCTGCCCCGGCCAGTTCAGGCTGCGGGCGGCGGCGAGTGCCTTTTCGATGCCGATGATGTAGTCGGGGTGGCTGCCGACGACGGCGCGGGTGAGTCCCTTAACGCCCAGGCCCGCGTCGGCCACTACCGCGACCGCGCCGATGCGCAGGCAGGCGTAGATGGTGGCGGTCAGGTCGGCGCCGGGCGGGACGAGCACGTTTACACGGTCTCCGGGGCCGACGCCGTGGGCGAGCATGCCCGCGGCGAGTTCCTTCACGCGGGTGTCGAGCAGCCGCCAGCTGATGGTGCGACCCGTGTGCATTTCGACGACTGCCGCGTCTTCCGCGTGCTGCGGGTCGGCGGCCAGTTCGCTGATGCGTTCGCCCAGGTGGATCGGTTCGCGCTGCGTGGCGTAGCTGGAGACGCTGCGTTCTTCGCGCGGCTCTTCGCCGTAGTTGTCAGCCAGCCATTTGGCGACTGTGCCCGCGACGTCCGCGTCGTCCCACACCAGGTGGGAGGCGTTTTCGTAGCGGTGCACGTCGGCGTGCGGGATACGCTGCAGCAGGTCTTTGAGGTAGCGGTCGGAGAACACGACGTCCCGCGGGCCCCACACCATCAGGGTGGGTACGTCAAGCTCCTTGACGCCCTCCGCCAGGCGCTCCAGGGTGGGGCGGGAGGGGTGATCGTAGGTGGCCGGAATGTCGGCCACGAAGTCTTCGATGCCCCAGCGGCGCGGCCTGCCCTTGTAGGGGGCCAGGTATTCCTCTCGCACCTGCTGCGGCAGCGGCGGGTCGGAAAGCGACAGCGTGGTACGCAGAAACGCGTTGGTGCGGGAGGTCGCGGCGGCAAGCATGCCGGGGGCGGTGGCGAGCTGCAGGGAGGCCGGGAGTTTTTCGTCCAGCCCCTGATAGATCGCGGTGTTGGTGAGAATGACGCCCGCCAGCTGATCGCGGTTATCGAGCGCCCAGCCGAGCGAAACGATGCCTCCCCAGTCGTGACCGACGGTGATCACCTTGCCGCGCAGATCCAGGGAGTCGGTCAGCAGCGACAGGTCGGTGATGCGGTCCTGCAGGCGGCGCACGGTGCCGGTGCGTTCGCTGTAGCCCATCTCCAACTGGTCTACCGCGATAACGCGCCAGGGGATGTCGGCCTGCAGGAGGCTGCGGAACAGGTAGGAGTAGGTGGGGTTGCCGTGCACGCACAGCAAGGTGCCCTTGGGTTCGCTGACGCCGCGCTCCGCGAGCAGCGGCGCGTTATCGAGCAGGTGCCAGCGGCGCTGTTCTCCGTGTACGTCGCGCGCCCGCACGATCCGGTGCAGGCGATCGTCTACCCCGTACTGGCGGGGGACGTCGGCGATGTCCTCTACGTTGCGGCGGTTTACCATTCGAGCTCCAGCATTGCCGTGTTAATGCCGCTGCCCACGCCGAGCAGCACGATCTTGTCGCCCTTTGTGAAGGTGTCTTGCACCTTGGCGAGGGTCATCGGGAGGGAGGACGGGCCGACGTTGCCCCAGTCGGGGAAGGTCACCGGGATCTTGTCGATTTCCACCCCTACTGCATTGGAGAACGCGCGGGTGTAGACGTTCGAGATCTGGTGGGTCACGAAGGTGTCGGCGCTGCGGAAGTCGAAGCCTTCTTCGTGTGCGTCGCGCCAGGCGTCAACCACGAGTTCCAGGCCGTGCTCTAGCAGGCCCTTGGTGTCGGTGCGCATGTCCCCCATGGAGCCGACGCAGAGCTGGTTGTGCTCGGTGCCCGCGCGGGCGATACCGCCCTTGATGAGGTGGCCTTCCGGGTGCTTGTCTGCCGGGCCCACCACCGCGGCGGCGGCGCCGGAGCCGAGGGTGAGGGAGGCGAACTGCATCTGGAAGTCGTCGCGGGTCGCGTCTTTGCTGTTGAGGCGTTCGATGGTGCGCCGGTGCATTTCGGCGGTGTCTTCGCCGCCGACGATCAGGGCGTATTCGATGTGGCCGCCGTCGATCATGGTGGAGGCCAGCATGAGACCGTTTACGAAGCCGAGGCAGGCGTTGGTGATGTCGAAGTCCATGGCGGAGGTCGGCAGGCCCAGCCCGGAGTGAACGGCAACCGCGATGGAGGGTTCAAGGTGCTTGCGCGTGACCGAGGTGTTGATGATCAACCCGATCTTGTCGCGCGAAACGCCGCTGCGGGCGATGGCGCGTTCACCGGCGGAGATCACGCCCTGGAGCCATCCCTCGTCGTTTTGCCACTGGCGGCGTTCGAAAACGCCAGCGACGCGCTGCAGCGTGCCTTTGGGCAGGCGCATGCGCTTGCGGGCGGGAGCCAGCAGTTCGTCCATGTCGTCGGACGTGACGGTTACCGGGGCTTCTACCGCAACTACGGAGAGCAGCGAAGAGTTGCGGTAGTGGAATGTGGTGTTGCCGTTCAATCGCTTACCTTTAGTCGAGGTTTGGTATCCGGTTCATTCTGCCACTTTCCGGCGGATACGTCCGGCCCTGTTGCGTCTGGCACATCACCACATATACGCCACGTCACACCGCCGCCCGGTTACCGGCCGGTTAGGGTGAGCGTGCGGCCCGCGCCTGTGGCAACGGGTAGGCTATCGGCGCTAACGATATGCGGGGAAGGCTGTTAAAAGAGGGCGCAATGGCGAAGCTACATTTCAAGTACGGCGCAATGAATTCGGGCAAGTCCGACACGCTGATTAAGACGGCCTATAACTATGCGGAGCGCGGCCTGGCCACCGTGACGGTGAAGCCTGCGCTGGATACGAAGGGCGATGCTTACGTGGTGGCGCGGGCTGGCGGCCGCCGCAAGGTAGACATTTTGGTGGAGGAAGATCAGGATCTGCGCGAACTGATCCACGCCTGGTGTGCCGACGCCGGGGTTGCGCGCCTGCACTGCGTGCTTGTGGACGAATCCCAGTTCCTGACCCCCGCCCAGATCGACCAGCTTTTCCTGGTCGCGAAGCAGGACGGCGTTTCGGTTATTTGTTACGGCCTGCGCACCGATTTCATGGCGCGCATGTTCCCCGGCAGCGCCCGCCTGTTCGAGCTGGCGGACAATTTTGAGAAGTTACCCACCATGTGCCGGTGCGGTTCTCAGGCCGAATTTAACTGCCGCCTCTTGGATGGTCGCTACGTGTTTTCCGGCAGCCAGGTAGCGATTGATGACGGCGGCCACGTCACCTACGAGTCGCTGTGTGGCCCCTGTTACCTGCGGGAGCGCGCTACTCAGCGGTAAAAGTCGGCTATATGATTTGGGCAGGTTTCACCGTCGAAAGGATGCCCACACGTGGTTAACGTTTCCGATCCCTCCCGCCTGCCCTCCCCCGCCGAGGTTTCTGACCTGGTAGCTAAGTGGGTGCGCGAGGCCGCCAAGATCCCCGCTCCCGCCCAGGCGCAAATGTTGGCCGACCTGCTGAAGGACCCGCAAGGCCTGGATTTCACGGTGGCTTTCGTGGATCGCGTGGTGCGCCCGGAGGATCGGGGCGCTGCGGGCGAGGAACTGGCGCGCATCGCCGCTAACCCGCCGGCCTTCCTGCCCGCCGCTCTGCGCGGCGCTATCGGCGCTGGCGGGGCGCTGGCCCCGCTGGCTCCCGGCCCGGTGGTTGCCACCGCGACGCGCGTCATGCGGGAGATGGTTTCGCACCTGGTTCTGGATGCGCGCGATAAGCAGCTCGGGGCGGCAATCGCCCGGCTGCGTGCCGACGGCACCCGCCTGAACGTGAACCTGCTGGGCGAGGCCGTGCTGGGTGCGCGCGAGGCGAAGCGCCGCCTGGCGGGTGTGCGCAGGCTGCTGGCCCGCGATGATGTGGACTACGTTTCGATCAAGGTTTCCTCGATCGTCGATCACCTGGCCCTGTGGGGTGCCGACGAGACCATCGAGCATGTTGTTTCCACCCTGACCCCGCTCTACCTGGATGCGGCGCGCGCCGGTAGCCGCAAGTTCATAAACATGGACATGGAGGAGTACCGGGATCTGAGCCTGACCCTGGATGTTTTCGAGCGCCTGCTGTCCCAGCCGGAGCTGCACAAGCTGGAGGCAGGCATCGTGCTGCAGGCCTACCTACCGGATTCGCTGGCCGCGATGCGCCGCCTGCGCCGCTTCGCGAAGGCCCGCGTGGAGGCGGGCGGCGCGCCGATCAAGGTGCGTCTGGTGAAGGGCGCAAACCTGGCGATGGAGCGCGTGGACGCCTCCCTGCACGGTTGGCCGCTGGCCACGTTCTCCACCAAGGAAGAATCGGACGCGCAGTACAAGCGGGTGCTGATGGATTCCCTGACGCCGGAGAACTGCCGCTACGTGAAGCTCGGCATCGCCGGGCACAACCTGTTCGATGTGGCGTTCGCGCACCTGCTCGGTGAGGCGCGGGGTGTGCGCGAGGGCGTCGAGTTCGAGATGCTCGCGGGCATGGCCCCCGGCCAGGCGCGCGTGGTGCGCGAGAGCGTCGGCAATCTGCTGCTGTACGTGCCGGTGGTGGAGCCGAAAGAGTTCGACGTCGCGGTTTCCTACCTGGTGCGCCGCCTGGAGGAGAACGCCTCCCCCGAAAACTTCATGTCGGCCGTGTTCGATCTGGAGCGCAGCGAGGAACTGTTTGCGCGCGAACGCGCCCGCTTCGCGGCGTCCCTGGACAGGGCGCTAAACGAGGACGCGGTGGAAACGAACCGGGTGCAAAACCGCCTGGATGCGGCCGTTCCGGCGGCTGACGGTGCCGCTTTCAGCAACGAGCCTGACACCGACATGTCCACCCCCGCCAACCAGGAGTGGGCACGCCGCCTGACCGCGCGCCTGCGCGATCCCGAGGGTTCCGGCCTGCGCGGGCTGGGACGCGACGTGGCGGGCACCGTGCGCCCGGCTTCCGTGGCCGACGTGGATGCGCTGCTAAACGAGACGCTCAGCGCCGGTAAAGAGTGGGCCGCCCTGGATGTGAGCGAGCGTGCCGCGGTGCTGCGCCGCGCGGCGGACGTGCTTGCCGAGCGCCGCGCCGACCTGCTGGCCGTGGCCGCAGACGAAACCGGCAAGGCCCTGGACCAGGGCGATCCCGAGGTGAGCGAGGCGATCGACTTCGCGCGCTTCTACGCCGAGAGCGCCGAAAAGCTGGCCGCCCGCGACGACATCGCGTTCGCGCCGCGCGGCCTGACGCTGGTGACTCCCCCGTGGAACTTCCCGCTGGCCATCCCGACGGGCGGCGTGCTGGCCGCGCTGGTCACCGGCAGCGCGGTCGTGTTCAAGCCCGCGCCGCAGGCCACGCGCTGCGGCAGCGTGATCGCCGAGGCGCTGTGGGACGCGGGCGTGCCCCGCGAGGTGCTGCGCCTGGTGGACGTGCCCGAGAACGAGGTCGGCAAGGCCCTGGTTTCGGACGAGCGTATCGATCAGATCATCCTGACCGGCGCTTACGACACGGCGGCGCTGTTTAGTTCGTGGCGTCCGGGCGTGCGCATCATGGCGGAGACGAGCGGTAAGAACTCGATCATCGTCACGCCGCATGCCGATCTTGACCTGGCCGCGAAGGACGTCGCCTACAGCGCGTTCGGGCACGCCGGGCAGAAGTGTTCCGCCGCCTCCCTGGTGATCCTGGTCGGCTCCGTGGCACGTTCGCGCCGCTTCCGTGCGCAGCTGGCCGACGCCGTGCAGTCGCTGCACGTCGGCTACCCGGAAGATGCGACCGTGCAGGTCGGCCCCGTTATCGAGGCTGCCTCCGGGAAGCTGCTGCGCGGCCTGACCGAGCTGGGAGAGGGCGAGCGCTGGCTGCAGCAGCCGCAGCCGCTGGACGAGAGCGGCCGCCTCTGGCTGCCGGGCGTACGCGAGGGCGTAAAGGAAGGCTCCGAGTTCCACCTGACGGAATACTTCGGGCCTATCCTCGGCATCATCGAGGCCGACACGCTGGAGGAAGCGCTGCGCATCCAGAACGGCACCGATTACGGCCTGACCGCTGGCCTGCAGTCCCTCGACCCGCGCGAGATCGACTACTGGTGCCGCCACGTGGAGGCCGGCAACCTCTACATCAACCGTGGCATCACCGGCGCGATCGTGCAGCGCCAGCCGTTCGGTGGCTGGAAGCGTTCCGCAGTGGGCGCGACCGCGAAGGCGGGCGGCCCGAACTACCTGGTGCACCTGGCCGACGTTAAGGACGCGACCGACCTGCGGGAAAAGGATGCCCGCGCCTGGCTGCAGGCTGCCCGCGCAAGCGATCTGGCGCATGCCGCCGATTTCTTTGCGCCGCGCGACGTGCAGGGGCTGCACGGCGAGATGAACGTGCTGCGTTACCTGCCCTGCCCGGTGACGGTGCGCGTGACCGGCGGCGCGGAGGCCGACGAGGTGCGCCGCGTGGCGCACGCCGCCCGCACCGCGGGAGCGCCGGTCAGGTTCAGCTATGCCGAGGAGCGCCTGGCGGTGCCGGACGTGCCGGGCACGGTGGAGGACGCCGAGGCTTTCGTGGCCGCGCTGAATCGCGAGGCGGGTTCGCTGCGGGTGCGTCTGGTGGGCGGGCCGGAGCTGCCGCTGGACGAGCTGGTGGCCAAGCGCCCCGAGATCGCGCTGTTTGCGCAGCCCGTCACCGTGTCGGGCCGGATCGAGATGCTGCCGTTCCTGCGCGAACAGGCGGTTTCCTGCACCGTGCACCGCTACGGCAACGCCCTGCCGCACATCGCGCAGATCGAAAAGACGCTGCTTGGCTAGTCGATAGCTCGGTTAGTTGCTAGCTCGACTGGTTGCTAGCAGGGTTAGTCGCTAGCAGGGCGATAGCGCGATAGGCGCAGACCAGGACGGGCCGGGAAATTTATTCCCGGCCCGTCACTGTTTTTATCCAGTAGGCGCGTTTTAAGGCGACGTTTTAGGAGGCGCGTTTAGACCAGCACGGCCCCGGCCAGGCCGAGAGCCGTCACTAGCGCGGTGAGGATTGCCGCCAAGATGATCGGCCTGCCGCCCACCTGCCGCAGCAGGGAGAGTTTGACGCCGGTGCCGAGCGCGAACATGGCGGCGATCAGGCAGAGCTTTTGCACGTATTCCACGGTGAGCAGCACGCCCGGCGGGATGGGGAGCAGGCTGCGCAGCGCCACCGCCGCGATGAAGCCGAGCACGAAAAGCGGTACGAGCGGGGGCCGCTTAGCCCGGTTTCCCGTGCCCTGCACGGGGTCCGTCTGGGCGGCTGCCGTGCGCTGTTTGTTCAGGTTGTTAAGGGCCAGCCCGAGCGCGATTATGACGGGCGCGAGCAGCAGCACGCGGCCGAGCTTCACCACCGCCGCCACCTGCACGGTGTGCAGGTTTCCGGTGAGCAGCGCGGCGGCCACCACCTGCGCCACCTCGTGTATCGAGGCCCCCATCCAGATACCCGCAACGTGCGGGGTGAGCGCGAGCAGGCTGGCGAGCGCGGGGAGAAGCGGGATCATGAGGGTGCCGAACACAACCACCAGCGCGACCGCTGTGGCGGTTTCCGCTTCGAGCCTCTCCTCCGCCTCCTGCGCGCTTTCGCCGGGGCGGACGTCGGGCACCAGGATGCCGCGCACGCCGGCGACGGCGGCAGCGCCGCAGATGGAGAAACCGCCGGCGATCAGGGCGCTCTGGTTCGGGCTGATACCGAGCAGCCTGCCGAGCCACATGCCCGTCACCATGCCGACGGCGACCACGGCCACTACCAGCGCGATAACTCCGGGGCCGAGCGAGGCCAGCTCACCTATCGGCAGTTGCAGGCCGAGCAGCACGATGGCGAAGCGCAGCAGCTGCTTACTGCTGAAAGTAAGGCCGGGAGCGAGGGGCGCGGGCAACAGGTGCAAGTTGGTGAGCACGGCACCCACCAGGATCGCGACCAGCGCGGCCGATAGCGGCGGGACGACGGCGTTCAGCGCTAACGCGGCCAGGGCCACCAGGAGCGAAAGCCCGATACCGGGTAGGAGCGGCAAGAAACGACCAGCCGCGAAAGAACGGGCGGCGGGAGATGCTGAATCGGGTGTAGGCACGGGCAAGACTCTACTCGCCCCGCATCATCCGATCAGCGCTTCTTTTCCACCTCCCAGCATTTCCCGGTATTTTCGCCGTCTCGCTCACCGTCTCTGTACGCGGAGTCTTTCAAACCGATCAGCTCGATTTTGCCTACGTCCGTGCTGCTGCACAGCACGATCCCCCGGCTGCCACAGTAAATCACCCAGGAGCGGCCGGGCTCCCCCTGTATTTGCAGCGAATTCGAAATGCCGTTCTGCTCATCTTCCGGCGCATCCAACCTGCCTTTATTGAAGAAAGTCGATCCTTTACCAGCATGTATCAGATCGCCTTCAAGGCTGAGCGAGCAGCTGTTGTCCGTGACCGAGATGAAGCCGTAAGCGTCTTTGGTCTTGAAGAACCCGACCGTACGCTCGTCGCTCGGTGCATAGTGCCGTTCCGGGGAAGGCAGTTCTACCGTGGCCATGCTAGAGGTAGTGTTGGACCACTTCGGGCCCAGTTTCATCGGCTGCGGTGTGCCGCAGGAGGTGAGCAGCAGGGCCGCACCAGAAAGCGCGGCAGCCTTAACAACCAGGTTCTTCAGGGGAGATACACGCACGGCAAGCCTCCGATACAGCTACGACGTATGCAAAGTTCGTTCTTTGCTTGAAAATGAATATATACACATATAGTCAGTTCCAGTATCAGTCGAAAGGATGATTTCCACACGGCGTAGGATCTGACCCATGGCAGGAAAAAGTGCTACGGCCGTAAAACATTCCTACGCTGCGCATCGCTGGGAACTGTGGGCGTGCGGCATACGCGGGCACCTCACCTATCGCCCCACGGACAGGCCCGACCTTTGGGAGGGCCTATGTAGCCCGACCGCGCACGGCGAGGCCTGGCGTTGCCTGCGCTGCGGCAATTACATCCTCGGTAAGCCGCGCGGCGAGGGGGAAGCGTCGGCGGCCCCCACTCCCCTGCGCGGCATGACGTTGCGGGACGCGTTCATCATGCGTTTCTTCGCGATTGAGCGTTTCCTGCGCGCGGCGCTGCTGGCGCTGGCCGCCTACGGGGTGTGGCGCTTCGCGGGCGCGCGCGATTCACTGCAGCAGGCTTTTGCGCACTACCTGCCGCTGACGGAACAGGCCGCCGCGCTGTTCGGCATAGACCTGCACGATTCCCTACCGGTGCGTCTGGCGAGGCAGCTGCTCTTCCTGCACCACAACACCCTGCTGCTGGCCATGAGCGGCGTGCTTTTGCTGGCTTTCCTGGAGCTGCTGGAAGGGATCGGGCTGTGGTCTTTGCGGCGCTGGGGCGAATACGTGGCGGTCGTAATCACCAGCCTGCTAGTGCCATACGAGATCTATGACCTGATCGAGAAGGTGACCGTGCTGCGCGTCGGCACTTTCGTGGTGAACCTGCTGCTTATCGCCTGGCTGGTGTTTACCAAACGCCTGTTTGGGGTGCGCGGTGGCGGCGCGGCGTACGCGGCCGAGCACGAGGGAGCGGCGATTTTGCGGGTGGAGCGCAGCGCCAACTGATTAGCCTTGCGGGACCGACGGGCCGACGGACCGCGCTCTTAACTTCCCAGGCCGCAAGGATAAGATTTTGGGTAATACGCAGGTGCTACGCCGATACGGCGCACCGCAGGCAGACAGGGAGAGCTAATGCGCACCATCTTGAACATCATTTGGCTGGTTTTCGCCGGTTTCTGGCTGGCCGCCAGCTACGCCCTCACGGGCCTGCTGCTGTGCCTGCCGATCATCACGCTGCCCGCCGCGTTCGCCTGCTTCCGCCTGGCCGGGTACGTGATCTGGCCGTTTGGCCGCTACGTGGTGGACAAGCCGGGAGCGGGCGTCGGCTCCTTCCTGCTTAACGTGCTGTGGCTGGTCACTTTCGGCCTGGTGCTGGCCCTTGCCCACATCGCTACCGCTTTCGCGCTCGCAATCACCATCATCGGCCTCCCGATGGCGTGGGCGAACCTGAAGATGGTGCCGCTGGCGCTGATGCCGTTCGGCAAGGAGATCGTGAGCGGCCGCAACCCGAACTTCGGCTACTAAAAGAGCGATGCGGGACTTTCTGGCGAGCGTTATCGCGGCGCTGGTGGCGTCCTCACTGATAGCGCTGCTCGGTAACCTGAGCGGCCTATGGGTGTTTGAGACGGTGGGCGAGTTTATTTACCTGGTTGTCGGCGCCTGGGTGGTGGTTTTCTTTAGCGGGAAGCTGTGGCGGGAAGGCGGTCGGTAAGGTGCTTTCCCGCCCAGTCCCTTCTAACTGGTGCTGCTAAAGATGCCGCGGTCTTAGGTAGCAGTTAGAAGTGACAGCCTCTAATCTCAGAGCGTATTGCTAACTGGCTGCGCGAAAGCCTTCAGATCCTCCCACGAATCCGCACGAGCTGTGTCCTGTTCATAAGCAATCAAATAGCCCCACTTCTGCCCTGCGTAAGCATCCTCAGCCTCCAGACGACGCACCAACGACTCCGCAGCCTTCCGTTTAGCCTGCACAAGCGCATCGTCCCGCCCTCGCTCGTCCTTTCCCTCGATAATCCAATGCGCACCATTGGTATCCAAAGCCACAAAGTCTGGGTCATAATGGTTTTTACCATTATAAAGTATGGACGCATTATCATGCGGGTGCAGCCGATGCCACCACACGATGCCCGGCGACGTATTCAGCAAACGCGCTAACTGATATTCACCAGTAAAGGAATCGAAATACTCCTCGGCAAACAACGACTTAAACCAACCCCCATACACTCGCCGCTTCTTAAACTGTTCACTGGTATCTACCTGATCATGGACTGTTTCCCCGAGAGGAAGGGTATATCCCTGTCCAGGCATTAATTTCGGGTGAATGCTCGGCACCTCACGAGTAGCACGCAGTGTCTCAGTCGCATAGGTCTGCACGAGTTTTAATAACTCGTTACGCGCTTAATCTAGAGATTTAACGTTCCACTCGGCAAACGTCACGCTCTTCATAAACCTAGGCACCAAAAACGTAGCAACATAACGCAAGCTCTTCTCTGTCTTAGGTACCAGCGGCATATTCATTACGAGCTTAACAAGCGCATCCTTAGCATCAGCCTCATCAATATGCACGGAGTCGACCTCAGCACTCTCACGATCCTCAGCACGCAGCTTCTTACCCAGAGCAGCAATAATCTCCTTACGCAACAAAACATCACCGGTAGAAGTAACCCTGCGCGCCGCATGCTCAACATCCTCATCACTAATCTCAGACAGATTAATAGAGGGCTGCTGCACCGTCATCATGGTTACTGGGAACTGATACGTAACATCAGCGAAGGCTGGGTTACGGTAAATCGAAACCAACTCCAATTCCTGCTCCGCACCGTCTTCCGGGGCTGTATCGGTGATCTCACGCACCCCCACCCCGGGCATTCCCGCACTATTGCCCCCACTGACAGGGACCATTCCTGAGCGTGCATCGCCATCACTAGCGCCACCCCCGGCAAGCCCCCAACCTGGTCCGCAAGAGGGCGCACTGGCCGACTCCCCGAAACCGGCGCCTGTCATTGAGTCGACGCTCGCGCTTTGGTCGGTAGAGCTTTCGGCAGCTTTACGGATCGCCGCTTCGACTTGCGTCTTGTCAAGCACAGCAATTGCTTCTTCAAGCCCGAACTGCTGGAGTACATTCTCGGCATTGAGCAGCTCGGTAAAGGACTGGTGAGCGATAATGTCAAGCTGGTCAATCTGCCACACACCGGTGTATTTGCCAAACGGCAGCCGCAATCCGCGCCCCATCGTCTGCTGAGTCAACACCTCCGAGGCCATGGCCCGCAGGGTAACCACGACCGCGATGTTCTTAACATCCCAGCCTTCCTTAAGCTTGTTGACGCTAACCACTGCAAGCACCGGCGAATCGGCCTGATCAAGCTCGTTTAGCCTGCGTTGAGTCAGATCATCTTCATGCTGAGAATCGACCTGCAAAACAGCATCTTCACGCCCAAAGTACTCAGGCGTACGTAAAAGATCGGCAACCTGAGTTGCGTGAGCAACATCAGAGCAAACCACGAAAACAACCGCATTCACATGACCACGATTCTCAGTTAAAGCGTATGAGTCATAGTGAGACTGTTTAATTTGACGCAGCTGCAACGCATCACGTAATTGCTGCTCTTCAGATGCTTCGTCTGTACCGTACCCAGACTTGCGAAACGCCAATACGGGGGCTTTCACATACTTATCTCGGATTGCCTGATAAATAGGGCATTCGTAGATACCATGATCTTTTTTCTTATCCACCGACGCCGTCAAACCAACCGCTGCCGCAGGATCAAGCTCCCTAAGCGCAGCATTGAACGCTACCGCACTGGAACCATACAGATGGGACTCATCAGCTATAACAACAAGATCATCCAAACCCTTTAGATAATCAAACAGCACTCCGGCATTCTCATCAAAGCGGCGCGGCTTACGCCGCATAGAATCTTGAGTCCGACCCTGTGTATCACCTTCGACGTCCTTAGGCGCAATAAGCTGCTGGATATTGAAAATAAACGCCAGCATCGGAACTTCACGTCCAAACGCCAACCGCACCGGACCGTTCTGGCGAAAAACCCAAGCAGAGTAATCCTGCGGGGTAACAACCTCAGGTGGCACTGCAGACCCGGCGATATAACGCGGTGAACCAGGCGTAAAGTTCTGCACTGTTTTAGACTGCACAGTCTTACCAGGAGTAACGATCATGACGCTACCCACACCCTGACGACGCAGATATTCTACAAACGCCGCCATCAAATAGGTTTTACCCACGCCCGTAGCCAGGTTAAGCACCTGCATAACCGTCGGATCGTAGTCACCATCAAGGGTAAAGATCAGCTGCCGTAAGGCAGCCTTGTTTGGGGTACGCAGATCAAACTCGGAGCTGATCGCCTCAAGCATGTCAGAATCAAAGCTGATATTAAGCTTGTTCACCATTACTGCTTACCACTTTCGTTGCATCGGAACACATCGTCAGGCAACGCCACCACCCGCGAGCCTCTAACACTCTTACGCAGGTGCTGATGTACCCCGTCCATCACAGCTGTTGCCGCTAAAACAATCGTTTCTCCCGGCCGAATTTGGCTAGCCAACCAGTCAACAATCTCCACCGTGGCAATCCCCCTCAACAACGCATTACCACGGCGAGCGTCAAACACGTAGTCATCATCCGTATGCAGCAGCGTGAAACCGAGATTCGCTGCCACAGACTCGATTAACACCTGTCCGGTAGCTGCTGAGGTCAACATGACCCGACCTAGTTCCGGATCGTAGTCAAAACAGGAAGGCGACAGGTGCGCTACTTGGACCCCACCACCACGCCAATTCACCACTTCTTTAGTCCGTTTGGTTTTCGTGGCAGCCTTTAAAGTCCTCAGATCCGCACTCTTCTTAAGCTCCGGATCATCTTTGATTAGCTTATTGAGCACGCTAGTGAACTTCGTGGCATCTTCAGGATTAACACCATCAGGCAGCTCAACATCATCGGCCGCCACATCGTTGACAACCTTTTCAAGGCGAGGCCGTGTGAATGCATTAAACGTAGATCCCAACAAATTACACGTTACCCAGCGCAGCCCCATCTTCTGAGCCACCGCAGCAGTAGTTCCCGAGCCAGCAAACACGTCCAGCACAATGTCGCCGGGGTTAGAACCAATGTGGATAATACGCTCCAGTAACTCTTCTGGTTTTGGAATGTCGAATGGACTTCTGCCGGGGAACATCGACTGCAAATGCTTATCAGCGGCATTGTTGTACACAAACTCAACGATCTCGTCGCTCAACCACAGCGCAGGCCAAGTAAGGCCAGCCCTAGTTTCGGACAGATATGCCTTCTTAGCCGATCCGCTGTTGCCAGTACGTCCGAAGATTATTCGCCCAGCCCTTATCCCACGTTCCATGTCCTCTTGCGAATAGACCCAGTTGCGTCCAGCAGCAGGACTGTATTCAATCCCTGTCTGAGGATTTACGATCGAATAGCGTAGATGTTCGACATTCCTGCCACCCTTCGCGTTTGCGTCAACCGGGTGAGTAGCCCAGAGGCCACGAGGATCGCCATCGGTATTGATATAACCTCCGCGCCCTGCGGGACGTGGGCGCAAATTGAAGATGTTCTCTGAGCCGTAGACCAGAATTTTGTCGTCATTAGCTGCCATGGGGCGATCATTCGGCAGGTTTCCGCACTTCTTCCACGTGACCTCACCAATAAATGAGCCAGAAGAAAACACCTCATCCAGAAGAAGCCGCATGCGATGGTTCTCAGAGAAGTCTAGGTGGATCCATATTTACCTATCGTCGGCAAGCAGCTTTTTCATGTGGATGAGACGATCGCTCATCATGGTCAGCCCTATGGAGTGCTCCAAGTTGCCTTCGTAATAGTTAAAGGCCTTCTCGGTGTTAAACGGCGGATCGCAGAACATCATGAGTTGGATACAACTGAGATTATTGATTGCTCTGTCTGACCGCTCTGGTTTTCGCCTGCTATCGGGCGAAAGTGGCTATTTGGGGTTGCCGGGAAGGGGTCTTCATGCCGAGCGTGTGGAGCCTGCAGAGTGGAGCAACCGTGGGTGCGCGGGAATAGCGACCCATTCGCTCGACCGGAACGAGGCAAGCGCGCCGTGGTTAGAGACCGGAACGAGGCAAGCGCGCCGTGGTTAGAGAAGTGATTCGGGGTAGTTTGTTGGTGAAGAAACCTTCGGTGGCGCTCTTGCCGCTACCGGTCAGACATACATCGCAAACCGTTACGACTAAAATTCATCGATGGTCTGCTTGATGAAATCAATTTCCTCATTGCTAAGCTCGTAGTGTTCAAATAAGAGATCATCTAAACTGTTCACACTATTAGCCGAAGCACACAATGAATCGCTACCAAAATCTTGCATAGGTACATATCTATATACTCGTTTCATCGCATCTTGGGTGATTTTTAATGTTGATACAAGGAAACGAAAGAACCGTGTCTTGTAGTAGCGCACAAAATTCGTGCACTCTTGTATGGTGTCAAAGGGGGCGTATAAATAAGTTTGCGAACATACGGATTGCCCCTCAATCAGCATTGGGATCCCAAGTACCTTAGAGTCATTTCCTGACCATCCCGTCTTGGGGAAAATCACTTTGGGGCGGGCCACATCTGCAATGTTCTTTTTAACATCCCTCGAAGAAACATAGCCTACCTTACGCGCGTTCTTGTCATTGTAATACAGCGCGATTTCATGATCTGAATCTGCTGTATCGCTTACACTGACTAGTGTTTTTTTACTTGTCTTCGGGTTTGTTGGAATCCCAAATGGAGTATCCGAAGAAATAATAGAATCGACAAATGCACTTGATTTAGTCTGCACTTTTTCAATGATCGAAAGAGCGTAGGGGTGTCGAATGTATACAGGATACTTCCTTAGGTCACGAGGGGCTGTGAACTCTTCCGAATCCAGCACAAGGTGAGTTTCGCAGTCGCCATCATAATTTTGGTCAATCAGGAAATAGCAAATACCACCCTTGATTTCGGCGTCAGGAAAGATAGTTTTTGAGTTCGGGAAATCGTACAATTTCCTCAGGGATCTATTAGAGAGCATCTTTTTTCGGAAGCTTCCAATCAGGTTCTCTCTTCCTCCAGAGAACCACTGAGCTTTGATGATCATGGAGATTAAAATAGGCTGAAGATGTTCAGCGATGTTCACAAACTCTTGATAAATTGGCGCATCGTTGCTTCCTCCACTACCCCCTTGCTTCTGATAGGGAGGGTTACCTACTACGACCGCGAATTTCACCTGTTCTCCTTCTTGCACGCTTTTCGCTATGTCAATACGGTCAAAATCGATGGGCTGCCGAATTACTCCGTTTAACCGCTCACTATTAATCCCATCTTCATCAGCAAATTGCAAAAGATCATATATGCTGAAGTTTCGCGCGATGTTTCGCGGGTTGAGTCCGAGGATATTGTAGAAATGGCGGGTAAACTCATATGCAATCTTCGAGGTTGGAATGGAGTAGATTGAATTTGCAGCTACTTTGTGTGCAATCCCCAGTTCGTTAACGAGTAGCGCGAAGATCGCAAGGGCAAACTCTCCAGATTTGCTCGCAACATCAAGTACTTTGTCGCCACGTTCTATGCAAGACTTGAGCTGATCTTTTGGCAATTGGTTGATAACTTGATTGCATAATGAGTTTGGCGTTCGTACTTCAGAGCCGGATATACGGGAAAATTTTCCAATTGCTCGCAGAGCCCGGTCAATTGGCGGTAACGATTCATCTCTCCCAAGGTGATTTATGTTTTGTATCTTGTAATCGAGTTGATTTAATTTGAAGGGATCGATAGTGTCTTTCAAGACCTTTAAATCAGCTACTTCAAGTCCAAGGTTTTTAAGAATACGAGGATGTTCAGCCTCATGGGCTGAACTGATGATGTCGCCGAGTGAGCAGACTTCAGTTTGCGCCAGCATGGCAAAGAAAAAAATTCGTTGGTAGTAGGTTCGGATCTTAAGTTCTAGAGAAATCTGTTCGTCAGGTTTCTTGCTATTATTGTTCGGCTTATTTGTCTCGCTTGAACCATCTTCTGATGCCCCGGTAGCATTTGCTTGGTCTTCTTCCGAGTCGCCTAATTCAAGGTCGTCTTCTTGTCCTTCATTAGGGGGAAGTTCTAACGAACCTTTCGAACCGATCTCGGCTTGACGGTTGATAACCTTTCTGAGGAGTTCATTTTTGAGCATGTTTAGATCGACCGGCACATCCATCACTTCGTCATTAATTGATCGGCTCGCGTTGTAGTTGCTGACTGCTTGAAGGATATCGGTGGGTTGGACTTCGTGGATCTTGTCCGCATTCATGGTAATGATCGGCGAGATCCGCAATTCCTCACTCAGACTCTCTTCAAGTCGGTCGTTTCCCCGTTCGTTGGTGTTAACGTTTGCAAACAATGCTCGCTGTTCTTGCAGACGGAACATTCGCGTGGGGTCGAAATCAACAAGGATTGTTTGTGGCTTGAGGCATTGCTTGATGGTTGCTTCGTGTTGTGTTATCGGGTGCTCTTTCGGCTGCAGCTCTCGCACGTATTGGTTCTGAAGACGGAAGATAGCCTGATCGTATTCCTGCGGTGAAGACGTCTCTTTCAGGAAGAGCATGGTATCCCATTGTTCGACCGTACTACCAGTTAGCATCTTGTTCACTGTCAAGGTGATGGTCTTTTGCCCTGCTTTTTCAGCTGCTTCAATCGCTTGTTTAATGCTTTCCGGTGTGCGGTGTTTTTTCTGAGCCTCTAGCCCTGCAATGTTTATTACCTGGTAATTACCCAGATTTTTGAATTCTTCGGTGTGGGAGTTAAGAAGCTGCTCCATTGCATCGCACGACGCCTTGTATGGTAGAACCATCACAATATGACGGCACATATTGCCGTCTTTGATCTTGTCATAGTCCAAGAACCCAAGAATGTTGTCATCGTATTGAGTTCCATCCATGATACGCAGGAGATCTAACACTTCTTCTTCGTAGATGAACTGTGTATGACGTCGACTCTTGGTATCTTTTTTGACAGAGCGAGGTTGCAGGAGAGTAGACAAGGGAGCGCTAGCACCTTGCTTTCCGAGTTCCTTTAAACGAGCGCGGGCAGATTCGTTGAGATTGAAAGCAAAGCGGACCATTTGAGGAAAGCCGAAATACGGGTTATCCCATTCATTGAAACCATCACGATTGACGTGAATATCGTCCCATGCTTCTTGGGCACGAACAATGTCAGTAAATTGAACGAATCCAATGATGTCCTCTGGCGCAAACTCGCTCCCCATCAAAATCCGGTACGGAGTTCCGGACAAGTGCAACCGAACCTTAGCTTTGAACGCCTTGACAGCTTCTCCTGCCTTATCAGGGTCGATCACATCAGTAAGTTCGCTTGCTTGCTGAGCCTTAGTCTCTTCAGGGAGACCTACTGTTCGAAGTACCTTGCCATACTCTTCGGCTCGTGCACCGTAGTGACTCTCATCAATGATGAGCAGATCCACTTCTTCAGAAAAAATCTGCTTATGACGACCTTTGATTTGATCGCCTTTAAGGTCCTGTAGCGTTAAAAACACAACCGCTGTTGCACCGTTGTCGTGTACCTTTTGGATAGCTTTCGCATCGTTGTCTAAGGAGCTTCGGTTTAGAAAGTAAAAACTTGAAAAATTAGCAGGTACCTCCGTGGTTTTACGCCACTCAGACTCGACATCAGCCTTAGCGGAGACCACTACGACAGTCTTTGCATTGATACTCTTAGCGCACTCAAGGGAAGTATATGACTTACCAAAGCGCATTACCGCATACAACAGCAAGTTAGTCCTGCCGGCATTGACGGCTTCAATGAAACTGTTGACCGCGTCTTCCTGATTCGGACGTAAGTCCCATGTTTGATCAGAGCGGACATAATGATTCTGCTGCGGGAGTGTTGTGCTCGCGTCATAAAACGTGTATCTCTCTGAATGTAAATCGTAAGATTCACGAATAGAGTGGATCGCACTTTCCACATCCTCCGCGGTAGCCGCACGAAAGAATTCACGACTGCAGTAAGTCCCGGAGGAAATTTTGTCTTCGGTTAAGCGTTCCCGACCTAAATCTTCTATCAAGTATGAGTGAACAGAGTGGTCCCTAAAATAAACGTTTTCACTTATAGCGGCGGAGTATCGGCATTGTTCTTGCAGATCTGGATAGACTTTGCGCCATTCACCCAGGCGTCGCTCAACAGTTCGATATGTGTCTCCCACTTTGAGATAATCGGGGACAGTTCCTGTGGTGAAGGCATAAATGTGTGGGGTTACTCGTCCAATGATGTGTTGATCTAAAACTGAGAAATCTCGTGTATCAGTCATTGATTTCACCTTGTGTTACGCAGTCAGCAAGCTGCTGAAGAGGATTGGTTTCCCCTGCTCCCAATCCATGATTTGACAGGGGTGAGGGGATGTCTGTGCGGGAGTTAGGGAAAATAATCCCTCAGTTTCGGGCTCGTGTATGGAGGGAGTGTGTTGGGTTAGACCATCCATTTGCCATAGATTCCACGAGATAATTTCAGCGATCCGCGCTAGTTCGCCTGTAGTGCTGGGCGAGCAAACGATACTGTTTTCGCGATAATCGAGGTAGGTTAGCAAGATGTTCTCGCGAGCAAGTAACAGGTTGTCGCCTTGATACTCGAATCCATAGCTAGCTTTCAGCGCTAGCTCTGCCCAGCGCAGCCACATTTCTGCCGAATCACAGTTCTCGCTGACGACGCGTAGCTTTCTATCCAATATTCCGATGCGTTCCGTGACATCAATAGGGTGTCCGGTAACAGTGTCGTAGCGGCTCACCAAGTAAGGAGCCTCTCCGCAGGTAATCTCTAAGCGTGGCTCAGTTACGTAGGCCTGCCAAGAACGTGCAGGGTCATCTTTCGGAAATATGATGGGTTCTGTGTTCACGACCCATTTTTGGTCATCTACCGTGTTAAATACGCCTGGGTGGTTAAACCAGGCTTCATCAATCAAATTGTTCTGAGCATTGCAAACCCAAGAGGGCGTAAAGACTTCAGCTTGGTCTTTTACGCGGCGTGCTTGAGTAGCTCGTGATTTTTGGCTTCGTGGGCGTATGACTCCGCAGAATCTCCCAGTAATTTTCTCTGGAGTTATAGGGTCTTCTCGTGTAAAGCCAGCCCCTAACTCACTGTAATCATCAGTTGCCCACAGGATATTCCTGCCAGCGGAGCGGTCTTTAAGGAGGGTTGTGAGAACTTCTGGGTTCTCACGGTAAAGGGCCTGCTCATCAAGGTCGATCAGATCGGGCACGCCAGCCTCCTTTCAGCCTGTTTCCCATCCTTCCTGCGGCACCTATCGTCGCTAAGGTGTGTGCACTAATCAACCAAGATACCCCATGTGTTAGCCAGTATCGAGACGGATCACCCAAGGGGGAACAAGCTAGCTATGGGGTCCGCTCAAAAACTCCGTTTGCATCTGCTTCTCGATGGGTCTAGCATTCACACATGAACGGTTCCGCGAAAATGCGTAAAAGCGTAGGAGATCGTAATGTCAGAGCATGATGAAACGTTTGGACAGTACCTGTCTAGAGTGCGCAAAAATCGAGAACTCACCTTGCGGGCCTTGGCTGAACAGTTAGACCTAGCCATCTCTTACATCTCAGACATCG
The DNA here is from genome assembly GCA_019218375.1 of Dermabacteraceae bacterium TAE3-ERU5. Lineage (GTDB taxonomy): Bacteria > Actinomycetota > Actinomycetes > Actinomycetales > Dermabacteraceae > TAE3-ERU5. Next base: position 275,964 of record JAHUUK010000002.1, read on the forward strand.
AGAAGGATCGCCGCTACCCTCCCGAGAAGAAACTTGACAACATGGCGAAAGTATTGCGGCTCAGCCCTGAAGAGATGAACGAGTTTTTTGACCTCGCTGCCGAGCAGCGCGAGAACGGTGTTGCTGTCGACCTGTCTGGATACATCAAAGAGACCGAGCAAGCACGTGTCGCTCTGCGTGTAGCACGAGATCGCAATCTCTCCGATCAAGGCTGGCAAAAGGTTATCAACCTGATCGAAGCAGAGGGTGGTGACAACTGATGGCTCCGCGTCGAAGTAAGCTCCAGATCGACTTTATCGCCAAGAATCTTTTGCAAGAGTCCTACCCGGACTACGACCCTAACACGCCAGGAGCAATCGAACCTAACACGCCAGGAGCAATCGAAGTTGAGTTGTTTGCGGAGCAGTAACTTGACGTCACTTTCGACTATGCCCCACTTTCGCAAGATCGCTCTATCTTGAGCCTGACACGCTTAGATGATCGCGAGTTTTCAGATTTGGAATGAAGATCGCACCTAGCCTTTGTGTCGTAAGGGTTCTCCGAAGTTGATTGTTATCAATCCTGACCTTTGGGAGGAACGTGGTGCAGCTTCTGGGCGTGGCTGCGCCGCCACCACCCAAACCTCCTCACTGAGGAGTTTCTTGATCCGGTGCAGTGGTGCTGCACAATGGTGTGGTCGGGCTACCTCAGTCTACAGATGAGCTTGGATGCGGTCGGTACGGCTCTTGATCTTGAGGTCCAGAAGGTCACGGCGGGTAAGCGGCTGATCAAACAGTTCTGCACTCCCGCCACACCCTCCGTGCTGAACGGTGGCGGCACCAGGAACCTGCCGGGCAGCGACCCGAATGGTTGGCAGGCGTTCGTCGGGTACAACCAGCGCGATGTCGAGGTTGAGCTCGCGATCCACGACCGGCTCTCATCGTTTCCGATGCCCAATACCGAGTGGGATGCCTACGCCTTGGATCAGCGCATCAACGACACGGGTATCCTGCTCGACCACCCCTCGCAGACGCCGCCGCTGCCCTGGACGATCAGCACCGTGCGGTGACGTTGGCGAGGGAGCGGGAGTTGACCGGGTTGGAGAACCCGAACTCGCCGATCCAGTTGAAGGACTGGCTCATCACTCACGGCTGTGAGGTGTCGTCCCTGGCGAAGGCTTATGTCGAGGCCGTCCTCGACACCGCGTCTGGTGTCGTGCGGGAGGTACTGGAGCTGCGTGGCAACTTGGCAAAATCCAGCGTGAAGAAGTACCAGGCGATGCGTAACGTCGCCGGTGCGGACGGGCGGGCACGGGGGCTTATCCAGTTCTACGGCGCGGGACGCACCGGCCGGTTCGCCGGACGCCTCGTCCAAGTGCAGAATCTGCCGCGTAACTATCTGCCCGACCTCGACCAAGCCCGTGCCCTCACCCGGCAACGCAACCTCGACGCCCTCGAACTCCTCTACGACTCGGTGCCCGACACGCTGAACCAGTTGATCCGGACCGCGTTCATCCCGAGCGTCGGCCACAGGTTCATAGTGGCCGACTACTCGGCGATTGCAGCCCGTGTGATCGCCTGGCTAGCCGGAGAAGCATCCACCCTCCAAGCCTTCCGCAACGGCAAAGACCTCTACTGCGAGACCGCAAGCCGCTTGTTCGGCATCCCCGTCGAAAAACACGGGGCGAATAGTGAGCTGCGCCAGAAAGGAAAGATCGCACAACGCTGGCCTATGGTTACAACGGCCCCGTCGGAGCGCTCAAGGCGATGGGGCGCTGCGGATGGGGCTGGCCGAGCATGAGTTGAAGCCGATTGTGGACACCTGGCGCGGTGCGAACCCGAACATCGTCCAGTTGTGGGCGGACGTCGAGCAGGCCGTGCTCGATACCATCACCACCCGCAGGGGCGTCCGGTTGCGCATTCTTGGCTTCTCGGTCGAGTCCGACATCTTGTTCATCGCCCTCCCATCGGGTAGGCGGTTAGCGTATGTGCAGCCGCGTCTGGGTGAGAACCGGTGGGACGGCACGTCGATCACCTACAGCAGTCTGACCACGGGCAGGAAGTGGGGGCGGCTGGAGACCTACGCCGGGAAACTCGTCGAAAACATCGTCCAAGCAGTAGCTCGCGACCTCCTCGTCCACACCATGAGACTCGTCGAAGGTGCAGGCCACCAGATCGTCATGCACGTCCACGACGAAATCGTCATCGACGAGCCACAAGATTCCGGCTTCACCGTCGCCGAGGCCTGCCGACTCATGGTTACCCCGCCCGACTGGGCCAACGGGCTCCCGCTGGATGCCGACGGGTACGAGTGCGCGTATTACCGCAAGGGCTGACCACCCCGCTGGCTATTTGTCGCCCAGGGCGAGGGCGGGGTCAGCGCCCAGTAACTCGTGTAGGTAGTAGGCGATCTGCCCGTCGGCTCGGCTGCGGGCGGGTGCTTAGTCGAGGTCACGTAGGTATTCCAGTAGGCAGAACAGGCGCATGTTCATGCACACCGCCCACACGGTCGTCTTGTCAATCTTGCTCATAGCTCTCATGGTCACTCTGCCCGCACGGGCTGGTCTACCGGATATACCCGGTACCGAACGGGGATGACCCGTCCGGATTTATCTACCCTCGGGGACGTATCGGCGAGAACCCTCCTCACGCCATGTCCGGTTTCGGTGCCTGCTGCGCCTAACAGGTGAGAGCCCGGCGCATCCCGCGCCCGCGATTGTCTACCCGGCTCTCAGAAAAGGAGCCGGTCATGGCTACCGCGCTACAAGCGTTCTCCAACCACGAATTCGGCACGATCCGAACCATAACCTCCGACGGGCAGACCCTATTCTGCGGCAAGGACATCGCCACCGCCCTCGGCTACGCCAACACGAAAGACGCCCTAAGGCGCCACTGCAAGGGGGGCGTGAATTACTACCCCCTTGAAACCAACGGTCACATCCAACAGGTCGGATTCATCAGTGAGGGCGACCTGTACCGACTCATAGTCTTTTCCAAATTGCCTGCCGCCCAGCAGTTCGAGGCGTGGGTGTTCGACGAAGTACTCCCGTCCATCCACCGCCACGGCATGTACGTCATCGACGAGTTGTTGGCCGACGACGAGTTCTTGGAACGGGCGATCGTCACGATCCGCGCTGAGCGTGCCAAGCGTCTCGTCGCCGAACAGGCCCTGCTGGAGGCGGCACCGAAGGTGTCGTACTACGACGTGGTGTTGGCTTCGCCGTCGCTGATCACCACCACCGAGATCGCCAAGGACTACGGGCTGTCGGCAAAGAAGCTCAACCAGATTCTGCGCGAAGAAGGTATCCAGTTCCGTCAATCGGGCCGCTGGTTCCTCTACGCCCGCTTCGCCGAGCAAGGCTACACCCAGTCCAAGACGCACGAGTACAATGAGGGCAAGACCCGCACCCACATGTACTGGACACAGAAGGGGCGACTGTTCATCTACAACCTGCTCAAGCAGCAGCTCAGCCTCCTGCCGGTCATCGAGCAGACAGACAAAGGTTCCGCATGAACACCACGATGATCTTGCCCGACATTGAACTTGGGATTCCGCACGTAAACTCTCACGACTACCCGGACTAGACAGTGCTCAAGCAGATACAGCGAGCCGAGCTCGGATAACAGACCACTGGCCTGCATCTACTCACCGCGCTCGAGCGACACCTCCCGCAAAGAAAACGCTAGCCCGCTCCGAACGACCGGAGCGAGCCAGCTGGCAACACCAAAAAGATTTGCGTACCGTCTAGTCCTCCAACAGCTCCCCCACCCCGTTCAGGATTTCGTTCGGGCGGAACGGGTGGTTTCCAACGTCTTTCTTGTCGGTGATGCCGCTCAGCACCAGTACGGTGTGCAGCCCGGCTTCCATGCCTGCCACGATGTCAGTATCCATGCGGTCGCCGATCATGCCGGTGTTTTCGCTGTGTGCGCCGATCTTGTTGAGGGCGGAGCGGAACATCATCGGGTTCGGCTTTCCCACCACGTACGGCTGTTTGCCAGTGGCTTTCGTAATGAGCGCGCTGATCGCGCCGGTGGCAGGTATCAGGCCGTCGGCGCTGGGGCCGGTCGCGTCCGGGTTGGTGGCGATGAAGCGGGCGCCGCCGTCGATCAGGCGGATCGCTTTCGTGATCGATTCGAACGAATAGGTGCGGGTCTCCCCCACCACCACGAAGTCGGGGTCGCGGTCGGTCATCACGAAACCAGCTTCGTGCAGGGCGGTGACGATGCCGGCCTCGCCGATCACGTAGGCGGCGCTGCCGGACGCCTGTTCCTTCAGGAATGTGGCGGTGGCGAGGGCGGAGGTCCAGATGCGTTCTTCCGGCACGTCCAGGCCGGAATCGTGCAGGCGCGCGGCGAGGTCGCGCGGGGTGAAGATCGAATTGTTGGTGAGCACCAGGAACGGTGTTTCGGTATCGCTCCAGTGCTTGATTAGTTCCTTCGCTCCCGGCAGAGCCTTGTTTTCGTGGACAAGCACGCCGTCCATGTCGGTTAGCCAGCTGGTGATCTCTGCTCGTGTACGCATATCCCCAGGTTATCGCCTTTTATTGCTGAACAGGCAAAACGGTTTCTAAACAGTGGGCAAACCCGCGGCTGTTCCCAGCCTGTCCACTTATCCACTTTTTAGTTGGGGCACTTTTCTTGACTGCCGAGCGTGTGGTTTTCTTTTAGCAATAGAAAGCGCATAGGCGCGCTTTGGAAGGACCTTAAGCAACGATGCTAGCTACAAGAAAACGCCTGTCCGCGGCCTCTGCGGCTCTGCTACTGTCACTCACCTTGGCTGCTTGCGGGCAAGATTCAGGGCCGACACCACCCGCTCCCTCCGCCGGTCGGGTCGAGCAAAAACAGGCTGCACCGGCCACACCAAAGCCGGAAGAAAAACCGGACCAGGACGATCCCCAGGTAACGGGATTGCCGCGCGCAGACTATGACGGTAGCGGTCCGTCAGGGATCTACAAGGGGATACCTCCCGCCCCGCCGGATCCTGCCGACTTCCCCGGCATGAACGAAAACACCGACGCCGGCGCAATTCAGACCTTGAAGTATTGGGATACGGCCCTTAACTACGCCATAGCCACCGGGGATGTCAGCTACGCAAGGAAATACAGTGCATCGGAATGCGAGGAGTGCAAAAATCTCCTGACCACAGTAATTGAACGTCACAAAGAGGGCAAGTACGGAAAGAATCAGGTAACCGAATACTTTGAAAGCGAAGTGGAAAATATAGACAACACAAAGCATTACTTTATATACGGGCAAACTCATGGCTTCGTTCTCATGGAGAAAAGCAAGGAGGGGCCACCAGACGGCTACTCTACGTACTATAGGGAAGCGACCATGAGCCACAACGGCCAGATATGGCTAGTTCTAGGCATGGGGTACAACTTCGAAAAAGGCAAAAGATGACCCTGCGGTAATCTCTGAAAAAATGCCTTTTCGCTTTAATGACAGTAATGCTCTGCATTGAATCATCAAAAATTAGTGCAATTGCAGATGAATCTTACTCAGACAGCGGAAAGGCGGGCGGCGAAAGTTTGTCGATCTATATAAAAAAGAAAACGGCAACACTTGACAATTCGAGGCCAAGAAAAACGGTTGCAAATATTAAGCGTCATGCAAAAATGCCAATCATTCAAAACCTCTAGCGTCCTCACCAATTAAGAATCTAGTTTCTCACATCCGCCCCGAACACAACCCCCTCTGCG
>JAHUUK010000003.1 GCA_019218375.1 Dermabacteraceae bacterium TAE3-ERU5
GCCCGCCTCCCCGGTGTAGAGCGCGGCGGTGTGGCCCGACAGTTGCGGCTGCGGGGTTATCAGCCCGGCCAGGCGGCCCGCCTGGTCGGAGGCGAGCGCGTTCATCGGGTAGAGCAGCAGCGCCTTGGTGCCGCTGATGCCCATTCGGCGGGCGCGGGCCACGTGGTCCAGCACCGGGTAGAGGAACGATTCGGTTTTGCCGGAGCCGGTGCCGGTGGTGACCAGGGTGGGGGCGGGGATGCGCATCCCCGCGCCGTCGCGCTGCCCGCCCGGCCAGGTCGGGTTGCTGGTGAGGCGGCGGAACGCGTTTTCCTGGTGCACATAGGGCGTGAAACCGGCGGGCAGCCAGGAAAGCGGGCGGGCGGGTGGGATGCCGCCGCCGTAGGCGCTCTGCGCCCGGTATTCGGCGCTGGGCCGGTAGGGGGTGCGGGCGCGCAGGTAGGGGCCGATAACGATGCCGTCTTCACCCTCCAGGAACGCCGCGAGGGCGTTCTTGGCGGGCTGATCGGCCAGCGAAATCGAGGTGGTGATGTATTCGCTGACGGCCCGCACCAGGTTTTGGGCCTGGCGGGTGGGGAGTAGCTCAGCCATGGTTTGCCTCTTCGCCGTTCGTTTCGGTTTCCGCGCCGGTGCCGCCCGCCGCCGGGTCCGCGCCGCCTGCGGCGCGCAGCACCTCGGCGAAGTGGGCGTGGGCCTGGATCAGGCCCGCCTCGCGGTCCAGCAATTCGCCCGCTCCCTTGGGGTGCTGTTTCCCGGCCAGCGTGCCGTCCGGCAGGTAACGATAGGAGGTGCCGGAGCGGCCGGTGCCCCGGTCGTAGTTGCGCAGCACGCCGAACTGGGTACGGTAGATGGTGGCCAGGGTTTCGGCGTCCACGCCGCAGACGTGCGCCATGATCGCGTCCAGTTCGATCAGGGCCTGGCGGCGGTCCTCGTCCAGCCGCAGCGGGGTGGCGGCGTTCCATTCGGGGCCGACGCCGCCGAGCGCGGGCCGGTTCTCGCGCTCGCGACCGCCTGCCCAGGCATCGCGGGCGAAGGAAGCATCCCAGCAGGCCTCCCAGAGCGGCGCGTAGGCCTCCGTGAGGCAGTTCAGGCGCAGCGCCCGCAGCAGGGCGTGCGGGGCCAGCGGGTGATCCTCGGGGATGCGGGGCAGGCGATCTACAGCTTTACCCAAAATATCGGCAGCAACCGTGGCGCGAATCATGAAATCTGCTAATAAGCTACTCATTGAAGCAGCAGCTAAAGCAGTTCGACGAATCCCCTGAGAACCTAAGTAACCATGTGCCTGCACGGTAAAGACATGCGCTGCACCTGGCGGAAAAACGGCAGGAATTAGGGTCCTCTCCCCCGTCAGCGCAGCCATACGCCGCCAGAACACCCGGAACGTATCTCGCACCGGCACGGTCTCGCTCCCAGCCTCTCCCAGCGGCCACTCCCCGTAGGCCGCGTCGTATTCCGCCCGGCTCCGGCCGCTCTCGGCGGGCGAAAGGTAGAGCGGCTTGTATTCGGTGATCGGCAGGGCGTCCGCGGGCAGCTCCCGCAGATCCACCGGCGTGTAGTCCTGGTTGCCGCCCATGGTGGCGTTGCGGGACTTGCTAAACGGGGTGCCGATGTGGAAGTACGGGCCCTGCAGGATCGCCTCGCGCCAGCTCGGGGCCTGGCCCCAGCGGGAGTGGAAGAAGCCGTCCCGCCTACCGTACGTCTCATTCCAGCCGGTGGAGTACCCGTGCGGCCACTCCCCCAATCTGGGGGCGGCAGCCAGAGCCGCCAGGGCCTCGGCGGCGGAGGCATTCACGGCGCTCACCATGCGGGCGCTCAGCGGGCTGGCCTCGGGGGCCTCCATCATGTCCCGCCAGACTGCCAGCGCCGAAGAGTCCACCCTTTGCAGGCGGGCGCGGTGCGGGCGCAGGTCCCAGTTGCCCTCATCATCCCTAAACCCCGGCTCCGGCCCGGAGCCGTCGTGGCGCAGCGAGCGCAGGGCCGTCTCCGGGTGATACAGGCTCACCGCGTTCAGGAACAGCGGGCTTTCCCGCCTGCCCCCGTAGACGTTCACGCTGTAGGCAACCAGGTGGTGCACCTCGGCAAAGAGCTGCTTTTCGTTGATGAACCCGAAGTGGCGGCGCAGCCGCGCGTAGGTGGCCTTCCGCAGCGGGTACGCCTTGGCATCGCTGAAGTGGGTGGGCGGGTGGAGCAGGCAGGTCACGCCGCCGCTGGCCTGGTGCCGCCAGGTCTGCGCCATGAACGCCCGGTAGAGGTCGGGCCTGCTACCCGCGATCTCCGGGTAGAGCGCGGGAGCCGTCAGGGTCTCGGCCAGCGCCGTCGCCTCCCCCACTTGCCGCAGCACCGTCTTGCGCGCGCCCGGCAGGCCCAGCGTGAACGGCAGGCGCTCGCGCTTTTGCGGCTCGGAAGGCTTGTCGTGCAGCCCCCACCAGGGGTCGTGCTCGGCGTAAAGCTCGTTCAGTTTTACATCGGGCCTCACCCAGGGAGGGTTGCCCACCTGCAGATCGAACCCGCCGCGCGCGAACACCTGCGGGAACTCCAGCTCCCAGTGGAAGAAGCGCTGTTCCGCAGCAATATCTCGCACCGTATCCAGCCACGGGTGCTCCGCCCGCACCTTCGCCACCGGCTCCATGCCCGTGGCGCGCAGGTTCAGCAGCTCCTCCGCCGCATTTAGCTGCTCCCAGCTCAGGCCCGCCACGTCCTCGGCCGCGCCCAGCACTATATCGCTCGCGCCGGGGCTAACGGCCTTCGCCAGTTCCTTATCCAGGTGGGAATCAAAATCGCCCAGCAGCGCCCGGCAGGCCTCCAGGTATTTCGCGCGGCTCGGCGGCAGCCAGCTCGCGGCGGCACCATCGCCCGCCGCCTCCGCAGCGCCGCCCGCAGCCGCGCCGTACGCAGCAGCGCAACCCGCGCCGTCCTCCGGCACCGGCCAGAACCAGAACGCGCACCAGGCATCCATCACCAGCCGCAGGCGCTGATACGCCGAATCCTCGTCGGCCAGGCCCGCCTCGATCTGTTCGCGCGTGGCCCTATTGACCCGCTTCTGCGCGGGCAGAAAATCGGCCCGCCACACCTGAAGATCGCGGCGCGTATCGGCCTCCGCCAGCTCCAGGCGGCGCTGCACCAGGTGCCAAAGCTGCTCGATCCGCTGCGAAAGGCCCTGCAAAACTTCTACCTGATCGTTACTGAAACGCTCCGTGTGCCCCGCCAGCCACTCGCGCAGCAGCTTCGCGTTCGCGGGCGCGAGCTGCTTCACGTCCTTCTGCCCGGCGGCGGCACCCCAGCCCTCACCCGGCAGCAAGAACTGGAAAATATGGCCCTTCGGTAGCGGCTCGCTGAACGGCAGCGGCTCGCCCGCCTCCTGCCAGAAAGACTTCGGCAGCCGCTTCGCCGCCACCCCCTTCGCCTTCGCCGCCGCCTTATCGTCGGCCCCCAGCGCGCTGCGGGAAAGCACCGTGCGGCGCGCACCCACCAGGGAATTACCGTTGCGCAGGCGCAGGCCAAACCAGGGGGCGCTCAGGCCCTTGGTCATCGTATCCAGCCAGAGCGAAACCTCCGCCAGTTCCACCGCCGTGGAGTTCAGATCCACGCCGTACACGTTGTGCAACGCAATATGCGCCTTCACCCGCTGCAGCTCGGTGGCGTAATCCTCCGGGTCCACCCGCAGGCCCAGCTCCGCCTGGCGGCGGCGCAGATACTCCGCCGCGAGCTGACGCACCGCCTCGATGGCGAACGCGCCGGAACCCAGCGCAGGCTCACACACCGTCAACTTCAACACTTCCTCGGCGCTCGTGCGCCTGCGCACAACCGCCTCGCCCCACACGTTCGTGCCGTGGAACAGGCCGCCCGATGCGGTCGCCGCCGCCGTATCCGCGTCGGCAAAAACCCGCTCCCCGGCGGGCGGCTCCGCCACCACCGGGTCAAGCAGTTCCGCGAGCGCCTGCGAAACCGTGAAACGGGTCAATACCTCCGGCGAATAGTAGGAGGCCGAACGCTGCCTATCGCGGCCCGAAAGCCTGAACACGAACTCGCCCTCGCCGTAGCGCTTCGCCTCCCGGCCGTGATCAGTCTCCCTGCTGACCACGAAATCCTCGTATTCGTCGGCCACCGAACCCATGCCGCCCGGAGTCTCCGCCACCAGCCAAGAACCGTTCTCCGGATCGCCGCCGCGCGCCACCTCAACCATATTGCGCTTCGCAAACGAACCCGTGTAGCTCATCAAAGATTCATAGACCGCACCCAACTGGTTAATGCCCAGGGTCGCGTAACTGACGTAGCCACGGCCCTTACCCTTGCGCTCCCGCTGCAACAGCAGCAGCTCCAAAACCTTCTGCAAAACGCCGTTGCCCAGGCCCACCTCGGGGCCGCCCGGCTCACCCATGCCAGCCTGGCCATCAATCAGGGAAATGCTGCCCGGCCTAAACAGATCGGCCCGCAACGGCTCAAACCGCAGCGAATCGCCAGCTCCCGCCGCCGCAGCGTCGGCCAAGCCTTCCGTGCCCGCAGCCGCGCGCTCATCCTCCGGTATGTGCCCCTCATCCACCAGGGTGAACAGCAGGCGCAAAGACTCATACAGGTACGTGCCCTGCCGGTCCCCGTCGCGCGCCGGGCGCAGCGCAAAATCGCGCAGCCGCGAAAGCGAATAGCCCTCCTTGTAGGCGGCCGCTCCCACCGGCAAAATTTCCAGCTCCGGCGAAGCCTCCGCAAAAAGCAAAAACAGGATGCGATACAGGTAGCGCAGAGACTGCCGCGCAAGCAGCGCCGCCTCCCTATCCGTTTTGAGCGGCGGCAGGCCCTGCTGCGCACGGCGGTGCACCACCTCGTTCGCAATCAGCTCGATGCTTTCCCGCACGCCGTCACGCAAATCGGCCGAAACACCCACCGCGTTCAACACCGAAGCGGCCAGCACCCCCGTGAACCAGACCTCGCCAGTCGGGCCGGGCAGCAACGCCGGAGCCGAAACGCACGCCAGCGCCCGCGCTAGCTCGCCATACTGTTTCGTATCGTGACGCTCCACCACCGTCTGCAAATCAATCGCCAGATAACGGCTCTCCGCCCAGTTCGCGGACGCCCCCAGCAGGGCGAAACGGCCCGCCAGCACCAGCAGGAACTCCGGCGGGTTATCCCCCACCGCCAGGGCGGAAAGCAACGTGGAAACCGATTCCGTGGTTTTGTCGGCCATACCCGGCAGCGGAACCGCCACCGGCAGCGTACGCGCATCCCGCACCAGCAAATCCTGCCACGAACCCACCGGCAGCGCCTCCACCAGCGCCAGCGACGGCGCGTCTGCCACGCCCTCCACCGGGTTGGCGGTGTACAGACTCAACGGGCCGTCCTGACTAAAACGCACGTGCGCAGGCACCTGGTGACGGGCCAGGCCCAGCACCTCAAGCAGCAGCTCGTTCAGTTCGCTGCGCACAAACACCGCTTCCGGCTGCACCGGCGCGGCAGAAGCGGCCTGCGCACCGGCGGGGCGCGGATCGGCCTCCCGGGACTCCTCCGCGAAACGCTCCGCCTCCACCCCGGACCGCACCAGCAGCGACAACAAACGTTCACGGTTAGCGGTGTAGCGGCGCCACGGCGAATCCGGTTCATCCTTCAACCCGGCCCACAGATCGCGCACCATCGCGCCGAACGAAGCCGTGCCCGAACCGTCATCGGAAACGAAAAAGAACTCGCTGACGAAATCACCAACCAGATTCAGCGCATCACTCGCCGCCACAAGAAACCCCCGCCTCAACGTCGGCCATATCCTCCGGCACCACAACCAGCACCGGCCGCGCAAACACCGCTCTCTCAGAAACCCGGCCCGCCTGCGGATCAAGCATCCCCCGCTGGCGCAAAACCTCCGGGTTCATCCACGCCAGCGCCTGCTCCCACTGCGCATTCGCGGCCTCACGCACCGCCTCCATATAGGTGCGCGAACACTCCAGGGCGGGCTTCACCAAGGCCCCGAAACGCTCCGGCTGCGCCACCGCGATACCGGGAGAATCCGGGCCCAGGCCAAGATCTGCAAACAGCTCCCGGGGAGACGCCGCCGCCTCCGGGCTCCAACCCGTGAAATCGTTTTTACTGCACCGCAACAGAGCGGAAGAAAGCGTATAACCGAACTGGTTGACCGCGGAAAGCTGCACCAACACAGTCGGGGTATCCACCTTGCCCACCACCGTGAAGACCTTATCCGGCGGCTGCTTCGCCCGCACCCGATTCGCCACCCACTCCAGCGCCGGATGCAGCGGCGAAAGGAAATGCGTATCCGGCCAGAACGAAGACGAATCCACGCCCCGCGCCGCCACCAGGCGCTCCCCCGCGAGCGCGCGGTCCTCGGTCAAAACCAGCCGGTTCATCACGCCGCGCTCGTCCCGATACTGCTTCGGCAAGACCTCCAGTCGCGCCCGCAAATCGGTATCCGGCACGAAACTGAGCGTGCCACCCGTACCGTCGGCCCCCGGATCGCCCTCCCGGCGGAAAGCGATACCGCCATCTTTCGGGTCCCGTTCCGGCTTGCCGTCAAACAGGCGCACCACGCCCGCCTCCAAAAAGTCACTGCGCGAACGCCACAGGCCGGTAGCGGCCGCATGATCCATACCCTGATCGGCCTGCCCGGCGGAAACGTCGGCACGCGCGGCGAGCGCGGCCTGCACCCCCGCCAGGTCACCGTTCAACAACATGCGCGCCCAATCCGTGCCGACCTCACCCGCAGCCACGGCGGCCACCGACGGCACCGCCTCATCGAAGTCCACGCGGCCCTCCAGCACGCGCGTAATCGCCTTCTCTTCCAGGTCAGGGCTGTACGCACCCAGCAGGGAACCCGAATCGCCAAGCGCCCGGTGCGCCTCACGTTCACGCTCCAACAGACGCTGCAAAACGTGCACGTCACCCACCAGCTTCGGATGAGCAAGGCGCAGCAACAACGCGTAAATCTGCGGCGGCACCCGCTGGCCATAACGGTCAATCCTGCCGTTACGCTGCTCAATACGGATCAGCGACCACGGCACGTCATAGTGCACCAGGCGGTGACAGTGCGCGTGCAGATTCACGCCCTCGCTCGCCACATCGCCCGTAACCAGGATGCGCAGCGGGGAACGGCCCCGCTTAAACTCCTCCACCAGACGCTGCTGGTCCACGTCATCCATGCCGCCGTGCATGATCGCAATGTTTTCTTCCGCCAAGCCCGTGTCGGCCAGCAGATTCTTACGCAACCATTCCAAGGTGGGCACGCGCTCCGCGAACACCACCACGCGCTCCGGCGAAAGCGTGCCATCCGGGCGCAGGCCCACGCCCATCTCGGCCAGGCAGCCGCGCAGCCGCACATACTTCGCGCTCAAAGACGCATCGTGCAGGCACGGCTCATTCAGGGCGCGCAGCCGCACCAGCGCGGCCCGCTCCCTAGCAAGCTGTTCCAGCCGCAAAGAATCCTGCGCAGCAACCGCCGCCTGCTCATGCCTATCAAGCACCCGCAACCGGTTATGCAGCGTCTCATCCAGCGCGCTGGGGGAAGAAAAGAACGATTTTGCGATAGTCCACGGGAACAGGCGATCACTCCCGCCGGAAACCGGCGACGCGCCGGTAACCGGGTGGGTCCACACGTCAGCGATCTCGCTACCCACCGCGTTCTCAACCTCGGACGCGGGGATCAGTTCATTACGAGGTTCCTTAGCCACCGCCCACGAATCACCAACCACACCCTTCACTTCGTCCGAGTGGCGATGTCGGCGCACCATCACGTCGGGCAGCCGCTCCTTATCCACCTGCCCCCCGGAAACCAGGGACGGATCGAGCAGCTTCACCAGCTCCGCGAAAGAATCCTCACGGCCGTTGTGAGGCGTGGCCGAAGCCAGGATCAGCGTGTCCGTATGCGGGGCCAGCAACTGCGCCAACCTGTTATTTTGCGTATCCCGATTGCTGACGTTATGCGCCTCATCCAGCACCACCGCATCCCAGTGGTAGCGGCGCAGATCGTTCTTGAAAACGTCCTTTTTCAGGGTGTCAATCGAAATCAGCACGCGCTGGTAATGAGCAAACGGGTTCTGCGTGGCGGGCAACTTCTGCTTAATCGCCTTCACGCCGCGCGAATCCAGGCGCATGAACGGGATCGCGAAACGCGTCCACATCTCATGCTGGAACTGCTCCAACACCTGGCGGGGAGCCACCACCAGGATGCGGTCACCGCGCTTGCGTCGGATCAGCTCAGACAAAATCATGCCGATCTCCAGCGTCTTACCCAGGCCCACCGCGTCGGCAATCAACATGCGCGGATGCATACCCGGCGTCTTCAGAGCCTTAGAAACGGCGCTGAGCTGGTAAGACAGCGGATCGGCCAGGCAATCCCGGGACACGGTCAAATCGGTGTACCCCATCGGCACCGCGGTGGCAGCCAGCACCGATTCCAGCCAAAGCCGCGTATTGCGGTAATGCGAAGAATTATCCGCAACCGTTTTCACGTTGCTCATATCGAACGGCTTAATGTTTTCCAGCTTCGTGAAAAACACGGCCTCTTTATCGGCCACGAAATTCGATACGCCGCGCACGCGCAGCAGGCTGCCATCGCCGGTCTGCTCAACGGCGTTAATCATCCAGGTTTCATCACGCGCATTCACCAGGCTCCCCGAAGCAAAAACGGTATCGGCACCCACTAGAAACGGCTCCTTAACGCGTGGCTGGCAGTGACTTTTCCAGTCTACCGGCCAGGGGTGGCGGCATACTTACGCGAGGCAGCCCCTCTAATCTGCCAACGCTTAACACCGCGACCCTCGGCCTCTCCCTTCGCCCTGCCTGCCCTCGCCCCTTCCTGCCCTAGCCCCTCCTGCCGCATCCCCATCTCGCCCTCCTGCCGTATTCCCTCCCCTCCCTCCTGCCCTTCGCTGCTATCCCCGCCCCCTTCTCTTCTTCTCTTCCCCCTCCCTCCTCTACGCCCTATTCACCCTCCCCCTCCCGCCTCCCCGGCCCACGTTTTAACGTTTGGGTGCACTTTCCGCAGATAACCCCCACCCCTTAACGTTTGGGTGCACTAACTGCTGCGAAAACCCCTTTTAACCCCCACAAAGTGCACCTGAACGTAAGGGACAGCAAAAAGTGCACCCAAACGTCACCCTCCCACCGCTTTTCCTGGCCGCAATCCACTGGCAGCCAACCCCAAAATAAAAACGCACCCCGCCGTACCTAAGCCCAGGCAAACCCAAACCCACTCAGCCAACTGCCCGCCCAAAGCCGGGAACGGCACTCACCCAAGGCCCTTCCCCGAAAACCCCTGCCGCCTCACGCCTCAAGCAATTACCAACATCGTGAGCCCGTTACCTCACGCCCAAATGTCGCCTCCCGCTACTTTTCCTGCCCCACCACATGCCCTATTTCACTCACCCCTGCTGCATCTCCTTGCCCGCCTGTCGTATTCCCTCTGCCCTCCTGCCTCCCCTCCTGTCCGCATCCCCGGCCCAGGTTTTAACGTTTGGGTGCACTTTCCGCAGGTAACCCCCACCCCCTAACGCCTGGGTGCACTAAACGCTACGAAAACGCGGTTTAACCCCCACAAAGTGCACCCAAACGTCACGCCCAACCAAAAGTGCACCCAAACGTCACTGCCAGCGGCACAAAAGTCAGCGGAAAGAGCCCCCGCCCCTCCCTCCATTTCCCTCAGCCGCTTTCCTGACCCGCCCGCTGCTTATCCCGGCCACCCCCTATATCCCCGCTGCACCTCTATCCCGCCACACACCCCCTATATCCCGTCCAGGCACTCCTCTATCCCGGCTAAACACCACCTCTATCCCGGCCAGATAAAGGTTTAAGAAAGGCCGGGGCTGCGCCCCCGTTCTTTCCATGCGCACGGCCCCGTCGGCACCAAAACACCGGCGCACCCAGCACCCCGGCCCCCTTCATCTCGCCCCCTTCATCCCGGCACCCAGCACCCCGGCGCCTCCGACCCGGCACCCTAGGCTCCCGCCTAAGTCGCTCCGCTCCGCATCTCCCCGCCTCTAACCCCAGCTCCCGGCCCCCTCCGCCCCGGCCCCGGCCTCTATCCCCAACACCCAGCCCCCAAACACCCAAAACGCACCCTCCAACACCTAGTCCCCATCCGCCCACGCCCCTGCCCCTCCCTTCCCTTCCCTTGTCCACCAGCTACTTCCCCGCGCACCTATCCACATCTCCCCGGCCCGCAAAAAGAAACCCGGCACGCTGGCCACATGTCTCGTCCAGTTGCTCAGCTCCCTCGGCCGCTTGCGAAGGCGGGCGCGTTCCCGGTTTCTTTGGCCCGCGCCCACGGGGTTGGCCGCTACCGGCTGCTCCGGCAGGACGTAATGCGCCTAGCCAAGGGAATGTATTGCCGCACCGATCCGCCACCCACGGAACTAGAGGTAATCCGGGCGCTGCTTTTCGCGCGTGCCAATACTCGCGATGATCTGGCTCTTTACCCGGTTTCGCATTTTTCTGCCGCCCGGATTTGGGGGATGCCGCTACCCACCCACAGCGCCAGCTACACCCGGGGGCAACCGGTTGATATGACCTACTTTTCGGGGGCGCCTTCTCGCCGAAATACACTGGTCAAATGGCATAAAGCGGTGCGTTACGGGGCCGAGCCAGGGATAACCGAACCCGCTATCTATCGCGCCGAAACCATCTGCCTAACTTCCCGTTGGCGCACCCTTTTGGATCTGACTCCCCTGCTGCCACCGGATTATCTGGTGATCATCGCCGATCACCTGGTGCGTCAGCCCCGGCAAAATCTGGAGCAACGCAGCAAGCCCTACGCGGCTCTGTCGGATCTGGAACGCGCGGCGCGAACCTGCCTAAGCATCCGGGCAAAAAGAAAGTTACTGCGGGCCCTTTCCTTGAGCCGCGTAGGCAGCGATTCTCCGCTGGAAACTCTGCTGCGGCTTCGGCTTGCAGAAGCCGGGCTGCCGGAACCTAACCTGAACGTGCATATCACCGATGATGACGGTAGACCGCTGCATCAGCCGGACATGTCTTGGCCCCGGTATCGGGTAGCGCTCGAATATGAGGGCCGACATCACGGCTTGCCCGAACAGATTAGCCGGGATATTTCCCGTGCTGAAAGGTGCCGCCAGGCAGGCTGGCTTGAGGTGCGGATAGAGAAAAGCATGATGTACAACCGGGCCGAGGTCGCCGTGGCAAAGGTTGCCCAGGCGCTACGCGAACGTGGTTGGGAAGAGCAACGCTGAGGTTAGGCATGGGTGTTCCTGCGAAGATGGGGCGATTTTCCGTTTCCCTGCTGCTGTTTCTTCCCAAAACGGGACGCCTTCCCCTACCCCTCCCTATATCCAGCCTCTAGAAACAAGGTGCCATCGCATAGCCACACTCACGTCGGTCTGGCCCTCTAGACGCTGGCCGCCTGCCGCACCCCTAACGCCCACCCCTGGGCACCGGCCACCTGCCCCTTTAACACCCAGCCCCTAGAAGTCAGCCGTTTGCCGCACTTCTTCGATGACCACCCTGTAGGGAAACCCTAGAGAAACAAAGGCCCGCCCCTAGAGACAAGGGCCCACCCCTAGTCGTAATTCCCCGGAGGTCAATCTCTAGAAATGAGGCCCATTCCGTGGCCGTGTTCCCCTCTACCTCGCTCCCCTCCTTAACATCTGGGTGCACTTTCGGTTGGCCCTTACGTTCAGGTGCACTTTCGGTGGGTTAAAAGGGGTTTTAGCAGCACTTACTGCACCTAAACGTAAGGAGGTGAGAGTTAACAGCACTAAGTGCACCTAAACGTAAAGAGGGGGAGGGTTAGCCGCGCTTAATGCACCCAGGCGTAAGGGAGACCAGCCGTAAGGGAGACCAGGAGTTACCACCAAAAAGTGCACCCAATCGTCAGGTGCTTAAGCGTCAGGTCGCCCGCAAACTTCAGATCACCCCAAAGCGTCAAGTCACTCACCCAGGCATCAGCAAGTACGCAGCCGCCGGATTAACCAGCCGCTTAATTAACCAGCCAAACGTCGGCCCATCGCGCAGCCACAGCCCAGCGCCGAAAACCCCATCAGCCCCTGCCCCCGCAGCTTCAACCCTCGAACCTCACCCCTCGCAACCACCGGGGCGGAACCCGCCGCTCACTTTGCGCTCAGGTAGCGATCCAGGCGTTCCAGGGCCTCGGCCACCACGTGCTCCGGCGTCGCGATGCTGGCCCGGAACCAGCCTCGGCACCATTCACCGTAGTCGCAGCCGTCGGCCAGCAGGACCCCGGTTTTCTTAGCTAGATCGTCGGAAAGGCTGCAGGTAGAGATGCCGCTCCCCACAGCGGCGGGAACCTTGTCCGCCGCTAACGGGTCCGGTTCGCTCACGGCCGCCGCATCGGGGCAGGAAACCAGGCGGCTCGCGTCTACCCAAACCAGGTAGGTGGCGTCGGCCCGCAGCAGTCGCAGCGAATGTTTTTCGCAGAACCTCGCAACCCGGTAACGGTTTCGCGCCACCAGGGCCAGCATTTCATCGAGCCACACGCCATCCCCGCCCCAGGCGGTGCCGAGCGCGGTCAGCGCCATCAGGTTCGGGTTCGTGAAACCGGCGCGGCGCATCCCGGCGCTTATCGCTTCGCGCAGCTCAAAATCCGGTATGACCAGCGCGGCGGCCTCCACCCCGGCCAGGTTAAATCCCTTGGCGGGAGAAAACGCGGTGATGGTTTTCAGAGCAAACGTTTCGGGCGCGGCCGGTTCGGGCACGGGCGTTTCGGTCATGGGCGCGGCCGTTTCGGGGTTTGGCGCGCCCGTTTCGCCCGCAGGCAAAGTCGTTTCAGGCCCAGGCGCGGCGTCGGCACCGCAAACACCGCCTCCAGCGCTCACTGAGGTAAGCGCCGCCAGCGCAGGCAGGTGAGTTCCCGCCGGGGCCAGATCGGCATGTACCTCGTCAGAAACCAAAATCGTGCCGTGAGCTGCGCAAAGCTCGAACAGGGGTTGCAACTCTTCGCGCGACCACACCCGGCCCGTCGGGTTGTGCGGAGTGCAGAGAATGAAAACGTCCACCGGCTCGCGAAACGCCTCGCGCAGTGCGGCGCTATCAATTTCCGCGCGCGGGCCCGACATATTGAGCGGCACATGATCCACGCGGCAACCGTTCGCCCGCACCACGTTATCGATCGGGCCGTAGGACGGCGAGAAGGTCACGAAACGCGCGCCCGGCCTGAGCACCACGTTGCACAGAACCGCCATCGCGTTAATCAGGCGGGGCACGAAAACCACGTGCGACGGATCGACCGGCAAGCCGTGGCGTCGGCCCAACCAGTTCGCAACCAGGGAGCCGAACGTGGGCGAATAATCCTGGTAACCGTACGCGCCCGCGTCGATCACGCCGCGCAACGCCGCCGTGATTTCGGGGGCGGCAGGGAGGTCGGGTTCGGCCGTGGTCAGCGCGATGACGTCATCGCCGTAGAGCGCGCGAGCGGGCGGCCACTTCACGCCGTTTTCGCTGGTGCACAGTTCGCCGAACACATCTCCCCCTAGCTTTTGGACCATCGGACGGTTAAAGCCTAACGCTTATGCCTTGGGAGATGCTTCAAATATGACTTAATGGGTCGCGAAAGCTGGGCGGGCGGCCGGTCACCGCCTCGGCCACTACCCTCACCGCCTGCCGGGATTCACCCTCCTCTATGACGTTTGGGTGCACTTTTTGCTACCCCTTACGTTCGGGTGCACTTTGTGGGGGTTAAAAGGGGTTTTAGCAGCAGTTAGTGCACCCAGACGTAAGGGGGTGGGAGTTTACCGACCAAAAGTGCACCCAAACGTTAAAACGTGGGCCGAGGGGAGGTAGAGGGAAGGGTAAAAGTGCACCCAAACGTCAAGGGGTAGTCGCTCCGGGCCAAAAGCACCCCGAACGCAGCACCCCAAAAACGCCACCCGCTCAACACCACCGGGCCAAGGGGTGCAGCAGGCAGATGCGAGCCAGCAACACGCCTCCCCCAGTAACACGTACCCTCAGCAACACACTCCCCCACGGCCGCCCCCCTTACCGCCCCAAAACTAATGGCCGACAGGCAAAACGCACCTGTCGGCCATCACTGCGGTCATGCCGCCCGCTCCCCGGCAGTAAACCAAACAAACTCTCTCAGCCCAGCGACTGCACCTTAACCAACACGGTGCGTCCGTCATTCCCCAGGGCCTGCGCCACAGTGCGCTGGATATCAACGACCGTCTCACGCACGGCGCGCGGCGCAATCTCCAGGCCCACCTCTACGGTCACGGTTTCCTCATCCAAGATCACGCCGTAGCGGGCCCTATCGCTGGCGCTATCGTCACCGCCGGTGAGTTCCGACGCGGCGCTACGCAGGCGCGCATCCAGGGTGCGCAGGGTGCTGGCGATACCCGGTTCGATCCCGGCAACCCCCGGCAGGGCGGTCACCAGTTCCACCAGGGTCGCCGCGTTTACGGCAACGCTCTGTTCACTCATGCAGATCCTCTATGTGTATATCGACCGGGATGTCGTCCAGGCCGAGGTGATCGGCGCAAGCCCGCGCTACGGATGCGCGCACAGCCTCCGCCACACCCGGCAGATCGGGCGTGCCAACCTGCACCGTTAAACGACAGCTAACACCCACAGGTGTACCACAAACCAGCAGGTTAGAGGCATTTTCTGCGTAAGTGAAGACGGTGCGCAAGGCGCGTACGCCCGGCACCGTGTCGATAGTCTCACGAACCAGGGTGCGCAGGGCTAGCTCAGACACCGTGTAGGGGCCCGCCTCGGTTTCGGGCATCTCTACCTGGCTGCCGCGACGCGCATCGGCCTTAACGGATTCCTTGATCGTGGACAGCGCCAGGGTGGAAAGCTGCACGGAACTATCGCCGGCGGCTTCGAGCTCGTCCCATTCCCGGTGTACGTCCCGGATCAGGTCTAGGTAGCTGCGTTCGGGGTCGTTGTCTTGGATACGGCTCACCTCCACTCCTCCATTCGCTCCATGATTCTGGTGCGGGCACGCGCAATCCGACCGCGCACGGTGGATTCGCTCAGGTTCAGGTTTTGGGCAATCTCTTGATAGCTCATTTCCTCGACTTCTTTAAGCACCCAGCAGGCACGTAGCTCCGGTTTGAGGGTTGATAGCACCCGCGCCAGGGCACTCATTTTCGCGTTCACTTCGCTGGTGTGTGCGGGATCGGCAGGCGGCACCGCCCGGCCCGGATCGTTCGTGTCTGGGCCGACGTCGAGCGCCTCCAGCGTTTCTCCCGGCTGCGCGCTCGTGGCCCGCCGCGCCTGTCGGCGCACCGCGTCCGTGGCCCGATGGGTGCAGATTTTGCGCAGCCAGCCGCGAAACGCGTCCGGGTTCTCCAGCAGGTGGATCCGCTTCCAGGCCAGAATGAACGTCTCTTGGACAACGTCTTCCGTGTCTTGCCTGTTGCCCAAAATCATGTAGGCGGTGCGGAAGAGCCGGGCCTGGTAGATATCTACCAGTTGCCCGAACGCTTCCGCATCGCCATCTTGCGACCGCAGTACTAGGTGGCGATCACGCGCACCGTTTTCGCTGCTCATGCCGGGGATGATACCCGGGTTTCGCTGCCGCCAAGCACCGCTTCGCTGTTGTTTCCGCGAGCGCGGGAGCTGCGCAGGGTGACCAGGGCGTCAATCTGTCGCGGCTCCACGCCGAGGGTCTGGCGAACATCGTCGGCCAGCATGCGCCGCGCGGCATCAACGGACCAGCCGGTTTCGGCGTCCTCAGCCACGTCAAGCTGCGCCTGCAGCCAGGGCTGCTTCGCGGTGCCGCTCACCTCTACCGAGGCGCCGACGATACCGGAAACCTGCTCCTCTACGTGTTCCGCGAGGGCCAGGCCCAGCACGTCCGGCTGAAAGGTGCCGAGCAGGGCACCGTCGGCATCGCTAATGCGCAGGGTCGAGGTGCGCGGCTTCTTCGGGGCCTGGCCGATAACCAGGTAGAGGCCGAAAAGAACCGCGACCAGGCAGACCGCACCAGCGGCCGCCGGGAGCCACTGCGCGTGCATTTCCAGCAGCATCGCAGGGGTGGTTTCGCCGTGCGCCAGGTACCGATCAAAATCGGGCAGCTGCTTCGTGTAGCCGAACGCGGCCACACCCAGCCAGGCCGCCGCCGCCAGGGATAACACCCCGGCTAAAGCCAGCACAAACCTATTTTTGGTGCCGGAGATGGAACGCATCTGCGCCTCCTTCAGTAATTTGCTGCCTGATTAGCTGATCTGTTTCACGGTGACACGGCTGGCCAGTTCGCTGGCCGGTCGCAGTTCCCGCAGGGCCTCCGTGACGGCCTCTTCGGCCGCGCGGCGTACCTGCTCGGGTTCGTCCACCACCGTCGCCACGCGTACGTCGGCACGCTGGGAGCCGACGCGCACGTCGGCGCTATACACGCCGTCCACGCGCAGCACGCGCATCTTCAGGCGGCGCGCTACGTCGCTGCGGGCGATGGCGGTTTCACCGGGAACGTCGCTACCGAAAGCGCCCATGCGGGACGGCTGGCCCGGCCAAAGTGCGCAGATCAGCAGCACCAGGCCGATCAGGGCCAGCACTACCGCGGTGGTCTGGAAGGCGGTCGAATCGAAACGCAGACCGGCGGCCTGTTCCAGGGAGGCGGAGATGTCGGGCGGCAGCTGCGCACCGGCATAGTGACTGCCCACAACCCAGCAGCCGAAGCCACCAAGGGCGATTAGGGCGATGCTGAGGATAGTCGCGGGGACTGTGCGGGTGGGCCGCCTGGTAAGACGGCGGGGTGTGTTACTCAACGTAGCCCCCTAACGATGCGGCTTTGCGGATTGAGCCAGGAAACTTCCACGTCAATACGGCCAACCTCAACACCCGCCAGGTGTTCCACCCGGGAACGGACGTGCTCGCGCAGTCCGTGCAGGGTCTTTTCCAGCGGGGCGGGGAAGGCAACGCCGACGTTCAGGCGCAGGACGGCGGTGGTGCCGTACAGATCGCAGTCGGCGGCCGGGCGGGAATCGAAGTTGCGCCTAGCTCCCAGCCCGAGCACACCACCGGCGTCGGAGCCGATGTGCGGGGCCTCGGAGGCAGCCTGCTGCGCAATCTTCGCCACGACCCGGGCGGGCACTGTGGTGGTGCCGCGCGATTCAACCGGGCTGTGTGCCATGATTACCGCCCCCGACGGTCAGTGATGCCCTGAATGTCGATGCGCCCCTCGATGGCAAGACCAACGGCAAGGCCGATCACGCCGAACACGGCGACCAGGAAAAACTGGGTGAAGGAACCGAACGCGAGGACCGCGCCGAGGAAAAGGCCCACGAGTAGGGCAAGATGCGTTGTCTTCAAGGTTGTCTCCCAAAGTTGAGGGTTGGACTGGGGTGGAACGTAAGGGTGGGGGCCGACGAGGCCCGGGTAAGGGGCCGTCGGGAAGGCCGACCCCCACCCGTTACGCGTTTAAATCACTTGAGCTCGGTACCGCGCGAGTGGCTCTTCTCTTCTTCTTCGTCCTCGGTGGGCAGGTGCACGTCGGTGACGTTCACGTTGACCTCGATGACCTCGAGGCCGGTGGTGCCCTCAACCTGCTCGATGATGTTGCGGCGGATAGCGTTGCCAACCTCGACGATGGAGGCGCCGTACTCGACGACTACGGTCACGTCGATCGCGGTCTGGGTCTCGCCCTTTTCGACGCTGATGCCACCGGCAACGTTGGTCTGAGCGTTCGGGATGCGGTCGGTGACGGCGTTGAAGGCGCGGCGGGCGGCGTTACCCATGTCGTAAACGCCGGGAACCTCGCGGGCTGCCATGCCGGCAACCTTCGCTACAACGGCGTCATCGAGGGTGGTTACACCGCGGGAGGTCTGCAGCGGGCCGCGCAGGGTCTTCTCCTGGGCCTCTTCCTGCTGCTTGCGTGCTTCCTTCTCGGCGGCTTCGCGAGCGATTTCCTGCTGCTGACCGGTCTTGGGAATCGAGTTCGACACGTTTACTCCTTCTTGTCTGACTGCCCGGAAAGTCGGGCGGTACTTCACCGGCGCTTGGCCGGCTGTTCCATGCGGACACAAGTAAGACGTGGCGTGCTCGGGAATCCTCACGCAAAAGTTTGGTGAGCTGGGTCACTGCTTTTTTCGTATGGGTTTCAGGGGGCGCACGACCCCGCGCCGGTGTCTGTTTCTCATCCCTCCCCGCCACCGGCTTATCCATCGCCTCCTCCTGCTCATCTTCTTTCCCGTGCCGCTCCCTTCCCCCACCGTCTCTCTGCCGCGGTGACGTTTGGGTGCACTTTTGGCTGCCCCTTACGTTCAGGTGCACTTTGTGGTGGTTAAACCGCGTTTTCGTAGCGTTTAGTGCACCCAAACGTACGGTGTCTGGGTTACCTGCAGAAAGTGCACCCAAGCGTTACCCAGGTGCGATCGGGTGAGCTTCTGCCGAGTCTGCAGATGATGCGGCCAGGGAAACCCCCGGGTAGGAAAAGCCCAGGAAGGAAAGGGCGAACCGACGGCACGGGGGTGTAGGTGTGGGGAGGGAACGGGTGACAAGAGGGTATGAACGTGGACGAGTGAACAGGGAGCAAGAAGGCGTGAGCGTGGAGCGAGCGCGCTGCGAGGGGCATGGGCGGGCGCGGTCGTGCGAGATTTGGCCGCGTTCACGCATGCGGCCGACTGTGGCACGTGGCGCCGTCGACCAAAAACCGGCTGTTTTAGCGGCGGAAACCGGAACGTCGGCACAAAAAAATCACCCCGCATAACGAGGTGATTTCTATTGTGGAGCCTAGGAGATTCGAACTCCTGACATCCGCCTTGCAAAGGCGGCGCTCTACCAACTGAGCTAAGGCCCCTAACGGCTGCTGCCCTACCGGGCAACTACCTAGTTATTGAACGGAAGGTTTTCGGCCTCGGCCCATAGGTCAGACTCAAGATTCTTCTTCTCGGCCTGCCTCCAAGCGGCTACGCCGCCAACAACCAGGGTGAGAATTCCGAAGATCTTCGCTATGCGCTTCATGCGTTCCTCCGATCAATGGTGGGCCTAACTGGACTTGAACCAGTGACCTCTGTCTTATCAGGACAGCGCTCTAACCGACTGAGCTATAGGCCCATCAACCGTTTCGCAACGATCTACCGACGAGCCGTAACCCGTCGACGATTAACTCTAACCGACCTAGGGCCGTGAGTCCAACTCGTCACGGGGCCTGTTTTGGAGGTCACACCTAAGAGGGCGCGTTAGGCGTTCTGACCCGGGGTTATGTCGGCGCGCGCTGCTTTTGCGCTTGCAGTGCCGGGTTCCCCTAGCCCCGGTTCTCCGCGCCGTAGTTGGCCCACCGGATAACACCTGGGTGCACTTTCTGCTGGTACCCCCGACGCCGTTACGTTTGGGTGCGCTAAACGCTACGAAAACGCGGTTTAACCCCCACAAAGTGCACCTGAACGTAAGGGGCAGCCAAAAGTGCACCCAAACGTCACCGCGGCAGAGAGACGGCGGGGGGAAGGGAGAGGGGGACGGTGAAGGGAGAGGGGGACGGTGAAGGGAGAGGGGGACGGTGAAAGAAGAGGGGTGGAGGGAGAGGGGTGGGAGGAAGAGAGGGACAAAAGGAATAGAGCGGACGGAGAGAGACGAGAAGACCCCGGGAGGAAGAGGCAGCACGCGGGACAGGCATCACGTGCTGAAAAAGAGAAGGGCCGGGAAATCATTTCCCGGCCCTTGACTTAGCTTGCAGCGACGCCCTTATCCAGCCCGCCGCCCGCGGTTGCTCTTACCTACTCGTCCGTGAACGTGACTCGCAGGCCGCCGATGAGCGACGCGATCAGGTTGTAGACGAACGATGCCAGCGTGCACAGCGCGGTCACGATGACGGTGTTCATCACGGCCAGCAGAATCGAGAAGCTCATGATCTTGCCGAGCTGGAAGTATTCGAGGATCGGCACCGGCTTGCCGCCGTTCATTTCCATGCCGACCTTCTGCACGCGATCCCACAGGCCGATCGCGTCCACCATCGTCCACAGCAGCACGGTGGCGAAAACGGTGGCCACACCAAGCGCCACGGCGCACAGGAAGGACAGCTTCATGACCGACCACGGATCGAAACGCGAAAGGGTCAGGTGAACCTGGCGCACCGGGGCGTCGCCGGGGCGCTCCTCCTGCTGCGGCAGGCTGGCCTGCGCCGCCTTCAGGCCGGCGTTTACCTTGGCCTGCGCGGCGCGTACGCCCTGGCTGGCGCGCTGCTTGAAGCCGCCCTCGGGCTGGGCCGCGCGCGTGGTGCGGCTGCCGCCCCTGCCTTCAACTTTCACGGCGGGCATTTTCTGAGTCTTGTCGTCAGCCACGTTTACTCCTCGGTTTCGCCATCGGACTGGGGCGTGCCGACAGCCCCGCTGGCGTTAAGAATACTCTCCTCAGCAGATACCGCGCCCGGTTCCGTAGCGGTAGCCGCCGCGTCACCGTCGGCCTCGCCAGCCGCTGCCTCCGCTTCGGTTTCTTCCTCGGTTTCCGAGTTCTTCGCTACCGCGATGATGCGGTCGCCACCGTCGGGCTTGGCGAACACGACGCCCATGGTGTCGCGGCCCTTCGCGGGCACACCCGCAGCGAGCGAGCGCACCACCTTGCCGCGCTCCATCACTACCAGCACCTCGTCGCCGTCCTCCACGATCAGCGCACCGACCAGGTGGCCACGGCCGTCGGGCAGCTTCGCTACCTTGATACCCAGGCCACCACGGCCCTGCACGCGGTATTCCTCGATCGGGGAGCGCTTCGCGAAACCGCTATCGGTCACGGTGAATACGTAGGTGCCTTCGCGCACCACGTCCATCGCCAGCAGCTGATCGTCCTCGCGGAACTTCATGCCGGTAACGCCGCTGGTGGCGCGGCCCATCGGCCGCAGCACGTCATCACTGGCGGGCATGCGTACCGACTGACCGTTGCGGGAGACCAGCAGCAGCTGGTCGTCGGCGCTTACGGCGCGGGCAGCCACCAGTTCGTCGCGGGCCGACACCCCGTCTTCACCTTCGACCTCGCGCAGGTTGATGGCGATTACGCCGCCGCTGCGGTTGGAATCGAACGCGTTGAGGGCGGTCTTTTTGACCAGGCCGCGACGGGTCGCCAACACCAGGTAGTCGGCGTCATCGTAAGACTTGAGCGCCATCACCTGGGCGATGTGTTCGTCGGGCTGGAACGCCAGCAGGTTAGCCACATGCTGGCCCTTCGCGTCGCGGGGCGCTTCGGGCAGTTCGTACGCCTTGGCACGGTAAACCCGGCCCAGGTTGGTGAAGAACAGCAGCCAGTGGTGGGTGGTGGTGGTGAAGAAGTGTTCCACCACGTCGTCTCCGCGCAACGCCGCGCCGCGCACGCCCTTACCGCCGCGCTTTTGCGCCCGGTACTGGTCGGTGCGGGTGCGCTTGGCGTAGCCACCGCGCGTGATGGTGACGACCACGTCCTCTTCGGGGATGAGGTCTTCCATCGACATATCGCCGTCGAAAGGCACGATCTCGGTGCGGCGATCATCGCCGTACTTATCGACGATCTCGGCCAGTTCCTCGGAAACGATCTCGCGCTGGCGCTCCGGCGAAGCCAGGATGCCCTCGTATTCGCGAATCATCGCGGCCAGACGATCGTGTTCCTCGATGATCTTCTGGCGCTCCAGCGCGGCCAGGCGGCGCAGCTGCATCGCCAGGATCGCGTTGGCCTGGATTTCGTCAATATCCAGCAGCTCCATCAGGCCGACGCGGGCGTCGTCCGCGTTCGGGGAGCGACGAATCAGCGCGATCACTTCGTCGAGCGCGTCCAGCGCCTTCAGGTAGCCACGGTAGACGTGAATCTGCTCCTCGGCCTTGCGCAGGCGGAAGCGGGTGCGGCGCACGATCACGTCGATCTGGTGCTTGGTCCATTCGCGCACGAACGTATCAATGCTGATGGTGCGCGGCACGCCATTAACCAGGGTCAGCATGTTGGCGGAGAAGTTCTCCTGCAGCTGGGTGTGCTTGAACAGGTTGTTCAGCACCACCTTCGCCACGGCGTCACGCTTGAGCACCAGCACCAGGCGCTGGCCGGTACGACCGGAGGTTTCGTCGCGGATGTCGGCGATGCCCTGGATCTTGCCGAGCTTCACCATCTCCGCGATCTTGCGGGCCAGGTTGTCGGGGTTCACCTGGTAGGGCAGCTCGGTGACAACCAGGCACATGCGGCCCTGGATTTCCTCGGTGCTGACCACGGCGCGCTGCGTGATGGAGCCGCGACCGGTGCGGTAGGCGTCCTCGATGCCGCGTCGGCCCAGGATGGTCGCGCCGGTCGGGAAGTCGGGGCCCTTAATGCGGGCCAGGCACTGCTCCAGCAGTTCTTCCTTCGTGGCTTCGGAGTTCTTCAGCAGCCACTGCACCGCGTCAGCCACCTCGCGCAGGTTGTGCGGCGGAATGTTGGTGGCCATGCCGACGGCGATGCCGGAGGAGCCGTTTACCAGCAGGTTCGGGAAACGCGCGGGGAGGACGGCGGGTTCTTCGATGGTGCCGTCGTAGTTATCGACCATATCGACGGTTTCCTGGTCGATATCGCGCACCAGTTCCATCGCGAGCGGTGCCATCTTGCACTCGGTGTAACGGGGGGCTGCCGCGCCGTCGTCACCGGCACTACCGAAGTTGCCCTGGCCGAGGATCAGCGGGTAGCGCATCGCCCACGGCTGTACCAGGCGCACCATGGCGTCGTAGATCGCGCTGTCGCCGTGCGGGTGGAAGTTACCCATCACGTCGCCGACCACCTTGGCGCACTTCGAGAAGGAACGGTCGGGGCGGTAGCCGCCGTCGTACATGGCGTAGACGATGCGGCGGTGCACCGGCTTGAGTCCGTCGCGCACGTCGGGCAGCGCACGGCCCACGATCACGCTCATCGCGTAGTCGAGGTAGGAGCGCTGCATCTCCTGGTTGAGGTCTACCTGCTCAATGTGGTCGCCGGGCTTTACCGCGTCGACTACCGTTTCCGGGGTCTCTTCACTCATCGTCTGCTTCTTCTTTCCCCGCCCCAGGGGCGGGTTCTACCGGGAGCTGCTGGCCCTGTATCTGCTGACTTCTGTCTGGTGGGGCGCGCCGTTTTCTTTGCCGATTCTTGGCCGACGCGCCCGCTTTAGGTTTTCGCTGTGGCTTAGATGTCCAGGAAGCGGACGTCTTTCGCGTTTTCCTGAATGAACGTGCGGCGCGCCTCGACGTCGTCACCCATCAGCACGGAGAAGATCGTGTCGGCGTCGGCGGCCTCCGCGATGGTCACCTGCTTGAGGGTGCGCACATCCCGGTCCATGGTGGTGGTCTGAAGCTCGCGCCAGTCCATCTCGCCAAGGCCCTTGTAACGCTGGATGCCGTTGTCCTTCGGGATGCGCTTGCCCGCCGCGCGACCCTCGGCCAGGCGGGTGTCGCGTTCCTCGTCGGAATAGACGTATTCGTGCGGGGCGTTCGACCACTTCAGGCGGTACAGCGGCGGCATTGCGATGAACACGTGTCCCAGTTCAATCAGCGGGCGCATGTAGCGGAACAGCAGCGTCAGCAGCAGGGTGCAGATGTGCTGGCCATCCACGTCGGCGTCGGCCATCAAAATGATCTTGTGATAGCGCAGCTTGGTGGCTTCGAAATCTTCGCCGATGCCGGTGCCGAACGCCGTAATCAGGGAGCGCACTTCCTGGTTATCGAGCGCACGATCCAGGCGCGCCTTTTCCACGTTCAGAATCTTGCCGCGGATCGGCAGGATCGCCTGGGTACGGGGGTCGCGCCCCTGCACTGCCGAACCGCCTGCCGAGTCGCCCTCCACGATGAAGATTTCGCTTTCGGCGGGGTTGCGGGACTGGCAGTCCTTCAGCTTGCCGGGCATGCCGCCCGATTCGAGCGGGGACTTACGGCGGGTGGCGTCGCGAGCCTTGCGGGCCGCCTCGCGCGCAGCCGCCGCCGACTGCGCCTTGCGGATGATGTCGCGCGCCTCGTTCGGGTGGGACTCAAACCAGTCGGTCAGCTGGTCGGTCATGACCTTCTGCACGAACGTGCGGGCAATGGTGTTGCCCAGCTTCGTCTTGGTCTGGCCCTCGAACTGCGGTTCGCCCAGCTTCACGGAGACGACGGCGGTTAGGCCCTCACGGATGTCGTCACCCGTCAGGTTGCTGTCCTTTTCCTTCATGATGCCCTGGGCGCGGGCGTAGCGGTTCACGATGCCGGTCAGGGCGGCGCGGAAGCCCTCTTCGTGGGTGCCGCCCTCGTGGGTGTTGATCGTGTTCGCGTAGGTGTGCACCGACTCGGAATAGGCGGTGGTCCACTGCATCGCGATCTCGACGCTGATCATCGCCTCGGTGTCTTCGGCCTCGAAGTCGATGATGTCGGGGTTTACCAGGTCGGAACGCTTTTGCCGGTTGATGTAGGCGACAAAGTCCTTGAGGCCGTTCTCGTAGACGTAGGTGACCTCTTTCGGCCCGGCCGGCTTCTTTTCGTCGGCACCGTCCACGTCGAGCGGCTCGTCGGCGTCGGTTTCCTCGGCTTCCACCGGGCGCTCGTCGCGCAGCGTGATCTTGAGGCCCTTGTTCAGGAACGCCATCTGCTGGAAACGCTTACGCAGCGTCTCGAAGTCGTAGACGGTCGTCTCGAAGATTTCCGGATCGGCCCAGAACGTGACGGTGGTGCCGGTGCGGTCAGTCGCCTCCCCCTTCGCAAGCGGCGCTTCCGGAACGCCGCGCAGGTAGGACTGCCGCCACACGTAACCGTCGCGGTGAATCTCTACCGACAAGCGGGTGGAGAGCGCGTTCACCACGGAGGAGCCGACGCCGTGCAGACCGCCCGATACGGCGTAGCCGCCGCCACCGAACTTGCCGCCCGCGTGCAGCACGGTCAGTACCAGTTCGACGGCGGGCTTGTTCTCGGTCGGGTGCATATCGACGGGGATACCGCGACCGTCGTCCGAGACGCGCACGGCGCCATCTTCCAGGATCGTTACCTTGATGTCGCTCGCGTAACCGGCCAGCGCTTCGTCCACGGAGTTATCCACGATCTCGTAGACCAGGTGGTGCAGACCGCGTTCACCGGTGGAACCGATGTACATACCGGGGCGTTTGCGTACAGCTTCGAGCCCCTCCAGGACGGTGATGTCGGATGCGTCGTAATGCTGCTGATTCAACGCTTCGTGGTCGTTACTTGAGGGTGCCGCGCTATCGCTCACGAAGTGGTCCGTTCCTTGGCTCATACAGTCTCTGCCGTCGGCCGGAAAAACTTGCCCGGCCGCCAGCACGGGCGCGGTGCGCCCATAGAGCACTATTCTACCGCACGCATTCCCTAGAAACGAGGGCGAAGATCACCCTAGACCCTGCCTGTACGGCCCTGTACGGCCCGTGCAGCGAACAAAACCTCCCCTCGATGTGGCTTGCTATACCAACGGGGGCCAAAAACGATCACAGCGGCCCTCTAGCGAATCGGCGCGGGTGGCTCTATTTAACTACCCGTAGGTATCGCGCGGCCCGCGCCATTTCACGGTGCGCTTGCCCTTTGTCCAGGAAACGGTGGCCGGTCCCTTCACCTCCACCTTGGTGACCAGGTTCCGGCCCACCTCCTCGTGAATCCGGCCGATAAGCACCGGTGTCAGGTAGCGCATCTGTGCGGCCCAGGCCGACGAATCGGCCCTCACGATCAGCACCCCCTGGTCGAATGAGAGCGGCGTGCAGTGCTCCGCCACCGCCTCGCCGACGATGCTTTCCCAGTCGGCCATGACGCGGCCCATCGCGATGCCGTCGCTCCAGCCCAGATCGCCCATCACGCGCGCGAGCACCTTTTCTATGCCCTGCGGGTCGCGCGGATCGGGGTGCGCGCCCGAATAACCGGGGGCGCTGGTGGAGCGGTCACGCACGTCGCGGCGGCCCCGGAAACGGTTGGTCGGGGCGAGCCCCATTTCGCGGGCTCGCGCACGGGCCTGATTCAGCGCGCGGCGGGAATATTCGGAGGGACTGGGGACGTAGGTTTCTTCCTCTGCCTCCGGCTGCGCGGACGAAGATTCCTCGTTCACCAGCTCTTTTCCTCCCTTTCGGGGCGGGGGGTGGCGCTGCCCTTGGTCACGTCAATGATCTTGTGGGACAGCTGGGCCAGGCTTTCGGGAATGTCGCTATCGTTCGCGGTAGTGATCAGCACCTGATTCGCGTCGGCAATGATCCGGCCGAGCCTTTCGCGGCGCTGCACGTCTAGCTCCGAAAAAACGTCGTCCAGTATCAGGATCGGTTCCCCGCCGCCGAGGTCCCCTTCCTCAAGCCGCAACAGATCGAATGCCCCGAGGCGCAGGGCGAGCGCCAGCGACCAGGATTCGCCGTGGGAGGCGTACCCCTTGGCCGGGAATCCCGACAGTTCGATAGTGAGATCATCGCGGTGTGGGCCGACCAAGCACTGGCCGCGTTCGATCTCTTCCTGCCTGCGGGCGGTCAGCTCGGCATGGATCGCCCTGGCAAGTTCCCGCGTGGCCGGCAGCGGCTTATCGCGGTAGACCTCTTCGATACCGGGGGCCGTGTAGCGGATCGTGGCCGGGGAATCCGTGGGTTCTTCGCGCTGATCCGGGGAGAGCGCCAGCGCGGCGTCGGCCCCGGCATCGCTGGAAACCCGCAGGTAGGCGTAGCGAAAATGGGGGCGCAGCCGATCCACCAGGTGCAGGCGGGCCCGCAGCAGTTCCGCCCCCTTGAGGGCGAGCTGCATGTCCCACACATCGAGCGTCGCGTAGGCGCTTTCTTCCGGGTCCAGACCGGCGATGCTTTTCGCGCCCTTGCCCCGGCTCATGCCGCGCAGCTGTTTTAGCAGGTTAGCGCGCTGTTTCAGCACTCGGTCGTAGTCGGCCTTAACTCCCGCGTAGCGGGGAGCGATCGTGAAAAGCAGTTCGTCCAGGAAGCGGCGGCGCGATTCCGGATCGCCCTTCACCAGACTGAGGTCCTCCGGGGCGAAAAGCACCGCGCGCACGTAACCGAGCACGTCCCGCACGCGGGGCTGGGGAGCGCCCTGAATCTTGGCCCGGTTAGATTTTCCGGGCGCGATCTGCACGTCTATTTCGACCCGGCGTTCGCTGCGCTGCACCGCGGCACGGATCAGCGCGTAGTCGTCTCCGCGATGCACCAGCGCGCCGTCGTGCGCCACCCTGTGGCTAGACAGGGTGGCCAGGTACCAGACCGCCTCCACAATGTTGGTTTTCCCCTGCCCGTTCGGGCCGACGAAAACCGTTACGCCCGGCTCGAAAGCGAGCTGCAGGGTTTTGTAGGAGCGGTACTGTCCCAGGCTGAGTGCGAGCAGGTGCATCGCGGCGCGCCGTTTAGCCGATACGCATCGGCATGATCAGGTAGCGGTAGGAATCATCGGGAGTTCCTTCCAGGCTTTCCTGACCAGCGATAACCACGGGCTTCACCGAATCGACGAAGTTGAGGCGGGCGAAATCGAAGCCGCCGAGGGCGTTCAGCCCCTCTTTGAGGAATTCGGCGTTGAAGCCGACGACCAGTTCTTCGCCGTCCAGCGTCGTCTCGATGGTTTCGGAGGCGTGCGCATTTTCGCCCGCGCCCGCTTCGAGGACCGCTTCCGAACCACGGAAGGTGATCCGCAGCGGAGTGTTGCGCTCGGCCACGAGGGAAACACGCTTGGCCGCTTCGAGCAGCGGCTGGGTTGCCACGACGACGTGGGTGGGCGGGTTCTCCGGGAAGAGGCGACGCACCTTCGGGTAGTCGCCGTCGATCAGGGTCGAGGTGGTGCGGCGGCCGCCCGCTTCGAAACCGATCAGACGGTGCCCGCCCTCTTCGCCGGAAAGCGCCACGGTTACCTCGCCGCCGGTCGCCACGGAACGGGCCACCTCGGAAAGGGTGCGGCCACGCACCAGAGCGGTCATGGAAACGTTCGGGTCCTTCGGCTGCCAGGTCAGTTCGCGCACGGCCAGGCGGTAGCGGTCGGTCGCGATGAGGGTCATCTTGTCGCCCTCGATCTCGATCTGAACGCTGGTCAGCAGCGGAATCGTCTCGTCCTTGGAGGCGGCAACGCTCACCTGGTGGATGGCCTCCGCCAGCACGTCGGAAGCAACCGTTCCGGCAACCTCGGGCATGGCGGGCAGGTTCGGGTATTCCTCAACCGGCATGATGCCCAGCTGGAAACGCGAGGAACCGCAGGTGACATGCAGTTTGCTGCCTTCAAGGTGGACCTCAACGCTCTGCTTCGGCAGGGCCTTCACGATGTCGGTCAGCATCTTGCCCTGCACCAGCACCACGCCGGGTTCATCGACCTGCGCGGGAATGCGAATTTCAGCGCTGACCTCGTAGTCGAACGTCGAAAGCGTCAGCTCACCGGTGGTTTCGGCACTGATCCGCACCCCTTGCAAAATCGGCATCGTGGAGCGATTCGGCAGAGCACGCGTGCCCCACGAAACCGCCTCCCCGAAGATTCCTCGATCAAGGCGAAACTTCACCGTCGTCACTTCCCTCTCTAGGCGTTTAGTTGCTCCAAGGGTAACCGCTGGCGCGTTCACGCGTCATGTCGTGAGCTCGCTTGGCTGCTTTGGTCACCCCGTCTCGCATTTGGGCTGCGATCCACATCCACACCCTCGCGCGATAAGTAGATCTTCTAGGAAACCTATTAACGGCTGTTGATTCTGTGGAAAACCGTTGTTTTTGCTGGTAATTACAAAAATCTTGCCGTGTAGGCCCTGTGCGTTCCCGCTTCGCTACCGTGAGCTCAGTGTGTATCCGCAAGAAACCTTGAAATTACAAGCTCTCGCGCTATCCACACGAGCAGTTTTTCTTCCCTGCCTAATTACAAAGTTCGTGCACATTATCCACATTTTCATCCACAGCCGTGGATAGTGGCTCTGACGTGCAGGTTTGTAGTTACAGAAAGAAAAGTGATCTGCGAAACATAGCTCGGGCGGCGCCTCGGCTTAGGTTTACGCGGGCGGAGTAGCGTTCTTAATCCGTGCCGTAAGTTCCGTGACCTGGTTAAACAGCGACTGCCGCTCGCCCATCAGGGCAGCGATCTTCTTGTTTGCGTGCATCACCGTTGTATGGTCACGGTCCCCGAACTGCTGTCCGATACCGGTCAAGGGCACGTCGGTCAGTTCGCGGCACAGGTACATCGCGATCTGACGCGCGGTAGTGATGTGCCTGGTCCTTGCCTTACTGCAAAGATCGTCCACCGTTACGTTGAAGTAGAGGGCGGTCTGATGCATGATCGACGGCACCGTGATCGCAGCGGAATCGTCGGCAGCCAAAAGATCCTGCAGCACCGTTTCCGCCATCGCTACGTCCAGGGGCTGGCGGGAAAGCGAATGCAGCGCCAGCACGCGCGTAAGCGCGCCCTCAAGCTCGCGAATGTTGGTGTTAATCCGGGAAGCGATGTACTGCAGCACATCCGGCGGCACCTCGCTGCGCTGCTCCGTCTCCACCATCTTGCGCAGGATCGCAATCCGGGTTTCGAGGTCCGGCGGCTGAATGTCCACCATCAGCCCCATCTCGAAGCGCGAACGCATCCGATCCTCGAAACCGTCCAGCTGCTTCGGCGGCAGGTCAGAGGTGATCACGATCTGCTTGTTCGCATTGTGCAGCGTGTTGAACGTGTGGAAGAAGGCCTCCATCGTTTCGGGCGCACGCTGCAGGAACTGGATGTCATCGATTAGCAGAATGTCGATGTCGCGGTAACGGCGGTGAAATTCCTGGGTTTTGCCGTACTGGCCGGACTGCACCGAGTTAATGAAGTCGTTGGTGAACTCCTCCGAGTTCACGTAGCGCACCTGAATCTTGTGGTTCAGTTCGATCGCGTAATGGCCGACAGCGTGCAGCAGGTGGGTTTTGCCCAGCCCAGAACCGCCATAGATAAAGAGCGGGTTGTAGGCGCGGGCCGGGTTTTCTGCGACCGCACCGGCTGCGGCGTGCGCAAAACGGTTGGAGGAACCGACCACGAAGCGCTCAAACGTGTACTTGTCGTTAAGGCGCGTTACCGAGCCGAGCCCGCCTTCCTGCGGCGGGGCACTCTGCGCCACCGACGGCGCAGTGGTCTGCGTCACGGCTGGTCGCGCGGGCGTTTCGGGAGGGTTTTCCGCAGTAAATCCCGGTTCTTCCACAGGATTGTGCACAGCATTTTCGGGCTGCGCGAAAGCGGGCCGAGCCGGGGCTGCGGGGGCGGGCGGCAGCGGCTCATCGGCATCATCGGCAAACAGGTTTTCTTCGATCGTTACGGCGAAAGAAGTAGCCCGGCCGCGCACGCTGCTGAGGGCGTGCCGCACGTTATCGGGAAAACGCTGCTCTACCACGTCTTTTGCGTAGTTTGAGGGGACCGCAAGAAGGGCGGTGTCCCCGAAGAATCCGGTGAGGCGGGAAAGCGTCAAAAACGCCATGGCGCGATCGGAGACTTCGGCATCGTTGCGCAGCAGAGTTAGGCACTCGCTCCAGATCACGTTGTTCTGCATGGATTCGTCGGGCATGGGAATAGTTTTCCACATTTTGGGGATACTTTGGGGTTAAACCTCTCCACAGTGGAAAACAAGCCCCGTCGGCTGTGAGCTGCAACCTACACATTGACCTGGGGCCATGTAAGCGCGTAGCGTGTTCCAGTCTGTGCTGTCCTAGTACACAGGGAGATCAAAGTGAGCAAGCGGACTTTCCAGCCGAACAACCGTCGGCGCGCCAAGAAGCATGGCTTCCGCGTACGTATGCGCACCCGCGCTGGTCGTGCGATCATCAACGCCCGCCGCCGTAAGGGCCGCGTAGAGCTTTCGGCCTGATTCTCGGCCCGCGCATAAAGCGCTAGCGAGATGAAAGCCCGACACCGTCTGCGTAACAGTCGGCAGTTTCTGCTGATTACGCGCACCGGTGTGCGGAGCGCACGAACCCACGTGGTGGCGCACCTCGCCAGTATTGGCGGGGCTGATGAAACGCCCCGCGTGGGTTTTGTCGTGTCCAAAAAAGTGGGCAACTCGGTGGTACGCCACCGCGTGACACGCCGTCTGCGTGCGCTGGTTGACGCCCAAATTCCCCTGCTGCCCCCCGGTAGCGGGGTAGTTTTGCGTGCCCTGCCGGGGATAGCTGACACCACCCCGGCGGAACTTGCGCAGGAAGTAAACGGTGCGCTCGCGCGCGCCCGCGAAAAGCACGCGCAAAAACAGGCCCGACAGAACGCCGCAGCAAATGGTTAAGGTCCGCGAACTGCCGAGCCGCGCGCTGATGCTGCTGGTGCGGGGTTATCAACTGGGAATATCGCGCTACACCCCTCCCAGTTGCCGCTATTACCCGTGCTGTTCCCAGTACGGATACGACTCCCTGCGCATCCACGGGGCGGTAAAGGGAACCCTGCTAACCGGCTGGCGCCTGCTGCGCTGCAACCCATTCAGCCACGGCGGAGTGGATCATGTACCACCTTTAGGGGCCTGGAAACCGCCCGAATATCGCGGGCCGGGCACTACTCCCGTACCCTAGGTTAAACACCGTACTATCGACCGTCCGATCGCATGACCGACATGCGCCTCCCGGCGGCAAGAAAGAACAGGTCAATGGATATTCTCTACCCCATCGAATGGGCAGTTGCCTGGATCATGGTCCAGTTCCATTCGCTATTTACGCTGATTGGTCTGGACAAGGATTCCGGATGGGCGTGGGCACTTTCGATCGTCGGCCTGACGGTCGTGGTGCGAATCCTCATCTTCCCCCTGTTCGTGAAGCAGATTAAGTCTTCGCGCGCGATGCAGATGGTCGCGCCCCGGATCAAAGAGATCCAGAAGAAGTACAAGGGCAAGACCGACCCGGCCTCGAAGCAGGCGATGACGGAAGAAACCATGGCTGCCTACAAGGAAGCCAAGGCCAACCCGTTCGCCTCCTGCCTGCCGATCCTGCTGCAGATGCCGATCTTCTTCGCGCTCTTCCGCATGCTTTTCTACAAGCTCCCCGAAGCCGCGCAAAAGAGCCAGGACTTCGGTCCGCTAACCGCCGAACTGGCCAAGAGCGCCGAACATTCGGTGTGGATCCTCGGCGTCGGTATCTCCCAGTCGTTCATGTCCTCCGGCTGGGAACCCAAGCTGGTAGCGGGCATCATCATCGCCCTCATGTCGCTGGTCACCTTCATTACCCAGAAGGAACTGACCATGCGCAACATGCCGAAAGAGGCCCTCGAAGGCCCGATGGCAAGCACGCAGAAGGCCATGCTCTACATGCTGCCCTTCATCTACGTCATCACCGGCCCGAGCATGCCCATCGGCATCCTGATCTACTGGCTCACCACCAACCTGTGGACCTTCGGCCAGCAGTGGTGGGTTATTAGCGCGACCCCGACCCCCGGTTCCGAAGCGGAAAAGAAGCGCGAAGCGCGCATCAACGCCCGCCGCGCCAAGAAGGGGCTGGAGCCGATTGACTTTGCGGCGAAGCGACGCGCAGAAGAACTTAAAAACAAGCCCGAAACCATCCGTGTGCAGCCCGTCGGCAAGAAGCGCGGCGGCAAGAAGCTTTCCGACGAGGAAAAGCTGCGCCGCGCCCGCGAAACCCGCGAACGCCTAAAGGCACAGCGCAACAACGGCAAGGGCAAGGGTAAGAAGGAGAAGCGATGACCACCCCCGAACGCGAAGAGAATCTCCCGGCCGAGGCAGAGGTAGAAGAAACCAAGCCTGCCCGCACCGCAGAGGAAAAGCTGCGCCTGCTGGAAGAAGAAGGCGACATCGCCGCCGACTATCTGGAGGAACTGCTCGATATCGCGGACCTCGACGGTGACATCGACATCGACGTGGACGGCGACCGCGCCTCACTGGAGATTCGCAGCGCCGACCAGCTCAGCGACATGAACGGCAGCCGCGGCGAACTGCTGGAGGCCCTGCAGGAACTCACCCGCCTGGCCGTGCAGACCAAGACCGGC
Source organism: Dermabacteraceae bacterium TAE3-ERU5 (assembly GCA_019218375.1). GTDB lineage: Bacteria > Actinomycetota > Actinomycetes > Actinomycetales > Dermabacteraceae > TAE3-ERU5. The sequence continues at coordinate 32,694 of JAHUUK010000003.1, forward strand.
AACCGCTCCCGCCTGATGCTGGACATCGGCGGTTTCCGGGCGCAGCGCAAGGCCAGCCTGGAAGAGCGCGCCGAGGACGCCATCGAACAGGTAGCAGAGACCGGCCAGCCGGTGCACCTGCAGCCGATGAACGCGTTTGAGCGCAAGGTTATCCACGACGTTGTACGCGAGGCCGGCCTGGCATCCGCGTCCGACGGCGAGGGCAAGCAGCGCCACGTCATCGTTTACCCCGCGAAGTAAACAGTGGACTGCCCGAGCGAGTACCGCGCCCTCGCCGAAGAACTTTTCGGCGAGCGGCTCCCCATGGCGCAGGCCTACGCTAAGCACCTCGCCACCAGCGGGGTGGAGCGGGGGCTGATCGGCCCGCGCGAAACGGAGCGTCTCTGGGAGCGTCACATCCTCAACTGTGCGCTGCTCGCGCGCGCCGTTCCTGAGGGCACCCGTACCGTGGCCGACGTCGGTTCCGGCGCTGGCCTGCCCGGTATGGTGCTGGCGATTGCCCGCCCCGACCTGTCGGTGACCCTGATCGAGACGATGCTGCGCCGCACCACCTGGCTGGAAGAGGTAGCGTCGGAAATCGGTCTGGAAATCGAGATCGTGCGCAGCCGCGCCGAGGAGCTGCACGGGCAGCGCACCTTCGATGCCGTCACCGCGCGTGCGGTGGCCGCGCTCGATAAGCTGGCGCGCTGGTGCCTGCCCCTGGTGGCCGACGGCGGCAGCCTGCTGGCGCTGAAGGGGCTTTCCGCGGCGGAAGAGATCGAAAAGGCGCGCAAGGTGCTCAAGAAACTGGGCGGCGGCGAAAGCCAGATATTAACCATTGGCGAAGGCGAGCTTCCCATCCCCACTAGAGTGGTACGGGTAAGTGTTAGCCGTGCGGCGAAAGGATGACCGGCGTGGCCGTTGACCCCAACGAAACCCCACTGATGCGTCAGCTTCAGCGCGATCACGAACGCCGCCGCGAACTAGAGGGCGCAGTTTTTGAGCCGCCCGCGCAGACCCGCATCTTCACCATCGCAAACCAGAAGGGCGGGGTTGGCAAGACCTCGTCGGCCGTGAACATGGCTGCCGCGCTGGCACTGGGTGGGCTGCGGGTGCTGGTGGTAGACGTCGACCCGCAGGGCAACGCTTCCACGGCGCTTGGTATCGACCATCATTCCGAGGTGTCCAGCATGTACGACGTGCTGGTGGACGACATGCCGATGAAGGACGTCGTGCAGCCCTGCCCGGACGTGGAAAACCTGCTTTGCGCACCGGCAACGATCGAGCTTTCGGGCGCAGAAATCGAGCTTGTTTCCCTGGTGGCGCGCGAAAATCGCCTCAAGAACGCGATCGCGCAACTGCTGGAAGATCTGGATAAGGCGGGCGCGCGCCGCATCGATTACGTGCTGATCGACTGCCCGCCCTCGCTGGGCCTGCTAACCGTGAACGCTCTGGTGGCGGCCAAGGAAGTGCTGATCCCGATCCAGTGCGAGTACTACGCCCTGGAGGGCCTGTCCCAGCTGCTGAAGAACGTGGAGCTGATCAGGACCCACCTGAACCCGCAGCTCGCAGTCTCAACCATTATGCTGACCATGTTCGATGGGCGTACCAGGTTGGCGGCGCAGGTTGCCGAGGAAGTGCGCGAGCATTTCCCGGATCAGACTCTGAACGTGACGATCCCCCGGTCGGTGCGTATCTCGGAAGCCCCGAGCTACGGGCAGACGGTAATTACCTACGATCCTTCGAGCACCGGCGCGCTGGCTTACCGCGCCGCCGCGAAGGAACTTAACGAGCGCGCAGCCCAGCAGGGCTGAGCGCACCTGAATACGTAAATTCTTGCCCGTTGGTGGGCGAGGTTATTTGATTTTTAGTCGAAGGATGCAGCGAAATGACGCAGAAGCGAGGACTCGGACGCGGTTTGGGCGCCCTGATTCCGGGCGCTACCGGCAGTAGCAAACCGGGCGGCGCAGCAGCTCAGCGTCAGCGCGGCGGAGTGCTCGGCGCGCTCGGCACGCCGGCGGAGGCTGCTCCCGCAGACGAGGCTCCGCAGCAGGTTGAGGAAGCTCCGGCGGCGAACGAAACCCCCGTTGAAGAGGGCAAGGCGCGGCCGGTAGACATGTTCTTCAGCGGTCCGCCCAGCCGGAAACTTTCCAGCTCCATCGACCTGGTGGGTGACCTACAGAAGTCGGCCGTGGCGCGGAAGGGCCGGGGCAAGAAGAAGCCCGCCGCCGCAGCCAAGCCAGAGCAGGCGAAGGACAGCGAGAAGGTAGCCGCAAGCGCTACTGAAAAGGCCACCGAAGCCCCGCAGGGCGCGTCGGCCGAGCAGAAGCAGGAGAAGCCCGGCAAGGACGTGAAAGCGGCTGAGAAGGCCGCTGCAGCGCCCGAGAAGGCTGTGCAGGCGGAGGTAGGGGCAACCGGAACCAACACGGGCGCTACCGAAGCAGTCAAGCCCTCCCCCGAAGACGAGGGCCTGCGGCCGGTGCCGGGCGCTACTTTCGCGGAAATCCCGATCAGCGAGATCCGGGAAAACCCGCGCAACCCACGCACCATGTTCGATGAGGACGCGCTGGATGAACTGGCGTTCTCCCTGCGCGAGGTGGGCGTTTTGCAGCCCGTGGTGGTGCGCACGATTCCGGCCACGGACGAGGGTGAATCTTTCGAGCTGGTGATGGGCGAGCGCCGTTGGCGTGCAGCGCAGCGGGCCGGGCTGGACACCATTCCCGCGATCATTCGGGAAACTACCGACGATGACCTGTTGCGGGACGCGCTGCTGGAGAACCTGCACCGCGCGCAGCTGAACCCGCTGGAAGAGGCGGCCGCCTACCAGCAGTTGTTGGAAGATTTCGGTTGCTCCCACGATGAACTTTCGCAGCGGATCGGGCGTTCTCGGCCGCAGATTTCTAACTCGCTGCGCCTGCTGCGCCTGCCCCCGCTGGTGCAGCGCCGCCTGGCAGCCGGGGCGATCACGGCGGGTCACGCACGCGCCCTGGTGACGCTGGATAACCCGACGCTGGTGGAAGAACTGTGCCAGCGCATCATCACCGAGGGGCTTTCCGTACGCGCCGTGGAGCGGCTGGTCGGGCAGGGCACCATCGCTGCGGTTAAGCGAGTGCCGCGGCGTACCAGCTACGATCCGCACGTTGTTGAGGCTACTTCGCGTTTGGCCACCCGGTTCGAGGCCCCGGTGCGGATCGATGTGGGTAAGCGCAAAGGCAAGATCACCATGGAGTTCACGAACATGGAGGATCTGGACCGGCTGCTGGCGAAACTCGGTATCGAGACCGATCTGGAAAGCGAGTAGGGCAAGAACCCCCTATTTGTATCAAATATGCGATACATAGGGTGCCTCTAGTGCGCTTTTAAGTGCTGTTTTCGTGCAGTTTTAGGGCAGAAATCGCAGGTTAAACGACTGATAATAAAACCATATGTGCTGGTCAGAGCCATATTTGTACCCCGTGCCTTGGCACGGGGTATTTTTTATCCACATTTTTCTGCACAGTGTGTGAAAAAGGTACGTTTGCTTCGGTTTCACATGAAACTAGATCCGCTGCGGAGGCCTGCGCAGGCTAAAAGTGATGCTTTTGTTGCGAGAGCCTGAGGCTAGTCCTCTTAAAAACCAAATTTTCATGTGGGGCACTCCTCTGCTTATAGCTAAGGCCGTGAGTTACAGATGGAAGATCCTCTAGTTATCCACTGATTACACACAGATGTGGAATTAACTGTTTCACGGGAAACATACAAGAAAGCGAGCGAGCGGTACGAATAGGCATCTAGCACTTAGCGGATGATCGGGTGCGATGTCGCTACGTTGCTGCGTCCAAGTTGGACGTGTAATTAGGTGCGGTTTCACGTGGAACAGCTCCAGTGGGAGCAAAAAGTTTGGCGCCGCAGGAAAGAATTCAGCAAAAAATCCTGTTTCACGTGAAACTTAGGAGAGAGGAGGATGGCGGTGGTTTGCCCATATTTTGCTAGGTGCGTAAATTGCGGAAAACAATCGCAGACTATGCACACTAGACGATCCTATTCCCGGTGTTTCACGTGAAACCTCAGCCGCGATGTTTTGGGATTTCTAGATGCATGCCGTTTCACGTAAAACTAGGTCTATCGCTTGACGACGATCAATGGGTGTTACGAGCACCCAAGTTTCACGTGAAACCGAGGGTTCACCACCATAACGATTAGGCATGGTTACCAGCGCACGTGTTTCACGTGAAACGCACGAATCTCTGCTTTTTAGCGTTTTCGGATTAGCAACGCTTACGCACACCCATGAATCTATGAAAACAACCCAGGCATAGCCCTGCATGAGTGTGCGGGAGGGTCAGAAAAGGGCCGCTATTCCTAGGTGACTGGTGACTAGGTTTCACGTGAAACAGGAGAAACGATAGTCAGGCGTAAGTACTTGTGTTTTACGTTTTAACGGGTTCACGTGAAACCAAAAGTTTCCTGCGATTCCGCGGCCGTCACTCCCTTTATGTTTCACATGAAACCTTCTTCGAGCATTGCTGGTTATTGCAAGAAAGCACCTCTGTTTCACGTGAAACGGAGCCACTAGGTGTCGCGTACCGATGGGATTCAGTATGCCGGTAAGACACCAGCCCCTACCCCTCCTTTTAGGGACGAAATTATTGGCTACTCATCCTCATGGGGGTCTAGGCGACTGGGTAGCCATGTCGACTGGGCAGCCGTAGGCAACGGGAAACCGCAGGTATGGGTGAGCGAATCGGTGGCTAAAACCGGAACGCGTTTCGTGTGGGAGGCGCCATTTTGTATCCGTGAATAGGGCTGCAATGTTTCATGTGAAACGCCTGTGGGAGCCTGGCTTTCAAGAACAGCTCATAGAGAAGTAACTTATCCACAGCGCGCGTTACCGCGTGCAAAAATTGGCGCATAACAGCGCAGGGCGTCGCACCTTATCCACATTATTTGCCCAAATAATTCATATCCTGTGGATAACTAGCGCCCCGCCCCCCTATCTGTGAACCAGATCACTAATAGGGTGTGCGTTTAGGTGCACTTTCGGTGGGTTAAAGCAGGTTTTCATAGCAGCAAGTGCACCCAAACGTTATCCCTTGGCCTCCGCTTCGGGGCCGCAGCCGCAAAACGGCCCAATAGTAAACGGGCCAATATAGTGAACGGGCCTGGAGAAACGGCTAAGCCGTCTACCCAGGCCCGGATCAGTAGCCCGCCAAAGACGGGCCGGAAAGATTATTCGCCCAGCGCAGCCAGGTAACGCTCCGCATCCAACGCAGCCGCACAGCCGGAACCGGCAGCGGTAATCGCCTGACGGTAGGTGTGGTCCACCACGTCACCGCAGGCGAAAACGCCCGGCAGGGAGGTGCGGGTAGAACGGCCCTCGACCACGATGTAGCCCTCGTCGTCCAGATCGATCTGTCCCTGCATCAGCTCGGTGCGGGGCAGGTGACCAATCGCCTCGAACAGCGCGGCAACCTCAAGCCTGCGCTCGGAGCCATCAACGGTATCGCGTAGGGTGATTGCCTCCAGTGCGTTTTCACCGTGCAGGGCAACCACTTCGCTGTTCCAGGCGAAGCTCAGCTTCGGATCGTCCTCGGCGCGCTTGGCCATGATCTTCGAGGCACGCAGCGTATCGCGGCGGTGAATCAGGGTAACGGACTTCGCGAAACGAGTCAGGAAGGTGGCTTCCTCTACGGCGCTATCGCCGCCGCCCACCACCGCGATGTCGCGATCCTTAAAGAAGAAACCATCGCAGGTGGCGCACCAGCTAACGCCACGCCCCGAAAGGCGCTTTTCGCCGTCAATGCCCAGCTCGCGATACGCGGAACCGGTGGCCAAAATAATGGCCTTGCCCTCGTAAACAGTGCCATCTTCGCAGGTCACACGCTTAGCGGCCAGATCCAGTTCGGTGGCATCCTCATACAGCAGCTCAGCGCCGAAACGTTCGGCCTGTTCCTGCATGTTAGTCATCAGTTCCGGACCCATGATGCCCTCGGGGAAACCGGGGAAGTTTTCTACCTCAGTGGTGTTCATGAGGGCACCGCCAGCGGCAAGCGAACCCGCAATGACCAGGGGGTTTAGACCCGCGCGGGCCGCGTACACGGCGGCGGTGTAACCGGCAGGGCCGGAACCGACGATGATTACTTCACGCTGAGTCTCGCTCATGGTGCTCCTTAAAGAACCTCAAAGAATTAGTACTGCCCCAGATTACCCGGCCTATTGCCTGGCCGCGCTATCACTGTGTTTTACCGCCCCCACCATCACGGTGCCAGACCAATACACCTGCGGCGGAGCATCGCCCTTAGCAGTGCAGTTCGGGCTTACCACCACAGCGTTTACGGAACCTCCGGTGCTGCGAATGTCGGCCAAGGTGCGGGTGGAATGCAGGATTAGCCAGCCGGGAGTGCTCTGCTGCCCCCACTGCACCTGTTCAAGCGCAAGCGCCGTCTCGGAAACATCTATCGCCCCCAGGCAGTCGGAAACCTTGAAAGGCGCACTGGAACCGGCACGGCCATTGCTGACCACGGATTCAACCTCTTTACCCACGTCTAGCGGGGAAACGATGGGAAGCGCGTTAGTGCTTAACGGAACGTCGGCCGATACGGCGCCGGAACTTGCCGGGGATTCCTGCATGGCAGAGGTTGAAAGCACCAGCGCCCGCGAAAGCAGGACCCCCATCAGCAAAGCAACCAGCACGAAAACCACCATCATGCCCCTGGCGGGGCCGTTCAGGCGGCCGCGTGTGCGGAAAGCTCGGCGCACTATTCGACGCCAATCGAACCGATCTTGATGCGGAAGCCCTTGGGATCCGGCGGCAGCTTATTGATCCAAACCGCGAAACGCTCCAGATCGGTGTTCGGAGGTAGCTCCAGGCGGGTTTCGCCCTCGCCGTTAAATTCGCCCTGAGCCAGCACATCTCCGGGAGCGCCGTCCGCGTTTACGCGACGAATCTCCAGGTTGCCGCCACGGTTAGCGCCACGCAACAAAACCGCCTTCACGGGAGCCTTCTGGGCCAGGTTCACCACGAAGCCCTGCCCCTTGCTGAGGCCGCCGAAGTCCTCCCGCTTGTAATACTTGGTCGGCCACTGCTTGTTCGGGTCCCCATCCAACATGCGATCCAGCAGGTCAGCATGGTCCAGATCGCCGCCTATAGCGCTCAGACCGCTAATTTCAGGCTTAGCCGCGGGTGCCGGTTCCGGTTTCTTTTCCGGTTCGGCCTTCTTTTCGGCGGGCTTCTTTTCTTCGTTTTGCGCGGCCTGCTTGGGTGCCGACTGGGTGCTGTTCGGGCTATCCGGCACCGCCGCGCGATTACGGCCGACAGAGGTCAGCGTCGTAATCGCAAGGATCAATGCCAGCACGAGCAGGAGCGCTGCACCGAGCACTATCCAGCGGCTCAGCAGCGGGCGGGTCGTATCGTTGCGCTGCTGGGGAGTATCGGCTGCGAAAGCAACATTAACCACGTCCTTGAACAGTTCCGAACTGTTCGGCGCGGCATCCACCGCGCTTCTGCCCGGCACCCGGATCGTGCCCGCCGTGGCTAGCTGTTCGCCGTTTGCGACCTTCACCTTAGGCAGCTTCGCGGTCGGCAGCACCTGCGGGTTATCGCTAGGCGTGACCCGCGCCTGCTGACCCTCACCGACGGGGATCGGGGCCGCCAGGATGCGCGGCTCGCTGGGCCGCGGGCTGCCGGGATCGATCACCGGATCGGCGGGAGAATCGGAAACGTCCGCGAACAGTTTCGGCTTTACCGGCAGCGGAGAGGGGAAGCTGGAGGCTTCGCGCGGTGCCAGCAGGGTGTTTAGTCCGGCCTCGGCGTCAGCGGAGCCGGATGCTGCCTCTGCCTCTTCCGGGGATTGTTCCGCTGCGGGTTCTTCCTCGGGAGTCGGTACTTCCGCTGCTGCGTCCTGTTCCACGGGTGCAGCCTGGGGTTCCGGATCGGATTCAGTGTGCGGGGCAGGATCCGCGGCGGAAGCGGTTTCCTCGCCATCGGCAGCAGCGGTTTCCTCGCCACCGGCAGCAACTGGGGCCAGCAGCATGGTTTCGTCCGTTGCCTGGCTCAGGGGCTCTGCCGGTGCCTGCGGGGCGGGGGCGGGTTCCTCATCGGCCTGCGCTTCATGGCTAGGCTCAGCGGGGTCCTCTTCGGGGGCCGCGACAGCAGGTTCTTCGACAGTAGGTTCTTCACGCTTCGGTTCCTCCTGCGAAACAGGGGAAAACACCGCCGTCTCGTCGGCGGCGGGCTGCTGCTGCGGGGCGGGCGCTTCCTCTTCCGCGAGCGGGAGCGGCTTAATCACGCTGGTTTCGTCGCTATCGGCGGCGCGCGAAGCGAGGGCGCTACCTGCCGCCAGGGCCCCGCCCGCCAAAACGGCACCTCCGGCGGCGTCCGAAACGCTACCGGTGGTAACCGGCCGGGTGCCGCTGCTGAGCACCTTCGCGGTGAGCTGGCCGGGAATGTCCTGCGAATCCCACGCCTCCAGGGTGACGGGAATCGACTGCCACGGCTCCAGGCTCGCGGCCAGGCCCCGCACGGTGCGGGGGGTGAGCAGGGAGGGGCCGGTGCCATTCAAGATGGCATCGCAAAGCTGCACCAGTTCGTCGGGCAGGGGGCGTTTGGTGGCTTCGCTGGCGGGAGCGACCACGCCCTCCTCGGGCACGATCACGCCGGTCATCATTTCGTAGAGCAGCCCGGCCAGTGCGATCGTGTCGTTATGCGCCGCGTCGGAATCCGTGTCCGACAGTTCCAGTGCGGCAGCGAAAACGCCGGTGCCCCGGACGTGCACCAGGTTGCCGGGCACATCAACAAAAATATGTTCCGGAGCCAGCACCTGGTGATGCACACCGCGCCTGCGGGCAACCTCCAGGGCCTCCGCTACCTGGCCGGTAATGGCCCGCGCGGTTTCGGGGCGCAGCAGCCCCTTTTCAAGTAGCTCTTCCAGCGAAGGAGCGTTCACTCGCTCAATCGGGATGCAGGCAACCGGGCCGGAGTCGGTCACTAGCAGGGAAGCGTCAAGGATGTGGCAGAGGCGGTCGTCCTCAACCAGCATGGTGCGGCGGGCGGCATCCACTACCTCGGCTGCGCTGTCTCCCGGCACCACCAGGAGGTCTACATCCTGGCGGTCTTCACGGGAGCGGGCATGCCACAGTAGCGGGCTGCCCTGTTCGTCGCTAAGCGGGATGTGCGAAAACAGCTCCCACTGCTTCCCGACGGCGTCCACGTATGCTTGCTCGTTCACGATAGGTACGGTCCTTTGCGGTTAGCTAGATAGCCCCATGCTACGGGGCGGACGAGAGTTGTTTAGGCGCGACGCAACACTTTTCGTTTCAGGGTGGCCATCACCGCATCCAGTTCCTGCACCTTCAACAGCAGGGTGATGCCGACGAAAACGGCGGTGATTACGGCACCCACCACGCTGCCGAGCAGCACTGCGGTGAGTCGGTTAAGCCAGACGTATTCCCACACCAGCCAGAGCACCCCGAGGCCCACCAGCGCGCTGGCCAGCGAAGCCGCAATCAGCTTCAGGTACACGAAAACCGAAGGTATGATGTCCATTTTCAGCCCGCGTTCACGCAGCTGGCGCGAAAGTACCCAGGCGCCAAGAATCCAGGCGAAACAGGTGCCCAGGGAGGAAACCAGGGCGGCGGTAGCCGTTGCCCAGCGCGGGTCCACGAAGTGCAGGATCGGCCACACCGCCATCAAAGAGGTGAGCGTGATCGGGATCTGCATGAGGAACGGTGTGCGGGCGTCCTCATAGGCGTAGAACATGCGCTTCATCAGATAGGTGGCGGCGAACGGCACCAGGCCGATCATGTAGGCCGCGAGTACCCAGCCCAGCGCGATCGACCCCTGCTGGCCGCTGCGGCCCACGATCACCCACATGACGGGCGCTGCCAGCACGCTGAACAGCACGGTGCACAGCATCATCGGAATCGCCAACATCCGCGACATCTGCGTGTACTGGTTGTGCGCCTGGGCATGGTCCTGGGCAGCGGCAGAACGGGAGATAGCCGGGAAGATCGCCGTCACCAACGAAACGGTGATGATCGATTGCGGCAGCATGAATGCCAGGTAAGAGTTATCTATTGCGCTGATAGCCGGGTAGCTGACATAGGCGGCGTCCCCGGCCCGCTGCAGGCGTTCCGAAGTCTGGGAAGCCGTGGTGGTGGACCAGCGGGTAGCGAATACGGCAACCTGCCCCAGCGTAAGCATGGCGATCGACCAGCCGCCGATCTTGCCGAGCTTCGTCAGCCCCATGCCGCGGAAACCCCACTTGGGGCGCAGCTTTAGCCCCAGGCCGCGAATCGCAATCCAGACCAGCACCCCCTGCGCGGTGCTGCCGCCCAGGTTGATGATGGCGAGGGTGACGACCATCGACATGGTCCAGCCGTGCTGGCCGGTTTGTGTGCCGTACATGAACAGGAACGCGACCGCGCCGATAATGGCTACCACGTTGTTTAGGGCCGGTGCCCAGGCGTAGGCGGCGAAGGCGTTGTGGGCGTTCAGAATGTGTCCGCACAGCACATAGAACGCGGAGAATACGATCTGCGGCATCAGCCAGTACCCGAGGGTCAGCGCAAGCACGTATTTTTCTGCGGGCAGCACACCGTTTGCGATGGGTAGCAGCAGCGGCACCGCGAGCGTGCATAGCACCGTTAAGCCGCCCGCCAGCAGCATCACCAGCGTCATGAGGCGAGAAATATAGTCGGCCCCGCCGTCGTGGTTTTTCATTGCCCGCACGACCGCCGGTACGAGAATCGCGTTCAGGGTGCCGCCACCTACCAGGATCCATACCGAGTTAGGCAGCACATTGGCGGCGCTGAAAGCGTCCGCAGCGATGGTCTGGCTGCCGCCAAAAACCATCCCCATCAGGAAGTTTTTAACGAAGCCGAGAACGCGGCTGACAATGGTTCCCGCCGCCATGATGGCGCTGGCGCGCAGCAGGAAAGAGCGTGATGCCGGATCGTCCTTTGACCGGCCACGGGGGCTGCTGATGCGCGGTTCCTCCGGTGAGGGCGCGCCCTGCGCAAGTTCCCCCTGCGCCTCCAAAACGGCGCTGAAGGGCTTCAGTTCCGGGTTGAAATCGGGCTCATGTTTGCCGATGTAGCGGCGGGGCCGCTTACGGGGGGTTCTGCCCCTGGGCGTCATCGGGCGTCCTCTCTAGCCTGTTCGTCCGGAACCTCTTCAGCCCCTCGTTCGGCGGGAGCGCGCGTGTCCGAACGGGTGCGTCGTGCGCGCACAACGCCGATGGTTACCAGCGCCGCCATGCCCAGCACGAGAACGAGCGTCGTGGTGTTTTCCCACTCGGGATTAACAACCAAGGAGACCGTCTGGGTATCCCCGAGCGGCACGTCGTTCACAGTAGCCAGGCTGATGGTTAAATCTACCTTGCCCGACATGAGGGCTTCCACGGGGACCGTCACAGTGGCCTGCCCGTAGGGGGCGATCGTCACCGGCTCAACCTTGCCCGCGATCTTTAGGATCGGGCGCGACACTTTCAGGGACGGACGTACCTGCACGCTGGTCGGAAGGTTATTTTCCACCGTTACCGGCACTCCGGCGGAGGACGAAACCAGGTTGTAACTGGAGGCCGGCAGCACCTGCACCGAGTTATAGAACTTACTTAGCTGTGAGGTGGTTTCCTGCAGCCGGTTACGCAGATCGTCGCTGCTGCCGCGCAGGGGTGGGCCGACGATTGCCAGCAGGCTGCGCACCAGGGAGTCAGAGACACGGGGCTGCCCGAAAGAGCTGCTCACCGTGGCTAGCTTCTGTAGCCGCAGGTTCACGCTTTCGATGGTGGCCAGTTGATTTTCGGTAACCACCGGCTCCTGCGCATTTCCCGCAGAGGTCAGTTCGCGCACCGTGCCGCGGGTTAGGAGCGGCCCGCTGGCGGGGGCGACGCGGGCTGCGCTTTCCGTGACCGGTTCGTTCACCGAGGTATCGGCCGCGAGAAGCTGCGAAGTGCGCGCGGGGGCCAGCCAGCTCGCGCCCGACAGGGAATCCAGCACGGCACTGACATCATCGCTGGTCGGATCGAAATTGGTCTGCGGGGAAATCAGAATCTGCCTAGCCTGCGCGGTTGGCTGCGCCGCAATCAGGGCGGTGTCGGCCAGGATGCGCTGGCGCGAAAGAACCCGGTTTTCGGGGGTGAGGCGGTTGATTACCCCCGATAGGCGGGCATCGGACACCAGCATGCGTGTGCCGTGTTCCCCATCGTTCGCGGAGGCTATGCCGGAAGGGGTAACGGAGCTTTCCTTGCCGGGCAGGTTTTCGGAGGAGGCCAGTATCGTCTGCGGGTCGGCATCCAGGGTCGCGTGAAGCAGTTTTGTGTTCACGTTTTTTCCGCTTAAACGGATCGCCGAGCCGTCGGAATGGATCCGGCTTTCTTCCTGGCTGCGTTTCGTGGCTTCGGAAACCTGGGCCGTGATGGCGGCGGTGGTGGCCGGATTGGCCGATGCAATCGCAGGCAGATCCACGTTTTGGTAGGGCATCAGCAGCACGGTGCGGCCCTGGGAAACCCGGCTTAGTTTTTCCGCGTAGTCTGCGGCTGCACGCATGGGGCTGGCCGACACGCCACCTTCGGCGCTGGGTGATGCGGAGCTATTGGCGGCCGCCTGCGCCGACTTTGGAAACACCAGCGGCGGGTCAAGCAGCGAGGGGTCGAGCAGCCAGTCCACTTCGGGACGCTGCGCCAGGGTGAGCAGGGAATGGAGGCGGCCACCTTCAACCGACTGGCGGAAATCGTCGGGGGCCAGAATTTGTTCGGCTGCCTGGCGAGTGGTGATCGGCAGCAGGAAAGAATAGGAAAGCCTGTCGGGGGTGACGCCGCTGGGGATCCACACCAGGAATGTGCGCAGCACTGAGAGGGGCTGCCCCGCACCGTCGGAAAGCGTGATGCTGAGCCTGCGCGGGCCCCATTCTTGGGCGTCGGTGGTGAGGTTTAGGGAGTCCGCGGGAAGCGTGAAACGCACTTTCGCGGTTTGGTCGGGTGCCAGGTTCGGCAGGGCGGGGATTGCGTCGGCCCCTTCCTGCGGAGCTTTCCCGGTGGTGGCGAGCTTGCGCCCGGTTTCTTCCGTATCAGTGCGGGAAGCCCAGGCCGACAGTTCCTCGCGGGAACGTACCGGGGCGTCCAAAATCCCCAGTGTTGCCTGGGGGGAGGTGAGGGTGCGGCCCGAAATGTTTCGGAGCGATACTTCGACGTCCAGGGTCATGCCGGGGCCGAGCGCGGGCGTGACCTTTTCTAGTTTTAGCAGTGAGGTTTGTCCGGCCGGGGAATCGGGGGCCGCCGGGGCCGCGCTAGAATGGGGCGCGAGCGTGACGACGGCGAAACTAACCGCCAACACCGCGCACAGAAACAAAGCTGCGGCTCTGCGGCCACCCTCTAGGAGTGCTGCGAGTGAACGTCGAGACATGCTGCAACTCTAAAACGTAACCCCCGAGCCGTGCGCTCCCAACCAGGATCGGCCTTCTGCTTGTGACGAAACCCGCCGCCCTCACCCCCGAATTGGCGCAGCGCCGCGCGCGCACCCTGTTTGCCGCCCTACCGCAGGAAATCCAGGAACTCGGCGAGCTGTTTCGCGCCGCCGGGCACCGCCTGGCCCTGGTGGGCGGGCCGGTGCGTGATGCGCTGCTGGGTCGTTCCAGCAGCGACTGGGACTTCACCACTTCGGCGCGTCCGGACGAAACGGAGGCGCTGCTGCGGCAGTGGTCCCGTTCGATTTGGGACATGGGGCGCGAATTCGGCACCATCGGTGCCGCGCGCGGTGAGCTGAAGGTGGAGATCACCACCTACCGCACGGAGGAATACGATCCGGCCTCCCGCAAACCCGCGGTTAAGTACGGGGACACCATCGAAGGCGATCTGAGCCGCCGCGATTTCACCGTGAACGCGATGGCGGTTTCGCTGCCCGACCTCGAATTTATCGACCCGTTCAACGGCCTGCAGGACCTCGCGGACGGCCTGCTGCGCACCCCCGTGGAGCCGGGGCAGTCCTTTAGCGACGATCCGCTGCGCATGATGCGGGCCGTGCGTTTCGTGGCGCAGCTCGGCTTCGAAATCGAAGCGGGCACGGCCGACGCCATCACTCGCCTGGCCGAACGCATCGAAATTGTGTCCGCCGAACGGGTGCGCGACGAACTGGTGAAGCTTTTCCTGGCCCCCGCTCCGCGGCGCGGTCTGGAACTGATGGTGGAACTGGGGCTTGCCGAACGGGTGCTGCCAGAACTGCCTGCGCTGCAGCTGGAGATCGACGAACACCACCGTCACAAGGACGTTTTTGTGCATTCGCTGACGGTGCTGGATCAGGCGATTGCGCTGGAATCCGCCCCCGGCAGCGGCGGCCCCTGCGAAAGCCCGGACCTGGTGCTGCGCATCGCCGCGCTTTTGCACGACATCGGCAAGCCCGCCACCCGCCGTTTCGAGCCGGGCGGCGCGGTTTCGTTCCGCCACCACGACGTGGTGGGCGCGAAAATGGCCGCCAAGCGCATGAAAGCGCTGATGTTCGATAAGGAAACCACCAAGGCCGTGGCGCGCCTGGTGGAGCTGCACATGCGTTTCCACGGTTACCGTGAGGCGGCCTGGACGGATTCCGCCGTGCGCCGTTACGTCACTGACGCAGGCCCGCTGCTGCAGCAGCTGCACAGGCTTACCAGGGCCGACGTAACCACCCGTAATAAGCGCAAGGCCGCCACCCTGGCGTCGGCCTATGACGAACTGGAACGCCGGATCGCGGAGCTGGCGGAAAAGGAAGAGATCGCGAAGATCAGGCCCGACCTGGACGGGGCGCAAATCATGGAAATCCTTGGCCTGGCACCTGGCCGCGAGGTGGGGCTGGCGCGTAACTTCCTGCTAGAGCTGCGGATGGAAGAAGGTCCGCTGGGAGAAGAAGAGGCGAAGCGCCGACTGCTGGAATGGTGGCAGCAGCGCTAATTGTGCGCCGCGACACATTTGCTTTGTGGGGCGTGTGACGCTTACTGACGTTAATTCACCCCTTGCGCGCGCCTTGCCCATACTTGGGGTGTCAGTAATTTCCCGGAAACAGGAGACTCTCACGTGAGCGATGGGTCAACGCCTAAGGGCCGCTCCCGCACCAAGGGGCGCCGCCGCGCCGCCGCGCCGGTAGCAGCAGCCAGGCCTGGCAGGGCGCGGAAAGCAGGCAAGAAAAACCTGCTGAATTACCCCCGCGCGGGCAAAACCAACCCGTGGCGCTGGCTGCCCTCGCTGCGGCTGCTGGTAGTGGGAGCCTGTGTTTCCGTGCTGGCGATGCTGGGCCTGTTCGCCCTGGCGTACAGCCTGACCAAGGTTCCCGAGCCGAACCAGGTGGCGCTCGCGCAGACCACCACCGTCTACTTCTCAGACGGTAAGACCCAGATGGGAACGTTCAGCGACGTAAACCGCACGATCATTCCCGAAAACGAGATCCCGCAGAACATTAAGGATGCCGTGGTGGCATCCGAGGATTCGACCTTCTACGAGAACCGCGGCATCAGCCCCAAGGGCATCGTGCGCGCCCTCATCAACAACCTGACGGGTGGCGCCCGCCAGGGTGGCTCCACCCTCACCCAGCAGTACGTGGAGAACTACTACCTGGGCCGCACCACCGGCTACCTCGGCAAGATCAAGGAAGCGCTGATGGCGCTGAAGGCCGACGAACAGCTGAGCAAGGACCAGATTCTTTCGCGCTACCTGAACACCATCTATTTCGGGCGCGGCGCGTACGGCGTGCAGCAGGCCGCGAAAGAATTCTTCGGTAAGGACGCAAAGGACCTCACTAATTCCGAGGCAGCCATGCTGGTGGCGATCATCCCCGCGCCCTCCGCCTACGATCCCGCGAAGAACCCGAAGAAGGCGCAGCAGCTCTGGGACCGTGTGGTGAAGCGCCAGGTGGAGGTCACCAAGACCCTCACCGCGCAGCAGGCTGCGGAAATGAAGTTCCCCGAAGTTAAGGAACGGGTACGCAAAAACCGCCTGGGCGGCACCAACGGCTACCTGCTCAGCATGGTGCGTAGCGCCATGGTGAACCACGGCATCGACGCCGACAAGATCGATACCGGTGGCTACAAGATCATCACGACGGTAGACGTCAATGTTCAGAAGAACACCGTCGAAGCGGTAGCCAAGCTGCCCAAGAACAGGCCTGAAAACAACCGCGTCGGCACCATGACCCTGGACCCGCGCAGTGGCGCTATCCGCGCTGCCTACGGTGGCCCCGACTACATCAAGCAGCAGCGTAACGACGCCACCCAGGCGCGCATGCAGGCCGGTTCGATCTTCAAAACCTTCACCCTGATCGCGGCTTTGCGTGATGGGGTCTCCCTCGGTTCGCAGTGGCCGGGTAACACGCCCTTCGTTTACCACGACTGGACGGTAAAGAACTTCGATAACGCCAACTACGGCAACCGGATCGATTTGATCTACGCGACCGCGCACTCTTCCAACACGGCGTTTGCGGCGTTGAACGTGGCGATCGGCCCGAAGAAAACCAAGGAAACGGCTGAACTGCTCGGCTTGACCGACGTGCCCGGCCTCGATTCCGTGCCTTCCAACGTGCTCGGTTCGGCATCGCCGACCGTGAAGCAGATGGCGCAGGCGTACGGCGCTATCGCCTCCGGTGGGGTTTTCCACGAGGCCTACATCCTGGAGAAGGTGACCGATCCGAGCGGAGAGGTCGTCTACGAACACAAGGACAACGGCAAGCGCGTATTCGATGAGGCCGTGGCGGCGAACGCCACCGTGGCCCTGCAGGGGCCGACCGGAAAGGGCGGCACCGCCCGACAGGTCGGCGCCTCCATGGATCGCCCCGTGGCAGGCAAGACCGGCACGGCAGAAAAGTTCCGTGCGGCATGGTTCGTGGGTTACACCCCGCAGCTTGTTACCGCGGTGGGCATGTTCCAGCCATCCGCTGACGGCAAACTGGAAGAGGTGCTTACTCCGTTCGGCGGAGAGCGCCACATCACCGGCGGCACCTTCCCGGCGCAGATCTTCGTGAACATCATGAAGCCGTCGCTGAAGGGCCAGGAGGTTATTCCCTTCCCCAAGCGGGTTTACGCGAACCTGCGTGAGAAGCAGCGGGATACCCAGCCCGCGCGCCCGGTGCGCAAGCCGCGTAACGAAGGGCCCGTCGAAAAGCCCGCGCCCGCGCAGCCGAATGAGCAGCCGCAGCCGAGTGAGCAGCCGCAGCCCGCCGCGCCGGAGCAGCAGCCTGCTGAGCAGCCCGCGCCCGCGCAGCCGAGCGAGCAGCCGCAGCAGCCCGCCGCGCCGGAAAAGCCCAAGGAATCGGAGAAGCCGAAGGAACCGGAAAAGCCTAAGGAGCCCGAGAAGCCGAAGGAACCGGAAAAGCCTAAGCAGCCGGAAAAGCCGAAGGAATCGGAGAAGCCTAAGCAGCCGGAAAAGTCGAAGAAATCCGACGCTGAAAAGGAAGCCGAGCGCAAGCGGGCGGAGCGTAAGCGCGACCACGAGCGCAGCAGGCAAAAGCAAGCTGAAAAAGAAAACAGGGGCTAAAAGGACGGTTAGCTCGCATCCGCTTCCACCGTCGCGGTGGGGCGGGTAGACTTTGACGGTCCATGCACTTTCGGCACCCGTCGGAAGTAATTGGATGGCATGACCCTCCTGCCACGGAAGGACCGTGGCCGCGTTAGACCACAGGAGGTGGGTGAAACGCATGCGTAAGTACGAAATGGTCGTGATCCTCGACTCGGATGTCGATGAGCGCACTGTGCAGGGCTCCTTCGAGAAGCTCGTGCAGGTGGTTCCCGCCGAAGGCGGCACCATTGACAACATCGATATCTGGGGCAAGCGCAAGTTTGCTTACGAGATCAACAAGAAGTCCGAGGGCATCTACGTGATCCTCAACTTCACCGCGGAATCGAAGACCGCTCAGGAGCTGGATCGTCAGCTGGGCCTGAACGAGACGGTTGTACGCACCAAGCTGATGCGGGTCGAGGCCTGATTCGCACCCCCAAGCTCTAGTAACA
Source organism: Dermabacteraceae bacterium TAE3-ERU5 (assembly GCA_019218375.1). Classification (GTDB taxonomy): domain Bacteria; phylum Actinomycetota; class Actinomycetes; order Actinomycetales; family Dermabacteraceae; genus TAE3-ERU5. The sequence goes on from JAHUUK010000003.1 coordinate 50,614, forward strand.
CCCCGCAAGATACGTCCAAGGAGGATCCATGGCAGGCGAAACCGTCATCACCGTGGTTGGAAACCTGACCGCTGACCCGGAGCTGCGCTTCACCCAGTCGGGTGCCGCCGTAGCGTCGTTTACCGTGGCTTCTACCCCGCGTACCTTCGATCGCCAGTCGGGCGAGTGGAAAGACGGCGAAGCCCTCTTCCTGCGCTGCTCGGTATGGCGCGATGCTGCCGAAAACGTTGCGGAATCCCTCGAAAAGGGCAACCGCGTGATCGTGCAGGGTCGGCTGCGCCAGCGTTCCTACACGGACCGCGAAGGCAACAACCGCACCTCGCTCGAGCTCGACGTAGACGAGGTCGCACCCTCGCTGCGTTACGCAACCGCTAAGCCGCAGCGCGTACAGCGCGGTGGCGGCGGATTCGGTGGCAACAACGGTGGCGGCAACTTTGCCGCGGGCGGCGGAAACTTCGGTGGCGGGCAAAACGCCGCCGGTGGTTTCGGCGGCGCACCGCAGCAGGGTGGCTTCCAGAGCCAGGGCAATACCGAGGACCCCTGGAAGGGGATGTCCTCGGGTGGTGGCTACGACGAACCCGCCCCGTTCTAACGGGCAGGTGGCGGCCCGGCCGCTGCCATTGCGAGATCATCGCAGCTACAAAAATCTTTCATTTCAGGTCTCGCCGTTAAGCGAGATTCCATCCCGGGTCACCGCCCGGGCTCCCAGATGCTAAAAGGAGCACCACGATGGCAAAGCCAGTTCTTCGCAAGCCGAAGAAGAAGCAGAACCCTCTCAAGACCGCCGGTGTTGAGGCTGTCGATTACAAGGACGCCGCTCTGCTGCGTAAGTTCATCTCGGACCGCGGCAAGATCCGCGCGCGCCGCGTAACCGGCGTGTCCGTGCAGGAGCAGCGCAAGATCGCAAAGGCTGTTAAGAACGCCCGCGAGATCGCCCTGCTGCCGTACTCGTCCTCCGGCCGCTGAGCCTAACCCCGAGGGAGAAGAACTATGTCTACGAAACTGATCCTCACCCACGAGGTGTCCGGCCTCGGCGCCGCTGGCGACGTTGTGGAAGTTAAGGACGGCTACGCCCGTAACTTCCTGCTGCCCCGCAACCTGGCCACCCCGTGGACCAAGGGTGCTGAGCGCCAGCTCAACCAGATCCGTGCGGCACGCAGCAAGCGCGCCATCGAGAGCCTGGAAGAGGCGCAGGCCATGCGCGACCTGCTGCAGAGCAAGCCGGTCGTCGTGTCCGAGCGTTCGGGCGAGAACGGCCGCCTGTTCGGCGCCGTTACCCAGGCCGACGTGGCCGCCGCTGTTGAGACTGCTTTTGACAAGCAGATCGACAAGCGCAAGGTTGAGTTCCCGACCCCGATCAAGTCGCTCGGCTCGCACACCGCGACCGTGCGTCTGCACGACGAGGTTTACGCGAACCTGACCGTTCAGGTCACCGCTGCTAAGTGATTTAGCAAAGCCTTTTAACAACGAACCCCGTGTCATATGACACGGGGTTCGTTGCTTTTCCATAACGAAATGATGAACTATTAAGCAGAAATGGCGGATAGGGACTTTTCCGCCGTAATGTACCGGTCATGTCAACCGTAAAATCCAACGAACTAAAACGCTCTCTGGGCCACGGCCAGATGGCGATGATTGCCATGGGATCGGCTCTTGGTACGGGCCTGTTCCTCGGTTCCGGAGCCGCCATCGGTGTGGCTGGCCCCGCAGTAATCCTCGCCTTCGCGTTCGGCTCCCTGATCGCAGCGTGTATCGCCGCCTGCATGGGGGAAATGGCTTCCCGCTATCCCGTGCGCGGTGGCTTCGGCACCCTCGCTTCCGCCTTTATCGGCCCGTTCTGGGGCTACCTGGCGCGCTGGTGCTACTGGTTCGTTACCGTCGCCGTAACCGGCGTGGAACTGGTCGCGGTCGCTAAGTACCTGCAGTACTGGGTTCCCGGCCTCGATCTGTCGGTAAGCATTCTGGGATTCGCGGCCCTTATTTTTGCGCTGAACATCTTCAGCGTAAAGAGCTTCGGCGCGGTCGAATTCTTCCTTTCCTCCATTAAGGTAATCGCCGTATTCGCGTTCATTATCGTGGGTGCGCTGCTGGTATTTGTCGGCCTGCCCGGAACTCCCGCGGTGGGAGTAGCGAACCTGACCAACGACGGCGGCTTCGTGCCGAACGGCTTCAAGGCTGTTTGGCTGAGCATGTCCATCGTGATCTTCTCCTTCGGCGGTATCGAGCTGATCAGCATTTCCGCCGCCGAGGCGAAGGATCCGGGGCGCAGCGTCAAGACGGCGGCACGCTCCACCATGGTGCGCCTGGCGTTCTTCTACGTGGCGGCCATCGCGATCATCGTCTGCCTCGTGCCCTGGCAGCAGGCTGCGCAGGTGGATGGCGTAGAGGCCAGCCCGTTCGTGCTGGCGTTCAACCAGGCGGGCATTCCGGCGGCTGCCAGCGTCATGAACTTCATCGTGCTCGTGGCCGCGCTGAGCGCCGCCAACGCCAACCTTTACGCCGGCGGGCGCATGATGCATTCGCTGTCGGCCGATAGGTTCGCGCCGCAGGCGTTCGGCAAGACCTCCTCCGCGGGCGTTCCCGTGGCGGGCCTGGTCGCCTCCTGCGTCGGCATCATCGCCGCGGCATCGCTGGCCTACTTCGAGGTGAAGGACCTGTTCGGCATTATGATGTCGGTAGTGGTGTTCTCCGTGATGGTGGTGTGGCTACTGATCCTGACTAGCTACCTGTTCTACGCCAAGCACCGCGACGGTAAGGCGCCGTTCAAGGTGCCGGGCGGGCGCTTCGTGGCCGGTTTCGGTATCTTCGGCGTGCTTTCCATCCTGGCCACGGCCGTGGAGATGGATGGCATCTGGACCGCCATGAAGATGGGCGTTCCGTTCATCCTGCTGCTCGCGGTGTTCTACTACGCCGTGGTGCGCAAGAACGTGCAGCCGATTGGCGATCTGGACGCGATCAGCTGATTAGGCGTGCGAGGGCGGGAGGCTGGTTAGCCTCCCGCCCTTTTCTTTGCCCAAAATCGTCATATTGCTTGATGGTGCACTGGATCACTCCTATGGTGATAGATGCAAGCCCTCGCATATGCGAGGGGTGCCACCCACTCAAGGAGGAGAGCGTTATGCGCGCTGCCCGGTACTACGACAATCGCGACATCCGTATCGAAGAGGTAGAGGCTCCTGAGCCCGGACCGGGGCAGGTTCTGGTGGAGGTTGCCTGGTGCGGCATCTGCGGCACCGATCTGCATGAATATCTTGATGGGCCTATCTTCATTCCCCCGGCGGGGCACCCCCACCCCGTGAGCGGTGAGGAAGCGCCCCTGACCATGGGGCACGAAATGTCCGGCACCGTCGCCGCGCTCGGTGAGGGCGTGACCGACATCGAGGTGGGGCAGCCGGTGGTGGTTGAGCCGTACATCATCGACGAAAAGTTCTCCACCGAACCGGAGGACAACTACCACCTCAGCGAAAACATGAACTTCATCGGCCTCGGCGGTGGCGGTGGCGGCCTTGGCGAAAAGATCGCCGTGGATCGCCGCTGGGTGCATCCCATCAGCGAGAAGATTCCGCTCGATCAGGCGGCCCTGATTGAGCCGCTCGCCGTCGGTCACCACGCCTTCGTGCGTTCCGGCGCAAAGGCCGGGGACGTCGCCCTGGTGGGCGGCGCAGGCCCCATCGGGCTGTTGCTTTCGGCGGTACTCAAGGCGGAGGGGCTCAGGGTTATCGTTTCCGAGCTTTCCTCCCTGCGCCGCGAGAAGGCGATGGAATCGGGCGTGGCCGACCACGCGATCGATCCGCGCGAAAAGGACGTGGCCGAGGCCGTGCGCGAACTTACCGACGGTAAGGGGGCCGACGTCGCCTTCGAATGCACCTCGGTGGACGTCGTGCTTAACACCCTGCTGGACGCGGTGCGCCCCGGTGCGGTGGTAGTAAACGTGTCCATCTGGGGCCACCAGCCGAAGATCGACATGCACAAGCTCGTGCTCAAGGAGATCGACCTGCGCGGCACCATCGCCTACTGCGGCGACCACCCCGCCACCATCAAGCTGGTCGAGGAGGGAAAGGTAAACCTGGAGCCCTTCATCACGGGCAAGATCGGGCTCGATGACCTGATCGATGAAGGGTTCGATACCCTGATCAACCGCAACGAAACGGCGGTTAAGATCCTGGTTTCGCCCTCCGGCAAGGGGCTCTAAAGGGGGCGCTGCGGGAGCAGATAACTGAATACGTGCGCGGGGCGGGTTGCCGGTTAGGTGGTCCGCCCCGTCCGCATGCGGCGGCTGGCGGCCCGGTTTGTTCCCGGTAGGCCTGGTAAGTCTGGTAGGCCCGGTGAGCCTGGTGAAAGGTTGCCCGCCCGCCCCACAAAAGGGGGACGGGGCGGACGGGCTTTGAGGGGGAACGTCTTAGTTGGTCTGCGCGGCACAGGAAACCGGCTGAGACACAAGCGCTCCGCCTTCAGATTACGGCGAGGGTAGGGGGCCGACCAGGGAAACGCTCTGATTGATATCGGACCGATACATTTACCGGCTTGTGTCTTACGTCTCTACCCGCGCCCTGGATTGTGTGTTTGTGCTGCGGGGAGGTAATATTTTTCTTGCCTCGTTGTCAGACTGATAACAGCTGGTGGTGGGGTAATTGCGCGAGTGGCGGAATTGGTAGACGCGCACGGTTCAGGTCCGTGTGTCCTAACAGACGTGGGGGTTCGAGTCCCCCCTCGCGCACAGCGAGAAAACCCCGTGAACGGCTTAGCCGGGCACGGGGTTTCTTTATGCCTAAAAGTTGGTGCTGGGCAAAGCTGGCACTGGGCAAAGTTAGCAGTGGGCGCGAGTAGGCGCTTTTGAGCGGGAACCGCGCTAGGAACGGGACGATTACGACGGCGGCGCAGGCGGCGGCGCGAATTCGGGCTTTTGGCTTTGTGTAAAGACGGCGATTCGTGGCCGTGGTTTAGGCGGCCGTAGTTTAGAAGGCGTTTTAGCGGGTGGGGTAGAAGGGGCCTTTTCATGGGCGTTTCACTGCTGGTTTGGCCGGGCGTGCGCAGCCCTGCATGTCTGGGTGCGCGTTTGAGTGCACGTTTGGGTGCACTTTTAGTTGCCCCTTACGTCTGGGTGCACTTTTGGTGGGTTAAACCCCGTTTTCGCAGCGTTTAGTGCACCCAAACGTTAAGGGGTGGGGATTATCTGCGCTAAGTGCACCCAAACGTTATCCCCAGCGGCCTCTCCGCAAAAACAGCCGGCACCGACAGCCGTCCCCGACGGTCAGCACATGCGACCAGCATCGACGATCAGATCCGACGGCCAGCCTCGATGCTCAGCCTAGACAGCCATCACCGATATCCAGGCCGATGGCCGCCCCCCGTCGGCCACCCCCGACATCCATCCCCGCAGGCCCCTCGACAACCACCCCCGACGGTCAGCACATGCGACCAGCCCCGTCGCCAGCAGGCTATTCCCGCGCGCGGGGCTCAGGCGGTTTCGTGCGCGATAAAAAGCGGCGGCCGCACCGATGGGTGCGACCGCCGCTTTCTCTCTCGCGTGTACGGTGCCGCTCCTGAGGTCAGGGCGATACCGGGGCGCCGAAATCAGAGCTTGATCTGTTCCTCCGGGGAGTCGCTATCGTCACCCAGCACGTCCGCTACTTCGCCGCGCGAGATCTGATCGTCTAGCTCGTTGCGCGAAATATTGCCCTTGGCCAGTTTGTTTATCACCAGGGCGATTGCGCCATCGCCGGTTACGTTGCAGGCGGTGCCGAAGGAATCGATGGCGATGTAGGCGGCAATCATGATCGCCACCTGGCTTTCGTCGAATCCGAGCATGGAGGCCAGCAGGCCGGTGGCGGCCATGATCGCGCCGCCGGGAACGCCGGGAGCGGCAACCATCGTGATGCCGAGCATCAGGATGAAGCCGAACGCGGTGGCCGGGCTGAGGGGCATGCCGTTCATGTGCATGATCGCGAAAGCGAACAGGCTGATCTTCAGCATGGAGCCGGCCAGGTGGGTGGTGGCGCAAAGCGGCACGGTGAAACCAGCGACAGTGGAGGCGACGCCGTTCTTCTTGGTGCAGGCGTAGGTCACGGGAATGGTGGCGGCGGAAGAAGAGGTGCCGAGCGCAGTCAGGTATGCGGGAAGCATGTTTTTAAACGCCGTGACGGGGTTCTGGCGGGCGATGGCCCCGGCGATCGCGTACTGGATCATTAGCAGCACGATGGTCATAACGATCGCTACCAGCAGCACCTTCGCGAAGGCCGACAGGGTGGCGGTGAGATTTCCGTTCATCCCCATGGATAGGAACATGCCGTAGATGAACACGGGCAGCAGCGGAATGATGAAGGCGGAGATGACGCGCATGATGACGCGTTCCAGATCGCGCACGCCCGCATAAAGGGTTTCGCTACGCACGGCGGTCATGGCCACGCCGATTGTGAATGCCAGCAGCAGCGCGGTCATGACCCCGAACGGGGCGGGCATCTCGATAGCGAAGTAGGGGGTTAGCGCGCCCTTATCAACATCCATCGCTTCGCTGGTGGTCTGTCCGGCCAGCAGGGTCGGGTAGAGGGATACCGACGCGAGGTAGCCGAGCAACCCGGCAAACACGGTAGAGCCGTAGGCCACCCCGGTGGTGATCGCGAGCCACTTGCCCGCGCCCTTGCCCAGCCCGGCGATCGCCGGAGTGATGAGGGCGAAAATCAGGACGGGGATGAAGAAGCCGAGGAAGTTGCCGAACAGGCTGTTAAAGGTGACGAACACGCGGGCCAGCCAGGCGGGGAAAAACAGGCTGGAAATAATTCCCAGAATTATCGCGAGCGCGACCTTAAACAGGAGTGACGAGAATGCTTTGCGCAGATTCATTGGAGAGGCCTTAGACCGGGGGGTGGGTATGAAAACGGGGCGGTGTCACGCGCCATGAAGGTATGTGACCCACCCCGCTGTTAGGTGGGTCAAAGTTTAACAGAGGCCCGCCTTACCGAAAGGTTATGGGGCGCGTAATATTAAATCCGCGCTGATTGGCCGATGATCCGACGCCTCGCTATTGATGATGCGATAGTTCGCAACGCGCGTTTCCCGCGTGAAGATGTAGTCAATCCGAAAAAGCGGTGTGCGAACCGGGAATGAGCCTTTTTGCCCGTATTTATCCGCGCACGCCGCACCGGCGTCGGTAAATCCCGCAGCGGTTATTTCCCGTACCTCGGGGTTTCTGGGGATCGAATTAAGGTCCCCCATCACCACCAGCGGGCCAGAAACCGGCTGCAACTGCGCGACTAACTGCTGCGCCTGGGTTAAGCGTTGCAGTGGTTCAACGTGGTCGAAATGGGTGCAGCCCAGGGTCACCCGCTGCCCGGAAATAACGGTTTCGGCCAGGAGCAGCACGCGGGTTTCGTCGGCACTCACCGTGGGATCGGGCCGGAACGTGACCGTGCGGCTTTTGCTAAAGGGGCTGCGGCTGAGCAGGGCGTTGCCGAATCTGCGCTCCCGCCTACCGTCGCTCCCGGGGCGCACTATGCCCGGCGCATAAAGCACGTGCATACCCAGCATTTCTGCCAGCAGCCGCGGCTGGTCATCGAAGTTAGTGGCATCCCGGTAGGAATCCTCGACTTCTTGCAGGCCCACTACGTCGGCACCCGAGGCAGCGATCACCTCCGCGATGCGGGAAAGGTCGTAACGGCCATCAAGGCCGATTCCGGCGTGAATGTTGTAGCTGAGTGCGCGCAAGCTCATGGGGTAAGGGTAAAGGGGTTTGGCCTAGCATGGAGGAATGGAAACTCTGCGCCGCGCCCTCGATGACATAGCCGACCACGGCTATTCGCGTTCTTTGCGGATTGGCCTAGCGGTTTTGGCGCTCCTGCTTAACATCGGTTTCTACCTGCCGAAAGTTCCCGGTGGAGGGGAACTGGGAGTCGGGGCCTTTGCCCATGCCGACAAGGTGTTTCACGCGCTCGTTTTTGCTTTCACCGTCTGGACCGTAGGCAGACTGCTTGCCCCCGTGCGCCGTTTCCCCATCGGCTGGGTGGTGCTGGCGGCGATATTTAACGCCCTTTTCAGCGAGGCTTTTCAGGGCCTCTTCTTGCCCTCGCGCAGCGCCGACTTTTTCGATCTGGTGGCCGATTCGCTGGGGATCGCGCTAGGCGCTGCGGCCTGGCGCTACGAACAGTTGCGGGCAGGGCTGCAAAACCAAAACGAAGAAATTAACTAGCGCGCCGCACGCGTTTTAAGGCGTTAGCGCGCGCCCGGTCAGGCCAGGGCGGCCCGCAACGCCCCCTCCAGCAGGGGATGGCTGAAGTTAAAGCCGCTTTCCATAACCCGGTGGCAGCTGACGTTTTGATCGGTGTGCACCAGTTCCCGGGCACCCTCCCGCCCCAGCACCAGCGCCGGGCCAAACGGCGGCGCTGGTAAAAGCGCGGGACGGCGCAGCACGGCCCCCAGGGTGCGGGCGAATTCGGTTGCGGTCACCGGCTGCGGCGCTACCGCATTAACCGGCCCGTTCAGGCTTTCTGCCGTCACGGCGTGCACGTACATGCGGGCGATGTCGGTGAGCGAGATCCAGCTCTGGTAAGCCCCGGCGCGGGTTATGCGCCCGCCCAGTCCCAGGCGAAATAGTTTCAGCTGCGGCGGCAGGCTGCCCCCGTCAGCGCTCAGTACCAGGCCGGTGCGCAGGTAGACGCTGCGGGTGTCGGAACCGGGATTTCCCGCCTCCTCCCAGGCCGCACAAAGGTCGGCCAGGAAACCGCTACCAGCCCGCGAGGTTTCCGTGAGCAGCTCGCCGGGCCTGCGCGGGCCGTAATAGCCGATAGCGCTGGCCTGCACGTAGGTGGGAACTTTGGCGCGGGCGGCGGCGTCGGCCAGCAAAGCCGCGCTGTCTAGCCGCGAACGCAGCATTTCCCGTTTGGCGGCGCGCGTGAAGCGGGTGCCGATGCTGCGCCCGGCCAGGTTGATTACCGCGTCCACCCCGGCAAGCGATTCCGGAGCGAGCTTTCCTTGCGTAGGGTCCCAGGGGATATTTGGGCCGACATCTGCGTTTGCCCCGCGCACCAGGCGGCGCACCTCGTGGCCTCCCGCGCGCAGCAGGGCGCAGACCTCGCTGCCTATCAGGCCGGAGGCTCCGGCGACTGCGACTGTCAGCTTTGGCTTGGGCGAAGTTTCTTCTGCGGCCATAGAACATAGCTAGCACGTATCCCCCTGACGTGCAGGAATGTTACAGACGTGTCCAATATGTGAAACGATCTGCCCAATATTTGGTTTTTCGTTCAGACTGTTGGCGTCAGGCAAGCTATTGCAGCGAAAGGAACAGCCATGACCAGCACTGTAGAGAGCGTCTACGAAGAGGTACTGCGCCGCAATCCCGGCGAGGCCGAATTCCATCAGGCGGTAAAGGAGGTGCTGCACTCGCTGCGCGAGGTCGAAAAGCGCCACCCCGAATACGCCGATGCCCGGATCCTTTCCCGCATCGTGGAACCCGAGCGTCAGATCATGTTCCGCGTGCCGTGGGTGGACGATAAGGGTCAGGTGCAGGTGAACCGTGGCTTCCGCGTCGAGTTCAACTCGGCCCTCGGCCCGTACAAGGGCGGCCTGCGTTTCCACCCCACCGTCTACCTCGGCATCATTAAGTTCCTCGGCTTCGAGCAGATTTTCAAGAACTCCCTCACCGGCCTCGCGATGGGCGGCGGCAAGGGTGGTTCCGACTTCGACCCGCACGGCAAGTCCGACGCCGAGGTCATGCGCTTTTGCCAGTCGTTCATGACCGAGCTTTACCGCCACATCGGTGAGAACACCGACGTCCCGGCGGGCGACATCGGCGTGGGTGGCCGCGAAATCGGCTACATGTTCGGCCAGTACAAGCGCATCACCAACCGCTTCGACGCGGGCGTGCTCACCGGCAAGGGCCTGGACTGGGGCGGCTCCCTCGCCCGCACCGAGGCGACCGGCTACGGCTGCACCGTGTTCGCGAACGAAATGCTCGGCACCAAGGGTGAATCCTTCGATGGCCGCCGCGTGGTCATCTCCGGCGCGGGCAACGTGGCTATCTACGCTGCGCAGAAGGTTGAGCAGCTGGGCGGCAAGGTCGTCACCGTTTCCGATTCCTCCGGTTACGTGGTCGACGAAAACGGGATCGACGTCGCGCTGCTGCAGCAGGTCAAGGAAGTGGAGCGCGCTCGCCTTTCCGAGTACGCGGCCCGCCGTGACGGCGTGAAGTACGTGCAGGGCGGCAGTGTCTGGGACGTGAACTGCGACGTGGCCCTGCCCTGCGCTACCCAGAACGAGCTGGACGAAGCGGCGGCAAAGACCCTCGCCAAGAACGGCGTGAAGGTTGTTGCCGAGGGTGCCAACATGCCCTGCACCGAGGGCGCCGTGAAGGTATTCCGCGAGGCGGGCGTGCTGTTTGGCCCCGGCAAGGCGGCGAACGCCGGCGGCGTTGCCACCTCCGGCCTGGAGATGCAGCAGAACGCTTCGCGCGATTCCTGGACGTTCGAGCGCACCGAGGAAGAGCTGACCTCGATCATGAAGAACATCCACGACACCTGCCTGGCTACCGCCGAGGAATACGGCACGCCCGGCGATTACGTGGCCGGTGCCAACATTGCTGGCTTCAAGAAGGTGGCCGACACGATGCTGGCCTACGGCGTGGTCTGATCGTCGTATCTGACTAGAAATTAAGAGGAGGGGGTCTGCTGCGGCAGACCCCCTCTCTTTGTGCGTTGGAGTTGGGGGTCACCGAACCCAGCCTTATGCAAGTGGCCTAGATCATAATTTTATCGGGTTTGCGTAATTGTGTAGTGAGGCTCGCCTTATTTATGGTTTCGGTATGCTGAAAAATATTTCCCGTCGCTTCGTCATGCGCGCCGTCGGCGCCCTGGCGGTAGCTTCCCTCGCAACCGCCTGCTCCACCGGGCAGGCCCCCAAGACCGATAGCGCAAACACGGAAAAGCCCGCTCAGCAGCAGTCGGCTACGACCGACAAGAAGCCTGTTGTGCTTACCTCCTTCTCGATTCTGGAGGACATGGCTAGCAACGTTGGCGGCGAGTACGTAGAGGTTCACTCGATCGTGCCGCGCGGCTACGAGATTCACGAGTTTGAGCCGACCCCGGAGCAGGCCAACGCGGTCGCGAAAGCGGACCTCATCCTCTCCAACGGCCTGGGCCTCGAGCACTGGCTCGACAAGCTGACCCAGCGCTCCAAGGCACCGACCGTGGTCGTTTCCGAGGGCGTAGAGCCGATGCCGATTGAGGGCGACGCCAACCACCCGAACCCCCACGCCTGGATGAGCCCGGACGCCGCCATGGTTTACGTGGACAACATCAAGACCCAGTTCGTGAAGCTCGACCCGAAGCACAAGGACGAGTACGAAAAGAACGCCGAGGATTACAAGAAGAAGATTGCCACGGTGAAAGAGGGCCTGATGACCAAGCTGGGCTCCCTGCCGGAAAAGCACCGCGCGCTCGTTTCCTGCGAAGGTGCGTTCTCCTACCTGGCTCGCGATGCGAAGATGACCGAGTACTACATCTGGCCGGTTAACTCCGATGCGGAAGCTACCCCGCAGCAGATCAAGAACACCATCGAGAACGTTAAGAAGGACCAGGTTCCGGCGGTATTCTGCGAATCCACCGTTACCGACAAGCCGATGCAGAAGGTGGCCGACGCTACCGGTGCTCGGGTTGGTGGCGTGCTCTACGTGGACAGCCTCACCCCGGCTGGTGGCGATGCCCCCACCTTCCTGGATCTGCTCAAGCACGACGCGGAAACCATCGCTAACGGTCTCACCAACAACCAATGAGCCATCCCGCTCTAGAGACTGAACATGTCACCGTGCGCTACCGGGAGGTGCTGGCGTTAGACGACGTCACCCTCACGGTGGCGCACGGGAAAGTGACGGGCCTGATCGGCATGAACGGGGCTGGCAAGTCCACCCTGCTGAACGCCGTGGTAGGCGCCGTCACCCCGACGAGCGGACAAATAAAGCTAGAGGGAGGCGACCCCGCCGCCGCGCGCCGCGCGGGGCGGGTTGCCTTCGTTCCGCAGTCTTCCGCCATCGGCCGCCACGCACCCGTCACCGCTTGGGACATCGTTGCCACCGGCCGTTACCCGCACCTCCCGGTATCCCGCCGTCTGCACGCAAAAGACCGCGATATCGTGCGTGATTCTCTGGCAGCCGTAAACATGCTGGAACTGGCGAAGCGCCCGCTGGCAAACCTTTCCGGCGGTCAGCGTCAGCGCGTACTGGTAGCGCGGGCCATGGCGCAGGAAGCGACCCTGGTGCTGCTGGACGAACCTTTCGCGGGCCTGGACGCGGGCAGCGAAGACCTACTGATGGAGCAGCTACGCAAAATGGCGGAGCGGGGAGCCGCGATCATCGTCTCCACCCATCACCTGGAAGGCGCACGCGTGCTGTGCGACGACGCGATTTTGCTGCGTACCCGCGTGCTGCGCCACGGTTCGGCGCGTGAGGTGCTAACTACCGACGCGCTCGCCGAAGCGCTCGGGCTGACCGATAAATCCGTTTCGACACTACCGAAGGGGGAATGACGTGTACGACTTCCTGATCTCCCCTTTCGAGTACGAGTACATGCAGATTGCGTTGCTCGTCGGCATTATCGTGGCGGTTGCCTGCGCCCTGCTTTCCTGTCTGCTTAATCAGCTCGGCTGGTCCCTGATCGGCGACGGCGTATCCCATGCGGTGCTGCCCGGTGTGGTGCTGGCCTACATTCTGGGCTTGCCGTTCGTGGTTGGCGCGCTCGTGTTCGCCCTTTTGGCAGTAGGCCTGATAGGTGGCGTGAGGCGCGCCGGTACGGTGCGAGACGACGCCGCCATCGGCATCGTGTTCACCACCCTGTTCTCGTTTGGTCTGGTGCTTATCACCTGGACTCCCTCGTCCGTGGACCTCGGTCACATCCTGTTCGGTAACCTGCTGGGTGCCTCGAATCAGGACGTTATCCAGGTGACCGTGCTGGCCGTCATCGTGATCGTGGCGCTCGCCTGGCGCTGGCGGGACTTCCTGCTGCTCGCGGTAGATCCCTCCCATGCGCACGCGATCGGCCTTAACGTCGGCCGTCTCACCGCCGCCGTGCTGGTGCTGCTGGCGCTTACCACGGTGGCCGGTATGCAGGCGGCTGGCGTCATCCTGGTGGTCGCGCTACTGATCATTCCGGGAGCGGCGGCGGCCCAGCTCACCTGGTCGTTCGGACACATGATGCTGTGGGCGGCGCTGCTGTCCTCCCTCGCCACGGTGATGGGTATTCTCTGCGCCTACCACTTCAATAGTTCTCTGGGCGGCATGATCGTGATCTGCCAGTCCGCGATCTTCGTAATTTGCCTGCTCGCGGGCAAACGAGGAGTGATCCGCCGCTAGAGTTGGGGGATGGCTAACCCGGCATCCGTATCCGCGATCTTCGAGAACTATTTGAAAGTTATCTGGAGCATCAACGAATGGGGCGATGCTGAGGCGTCGGCAAAAATACTTGCTGAACGGCTCGGGGTCGCCCCTTCGTCTGTTTCCGAAACGGTTAAGAAGCTGGCGGCCGCGGGCCTGGTCGTGCACGTTCCCTACCGGGGTGTTTCCCTCACGGAGGAGGGCCGACGAGTAGCGGTAGCAACCGTGCGTCGGCACCGGGTGGTGGAAACCTTCCTGGTCGAATACGCAGGCTACGGCTGGGACGAGGTGCACGAGGAAGCCGAGGTGCTGGAACATACCGTTTCTGAGCGGCTTATAGACGCCCTCTGGGAACGCCTGGGGCGCCCCCTGGCTGACCCGCACGGAGACCCCATTCCGCTGCCCGACGGGACCCTGCCGGGAGCGCCGGGAACGGGTGAAACACTGCCGCTAACCGCGCTGCTGGAAGGCGAACGCGGCAGCGTGGTGCAGGTGAGTGACCGCTCCAGCGAAATCCTGCGCCATCTGGAAGATTTAGGCCTGCTGCCGGGGGCTGAGGTCGAGGTAGGTGCGCAGAGGCCGTTCGCCGGAACTATCAGCCTGCGCCTAAGCGGCGCCGACGCACCAGGGCAGGGGCGCGAGGTCGAAGTGGGCCGGGTGGCGGCCGAAGCCGTGCGGGTTAGCAGGCTCTAACGCGCCGCGAAAACGGACGCCTGGGTGCACTTAACGCTACGAAAACGGGGTTTTAGCAGCGGTTAGTGCACCCAGGCGTTAAAAGGCTAAAGGCAGGGCTAAGGGCGACGGAAAATGCCGCTTGCTCCCGCGGCCAGGCGCACCGGGTCGGGCCAGCCCGCCGGGGTCACCTCGGCCGCGTTAGGCGTGTGGTTAATCAGCACCGCCCATTCGCTGCCGTCCTCGCCCAGGCGCGGCAGCACCTCCACACCCTCCGGGTAATCGGGCAGGACGATGCCTGCTTCGGCGTAAACGTCGGCCATGAGCGGGGCCAGGTCTGCGGGGGCGAGCACGCACCCCACATGCCAGGCCGTGCCCGCACCGAAACCATTCCGCACCACGGCCGCGCCGCCCGGCACCGGGCCGTCCGTGAACTCGGCCAGCACCTCGCCGGTGGTGACGCGCAAATCGTCGCACCAGATCGGGGAGCGCGCGGCAGTACCGGCAGCGTCCCCGGAAACCCAGTCAAGCCCCGCGTCGGCCCCCTCCGGCAGCGGGCAGAACTCCTCTACGCTCACCCCGCAAACGTCGGCCAGGGCCGCGTTCAGGCCGCCCGGCCGCACCGTGTCGTTGCCGTCCACGATGCCGCAGAACGGGCCGAGAACCAGCTTGCCGCCGCCCTCCACGTAAGCGCGCAGGTTTGCCGCCGCCGCGTCCGTGAGCAGGTACGACGACGGTGCCAACACCAGGTCATAGCCGGAAAGATCGAACTCGGGATGGGCGAAGTCCACGCCGACGTGATCGCGCCAAAGCCGCTCGTACCAGGCGCGGATCTGTTCCCTGAACCCCAGGTCTACGGTGGGCCGCCACGGCAGGTGCTGCGCCCACAGCGATTCGTAATCCCACAGGATCGCCACCCGGTTACGTACCCCGCTGCCCGCAGCGTCGGCCGCGTCCGACAGCGCACTGCCGAGCGCGCACACCTCGCTAAACACGCGCGAATCGCGGCCCGCGTGCGGCACCATCGCGGAATGGAACTTCTCCGCCCCGAAGCGGGAGGCCCGCCACTGGAAGAACATGATCCCGTCAGCGCCCCGGCCGAAGTGCGAGAGCGAGTTGCGGGCCATCTCTCCTGGTGTTTTGGCCACGTTGCGGGGCCGCCAGTTCACGCCCGACGTGGAATGTTCCAGCAGGATCCACGGTCCGCCGTCTCCCAGGCTGCGGGTCAGATCTGCCGCCATCGCCAGCTCGATGTGCCGGGACGGGTCCTCCGGCAGCAGATAGTGGTCGTTGGTGGAGACGTCCACCTCGCGGCCCCAGCGCCACAGATCGCTCGTGTCGCAGTTGTGCGCCATGAAGTTCGTGGTGATCGGCAGGTTCGGCGAGTATTCGCGCAGAATGTCGCGTTCGTGAATGAAGCAGCGCAGCTGCGCGTCGGAACTGAACCGCTTCCAGTCCAGCTGCAGCGCCGGATTCGGTTCGGTGCCCGTGACGAGCGGCGGAATGATCTCCTCCCAATCGCCGTAGATCTGGCCCCAGAACGTCGTGCCCCAGGCGGTATTCAGCGCCTCCAGGGTGCCGTAGCGGGCCTGTAGCCAGGAGCGGAAGTCGGCCTGCGCGTAATCGCTGAAGCTCTCCGTGATTGGCGCGCCGTATTCGTTGTGCACGTGCCACATCGCCACCGCCGGGTGCGCGCCGTAGCGCTCGCCGAGCGCATGCGTGATGCGGGCGGTCGCCTCCCGGTATTCGGGGGAGGACGGGCAGGGGATACCGCGCGAGCCGTGGCTGACCGGAGTGCCGTCGGCCAGCACCGCGCGGGCCTGCGGGTTCGCCCGATAGAACCAGGCGGGCGGCACCACCGTGGGGGTGGCAAGGTCCACCGAGATACCGTTTTCGTGCAGCAGGTCGAGCAGTTCGTCCAGCCACTCGAAGTCGAACACGCCGGGGCTGGGTTCCAGCCGCGCCCAGGCAAAGATGCCGACGCTTACCAGGTTCACCCCGGCCTCGCGCATCAGCGCGATGTCCTCCCGCCACACCTCGCGCGGCCACTGCTCCGGGTTGTAGTCCGCGCCGTAGGCCACGCCGCCCAGCCGCTTAATCAGGGCCGATACGCGCTCGCGCGCCCCGTCCGGGCAGGTGCGCTGGCGCGGGGCTGGCGGGGAGTCCGGGGCCGGGGCGTCGGCCGCGAGGGTGCCGGTGGTGGGGGCGCCGGTGGCGGGATGTTCGGTAGTGGGGGTCGCTGCGGTGTTCGCGGGATCGAGCGGATTGAAGGAAGAAACAGCCATTGTTGCTCCTGTGTGCGCCGGTTTTACATGCCGATACCGGTAAGTCTATGAGCGAAAGGCCGGGCTGGGCAGGGGGTGGCTAATGTTTTGGGCTTTTAGGTGGGGGCGGTAGTGCTTGGCCCGTGTACCCGATGCCGTGTTTCCTAGGGGGCGGCGTTTTTAGGGCGTGCGTTTTTAGGAGGTGGCGTTTTTAAGGCGTGGGGTTTCTTAGAGCGCGCGTTTCCTAGAGCGTGCGTTTCTTAGAGTGTGGCCTGACGTTCAGGTGCACTTTCTGCCGTTTGCCCCGCCGCCCCTTACGTTCGGGTGCACTAAGTGCTGGTAATTCCCATCCCCTAACGTTTGGGTGCACTAAGTGCTGCGAAAAAGCCGTTTAACCGGCCGAAAGTTCACCCAAACGTAAGGCACAGCCAAAAGTGCACCCAAACGTAATGGCGGGAGTGCGCTACTTAGAGGGCGCGAAGGGATTAGCCGAGCCAGTGCGTGAGAGTCTGGCGCAGGGTAGCCAGGGGCGAGCCGCCGTTTTCTTTGCTGATGGCGTCGACTTCTGCTTTGGCCGACAGGTGCAGCAGCATGTCGGTACGCTCCAGTGCCAGACGGCCCCTGATGCGTGCCATGAGTGCGGCGGTATCTTCCGGCTCATCGTCCGGGCGTAGCCTGCGGCACTCGGCCACGTAAATCCCTACCAGTTCGGCCAAAGATTCCCACGGCAGCGGCACGTACCAGGGGCCGCCGTGGACAGGCCCTGCCAGGATCGCCAGATCCCGCGCCACATCGTCAAACATGGCCCACTCGAAATCGATCAGCGCCGGGATTGGGGCAGATGTTGTTGCGCGTTCGGCCTGGTTGGGAACGGACGCGGAAGAAAGCGTGGTTTCGGCGGGTGCCGGATCGGGCCAGAGTACGTTGGTGGTGCAGGCGTCCCCGTGGCACAGCGCGATCCGGGGCAGCGGGCCGCGCTCGCCGGTGAAATACGGTTCGCTGCCCGCGATAACCCGTTTGGCGGTGGAAATTATCGGGGCGTTTTCCTGCACCACCTGCGGGTGCGTGCTTTCCCAATAGGTCAGAGACGCGGCGAACGCGGCAGCCAGGCTATACGGCTGGCGCTCCGGTGCCGGGGGTGCGCCGATGGCTGCGTCGGCCCCACCGCGCGGCGCGCCGCTCACCCGGTGCAGCGCGGCCAGCATGCGCATGTAGGCGGTGAGCATTTCCCGGTTCCAGCTTTGCGGTGGCAGCACGCGGCCGGGCACGTAGTCCAGGAGTAGGTAGGGGAGTCCGATCTCGGATGTGGCCGACGTTTCCCGGTACTCGTGCAGGGCGGGCGCGCCCTTGCCGTCTAGCAGTTTCAGGGCGGCGGCCTCTGCGGTGAGTGGGCAGCGGCCCTCCCCGGCTTGCACGCGCAGCACCTGCCGGGTGGGGCGGTTTCCGGGAGAGGGGCTAGCGCTGGGGTAGGGGGCTCGCGCGGTGGTCGTTTGGTTATTTGGTTGATTGGTTGTTTGGTTTCGGGGCGTGGGTGCCAGCAGCCAGGCCGCGAATGCTTCGCCCGCCCCTAGCAGGCTGGGGGCCGTGCCCGGGAATGCGGCCGCGATGGTGCGGGCGAACTCGGGCGAGGTGGGCGGCGGCGTTACGGTGCGGGAGGGCTGCGTGTGGGGATTCATTGCGGCCTCCTGGTGGTGGATGGTTGTGCGCTGGGCGGCTTGGCGGGATTAGGGCTGGAGGTTTTGGGGTGGTCCAGTTAGAGCGAGGTGATCTGGAGGGTGTGGGACGGATAGACAGGGCGCAGGTGCTGATTTATGGGACTAGTGGGGTGTTGGCGGCCGGAGACGTAACGTTCGGGTGCAGTTTTGGTTGTTTCGCCTCGTGTTCCTTAACGATCGCGTGCACTTTCTGCTGTTTTGCCCCACCCCCTAACGCCTGGGTGCACTAACTGCTGCGAAAACTGGGTTTAACCGGCAGAAAGTGCACCTGAACGTAAGGGCCAACCAAAAGTGCACCCAAACGTAACGAGGTGTTGGGACTCCTGGGGCTGCCCTCCGGTTAGGGTTCCGGCTGGGGCGGGTAGACGATGGTGACCATCTTGTGCAGCGCCTTGAACAGCTTTTTGCTGGGCACCAGGTATTCGATTTTCATGGCCCCGCTCAGGCGCGGCTGGGTGGAGCTCTTCGCCTTCTTGCCCTTCTTCTTTTTGCCTTTCCCTTTGGCTTTTTTGCCGGTCTTTTCTGGCTGGCCGACGCTACCGGTGGCGGTTTCCGAGGTGAGGGCAAGCAGGGAGTCGGCGTCGTGGCCGATGGTTTCGAGCATGGCCCGCAGCGCGGCGTCGAGGCGCGCGGCCTCTGCCGAATCGAACGCAGGGTTTTCTGCGGTAGTCGGTGTCGGGGAAGCGTCTACCTGGGGGGCCGCTGCCGGAGCGTTGCCGGTGCCGGGTTGGGTCTGTTGCGCAGTGGTTTCAGGGGTGGCATTTTCGGAATCGTCGGCCTGTTTGCCGTCCACCAGGCGCAGCGTTTCGGCGGTTTTGGCGACCGACGCACTGAGCCGCTTCTTCTTTTTCTTACCGGGCTTCTTGGCTTCTTTTTCTTTGGCCTTTTCCGTTACCGGGACAGCTGTGATCTGTTTCGGGTCCAGGTAGGCGGTGACGTGCAGGTTTTTGCCGCGCGAGACGTCCTCGTCGCTGCCAGGCCTACGGATCTGCAGTTTCAGGCCGACACCGGCCGGGTCCAGGTAGAGCGGTACGTTGGGGCCGCCCCGGTAGATCGCGCCCATTGCCGCGAGGAGGTTCTGGGTGAGGTGCTCCCGCTCCACCCGGAACTCGTGCACCAGGGTGGCGTGCGGCATGGTGAGCACCTGCTCCCCGACGACGCTAGAGGCGGTAACCTCGCGCAGCACCAGGGCGGTGCTTACGGCCCCGGACACGGGTGGCCAGGAAAGTTTATGTATTTTCACTATATTCCTTTTTAAAAGTGGGGGTTCCCCAATCTGAGTAACATATCTCTATGCTGTTTCTAATTCTTAGCATTTCTTTTCTATCCTTGCGCGCCTCATCTTTTAGGGAGTGGAAATTGCGGGCAAAGGTCTCACGCAGTTCCGGATGCAGGTATCTCGGGGGAGATGCGACTGATAATTTAATAGAGTTGATAGAGTTGCATAGTTTTATGCGAGACAGAATATAAAATAGTGCGGGAGGCAGTAAGAGAGCCAGAAATATTCGTACGGTAACCCAAAAACTTTGCATCTCGAGTGGGAGAAGTAGGGTTATATAAAAGTCATATGCGGCATATAGGATCAAGGCGATGAGTTCGATCGTCCAGTATATCCTGGGGGTCGTTGTTGCGGGTAGCACGTGGTATATTAGGTGAACTAACATGTTTAGTTCAATCACCAGGAGCACCACGGTCACTGCTAGTTGAAATATCGAGATAGACAAACTCCTGATCTCTTTGTCGGACGCTTCTATACCCTCTAGGGTGAGGTGAATTACTAGCATGGAAATAAATAAAAATAGTGCAGACTGGGTAATGTATACCAAAAGCCTTAGTGCTAATCGTATTAATTTGCGTATGAGATTTATTGCTCGCATGGAGTATCCAGAACGCCAGTCAAGGCTGTTAAGAAGGTGGCTAAGGGCTACTAGGTCCTGATGCATGAGATTAAGGGTCTCGGGTAAGGCTGACATAATCTTTTTATGTGCTGATATAGGCTGGATTATTTTTAATTGGGAACGCAGTAGGGATAGCCTGGCTTCGGTTTTTGACACTCGCCTATTTATTTCATCGATGCTTCCAGTCACCCTATTATCTAGATAGTCGTTTAGCGCCTTTCTGGCGTAGTAGATTAAAGAGAATTGCAATATTGAAAACAGCGTTAGGGCGAAGGATGGGGCATTTTCTTTCTTGTACCCCATCCACTCGGGCGTGCTTTTAGGACAATTTTGGCTCAGGGATAGAATTAGGGAGGGTGGGTCGCAGTCTTTTAGGAGGGTCGACACTACAAATACCAATGAGGTAAGGAATGTTGATAGGCCTACACAAACTACCACTATAGTTAGCAGGAAACGAGTTCGTCTAAAAAATGTAATAAAGCCTGTGGAGTTCGGGTGCAATCCTGCAGCTGCTACTGGCAGGATTGCAAAGGTTGCAAATATGGAGAAGACTCCTGCGTACCGCAGAGTGTCGTACAGTAAATATATGTAAGGAAATATATTTAGGTCGGATATATTTGCGAGGTTAGTAGAATCTGTTATCTGAGAGATTTTGTCTTTAGGTAGAAAAAGTAAAATGGGGGATAAGAGTGCCACAAATATCAAAATATCTTTTGATGAAGAGGTTGTTTTTTCGTATTTATAGCTCATTTTTTCTTACTTAACTTTCTATGGTGGATGTTTACCTGCGGCTCAAACAGCCCCATCACGTGTAGGGCCGCCGCGTGGTTTTCCGCCGTTGAGCCCGCGCAGGCGTCGGCCGCCACCGTGACGCGCATGCCCGCGTCGCCCGCCGCAAGGGCCGTAGCCACCACGCAGCAGTCCGTCGAGACCCCGGCCAGCACGATCGGCGGCAGCTCCGCCACCGGCACGTCCCCGTCCGGCCCGGCCGCAATACCGCAGCCGTCGGCCAGCGCCCGCCGCAGCTTAGGCCCCCACTTGCCGAAAGTCGCCACGTCCACACACGGGTACTGCGAAAGCCCCTCCGCCCCGTCCACCAGGTCAAACATGCGATCATCCGGTGCTTTATCGGCGAACGGCCAGGCCTTAAAGTACTCCCCCCAAGAGGTCGCCCTGTCGGCGGTAGGCAGCCAGCGGGTCACCAGCACCCGCCCCTCAAACTCGGCCGCCATCTCCCGAATCCGCGCGAACGCCGCCGGGAAAAACGGCGAACCCCACTCCGAAGCGGGATCGGCGAAAACCACCTGCGGGTCGATCACCACCAGCCAGGGCCCTCGCCCCCGACCCTCGCCCCGCCCGGCATCTCCGCCGTCAGCCATTCCGTCTGCCCTGTCGGCCCGGTAGCCCGCCGCATCGGCCCCTACCTCCGGGCCGCTCACGCCCGGCCCTCCTGCCGCTTCACCTTGCCGCCACGCAGCACCAGCGCCGCCAGGAAGCTGAACACCAGCGCGAACAGCACGCCCAGGTTCGCGTACGCCCAGGCGCTGTCCTTACCGCCGACGGTCCACAGCAGGTAACCCTGCCAGTTGTTCCAGCTGGCAGCCTCCGCAAACACGTTCACCACGTAGCCCCAGCCGATGCCGGACGCGACGGCCATGATGCCGAGCGAGGTCCAGTCCCACGCCCCGTACAGGCCGCGCGGGTCGAACAGCGCCTGCTCGTCGTAGTCGCGCTTACGGCTTACGACGTCGGCGATCATGATGCCCGCCCACGAAGCCAGCGGCACGCCCAGCGTGATCAGGAAGCTCTGGAACGGCTCCAGGAAGCTGGTAGCAAAGAACACCACCCAGATGGTGCCGGCGGTCAGGATCAGGCCGTCGATCCCGGCAGCGGCCGCGCGCGGGATACGGATACCGAGGCTCAGCAGGGTCAGGCCCGACGAATAAATGCCCAGCACGGCCCCGGATACCAGGGCCAGCACGGCGGTCAGCCAGAACGGGACCAGCACCCACACCGGCAGCACCGCAGCCAGCGCACCGATCGGGTCCTCACCGATAGCCTTGCTCAGCTTCTCATCGCTCGCGGCAAGGAACAGGCCGAAAATAACCAGCAGCACGGGCGCTACAGCCCCGCCGAAGGTGTTCCAGAAAACAATCGCACCGGTGCTCGCGTCACGCTTCTGATAGCGCGACCAGTCGGCCGCAATGTTGATCCAGCCCAGCCCGAAACCGGTCATCACCATCACCAGCGCGCCGGTCACCTGCTGCCAGGAACCGCTCGGCAGTGCCGACACCTTGCCCCAGTCGATGCTGGGGATTGTGAGCAGCACGTAAAGGATCGTGACGGTGCCGGTCAGCCAGGTAAGCAGCGACTGCATCCGCATGATCGTGTGGTAACCGGCCACCGACGCCGCCACGATCAGCGCCGCCACCGCGGCGGTCGCCGCAATCTTCACGCCGGTAGCGTCGCCGCTCACCCAGCCGAGCTGTTTGAACACGGTGGCGGTAGCCAGGGTCGCCGCGATCGCCAGGAAGGTTTCCCAACCGATGGAGGTCAGCCAGGAGACGATGCCCGGCACCTTCTGGCCGTGGAAACCGAACGCGGCGCGCGAAAGCACCATCGTCGGCGCGCTGCCGCGCTTACCCGCCACCGCGATGATGCCGCAGAGCAGGAACGATAGGGTGACGCCGACGAGCGCCACCAGCGCGCCCTGGGCGACTGAAACCCCGAAGCCGAGCACGAACGCGCCGTAGGACATGCCGAACACGGAAACGTTGGCGGCGAACCAGGGCCAGAACAGATCGCGGGGTTTCGCGGTGCGTTCACCCTCCGCGATGATTTCGATGCCGGTCTTTTCTATCCCCACCCTTCTACTGTTTTCGGCGGCAGGCGGGGGAACCGGGAAGCTGGGCGGTGTGGCGGTCATGGCCATCTCCAAAGGGGGTGTGAGTGACGTGGGGGAACGCACTGCTGTGCCTGTCTTAAGTATGCCAGCCGCCCCTAGTGGAGGTATGGGCCCTAGGGCGGGTACGGTTTAGGCAACACAACTTGCCAAGATACGACGGAGTGAACGTTTTATGGCTACAGATGCGCGCCCCCAGAACTTCCGCCCAGAGCCCGGAAACGACCCGGTAAACACGGTCGCCCCCTCCACCGGGCGGGTCAGCGAACCCGTTTCCTGGTGCGCTCCGGCCGACACGACCGCCCGCCACCTCGACCTGAGCGGTGACGACTGGCAGTTCCGCCTGTTCGCATCGGCCCGCAGCGCCCAGGCCGCCGCGCCGCTGCCGTTCACCGACGGGCACGAATCGAGCCGCAAGGCCCCGTCCTGGAGTCAGATCAGGGTGCCGAGCCACTGGGCGCTCACGGGCGGACCGTCCTGGCTGCGGGGCCGCCCCGCCTACACGAACGTGCAGTTCCCGTTCCCGACCAACCCGCCGTTCGCGCCCGACGAGAACCCGACCGCCGACTATCGCCGCACCTTCGAGGTTTCCGGCGACAAGCTGCGCGGCAGCTCCCGCGTGCTGCTGCGTGTGGCGGGCATCGAATCCATCGGAATCATCTCGCTCAACTCCCGCGAGGTAGGCGTGTTCCGTGGCTCCCGCCTGCAGCAGGATTTCGACGTCACCGAACTGCTGCGCCGGGGCAAGAACACCCTGGACATTCGCGTGCACCAGTTCTCCGCCATGAGCTACGCCGAGGACCAGGATCAGTGGTGGCTACCCGGCATTTTCCGCGAGATCGAGCTGGTGTTCTGCCCGCGCGGCGGAATCGATGACGTGCGCGTTACGCCGTCGTTTAATCACCTCACCGGTTCCGGCGAGGCCCTGGTGGAGGTGCGTGCCGATGCGTCGGCATTCCCCCTCACGGTGACCCTGCCGGAACTGAAGCTGCGCAAGCGCATCGCCGGCACCGACGCCGACGGCGTGGGCCGCGCGGTGCTGCGTGCCGACAGCGTGGAGCCGTGGAGCGCCGAGGTGCCGCGCCTATACGAAATCAAGGTGTCCTCCAAGGGCGAAACCCGCCGGGTGCGCACCGGCTTCCGCACGGTCACCATCACCTCTTCCGCGCTGGGCGAGCCGCAGCTGACGGTGAACGGCCGCAAGGTCGTGTTCCTCGGCGTAAACAAGCACGAGACCCACCCTGATCTGGGCCGCGTTTTCGATGAGGCGCAGACGAAGTCTGACCTGCAGCTGATGAAGCAGCACAACATCAACGCGATCCGCACCTCCCACTACCCGCCGCACCCGCGCCTGCTGGAAATGTGCGACGAACTGGGCTTCTGGGTGATCGACGAATGTGACCTGGAGACGCACGGTTTCGAGCTGCACGATTGGCGCGGCAACCCGAGCGACGATCCGACCTGGCGCGAAACCCTGGTCGATCGCGCCGAACGCATGGTGCGCCGCGACTACAACCACCCCTCCATCGTGATGTGGTCGCTCGGCAACGAATCGGGCACCGGCGCGAACCTGGCGGCGATGGCGCAGCTGATCCGTCGGCTCGATCCGGAGCGCCCCATCCACTACGAGGGCGACTACGACGGCCGCTACACCGATGTTTATTCGCGCATGTACGCCCGCCTGCACGAGATGGAATCGATCCTTTCCCCCGAAGGCCCCTTCACCTTCGCGGAACCGATCAACCGCGCCCATCTGCGCAGCAAGCCGTTCATGCAGTGCGAATACCTGCACACCATGGGCAACGGGCCGGGCGCGCTGCGCGAACACGTGGCGCAGTTCTTTAGCCACCCGCGCCACCACGGCGGTTTCCTGTGGGAGTGGCGCGATCACGGCATCCGTTCCTGGACGCGCGATGGCCGCGAATTCTTCGCCTACGGCGGCGATTTCGGGGAAGAGGTACACGACGGCAACTTCGTGATGGATGGTCTGCTGCTGCCCGACGGCACGCCGTCGCCCGCGATGGCGGAGGTCAAACAGGCCTACGCCCCCGTCAAGCTCACCATCACGCAGGGAGAGGACGGCCCGCTGCTGCACGCCGTCTCCCGCCTGCACAGCCGCCGCAGCGACTTCCTGAACTGCAGCGTCAGCCTGGTTTCCGACGCCCCCCACGGTCACGGCAGCACGGTGGCGCAGCCCGCCATCGCTACCGAGGTGCGGGTGCCGCTGGATCTGGCTCCCGGCGAGGAAACCACGGTCAAGCTGGCCGACCTCACCGATAGCCCGATCGGGCCCGACACGATCGTGACCGCCGTGCTGACCCTGGCTGGCGACGAACCCTGGGCTAAGGCCGGCAGCCACGTTGCCAGCGCCCAGTACGTGCCCGCTCCGCAGCGTGCGCTCTGGCGCGACGCGGCGGGCGTGGGCGGGCCGCAGGCCAGCCGCAAGCCGCGCACCCGCCGGGGCCGTGGCCGCAACCAGCAGGCGCTCGAGTTCAACGCCGAGGGCCGCCTGGTGAAACTGTTCGGTCAGGAGGTGCGCGACGCGCGCGCCACGTTCTGGCGCGCACCCACCGATAACGACGAGGGCGCGCCGCGCTTCGGCTACCGCAGCGTGGACCCGGCAGAGAACGAATCGGGTGCCATGGAGGAATCCTCCGCAGCCTTCTGGCGCGGCATGGGCCTGGACCGCATGCACGCCCGGATCGAGGAACTGCGCGAGGAACGCGGCAGCCTCTACCGCCGCCTGCGCTTCGCCGCCGCGGACGCGGAACGCGCCATCACGGTCAGCGAAACCTGGAGCTGGGACGAGGAATGCGCCGACTTCCGCCTGGAGATCCAGCCCGATGCGAACTGGAACGGCACCTGGCCGCGCGCGGGCTACCTGCTGGCACTGCCCGCCGACTACCGCCGCGCCCACTGGTTCGGCTACGGCCCGGACGAGGCCTACCCGGATTCGCGTGACGCCGCCGCGCTGGGCGTGTGGGACGCCGAGGAGGACGAACTGTTCTTCCCGTACTCCCGCCCGCAGGAAACCGGTCATCGGCCCGGCCTGCGCACCCTGCTGGTGCGGGGCGCGCGCGTGCCCGGCCTGCGCGTGGACACCTTCCCCGACCGCAGCCTGGATGCCCGTTTCGATTACCGGCCCGGCTTCAGCCTGCTGCCGTGGAGCGAGCACGAACTGACCCGCGCCCAGCACCCGTACGAGCTGCCCACGCCGCGTTCGTCGTACCTGGTGTTTGACGCGGCCCAGCACGGCCTGGGCTCGCGTTCCTGCGGTCAGGACGTGCTGCCGCAGTACGCGCTCACCCCGCGCGCCCTGACGGTGCTGCTACGCCTGCGCCGGGAACGCTGAGGGGCGCTAAAAAAGGCGAAAAAACACTGCCGAGCAGGGTGGTACGGTTGTGCACCAAACCACCCTGCTCAGGCCTGTTTTTAAAGCGTTTGCGCTGTACACAGCCTTTTCAGGTTGAGTGTCTAACATGACACATAGGGTCGCTAAGGGCAGGCTCTCCTAATATCGTTGGTGGCGTTCTACATAACCAACATAGGAGTTCTGTAATGGCGCATATTTCCCGTCGCGCATTCGGAGTGTCGGCACTTTCCGCTTCCCTGCTGGGCCTGAGCGCCTGCGGTGGCGAAAAGAAGGACGACAAGAAGATGGCAGCCGAGGGTGGCGCCGACAACCAGTCGTCGGGCAGCTGGCCGCGCACCATCAAGCACGAAAAGGGCGAACTGACCCTCAAGGCGCAGCCCAAGCGCATCGTTAGCACCGCGATCACCGCCACCGGCACCCTGCTCGCGATTGACGCGCCCGTGGTTGCCTCCGCCGCGACCACCGTTTCGCCGCTAACCAACGATAAGGGCTTCTTCAAGCAGTGGGCGAAGGTGGCCGAGGAACGCAAGGTTGAGGTGCTGTACCCGAACCTTGAGTTCAACATGGAGGCCCTCATCGCGGCCGACCCCGACCTGGTTATCGTCTCCAAGACCGGCCGTGACTCCGTGGCCGATCACTTCGATGAGATTGCCGCTAAGTTCCCCGCCGTGCTGATCGACTACACCCCGCTCACCTGGCAGGAACTGGCCGAAAAGCTGGCCGAGATGACCGGGCACGAAGAGGGCGCAAAGAAGGCCCTGGAAACCTACGATGCACGCCTTAAAGAGGTTGCCAGTCAGATCACCGTTCCCGCCGGTGGCGCCAGCGTCGTTTCCTTCAACGGCGCGGGCAAGGAAGAGGGCATCGGCAAGCCGACCGGCCCCCACGCGCAGCTGCTGAAGGGCCTCGGCATCGAGGTCAAGGGTGCCCCGGAAGAACTGGATAAGAACTCCCGCCGTCAGCGCAAGGACTTCGCTTTCGTTTCCTTCGAGAACCTGAGCAAGGCGATCCAGGGCGAGACGGTGTTCCTGATCGCGGCCAACGAAAAGAAGGCGGAGAAGTTCGTTTCCGAACCGACGCTCGCCAACCTGCCCGCGGTACAGAAGAAGCAGGTGTACCCCCTCGGCATCACCTCGTTCCGTATCGACTACTACTCGGGCCTGCTGATGGTCGACGCTGTCGGTAAGGCACTCAAAAAGTAACCTGTGACCCCTGCTGAAACGCCCCGGCCGGTGCGCCGTGCCGGGGCGCTTAAGCTGAGCATCGTGCTCGCGGCGCTGCTTAGCCTGCTGCCGCTGGCGTTGCTCAGCGTCGCGGTGGGATCGCGCACCATCGCCCCCGCCGAAACCTGGGCTGCGCTGACGGCGTACGATCCCACGAACGACGCCCACCTGGTGATCAGGGAACTGCGCATCCCCCGCACCATGATCGGTATTCTCGCGGGGGCCGCGCTCGGCCTGGCGGGCTGCCTCATGCAATCGCTGACCCGCAACACCCTGGCGGAACCCGGCACGCTCGGCGTGAACGCGGGAGCCGCCGCGGGCGTCGTGATCGGCCTGCTGATACTGGGAGACGCGAGCATCACGATCTACGTCTGGTTCGCTTTCTGCGGCGCAGGCCTGGCCGCATTCGCGGTACACCGGCTGGGGCGCGCGGGGGAGCGGGGCGTAAACCCGGTTCGCCTGGTCCTCGCGGGCGCGGGCCTGTCGGTGCTGCTCGGCTCCCTCACCTCCATGGTGCTGGTTTCCTTTCCCGAAACCGTCTATGAATCCTTCCGCTCCTGGGCCACCGGCTCGCTGCAGGGACGCGGCTGGGACGTGGTTCCCGTGGCCGCCGCCTGCCTGCTTTGCGGCGCGCTGATAGCGGTTTTCCTCGCGGGCTCCCTGAACGCCGTCGCCCTGGGCAGCGATATGAGCGCGGCGCTCGGCGTGCACGTCTCGCGCACTTGGTCGCTCACCAACCTGGCGGTGCTGGTGCTGGCAGGCGGGGCCACCGCCGCCGTCGGCCCCATCGCGTTCGTGGGCCTCGCGGCCCCGCACGTAGCGCGGGCACTGGTCGGGGTGGACCACCGCTGGACCCTGCCCACCTCCGCCCTGTTCGCAGCCATCGCGCTGCTGGCGGCCGACATCCTGGGACGCGTGGTGGACCACCCAAACGAGATCGGGGCGGGAGTCATGACCGCCTTCCTGGGGGCACCGTTCTTCGTGTTCCTGGTGCGGCGCGGAAAGCTGCGTGACCTATGAGCCGCGCCAAGGGAATATCTCGTATCAGCCTGGGCAAGGCCCGGCTGGAACTGCACCCGCGCACCCTGTGGGTGGGGGCCGTGCTGGTGCTGCTGCTTCTGCTCGGCACCCTGGCCCAGCTAGCCTCCGGCACCATCAGTATTCCACTGCCCGACATCCTGCTCACCCTGCTCGGGGAATCTTCCTCCAACCGCAACAACCTGGTCGTGTGGGAACTGCGCGCGCCCCGCGCCGTCACCGGCATCGCGGTCGGGCTGGCCCTCGGCGCGGCGGGTAGCGTCTTTCAGTCCGTCTCCCGCAACGCCCTCGGCTCGCCCGACATTATCGGGTTCACGCGCGGCGCGGCGGCCGGGGCGGTTGTGCAGATCGTTTTCTTCAACGCCGGGCCTGTCGCTACCGCACTCAGCGCCGTGCTGGCAGGGCTGCTCACGGCGCTTATCGTCTACGCGCTGGCCCGCCGTGGCCGCACCACCGGCGGTAGCCGCCTGATCCTGGTAGGTATCGGCGTGGGGGCGTTCCTCGCGGCCATGAACACGCTCCTGCTGGCCAGGGCCGACATCGACCTGGCCACGAAGGCCCGCGTCTGGCTATCCGGCTCCCTCAACGCCCGCACCTGGGACGACGCGGCTCCCGTGGCGATCGCTGTGATACTGCTGCTGCCTCTGCTGGCCTACTATTCCCGCAGCCTGGACATCCTCGAAATGGGCGATGATCAGGCGCTCCAGCTGGGTATCAACCCCGAAAAGGTGCGGCGGGTGGTACTGGTAGCCGGAACCGTGCTTACCGCCGCCTCGGTCGCCGCCGCCGGGCCGATCGCGTTCGTCGCGCTCGCCGCCCCCCACATCACCAGCGATCTGGTGCGCCACGCCCGCGTACACGTCGTCACCTCAGCCCTGATGGGGGCGGTGCTGCTGGTCGGGGCCGACCTGCTGGCCATCTACATTCCCGTGCGCCTGGCCACCCCGGTAGGCCTGGTCACCGGCACCCTGGGCGGTGCCTACCTACTGTGGATCCTGACCCGCAGCCGCAACGTTTAACTACCGCATCAGCCATTCGAGAGCAAGACGGAAGGAAAGCAATGAGCCACCCCACTGCGCCGCTGGTCGGGGAAAACCTGACCCTGCGCTACGGCGACTTCCCCGTCAGCGAAAACCTGAACGTCAGCATCCCCGACGGCTCCTTTACCGTGGTGATCGGCCCCAATGCCTGCGGCAAATCCACCCTGCTGCGCGCGCTCTCGCGGCTGCTGCAACCCGCCGCGGGCCGCGTGGTGCTGGACGGCAAGGACATCCGCGACTACCCGAGCGTCACCGTGGCCAGGCGGCTCGGCCTACTGCCCCAAAGCTCCGCCAGCCCCGCCGGAATCACCGTGCGCGAACTGGTCGCCAGGGGCCGCTATCCCTACCAGTCCCTGCTTCGGCAGTGGTCCAGCGAGGACGACGCCGCCGTGGAAAAGGCAATGCGGGACACGGGGGTAAGCGACTTCGCGGATAGGCAGGTGGACGAACTATCGGGCGGGCAGCGCCAGCGCGTCTGGCTCTCCCTCGTGCTCGCCCAGCAAACCCCGCTGGTGCTGCTGGACGAACCCACCACGTTCCTCGACATAACCCACCAGCTCGATGTGCTCAACCTCTGCCAGGAACTGCACGAAAGTGGCAACTACACGTTCGTGGCGGTGCTGCACGACCTGAACCTGGCGTTCCGCTACGCGGACCACCTGATCGTGATGCGCGACGGCAAGATCGTGGCCGAGGGTGCGCCGCGCGAGATCGTCACCGAAAAGCTCATCGCCGACGTCTACGACATCCCGTGCCTCTGCATCCCCGACCCGGTGACGGGCGATCCGATGGTGGTGCCGCTGCACAGGGGGCGCAGGCAGCACCAGACGGGGGAGGAGGCAGCGCGATGACTCTCTGGCAAGACCGCAAAGGCAACCAGTACAGGGAAACCCAGCGCCGCGCCCCCCACACGGATAGCAAACACCGGCGCATCGTCGGCAGCCACGAACACGCCTGGAAAAACGCCTCCCCGCAGGAGCGCGAAAACCTGCGGGCCGACTATGCCCGCCTGGGCATGCCGCTCACCACTTCGCCCGACGCGGACGGCAACAGCGAATACACCTGGTTCCTATTCGAGGCGGCCGGAGAGGAAGCCGTCCTCTGGGTAAACGGGCTGTTCAGCGCCGATAACATCGCAGATTTCAGCTTTGCTCCCGTAGACGATGCGGGAACCCTCGCGCTCACGCTGCGCCAGAAAGCCGACTGGGTGTCCTCCTACCGGATCGCCCGCCACGCGGGCAGCGCACCCGCACCCTGGCGCAGCGCCGCCCCCGGTCGGCCCACCATCCTCGCACTCCTGAAAGCCGGAAAACCGGACCCGCTCTGCAAGCTGACCAGCAGCGGCAGCATGGGCGAGGTGTCCCTGCTACGCGGCCCGTCGGCACCCGAAACCCCCTGGCAGCACACCCTGACCGCCGGGGACGCGGACTCTCCGTGCGGCAGCGTTACCGCGCTGCCAGACACCGAAAAGGGCGAACGCGCCTGGGTGTATTCCCCGCCCGGCAACGCCACGAACACGCCCCTACTGGTGCTGTTCGATGGCCAGGTGTGGCACGAAAAACTCAACCTGGCCGCCCAGCTAGACCACGCAATCAACGCCGGAACAATCGCGCCCCTGCACGTGCTGCTGCTTGATTCCGGCGATCAGGAACACCGCACCAACCACCTGGGAGTACCCGGCGGGCAGGTAGAAACCGTTATTGACGCACTGCTGCCGTACGTGCGCGCCAACTGGCCCGTCTCCCCCCTTGGCAGCGACACCGTCGTTTCCGGGCAGAGCTTCGGCGGCATCGCCAGCCTGTGGACCCTGGCGCTCGCCGACGGCCAGGTGCGCCACGCCCTCGCGCAGTCCCCCTCCCTCTGGCGTTTCCGGCTCACCGACGCGCTCGTGCGCGCACTGGGTGACTGGGACACCCTGGCGCTCAGCGCCGGCCACTTCGAGGGCAACCAGCTAGAGATGGCCGAGGAATTGTCGGCCGAATTACTGGCCGAAAACGCGGACCTGCCTATCACCCTGACCCCGATTACCGGCGGGCACGACTGGGCCTGGTGGCGCGAGGAACTGCTGCGCTACCTGGCTCGGTGGAGCAGGGCGCGCGGCGCGGTTTAGGCCACGCCTTCGCCGCCTCGTTACCAAAACGTGACACAATGACGCCATGAAGCTTGGTCGTTTCCGTACTTTCACGGCCTGCGCCCTCGGCGTGGCCGCTCTCAGCCTGTCCGGCTGTATGCACAAAGCGGACTACAGCGCTCCCGCTCCAAAGCCGGTCGCCCCCAGCGGGGAAAACCAGACGATTGCGCCCATTGCCCCGGCAGAAAAGGGCAAGGGCGGCACAGAAACGGCAAAGCCGAAGCCCAGCGAGGCTCCGAAGGAAAGCGAAAAGCCCTCCCAGGAACCCGCCAAGACGGACCCGGCGGTGGCGGAACCCGAGGGGGAGGCCGCCGGTAACGTAATCGAGGAGCCTGGCATTTGGGCGCTGCCCGACGGCGGCGAGGTAATGCAGCGTTCCGAAAAGTATCTTTTCCTGCCGGTCTACGCCGCTCCCGGTAAGGTGTCCGGCCAGCAGGTCGCGGAATCACTCGCGGAAGCCGTGGACCAGGCGCAGGACATGACCTGCGCGGCGGCTGCCCCCGGCAAGGTAAGCGAATGCACCGGTAGTGACGGCAAATGGGAAGTCACGGTGGTGCCGACGGCGAACGGTAACTCGGCGCTGCTCATGCGGAAACCGGGTGCGCATTCCGCGGACCTGGCCGTGCCGGAAGGCCGCTACCAGGTGGCCTATTCCGGCGCCGTGGGAGCGGAGGGGCCGACAGAAACCGAGCTGGCGGCAACCCTGGCCAACGGTTTCCTGCAGACCCTCAAACCGGACGGTGAGGCCCCCTTCACCCCCTCCGCGAAGTGCGAACTGGACGGGGAAAATTCCAGCTACGCCCAGTGCGAGGTGAGCGGAACCCCCGACGGCAACGGCACCTGGTACGGGGTGATCCACCTCGACCCGTCGGGCCGATACCTGTTCCTGCTGCACCAGAATAAGCAGGCCTAAAAGTTAAAACGTGGGCGGGGCGGGGAATTTTCCCCGCCCCGCCCACGTTCTTGCGTGTCTGGTGGCGCTAGTTTTTACCGGGGGTTTCCGGCTGCGCTAAATCCAGCGCACGGTTGATGTCGCTAAACGCGGGATTAACCAGCACCTGTTCCCCCACAACGGCGGTGGGAACGGTTTCGTTACCGTCGTTTAACGAACGCAAAAACTCCGCCGCATCCTTATCGCGCCAGATATTCACCCAGGTAATATGCGGTTTTTCGCCGCGAATTGCCGTTTGCAGGCGGGCGCAGTAGGGGCAGCCGGGCCGCCAAAAAATAATTGCGTGGTCCGAGGAACGCCGCTTAATCGCCTCCGCAAAGGGGGTGTGGTTGCCGCCGCGATAGGGCGAGTTCCAGTAGGCCAGCCCGCCGCCCACGATGGCCAGCATGAGGCCGAGCGGCCACTGCGACCCCTGGAAAAGCATCATGATGCCAACCGCCGCCACACCGATGTAGAGGCTGGAGGACATCCAGCGTTCGTGCCCGGCCTGGGAGAGGTTTTCGTCCTTAGGATTCTTCACGGCAGGGTTCCTCCTTTTCGCGTTCTGCCACGCGCACCTTCGCCTCTTCGGTCAGGGCGGATACGAGCGCCGCCACGGCGGGGATCCGCAACGCGCCCGGCCGCGCGAGCAGGCCGATGGTGCGCTTTTCCAGTTCGGGTACGCTGCGGAAAGCAACGGAACTGCAGCAGTAGGCTTCCCTGGCGATACCGGGGAGCAGGGCCACCCCGGCGCCGTGCGAAATCAAACGCTGAATCACGTGGTAATCGTCGGTGCTGTGCCTAATGTTCGGCTCGAAACCGGCCTTTACCGCACTCTTTAGCAGGTGGGAACGGCAGCGCGCGCAGCCCGCTATCCAGGGATCTTTTGCGAAGGCCGACAGTTCCACGTTGCATGATGCGGCGCGCGGATCTTCTGCGGGGAGCACCAGCATTACCTCATCCTCGAACAGCGGGATCCATTCGAGCGTGCCCTCGGTGGAAATATCCGTATCCGTGTAACGGAAAACCATGGCTACGTCTATATCCCCGGAAAGGAGGGCGGAAATGGCCTCGGCGGGTTCCAGTTCGTCAAAACTAACCTCCACGCCGGGGGCGGTTTTAGCGATGCTTTGAATCGCCGGGGGGAGCAGCACGGCGGCGGCGGAGGGGAACGTGGCGAAGCGGACGGTACCGCGGCAGAGCGCGGTGATGTCGGCCAGTTCGTCCTGCGCGGCGCGCAGCGTAGCGGAGATAGTTTCCGCGTGGTGGAACAGGCATTGCCCGGCTTCGGTGGGGGTAATACCGCTCGAGCTGCGCAGCAGGAGCTGGGTATCAACCTCCTTTTCCAACGCCGCCAGGTGCTGTGACACGGCGGGCTGGGTGAGGCCCAGTTCGCGGGCGCCGGCTCCGATTGAGCCCTGCCTGACGACGGTGCGGAAGATAAGTAGACGACGCGGATCCATAGGAACATCTTACGGGAAACACAAAAGATTTTCTTATGGAGGGGGCTTTGGCAAAGCTAAAAAATATGTCAATGCGTCAGAAAAACCATTTCTACCAGTGCTTTAGCGATATATGCAACGTAAAAGTTGCGTAAAGAGAAAAGGTAAGCCAGACTGGCTTTGCTCAGATTCGATTTTCCTGAGCGAAACCCTTAACCATTATCTAAACGGAGTAATACACGTGACGACACGCCACCTTTCCCGCCGCGCCATGCTGCTCGGCACCACCGGTATTGCCGCCACCCTGCTCGCTTCCTGCGGTAGCGACAAGAAGGCTTCCGATTCCAAGGACGCAAAGGGAACCGAGAAAGCAGCCGCAAGCGCTGGCTCCGGTAAGACCATCGAACACAACAAGGGCACCTACGAGGTTCCCGCGGAGGCCCCCAAGAAGGTAGTCGTTATGGACTACGCCTGGGTCGATACCTTCGAGGCCCTCGGCATCCCCTTCGGCGCTCTGCCGAAGAAGCACCTGCGCGGCCCGGCGGAGGAAAAGTACAAGGCTGACCAGTGGGTGGACGCGGGCGCTTTCCGCGAGCCGAACCTGGACGCCATCGCCTCCTACGGCCCCGACCTGATCATCGTTTCCGGTCGTAGCGCCAGCCAGTACGACGCCCTCAAGAAGATCACCCCGAACGTGATCGACGTGACCCCGGACGCGAAGGACTTCATCCCCTCGCTGAACAAGCACGTCACCAACGTGGCCTCCATCTTCGGCAAGGAGAAGGAAGCCAAGGAGAAGCTCGACGTGCTGAACAAGAACGTTGAGGAAACCAAGCAGCTCATCGCCTCCAAGCCCGGCAAGGGCCTGCTGCTCATGACCAGCGGCGGCAAGGCCACCGCGTTCGGCCCCGGCGCTCGCTTCGGCGGCCTGGTGCACACCACCCTGGGTGTGCCCGCCGTCAACGAGACCTTTGCTGACGCCCGCCACGGCGACGCTGTTTCCTTCGAGTACATCGCGGAAGCCAACCCGCAGTACCTGTTCGTGGTTGACCGCGACGCCGCCATTGGCAAGGACGGCCAGAGCGCCAAGCAGATCCTGGACAACCCGCTGGTTAACAAGACCGACGCGTGGAAGAACAACAAGGTCGGCTACCTGGACGGTCGCCGCTGGTACGTCAATGGCAACGGCCTAACCGCTGTCAACGACATGGTCAACGAAGTCAAGGCTGTTTACTCCGCGTGAGCACAGCGCCTGTAGCGGCGCGCCCTCACCTGCTGCCCTGGTTTATCGCCAGCGTGGTGGGTGTGGGCGCGCTCGCCTATTTTTCCATCGTCACCGGCGTAGCTGACCTGGATCTCTCCGACCCCGGGCAGGTATGGGAGCTGCTGCGGATATCCCGCGGCCCCCGCACTGCCGCCCTCATTTTGGCGGGAAGCTCCCTGGCAGTAGCCGGCATGATCATGCAGATGCTGGCCCGCAACCGTTTCGTCGAGCCCTCCACCGCGGGCACCACCGACTTCGCAACCCTGGGCCTGCTGCTGATCACCCTGTTCGCCCCCGCCACGCCGCAGATCGGCAAGATGGTGGCGGGCGCCGTGATGGCCCTGCTGGGAACCGCCCTCTTCCTGCTGCTATTGAAATCGCTGCGCGTGCGCGGCGTGCTGGTAGTGCCGCTGATGGGCCTCATGCTCGGCGGGATCGTCTCCTCCATCGTCACCTTCATCGCCTACCAGGAACAGCTCTCCCAGTCCCTTTCGGCCTGGACCAGCGCCGACCTATCGGGCGTGATCGAGGGGCGCTACGAACTGCTCTGGCTGATGGTTGTGGTGCTGGCCGTCACCGTCATCATGGCCGACAGGTTCACCGTCGCCGGACTGGGCGAGGACTTCACCACCAACCTGGGCATGGACCCGCGCAGGGTCATGTTCGTCGGCCTGAGCGTGGTCGCGGTGACCACCTCGATCGTGGTGGTCACGGTCGGGTCCATCCCGTTCCTCGGCCTCATCGTCCCGAACCTGGTATCGCTGTTCATCGGCGATCACCTGCGCCGCGCCATCCCCTGGGTGGCTGTGCTCGGGGCCGGGCTGCTGCTCGCCTGCGACACCGCCGGCAGGATCATCAACTTCCCCTACGAGATCCCGCTCGGCGTCATGATGGGCGTCATCGGTTCGCTGCTGTTCCTGGTCCTGCTGCTGAAAAGGAGTCGGCGTGTCGGCTGAAACCACCCTGGCCCGCAGCCTCCCGAAAATGAGACTGCGGGAAAAACTCACCCCCGGTTGGCGGCTGGCGCTGCTTGCGGCGCTATCCCTGGTGCTGGTTTGCTTCTTCGTTTTCTTCAACGTAGGCAGCGCCTGGGAATACATCGTCAATCGCCGCATCATGACGGTGGCCACGATGGGCGTTGCCGCCGTCGGCATCGGTATTTCCACCGTCGCCTTCCAGACGATCTCCGCGAACCGCATTTTGACGCCGTCGGTAATGGGCTTCGATGCCCTCTACGTGCTGATCATGACGCTGTTCGTCTACCTGCTGGGATCGTCCGTGCTGTTCGGGCAAAACCGCACCATCATGTTCCTATCCCAGACCACCGTGATGGTGCTGTTCTCGCTCGCCCTGTACGGCTGGCTGCTGATAGGTGCGGGCAGGCCACTGCACGTGCTGCTGCTGGTCGGCATCATCCTGGGCGTGCTATTCCGCTCCATCGTCACCTTCCTCTACCGGCTGCTGGACCCGAACGAATACCTGATCCTCGAAGATCTTTCGTTCGCGTCTTTCACGCAGACCGACGAGGTATCCCTGTGGGTGGCGGTGTGTCTGCTGCTTGTCGGCGGCGGAATTATCTACCGCCGTGCCCGCTACCTGGACGTGATGGCGCTCGGCCGGGACGCCTCCATCAGCCTGGGGCTGCCCTACCGGAGGATCCAGCTGGAGGTGCTTGTTTCGGTATCCCTGCTGGTTTCCGCGGCTACCGCCCTCACCGGCCCGACCCTGTTCTTCGGGCTGCTGATAGCGCACCTCGGCTACCTGGCGATGGGCACCAACCGGCACGTTTACACGCTGCCCGCCGCCGCGCTGTGCGGCCTGATCTCGCTGGTCGGCGGCCAGCTCATCCTGGAACAGCTGCTCGACTTCGCGACCCTGCTCAGCGTCGTCATCAACTTTGCGGGCGGAGTCCTGTTCATCACCCTGCTACTGCGAAGGAGCACCCTGTGATCGTCTGTGACAAGGTCTCTAAGGCCTACGGCGAAGCCATTGTGGTGAACGAGGTCGAACTGACCATCCCCGCCGGGGGCGTCACCAGCGTTATCGGCCCCAACGGCGCCGGTAAATCCACCCTGCTGTCCCTGATCGCAAGGTTGAAAAACCTTAGCGGCGGCAGCGTCAGCGTGGACGGGATGGACGTTACCAAGGTCGATTCCGAAACCCTGGCGAAGCGGCTCGCCATCCTCAAACAGGACAACCACCTGGATATTCGCCTCACGGTGGAGGATCTGGTGACGTTCGGGCGTTTCCCGCACTGCCAGGGTCGCCCCACAACCGAGGACCGCGAATACGTGGAGCGGGCCATCGCCTACCTGGACCTGGGGGAACTGCGTAATCGTTTCCTGGACGAGCTTTCCGGCGGTCAGCGCCAACGCGCCTTCGTGGCGATGGTGCTGGCTCAGGACACCGATTACGTGCTGCTCGATGAACCCCTGAACAACCTGGACATGAAACATTCGGTGGCCATGATGCGCATGGTGCGCCGCGCCGCCGAAGAACTGGGCAAGACGATTGTGGTGGTTATCCACGACATCAACTTCGCCTCGTTCTATTCGGACCGGATCGTAGCCATGCGCGACGGCAAGGTTGTCGCGCAAGGCAGCCCCGACGAAATCATGACCGAACAGGTGCTGGAGGAAATCTACGCCATGCGCATGCACGTCACCCGCAGCCAGCAGGGCAAGCCGGTGGCGATGTTCTTCGACGCCGAACTGCTCTAACGGCAGGGTCGGCACAAAATAAGGGAGGGGAGTCGCAGCGCGACTCCCCTCCCTTTATGTATTCGTTGCTGCCCGCCGGGGCGGTGCAGCCGAGGTTATTCGACGTTAGCCAGCGCCTTCGGGCGTAGCAGCCGCAGCAGGCCGTGACGCGGCCCGAGCAGCCAAGCCAGCAGGAACACGGCGGTCACCACCAGCACGATCGTTGCGCCGGTGGGGACGTCCCAGGCCCAAGACAGGTACAGGCCCACGAAAGCGCTCACCGCGCCGATGAGTGCGGCCATGGCCATCATCGGCACCAGGCGGTCGGTCAGCATTCGCGCCGCCGCAGCCGGGGTTACCAGCAGCGCCAACACCAGGATGTTACCGATCGTCTGAATACTCATCACCACGCTCAGGGTGACCAGTACGTATAGCGCCACGTCCAGCAGCAGCACGGGCAGGCCAAGCGCCGACGCCATCTCGCGGTCCAGGGTCACCGCCACCAATTCCTTATTAAGCAGGGTGATAACGGTCAGCACGATGGCGGTGAAGAGGAACGTGTACGCCACGGTTTCGTCCGGAATGCCGGTAATCGAACCGAACAGGAACGACTGCAGCGAACCGGTATAACCGGGGGTCAGCGAGATAATCACGACGCCCAGCGCGAACGCGGCCACGAAGAACACGCCGATCACGCTGTCCTCTTTCAGGCGGCGCGTCTGGCTGAACAGCGCAATCAGCACCGCCGTCACCACGCCCGCCACGATGCCGCCCAGCACCAGGGAACCCTGGAGCACGAACGCGAGGGCGATACCGGGAAACACCGAGTGGGCGACCGCGTCGCCGATGAAGGTCATGCCGCGCAGCACCACGTGGCTACCCACCACGCCACAAACCACGGCGGCCAGCACCGACACGATGAGCGCCTTCGGCAGGAAGGAAAGCATCGGGTTGGTGAGGTCGGAAAGAAAATCGAGGGGAGTCAGCATGTCAGGGCGCCCACCTGTTTCAGAAGGGGAGAGTTCTCGGTTACCTGGAACGTGCGCATCCAAATCTCTGGGTTGCGCAGCGCCTCGGGTGCGTCGGATGCGATCACGGTGCGGTTCAGCATCGTGATCTGATCGCACACCACCATCGCGTGCGTGAGGTCGTGCGTGGTCATCACTAGGGCGGTGCCTTCGTCGGCCAGGTGCTTAAACAGCTCGGTGAGCAGCTCCTGGGTCGGCATGTCCAGCCCCGTGAAAGGCTCATCGAGCAGCAGCAGCGACGGGTCCACGGCCAGCGCGCGGGCAATCAGCACGCGCTGACGCTGCCCGCCCGACATCTCACCGATGGGCCGATTACGCAGGTGCGCCATCTGCACCCGTTCCAGGGCACGCGCCACCGCGCGCACGTGCTGCGGCTTGGGCCTGCGCAAGAAACCGATGTCGCGCACCAGGCCGGTCATCACCACTTCCTGCGCTGTGATCGGGAAGTCCCAGGCCACGTCGTGACGCTGCGGCACGTAACCCACGCGACCGTCCAGCGTCACCTTTCCGGCAGAGACCGGGATCAGGCCCATGATGGCGCGCAGCAGGGTGGTTTTACCGGCCCCGTTCGGGCCGAGCAGGCCGTGTACCGTGCCAGCGGCAACCTCGAGGGCGACGTCCTCCAGCACCGGCCTGCCGCCCAGGCTAACCCGGACGCCATCAACCCGTAGGGTCACTTTTCGTCCTCCCAAATCTGGGCCTCGATAGCCTTCGTGCGCCTATGCGAACGGTAGGCGAGCACGCCCAATGCGGCCAGCACCAGGACACTCGCGCCAGAAACCAGCGCCACCGTGCTCAGCGAAACCATGTTCGCGTCTTCGCCGGTAGTGGACTTGCCCGCCTCGGCGGGCTTGTTCGCGCCGTCGGCCTTGCCCTGGGCAGGCTGCTTTTCGCTGCCACCCTGCTTTCCGGCGTCCTTCTGCGCAGCATCCTTACCCTGCGCCTCCCCGGCCTCGGCGGGGCCGCGTCCCGGCTCCCAGGTGGCGGAGAAAGCATCGTCGGTATTGGTGCCATCGCCTACCGCGAAACGCAGCGTCTGGGTGGAAACGTACTTCTGGCCGTTGATTCCCTGCGCGGTGACCTCGACCGCCACCAGGTAGATGCCCGGCTTGGTGAACACCCAGTTGGCGTGGGTGTGCGTGTTCAGATCAACCCACAGATCGCGGTGGTCGTTGCCCTCGTCGCTCCACAGCAGCTGCGGGGGAGCGAAGTTACCCGGTTGCAGGAACACGCTGAACTTGCCCGGTCCCTGCACATCGAGCATGCGCATGGTGATGCCGCGATCCACGGCCTTAGTCATCGGCGGGTCCTGGGTGCTCCAGCCAAGCCAGACCACGCCGGGCTGTTCCACCTGCGGCACCGCGTAAACGGTTTCCCCGCTCTTAGCGCCCGTGAAGTCGTAGCTATCGCCTTCCGGCAGCTGCAGCGCGGCGGCGTCATGCACCTGGAACACCACGTCCTCCAGGTCGCGCCAGACCGGCGGGGCCTTCGAATCGTCGCGCACCTGCAGGTGGAAATCGCCGTCCCGCAGGCGCGGGCCGAGGTCAGCGTGGCCGTGATCGAGGACGGTCTTAACGCCCTTAACGTACTGTTCGTTGTCGGAGACCGTCTGCTGCAGGGTGGGATCGTCCGACCCCTTCTGGCCGTCGTCCTCGGGGGCGGCAAAGCCCGGTACCGCAGTGGCCCACACCAGCAGCAGCGCGGCCAGGGCCGCGAGCGGGCGAGGCAGGGAACGTGAACTCATTTGTTGCCCTTCTTCGTAGGATTGAGGCACGATGCGAGCGAATCCGCGTTGTAACGCATCATGTCTATGTAGGTCGTGACATCTTTTGTGAAAGCATCCCCGTAAAGCCGACACACGCGAATGTCGGCCCTATCTGCGGCCTCCAGTAGCGCGCGGGAAGCCTGCGGGGCATTCGGCTCCAGGAACACGGCGGGAACCTTCAGATCGTTCAGGGTGAGCGCCAGCCTGCGGCGATCCACGATGGACGGCTCCGAACCGGGGGTGGGCGCCACGAAACCGGCGATGTCCAGGCCGTAGGCATGCCCCAGGTAGCCGTAGGCGTCGTGCGTGGTCACCAGGTGCCGGTTCTGCTTCGGAATGCCGTTAATCTTCGCCTTCAGGTACTGATCGGTTTCGTCCAGCTTCTTCAGGTACGCCTCCGCGTTGGCCCGATAGTCGCCCGCGTGCTGCGGATCGAGCCGGATCATCTGATCCCTGATTACCTCCACGTAAGCCTGCGCGTTACCGACGTCCTGCCACAGGTGCGGGTCGATTTCGCCGTGCACGTGCTTGCCGAGGACGGCCTGCGGTAGCTGGTAAACATCACTGCCGGGGCGGCCGATGAAACGATACGACGGCTCAGCCGGAATCGGCATGAGGGCCTTAGGCGGCACCGAAATCACCGTGTTTGCCAGGGGGAGGGCCGCCTGCAGGGGGTTGTCGTCATCGTCCGCGTGCCGGTGCCCGGCGCGCGGGTCATGCCCGTGGTCGTCATGCTTATGGCCCTTGCCCTCCTGTTTTTCCTGCGGCCCGCGCGCTTCACGGTCCGCGTACAGGTAGAGATCGCCCTTACCGGAAAGATCGGCGGCAATATCCACGTGCCCGGAAGAAAGCACGCGCGGGGAACCCGGCAGGGCCTTGCTCGGATCGGTGCCAACCGCGATCGTGAGGGTGCCGGTGGAAATATCGCGCGGCCGGGCGGTGGCGTTCGCCAGATACTGCGCCTTAAAGGTCAGCTTGTAAATACCGGGCTTGGTGAACGCCCAGCTCAAATGGGTGTGAGCGTCTATCGGCAGGGTGGTCGAATCGTCGCGGTAACCGTTGCTGGCGTCCACACCATCGGCCGAC
Organism: Dermabacteraceae bacterium TAE3-ERU5; assembly: GCA_019218375.1. GTDB lineage: Bacteria > Actinomycetota > Actinomycetes > Actinomycetales > Dermabacteraceae > TAE3-ERU5. The sequence goes on from JAHUUK010000003.1 coordinate 92,436, forward strand.
GAAAACACCTGGATAGGCTTGCCGAAAGTACCGGTGACGTAGGCAAAAGCCGCGCCCGGCCCCTGGGCGTCCACCATCATCAGGCGCACCTGCGAGAGCCTGTCGGCACCCGGCACGCTCTCGCCGCCGCGCACGCGCAGGCCCAGCCAAACCGTATCCAGCGCATGGTTTTCCACCAGCGGGATGATTTCCGCGCCGTAACCGGAGGCTTCCTCCGCGAGCGCCACATGCGGGGTGCCCTTGGGCAGGTTCGCATCGATGGTGCGAATCAGCGACTGCTCCTCCAGCATCATGTAGTTGGAGAGCGCCAGGTCCGCACGCACAATCTCGCGTACGTCACGCAGGCGCGGCTCGTACGTGTGCGGATCGCCGCCCTCCGGCACCAGGGAAAACACTTTCGCGTGCTCCCCGGCCACGTTCCGGGCCAGGTCGGCAATGATGCCGGTCGTGGCAATGACAGTCAGCCGGTCCTTATTCTGGGCGGAATCCGCACTGCGGCCGGGCAGGATTATCAGCGCTGCCACTACGGCGAGGGCCGCCAGGGCTTTCAGCCACCGGCGGCCACGCGCGGGGAGGGCGCCCCCACCCAGCCCGGAGGCTGGACGGGGACGCCCGCTGTTAGTCGGATGGTTATCCGTCACGACTCGTCAGTGGTCCCTTCCTGTGGCCGGAACCGACGGCGCAGTGTCAGCGCACCCGCACCCGCAATCAGCAGGCCGACAGCCACGCCGAGAGGAGCCAGCGGTTCGCCGCCCGTGCGGGGCAGCTTTGCGCGGTCAGCGGAGGTCAGCACGCAAGGCTTGCCCTCGGGGGTGCGGCCCTGCATCTCCTTGACCATCACCTTGCCGTCCTTCATGAACAGCTCGCCAACCTTGGCGTCGGCCTGGCTGCGCTTCTTGAAGTCAGCCACGGCGTCCGCCTTGGGAGCTGCGGCAGGCTTTGCGGCAGCGCCGCTGCTGGAGCCGAACCAGCGCTGACCAACCACCTTGCCGAAGTTGCCGGACTCGAACACCGCCACGTTACCGGGACCGGAAACCGAGGTCAGGGTCCAGGTGACGGGGCCGGTGGTGCCGGACAGCAGCGACTCGTGCATGGTGTTAGCGCCGAGCCACGGCACGCCGGGGATCTGCGAGGACGGCACCATGTAGATGGTCTCGCCCTGGTTCGCGATGAACTCGATACCCGCCGGGGCGGTCGCCTTAGCGCGGTCGTTCAGGGCGAAGGTGAGGCTGGAGGGAGAAACCCACTTGGCCGGAGCCGAGCGGTCATCCTTCAGCGCCGCCTGCAGCACGCCACCCTGGAACTGGGAGCCGAGGTCGAAGTGACCGTCGGTCACGCCCTGTGCGTTCGGGCCTACCGAGAAACGCAGGGTTGCGTTCGCGGTGACACGCTGGCCCGAGCTGGTGGTAGCGCTCTGACGGATACCCACGGTGTAGTTACCCGGCTTGGTGAATACCCAGTTCGGGTGCACGTGGCTGTTCGCCGGAATGGTGTGCGAACCGGCGATGCGCACCACGCTGCTGTTAGCTGCGGGAGCCGCCGGGGCCTCGCCGCGAGAAGCCCGCGCGATCTCTTCCTTGGTCGCCTCGCGGACAACCTCGGTCGGGGTGCACATCGGGGACTTCGCCACGGGAGAGCTGCCCTTGCCGTTTCCGCCACGGCCAGCGATCAGGCCGGTGATATCGCGGGAACCGGCGTAGGCGGAGTGCTGCTTCTTGCCCTTGGGGGCATCATCCTTGGCAGCGGATCCACCCTGCGGAGCCTGGCCAGCCGGGGTGCCGGGCTGCGAGGGTGCGCCCTTCCCCTGATCGCCCTTGGGGGCGTCCTGGGCCGGAGCCCCGGTTTCAGGCTTGGCCGGAGCAGGCTTAACGGTGGAGTTCGCGTAGCCCTTGCCCTTGAACTCATCGCCCACGGTCCAGGTGTAAACGGCCTCGTTCGAGACGGACTGCTTGCCGTCCTTCATGCCGACCGCGCGCACCTTGACGGTGTAAACACCGGGCTTGGTGAACACCCAGTTAGCGTGGGTGTGGGCCGGGAACGCCTGCTCGCGTACGGAACCGCTCTTGAGCTCGGTTGCGCCACCCTTCAGCAGGGGAGTGGTGCCGGAGAAACCGGTGCCGAACAGGAAGATCTGCCCGGGGCCGGAAACCTCCGTGAACTCAAGGTTGATGCCGGGAGCGAAACCGGAGTTAGCGGTGCTCATGGTGTCCCAACCGGGCCAGAGCAGCCTGTGATCCTGGGTCTGGGGCAGGAAGAAACGATCCTTGCCAGCACCGGGGAAACCGGCGGGAACATCAACCTTGGCAGCCGACTTAACGTGCAGCTCCACGGTTTCCGGCGCACGCAGCACGTGGTGGCCGGTGACGTCCTCCTTCAGCACCAGGTGCAGCTTGCCATCCTTGACCGTCACGTTAAACGCATCCAGGTGACCCTTTTCGAGTACCAGGTGATCGGCCTTCGGCTTCACGGGCTTAGCGGGGGCGGGAGTAGCCGGTTCGCTAGGCTTGCTCGGCTGTGCCGGGGCCGGTGCGGGCTGCTCATCGCTCGGCTGAGCAGGCTCGGCCGGGGCAGGCTCTTCGACGGGGTCGGCGGGTGCCGGTTCCTCGCTCGGCTGCGCCGGTGCAGGTTCCTCTGCCGGGTCGGCCGGGGCGGGTTCTTCGCTCGGCTCGGCCGGAGCAGGCTCCTCGTTCGGGTCTGCGGGCTGCGCCGGTTCCTCTACGGGATCAGCGGGAGCGGGTTCGCTCGGCTGCTCCGGTGCCGGGTTCGGCTGGATCGGATCTGCCGGTTCCTCCGGTGCGGGAGCCACTTCGCTTTCACGTTCGCAAGCGTTAGCGATAGCTTCGTCGCCCACGGCGTAGAACACGGTGTAGAAGTCGTAACCGCGCTTACCGGTGGTCTTGGCGTAAGAGATCGTGTATTCGACACGGTAGAAGCCGGGGTCGGAGAACACGATGGACGGGTGCACATGGGTCGGCTCGTTCACTCGCCACACCTGGTTGGTGCGCTTGGAGTTCAGATCAACCTGGTACTTGTTTACCAGGCTGTCGTAGTGGCCGAGCGCCATGGAAGAGCCCTTGGGACCGTTGAAGGACTCGATGATGATCGAGGTTTCCTTGTTATCGGTGTAGTCGAGGTCCTCGGTGGAGAAACCGGGCCAGGGAACCCCGGCCTTCTGCACCTCGGGAAGTTCCCACTTATCGCCGGTGCCGACGATCTTTGCGAGATCAGCGAAACGCTTGTCGTCGCCAACGTTCACCTTAGCGGCGTTCGGAACTTCGATTACCACGCTCGAGCTGCCGTGATCGACCTGCTTACCGTTCGGCAGATCCTGGCGCATGAATGCCGCCAGCCAGCCGTCGGAGCCGATCTTGGCGCGCAGATCCAGGTGCCCCTCGGAAACGTGGGTGCACTTCGGCAGATTCTTGGTCGGGTTGTAGGCGAGCGGATCGACCTTTTCCGGGGCGTCGTTCTTGGGGGTTTCGGCAGGCGGTTCGCCGATGTCGAAGTTATCTGCGGAAAGCAGGATTACGGCGCCCTTGTAGGTGCCCTCCGGAATACCCAGATCCTTGTCCTCACCAACCAGCCAGGTGATGGTGTTGATGTCGGAAACTACCTCTTTGCCATCGCTGGTCTTGCCGTGTGCACGCCACTTGGTGTCGTAGCGGCCCGGCTTGGTGAATGCCCAGTTGGTGTGGGTGTGTGCACCGGGAGGCATCGGGAAGCGCGCGTGTTCCTTGTCCTTGGAAGAGAACAGGCGAGTGGGGTTCTTGCCGTTGTTGAGGGTGAACACCTCAACATCGCCGGGACCGCCGGACTCTACCAGCTCAAGTTCAATCGACTCGGGGTAGAACTTTTCCGGAATGTTGTGGCTAGCACCGAAACCGGCCCAGACGGGAGACCAACCCGGCAGGTACTGCTGCGGCGAGCTCCAAACAACATCGCCCGGCTTGCCAAGGAAGGCCATGTCCGGGTCGTAAGGAACTTTGGTGCGCGAGGTTTCGATGCCGCGCGTGTCCGCGTCGGGACCGAGGCGAACGAAAACTTCGTCTGCGGGTCGGGGCGTGGAGCCATCGATTACCTTAAAGACGAAGTGGCCGTTGTCGGCGTCGCCCTCCCAGTCGATATGGGCGGCGTCAACATGCTTGCGGTAGAGGAGGTCGCGTCCCTCGAAGGTATCTGCGGCATAGGCGAGCGGAGTGTTCGCGAATCCGACCAGCACCACGGCGAGGGCCGTGACCAGCGCGAGGGCACGTTCCGCGTGCCTGCGTGCCGGTTTCAGCATGGATTTCCCTTTCCAAGCAGCCCGACAGGTGAACAAGGCACCGTGTGTACCTAGGGGGAACACCCGGGCGGGCATGCAGATAATGACAACGGTTATCATACACGTCTTGTCTATGCGTGGCACCGTTTTTACGCAGATAGAAAGCGAGGCGCCCCTCCCGGCAATTGCGCGGAGGAAACGCCTCGCTTTCGGTTATTCCCGGGCTTCCTTAGGAATCAGCTCGGGAAGAATCCTGCGGGCGGAAGCGTCGGCGCAACAGCAATGCACCGCCACCTACGCACAGCAGGCCGAGGCCGATCCCCAAAGGAAGCGCCGCATCACTGCCCGTGCGCGGCAGTTGGCTGCGGCCCTCCGTGGCGGACTCGCTTCCCCGCGAAAGGGACGGAGTTCCCTGCGCGGGAGCGCTAGGAGCCGGGGAGTCTGCCGTCGCAGGAGCACCCTGCTTGACGGGGGAGCTTTCCTTGACGGGAGCTTCCTCCTTAACGGGAGAGGCCGGTTCCTTGGTCGGCTCAGCGGGAGTTTCCGGCTTAGCGGGGGTTTCCGGCTTGGCGGGTGTGGCCGGTTCCTCTGCCGGTTCTGCCGGTGCAGGCGTGTCCTCATCTGCCGGCTGCGCAGGCTTGGCGGGTTCCTCTACCGGCTCAGCAGGGGTTTCTGGTTCGGCGGGAGTCTCCGGCTTGGCGGGCTCCTCTACCGGCTTAGCAGGGGTTTCCGGTTCGGCGGGGTTTTCCGGCTCAGCGGGAGTCTCCGGTTCTGCGGGGGTTTCCGGCTCTACCGGGGCGGGAGTTTCCTCCTCCGGCTTGGCCGGAGCCTCGTACCCCTTGCCCTTGAACTCATCGCCCACGGTCCAGGTGTAAACGGCCTCGTTGGAAACCTCCTGTTTGCCGTCCTTCATGCCGACCGCGCGCACCTTGACGGTGTAAACACCGGGCTTGGTGAACACCCAGTTAGCGTGGGTGTGGGCCGGGAAACTCTGCTCGCGCACAGCGCCCGTCTTGAGCTCGGTTGCCCCGTCCTTGAGCAGCGGGGTCATGCCGGAGAAACCGGTGCCGAACAGGAAGATCTGACCGGGGCCGGAAACCTCCGTGAACTCCAGGTTGATTTCGGGAGCGAAGCCCGTGCCGCTCGTGCTCAGCGTGTCCCAGCCGGGCCAGAGCAGATTGTGATTCTGGGTCTGGGGCAGGAAGAAACGGTCCTTACCCTCGCCGGGGAATCCGGCGGGGATATCTAGCTTGGCAGCCGACTTAACGTGCAGCTCCACGGTTTCCGGTGCACGCAGCACATGGCTGCCGGTCACGTCCTCCTTGAGGGTGAGACGCAGCTTGCCGTCCTGGACATCGACGTTAAACGCGTCCATGTGGCCGTGATCGAACACCAGTTTTTCTGAGTTGCTATCTGCGCTCGGCTTTTCCGGAGTGGTGGGTTCGTTGACCGGTTTTGCGGGCTGCGCCGGTTCTGCTACTGGCTCAGTCGGTGCGGGCTCGGGGGCCGGGGCCGGGTTCGGCTGGATAGGCTCGGCAGGCGAAGTGGCCTCCGGCGTTTCCGCGTTTTCCCGCTCGCAAGAATTGGCAATCGCCTTGCTTCCTACCGCATAGAACACCGTGTAGAAATCGTAGTTGCGCTCACCCGTGGTCTTTTCGTACGAGATCGTGTATTCGACCTGGTAGAAGCCGGGGTGGGAGAACACGATCGACGGGTGCACGTGGGTCGGTTCGTTAATGCGCCACACCTGGTTCTGATCGCGCGACTGCAGATCAACCTCGTAAGTGCCGGTGAGGCTGTCGTAGTGGCCGAGCGCAAAGGACGCTCCCGCGGGGCCCTCGAAAGACTCCAGCTTTATCTTTGTGTCCTTGTTGTTGGTGTAGTCGAGGTCCTCGGTGGAGAATCCCGGCCAGGGGATACCTGCCTTTTGCACCTCGGGAAGTTCCCACTTCTCGCCGGTGCCGACCGCGCTCGCCAGCTTCGCGAAACGCTTGCCCTTGCCCACCTTTACCTTGGCCTTGTCGGGCACCTCGATCACTACGCTGGAGCTGCCGTGATCTACCTGCTTACCGCCGGGAAGATCCTGGCGCATGAACGCCGTTAGCCAGCCGTCGTCTCCCATCTTGGTGCGCAGATCTAGGTGCCCTGCGGAAACGTGGGTGCACTTGGATAGCTCTTTGGTGGGGTTGAACGCCAGCGGATCAAAGGGCTGCGCAGCCTCCGGGGTTTCGTCTTCCGCCGGAGGGTTGCCGATGTCGAACTGCTCCGCCGGGGTGGTTATCTTGGCGCCCTTGTAGGTGCCTGCGGGGATACCCAGTTCTTCGTCGGTGCCGACAAGCCAGGTTACGGTCTGCACGTCGGAAGTAACTTCCTTACCCTCGCGGGTCTTGGCGTGGACTCGCCACTTGGTGTCGTAGCGGCCCGGCTTGGTGAATGCCCAGTTGGTGTGTGCGTGGGCGCCCGGCTCCATCGGGAAGATGGAGAACTGCTTGTCTTTCGAGGAGAAGAGGCGATCGGCCAGCTCTCCCTTATTGGTGTTGTAAACCTCCACGTCACCGGGGCCGCCCGAAGCGATCAGTTCCAGCTTCACGGATTCGGGGAAGAACTTTTCCGGGATGTCGTGGCTGGCACCAAAACCAGCCCAAACCGGGCTCCAGCCGTAGATGTAGTCCTGCGGGGAGGCCCAGATGACGTCCCCCGGCTTCCCGAGGAAGGCCAGGTCCTTACGGTGGGGCACCTTGATGCGCGAGGTTTCGATGCCCCGCGTATCGGCGTCAGGGCCGAGGCGAACGAACACCTCGTCGGCCGGGCGTGGCCGGGAGCCGTCCACCACTTTCACCGTGAAGTGCCCGTCCTTTTCGTCTCCCTCCCAGGAAATGTGGGCGGCATCGACGTGCCTGCGGTAGAGGAGGTCGCGTCCCTCGAAGGTATCTGCGGCGTAGGCGAGCGGGGCGCTCGCGAATCCGACCAGCACCACGGCGAGGGCCGTGACCAGCGCGAGGGCACGTTCCGCGTGCCTTTGTGCCGGTTTCAGCATGGTTTTCCTTTCCAAGCGGGTCGGCCTGCGGGCAGGAAATGAGCGCCTGGTGCGGCAGGTTACCGACCATATAGATAACAAGAATGATTATCATATACGGGTGTGCTGGGAAAAAGATCCATGCCGGGCTTGGCGTGGCGGTTAGCGCCGCTGCAGCAGCCTCGCCGCGAGCGGGGAGCTCGCGTAAATAGTGAGGGCCGACAGCGGCACCGTGCTTGCTATCGCTAGGACGAGTGCCGCCTGCCCGTACCCGGAGGGAGTAAAAAGTATCGTCGCAAACCCGTAGATAACCGGACCCTGGGAGAGCAGGACGAGCATGGTTAGCAGGCAAAATGCGGTGATGAAGAATCTGTGCCAGCCGGCGTAGGTGACCAAGAACGCCACGGCCGCACACAGGTTGCAGATGCTCCAGAGTATGCAAACGGTTATCAGGGCAAAGGCTGTGTAGCCGCCTAGCAGGAAATCTACGAGGCCTAGGTTTGGTTTCGCAGAATCGCTAAAAGGGTCGTTAAAGATGTAGTAGGAGATGGCCGAAACTACCTGCATCAATATGCAGCAGACCCCAATCAGGCCCAGGAAGCGTATCAGCGAGAGCGCGCGCATTCTGGCCTGCGCGGAGCGGGATATTCCCTGGGCGCGGAAAAAATACGCGACATCCGGGGTGCGGGAAGTGTCCTGGTGCAGCATTTGCACCACTCCCCACACCCCGAGGCCCATGCCCAAGATGCTGGTTATCCAACCGATTGCGGGGATGCACGAGAGAAGCAGTAGGAGCGCGACGAAAATTGCCGTACCCAGGTTGAGGTCGCGCTGGGTGGTCCTATCTAGTTGGCGGGCGTTCATAGCGTGCTCCTCAGGGTATGGATTACCAGTTCGCTGCGGCTGGGACGGCTAAGTTTGCTGCCGGACGGAAGGCCGGGGGCGTCGTCGGCTGCACACAGGCCGATCTGCCAGCCGCCGCGCGTGCGGGCTCCGAACAAAAGGGAGGCGTCTTCTCCCTCGGGGACGTGAGCGAGCAGGAAATCGTCGGCCAGAGATTCGAGATCGCCGGTCAGCACGACGCGCCCGCGTGAGAGCAGAATTAGGTGGTCCGCAAAGTTTTCCGACTCGGAAATGTCGTGGCTAGAAATGAGTATCGTGCGGTCCTCTTTAAGCAGGTATTCGCGCAGTTCGTCCACGAGCATGTCTCGGGCCAGCGGGTCCAGGCGGGCGAGGGGTTCGTCTAGTACCAGGAAGCGGGAGGGGGTTGCCAGGGCTACCGACAGCATTGCCTGCGTGGCCTGGCCCGCAGATAGCTCAGCGAATCCCTTGTTCGGTTTTACGTGGTAGCGCTCTAGGCGGGATAGCGCCGCGGATATGTCGCAGTTAGGTATGTTGCGCATCAGTGCCAGGGTGTCCCAGGAGGCGGGATAGAAAGGGGCGTCCGGCACGACGACCATTCCCGGCGGGGGAACGTCCTGGGTGGGGGAGAGGCGTTTACCCAGGACCTCAACCGTTCCCGCCAGGGGAAGCTGATCTCCCACCAGTGAGCGAATCAGGGTGCTTTTGCCCGCACCGTTATCCCCTGCCAGCAGTGTCACGTATCCGGTGGGAATGGTGCAGGTGACGTTTGTGAGGGCGAGTGTATTGCCGCGTTTGATGGTGACTTCGGTTAGCTCGGCGGCAGGCGGCGGGGTGTTCATCGTGCCCTTCCTTCGCGGTAGTGGGACAGGGTTTGGTCGAGCAGGGCGTGCAGCTCTGTTTCTGCGAGCCCTACGCCGTCGGCGCGTTCCGCTACCTCGCGGAACGATTCGCGAATGTCGGCTATCGCGCGGGTGCGCAGTTTTTGGGGGTCTTGGGAGCTAACGAAGTTGCCCTTGCCCTGCACGCTGTACAGGAAGCCCGCCGCGGCTAGGTCAGAGTAGGCGCGGGTGGTGGTTATGACCGACACGCCCAGTTCCTTGGCCAGTAAGCGGATGGAGGGGAGGGGTGCGTGTGCGGGCAGCTTTCCCGCCACTATCAGCGCCTTTAGCTGTGAAAAAATCTGTTCGTAGAGCGGCTGTGGCTGTGCGGGGTCTACCTGGATAGGCGGTAGCGGGGTATTTGCGGTTCCTCCCATGGCAAGAGAGTACCCATCATGCTGTCTATATGCAATAGATACAGGTGGCTGGGTTTGGGTGGCGCAAATATGTGAACGTTGCCCATTTTTGGGCAAAAGAGTGCCCCGACCGATCCCCATCGGCCGGGGCGTTATCCCTTTTCCCCCTCATCGCGAGCGTTCCGCGCCTTCATCGGCGGAGCATCGTTCGCGATGTGTTATCAGAATGTTACCTTAGCTTTCCGGGGAACGCATCACCCGGCAACGAAGTTTGCTCCGGGCGTAAATGTCACCGACGTTGATTGCCAAGCCACAGGTCTGAGGGGAAGGCTTCGATGAGGGGGCGCGGGTCCCACTCAAGTTGCGGAACCGGACCCAGATCGAGGGCCTCTTCCACCGTGTGAGCGAACTTTACCTGCGAACGGCCGGTGCCCTCGAAGTAGTCCAGATACTTAAACAGCGGTTCGGCCTCTGTCACCAGAGGGCACACCGGAATGCCGTAGGCGTCGGCGAAAATAATTCCGTGCAGGCTCGAGGCGACTATGAATTCGCTGCGACGGATTCCGTCCGTAAAGTCTTTCAGGCTCACCAGTGCCGATAGCGTACGCGGATCGTTTTCAAAACGGACATCGTTGAGGTTGGCAATAATCGTTACCTCACGATTAGGCGCCAGTTTCTCCGCGCCGGTTATCTGCGGCAACAGCAGCCCCGGATCGCCAAAAATTTCCGGGACCCGGTAGCCGCGCTCCATCAGGTATTGCCTGGTGCGAGGGCCGCGTACAGCGCGTATGTCCAAGTCGCGAGGCAGCTCCAGATCCAGGTGCTTTCCGTTTACTCCGGGCCCCCAAACGGTGGTGCCCTGCGGCAGCATGTGCATGATCGAACCGATAGCGCCGAGCTGACCGCGTTTAGGGGCGCGCGCTCCCCCCGCCATTTCGCGATGCAGGTGGCGGGCTACATCAACCCCGGCCATGTCGCCCACGTTATTAACGCGCGGGGAAAACGGCAGCTTTTTGGTCCATCGGAAGAACCTTTGCGGACGCAAGGGTAGCGGCTTGTGCGGATTCCAGCGCAGAACGTCTACTCCGCCGATGTTTACCGATTCAATTTGCTGTGTCATTTAGGTTCTTTCTAGCGGCAGTAACCACTGCTTCATGCGCTGCTACGGCACTGTCTGCCGAACGGGAAAAATCTTTGGCCAACACGGTGGCGCGGGCGCGCCAATCAAGGTGCTCTGCCGCGTGTAGCTGTATGCGAGAACTCAGTTCGGTATCGCTCTGTGCGAGCGCCTCCCTAACCGTGCGCAGGGAAGCCGCACGGTCGGTCGGGGAGAGATCTATACGCATCCAGTCGGGCACCAGCTCTCGCGTGGTGGGAGTGTCCGGAGCCACCCCGGCCACGAGCGCACCGTGCGCGTATGCATCGGTCCAGCGCCCGGTCAGGTAGCTGCGCGTGGGGTGCGTGTACCCGGCGGGGCTTAAAAGATTGTTGAAAGCCAGCACCGCGCGGGTGCGCGCGTAGGCTGCGAAAAGGGGATCGGAGTCATCGTCACTGGTGCCAAACGGGGGACGTCCAGCAAAGGAAACCCCCGCAGCAGCGGCGTCCTCAGCGGTTACGGCGTCATCGTCCCAGGCTTCGGGCTGTCGGCCCACGCGGGTAAGGTCTACGGTTTTTTCCGTGTTTCTGGCCAGCGCGCCAGCCACGTCGGCACCCCAGGGAAGGCAGGAAACCGGGCCTCCGAAAGCGCTCTCCCAAGCGGGAATGTCCTGTTTGTCGGTGACATAGAGGCGGTCAAAACGGCGTAGGCGGGGAGAAATCGGGCGCGCGATGCGCGGTATGCGTTCCCACCAGAAACTATCTATTACCCAACCGAAAAGTTGCCGTACGCCCGGCCCCACGGCTTCGGCTGCGGCGTAGAGGCCGCCCGGATGGGGGGCAATCAGCAGCACGTCCCGCTTCTGTCCCCTGAGGCGGGGCAACAGGGAACGTATCTGAACCGAACGCGGATACGTTTCCTTAACCGCTACCCGGCTGAACTCGGCTCCCAGCGTATCGGCTATCAGCTTCGCCCCGTGGGTTACCGGACCCCAGCCGCGGCCGCCTGCATCCACCAGGATTACGTGCAGAGGGATATCCATACAAAACTCCGATTTCGCGGTGCCGCGATAGACAAGGGAACCAGCCCGACGGCAAAACATTGTGACACCTCAGTTTAGATGAAGAGCAGATCCGCCTTACGAGGAGAATTTTTGCTGCTTTGTACGATGAAATTAAGTCTCGCTAAAGCGCTGGAAGCAACGTGGTAAACGTGGGATTATCGGGGGCATGAGTGATCCGATCTTTGCCCCGCACCCGCCGTACGTTCCCGCGCCCGACAGGTTTGAGAAGATGCCGCTACGCGCCTGCGGCAGCTCGGGAGTGAAGCTCCCCGCCATCGCCCTCGGCCTGTGGCACAACTTCGGGGACGATAAGCCTTTCCAGACTCAGCGCAACATCATTCGTCGCGCCATAGATCTGGGGGTCTCCCACATCGACCTGGCCAACAACTACGGGCCTCCCTACGGTGCGGCGGAAGAAAACTTTGGGCGGCTGATGGATAAGGACCTGCGCCCCTACCGAAACGAGCTGGTGCTTTCCAGCAAGGCGGGATGGGACATGTGGCCCGGCCCCCACGGTTTCGGCGGCTCCCGTAAATACCTGCTGACCAGCCTGGAAGAGTCGCTGCAGCGGATGCGCACCGACTACGTGGACATCTTTTACCACCACCGCCCGGACCCGGATACGCCGCTGGAGGAGACCATGCTGGCGCTGCACCAGGCGGTCATTTCCGGCAAGGCGCTCTACGCCGGCGTTTCCTCCTACAGCCCCGAACTGACCCGTAAGGCCGCCGCGATCATGCGCGATCTCGGCACCCCGCTGCTGATTCACCAGCCCTCCTACTCCCTGCTGAACCGCTGGGTTGAAGAAGGCGAAGATTCGCTGCTCAAAACCGCCCACGAAGAGGGCATGGGCGTGATCGGCTTCTCGCCCCTGGCGCAGGGAATGCTTACCAATAAGTACCTGGATGGAGTGCCTGCGGAGTCCCGCGCCGGTGCTGGGAAGATGGATCGCGAGTTCCTGCGCGAAGAAACCCTCAGCCACATTCGCGCCCTCGCGAAGATCGCCGAGGAACGCGGCCAGAGCCTCGCCCAAATGGCGATCTCGTGGGTGCTGCGCGATCAGGGAGACGCCTCCCTCACCACCGCACTGATCGGGGCGTCCTCCGTGGCTCAGCTGGAAGATTCCCTGGCTGCGGCGCAAAACCTCGATTTCACGGCCCAGGAACTTGCCGCCATCGACGAGCACGCGGTCGAATCCGGCATCAACCTGTGGCAGCGCGCCACCGCATCGAAGAACTAAAAAGTTAAAACCCCTTAGAGGAGCAACACGATGGCAGCAACCGCACCGGTAACCAAAGCGGTGATCCTGGCCCGCGGGCTGGGAACCCGGATGCGTAAGGCCGACGAAGGCGCCGTGCTGGACGAAAAACAAAGCCGCGTGGCCGCCAGCGGCGTCAAGTCCATGATCGACGTCGGCCGCCCGTTCGTGGAGTTCCTCTTCTCGGCGCTCGCCGACGCCGGCATCAGCGAGGTTTGCCTGGTTATCGGCCCGGAACACGACATGATCCGGGACTACGTGGCGGGACTGGAAACCCAGCGTGTGCGCGTCACCACCGCGATCCAGGAAGAACCTCGTGGCACCGCCGACGCGGTGGCGGCCGCGCGTGAATTCGCCGGAAACGACCGCTTCATCGTCATCAACTCCGATAACTACTATCCCGTGTCGGCGCTGCGCTCCCTGGTGCAGGCACCCGGCGCGGCGGTGGTCGGGTTCGATCGCGCCGCGCTGGTAGCGGGATCGAACATCCCCGCCGAACGCGTGCGCGCCTTCGCGCTGCTGGACGTGGCGGCCGACGGCACGCTGCGCAACATCGTGGAAAAACCCAGCGAACAGCAGCTGGCGCAGTACGGGGACGCCGCCCCCGTCAGCATGAATCTGTGGCTGTTCACCCCGGACATTTTCGCGGCGTGCGCTAAGACCGTCCCCTCCGTGCGCGGGGAACTGGAGATCGTCGATTCCGTGCGCATAGCCAGCGCCGACGGCTGCCCTTTCACGGTGGTGCCCGCCGCCGCAGGCGTGCTGGATATGTCTTCGCGCTCGGACGTCGCCGCCGTGGCGGAGGCGCTCGCCGGGGTGGATGTCAGTCTGTAATGAGCGAAGAAATCTCCTGGTTCGTTCCGGGACGCATAGAGGTTCTTGGCAAACACACGGACTACGCGGGTGGGCGTAGCCTGCTCGCCGCGGTAGATAGGGGCCACACCGTGCACGCCCGCCCTTGGAACGGGAACGGGCTGCGCGTGACCTCCAGCATCGTGCGCGAAACGGTAGAAATTCCCTTTGCCGACGATGTGCCGCGCCGGGGCGGCGGGCACTGGTCGGGGTACGTGGCCACCGTGGTGGAACGCCTGCAGCAAAACTTCCCCGGCATGTTGCGCCCGGCGGAAATAAACATCGAATCCGACCTCCCCCTGGCGGCGGGCATGTCCAGCTCCAGCGCGCTCGTGGTGGGGCTTACGATGGCGCTGCTGGACCACTCCGGAATTAGCTCCCACAGCGCGTTTACCTCGGTCGTGAAAGACCGTGAAACATTAAGCGAATACCTGGGCTGCGTAGAAAACGGGCAGAGCTATGGGCCTCTCGCGGGCAGGCGCGGCGTCGGCACTTTCGGCGGCAGTGAGGACCACACCGCGATGCTGTGCGGTAAGGAAGGCACCCTGGTGCAGTATTCCTTCTGCCCCGTCACTTTCGAGCGAGAAGTCCCCTTCCCCAGCGGATACGCACTGGTGGTAGCGGTTTCTGGCGTGGCGGCCGAAAAGACCGGGGCCGCCATGGAGCTATACAACCGGGCGAGCCTTGCCACCAGGGAGATCCTGGGCCGCTGGAACCGGGAAAGCGGCAGGGCCGATGCGACGCTGGCCGCAGCCGCCCGTTCCGCAGAAGATGCGCCCTCGCGGCTGCACGCTTTGGTGCGGTCAGACGACTACCTGACGCGCCGCCTGCGCCAGTTCCTGAGCGAATCGGACGTGATCATTCCCGCCGCCTCCGACGCGCTTTCGCGCGGGGACCTGGCAGCGTTCGCCAGCTTGGTGGACGAATCGCAGCGCCTCACCACGGAAGACCTCGGTAATCAGGTTCCCGAAACCGTCTCGCTGCAGCGCCTGGCCAGGGAAAACGGCGCCGTAGCGGCCTCCGCTTTCGGGGCCGGTTTCGGCGGCAGCGTCTGGGCGCTAGTGCCGGAAAACACCGCGCACGAATTCGCGCAGGAATGGCTGGATGCCTACGGCAGGCAGTATCCGGCCACCGCGAATGCCAGCACCTGGCTGGTGACGCGCCCCGGACCGGCGGCGCACCGACAATGACGGGTGAACAAAAGACCGCCGCCCCGGCCCCCTGGCGTCGCGTAGCACCGGCGGTGTTCGCGGTTGCCTGGGGAGGCAACGAATTCACGCCCCTGCTTGGCCTATACCGGGCAGAGGGTGGGCTTTCCGGCGTAGCGGTAAACATTTTGCTGGGCAGCTACGTGCTCGGCATTATCCCCGCCATGCTGGTGGGCGGTCCGCTGTCGGATCGCTACGGTAGGCGCCCGCTCATGCTGCTGGCCCCGGTGGTGGCCTCCTGCGGCTCTTTCATGCTCGCGGTCGGCTCCCGCTCTTTCACCGAAATGATCGCCGGGCGGGTTCTCTCCGGGATCGCGCTTGGGCTGGTAATGACCGTCGGCTCCGCCTGGCTGAAAGAACTCAGCGAGGCCCCCTACGAAGCGAGGCCGGAAATGGTCAGCGGCGCGCGCCGCGCCTCCCTCTCCCTCACCGCAGGGTTCGGCCTCGGCGCCGCCGTGGCGGCCGTGCTCGCGCAATTCTTTCCCTACCCGACGGTCCTCGCCTACAGCGTGAACATCGCCATCACCCTGCCCACCCTGATTCCCCTGCTACGCGCCCCCGAAACCTCGCGCGGCGGGAACGGCGGCAGTCTGCTGGACGATCTGCGTATCCCCGCAGCTAAGAAACGCCGCTTCTGGCTGGTAGTGGCCCCCGCCTCGCCCTGGATATTCGGCTGCGCGGCCGCCGCTTACGCGGTGCTGCCCGCCCTGATGGAAGAACGAATCGGGCACTACACGATCGGGTTCTCCGGGCTGATGTGCATGATCGCGCTCGGCTGCGGCTTCGCCGTGCAGCCCTTCAGTAGGGTGCTCGATAAACGCGGCGGAGTGACCGCCCTGACCGCCGCGCTGGCGGTGGTGGCGGCAGGGCTGACGCTCGGCGCGCTCGCCATCTGGACCCTCAACCTTGCGCTCATCATGCTGGCGGCCGCGCTGCTCGGCTGCGGTTACGGCCTGGTGCTGGTGGGAGGCCTGACGGAGATCCAGAGGATCGCCACCCCGGATGACCTCGCTGGGCTCACAGGCGTCTACTATTCGATCGCCTACCTCGGGTTCTTCACCCCGATGGTGCTTAGCCTGCTGGAGCTACACCTCAGCTATCCGACCATGTTCCTGGGTGGTGCGGTGCTTTCCCTGGGTTGCCTGGCGCTGATACACGCGGCACGCGGCGTGGACTGCCCGGAAGGGGCGGCGTAGCCTTTCCGGTATGGAAAACCTCTCCCGCGCGCAGGAAGAACTTTCGCGCCGACTCGCAGACCCCGCCCGCCCCGCTTCTTTCTGGGAACAGAAAGTAGAGGCCCAGCCGGGACATTCCGACTGGTACATTCAGCGCTTCGAGGGCATGCGCGAGATGGGCAAGGACCTGCTGGGGGAGGCCCGCG
The DNA here is from genome assembly GCA_019218375.1 of Dermabacteraceae bacterium TAE3-ERU5. GTDB lineage: Bacteria > Actinomycetota > Actinomycetes > Actinomycetales > Dermabacteraceae > TAE3-ERU5. The sequence goes on from JAHUUK010000003.1 coordinate 108,669, forward strand.
CGGCGGATGCACTCGTGGAGCGAGGCGCCAGCATTCTGGACGCGGGCTGCGGCCCCGGCCGCATCGCCCTGCGCCTGGCCGCCCTGGGGCATCGCGTAACCGGGGTGGATATCGACGAAAAACTGCTTGCGGCAGCACGCGCCGACCTCCCCGTGTTCGCCCCGGAAGCGCCGCACGAACCCGTCTTCCTGCACGGCGACATCTGCACGCTCAGCCCCGACGCCATCCCCACCGCACCTTTCGATCTGATCGTTTGCGCCGGGAACGTCATCACCTTCCTGGCACCCGGAAGCCAGGCGCAGGCGCTCGCCGCGTTCGCGTCCCTGCTCGCCCCGAAGGGCCGCATCATCATCGGGTTTGGTTTGCAGCGGGGCTATTCGCGCGAGCAGTTCCTGGCCGACATTGAGGCTGCCGGGCTGAAGGCCGATGCGCACTTTGCTACCTGGGATTTCCGCCCGGCGGAGGAAGACGAGGGCTTCACCGTCAGCCTGCTCTCGCGGGCCTAGAAAGCGCGGGCACCGCCACGGCAGGACTGTTAGCTCTGCGCTTGGTCTTTGCTGCGGGAAAGCACGCTGCGGGCGAGGTCTGCGTCCACGACCAGCCGGTTAATCACTCCTGAGCGCAGCACGCCGGTCACGCCCGCCGCCTTTTCGCTGCCCGCCGCGATGCCCAGCACGCACGGGATGCGGCGCAGGGCGTTGAAACTGACGCTGATCACGCGGCGGGAAGTGGGCGGGCCGACCGGTTCTCCCTGGGCGTTCACGAAACGACCGCAGATGTCACCTACCGGGCGCTGCGCCAGGAAACGGGCCAGATCGTCCTCACCGAGGTCCATTCCCTGCAGCAGGTGCGGGGAGGAGTGCATGCCGAAGCTGCCGATCCCCACCAGCGCCAAATCGACCTCCGAGGCCGCATCCAGCACCTGCGAGATGCTGTTTTCTGCCAGCAGCGCGGCGTGCGCCGCCGCAGACTTCACCACCGCCGGAGCGTAGAGACGCTCCGTGCGCGCACCCAGGCGATCGCCCAGCACGCTCACGACGGTATCCCCGGATTCCAGGGTATCCAGCACCCCCATGCCACCGACCAGGGGCAGCACGTTTAAGGGCAGTTTGCGCCCCACCGGCTCTATCTGGGAGACGACCTCCTGCACGCTCTGCCCCCAGCTAACCCCGATGCTGCGGCAACGCGGGGCGCGGGCGCGCACGAAGTCGGCCCCGGCGCGGGCCACGGTATCGAGGGGGCGCGTAAGATCGCGCGGCTGCACAACTATCGCCTCCGTGAGCCGGAAGCGCTTCTTGAGCTGCTGTTCCAGGTTTCGCTCCCGGCTAAGCGGGGCGTCCGGGTCGTGGATAGTGATTTCTACGATGCCGCGCTCACGTGCCGACGTCAGTATGCGCGACACGTTGGAACGGGAGACTCCCAGTTCGCGCGCGACCTCTGATTGGCTCATACCGCGCACGTAGTAGAGGGTGGCGGCCGTTACCAGCATGTCGGTTTCCCTCATTGCGGGCATGGATTTTCCTCTCGCTATGCGCTGCGGGGCACTATGGTGGACTTTACGCCACGCGTACACGTTCGCGGGCGTAGGAGGAAAAGTGAAGCGGATTTTGGTTATTTGCGGTGCCGGGGTGGCTACCGCAACCGTGGTTGCCAGCAAGGTTAAGGACCACCTGGAGGCTACGGGGCAGGAAGCCCTGGTCAGCCAGGCCAAAGTGAGCGACATAGTGGCGGCAGATCCCGCCGCCGACGTCGTTGTCTCCACCTCCCCGCTACCCGACGAACTGGGTGTTCCCGTGGTGCGGGCGCTGCCCCTAATCATCGGGCACGGTGAGGAAGAGGTATTTGCGCAGCTTGACGCGGCGCTGGCGGAGTGAGCCTGCCGCTGCTGCCCGAGGCCTGCATAGCCGGCCTGCGGGCAGACGACGCTAAAGACGCGCTGGCGCAGCTGTCGGCGCGCCTGCTGGCGGCGGGGGCGGTTACGGAGACTTTTCCCGCTGCCCTCTGGCAGCGCGAGCAGGAATACCCGACGGGCCTGCCGCTACCCGTACCCTGCGTTATCGCACATACCGACCCGCAGCATGTGAAGCGGGACTGCTTGGCGCTGACAACCCTGGCGCAGCCTGTCGCTTTTCAGCAGATGGGTAGCCCGGAAATAACGCTTGCCGTGCGCCTGGTGCTGGTGCTTGCGGTGCGTGACGGAGCCGGGCAGGCCGAGCGGCTAAGCCATTTATTGCGGGCCTTAAGTGGCGATACTTCGCCACTATTGCAGGCGGTAAAAGACGAAGAACTATATTCTTTGGGTAGCCGATTGCTATAGCCCCAGAAGCTGCTTTTCGGGGCTATAGCAATGGGGAAATTACTTTTTATTAGGGCATTCCAGGGGGACGAAATTAAGGGTTGCGGGGAGGCCGTAAACGTCTCCGCGTAGCACGGCCTCTTCGCCGCCATTGGGGACGCTGGTGAAGTAAATAGAGCCGCCCGACTTTGGCTTTGCGGGTTCTTTGAAAGTGACCGTTATCTTTCCCTCCGGAGTTGCGCTGATTTCTCCGGTGGGCAGGTCCGAGGTCCATTCGTGATCGCGAATGTCTGGCGAGTACGACCCGAACCGTTTGAACTGGGAAACGCTGTATTGACTGAAGTTGTCAGGGTTTGTCCAGTTAAGCTCCTGCGGCGCAGTATCGACGGTGAGCACGGCTCCCGCCTCTGCCCCTTGGGGGAGGCCGATGGAGATGCGCCAGTAGAGGAGTTTGGTGGAACGGTTGTACCAGTGCTGCACCTCGAAGCTACCGGGCGGGGTAGAGGAAAATGTTTCCGTTTTATGGAAATTGGTCAGGGTGTAGTCAGGGTCCGTGTATTTAACGGTGGAATATGCGGTCCATATTGCTGCCGGGCAAGATATGGAAGACGCTATAGCGGGGGCGGCGCTGCCGATAATTGCCGCGGGCACTGCCCAAGCTGAAGCCCGGGTAACCGTACGGCGGGAAACTAGCTGATTTGGGGAGTTGCTATTCACAATTTGGAACGTACCACCGCTTTGCAGGGCTGACTATATTGCTAATTATCAGGTTTCCGTTACGAAATCGATATATTGTTTTGCTGTCTGCAACCCTGCACGTAAATCTATTGCGCGCTACACTCGTGTAGCGAAGGTCACACCTAGGGGGTATCTTGAAACAGACGCTAACGGCCACAGAAACAGGGTTCCTGCGCAACGGAGCGGAGCACACCATAATCTCTGGCGCCCTGCACTATTTCCGGGTACAGCCGCAGCAGTGGCGTGATCGTTTGCGCAGGCTCGTGGCGATGGGCTGCAACACGGTAGAAACCTACGTGGCCTGGAACTGGCACGCCCCGAGTGAAGGCCGGGTTAGTTTCACGGGCCCGGCAGACCTGGGCCGATTCCTGGACATAGCCGCGCAGGAAGGACTGGACGCGATAGTGCGCCCCGGCCCGTACATCTGCGCAGAGTGGGAGAACGGGGGCTTTCCCGGCTGGCTGCTTCGCGATAGAAACATGCGCCTGCGCTGCATGGACGAGCGTTATCTGAAAGCGGTCGATAGCTGGTTTGGTCGGCTCATCCCGATCATCGCGCAGCGCCAGGCATGCCGGGGCGGCAACGTGGTGATGGTGCAGGTGGAAAACGAATACGGCTCCTACGGGGACGACCGCGCCTACCTGCAACACCTGCGTAACCTGCTGCTGCGCCTGGGCATAGAGGAAATGCTGGTGACAAGCGACGGGCCGGGGCGCGGCTGGTTAAGCGGCGGCACCGTGGACGGCGCGCTCGCCACGATCAACTTCGGTTCGCGCGCCCGCGAATACGTGACGATGGCGGAAACGGAACTGCCCGGCCAGCCGCTCATGTGCATGGAGTTTTGGAACGGCTGGTTTGATCACTGGGGCGAACAGCACACCACGCGCAGCCCGGAATCTGCGGCTGCCGAACTGGCCGACATGCTCGATGCGGGAATGAGCGTTAACTTCTACATGGCACACGGCGGCAGCAACACCCAGCTCTACGCGGGCGCTAACCACAACGGGACGCTGCAACCGACCGTCACCAGCTACGACTACGACGCGCCGATCGCCGAAAACGGCGCGCTCACCCCGAAGTTTCACGCTTTCCGGCAGGTGATTTCCCGCTACCGTGAGCTACCGCAGCTGGATAGCGAACTCACCCGGTTGGGCCTGGCGGAAAACCCGAAGACCCTACCCGCACAGGAACTACCGCTCGGCCCCGCCGTGCCGCTCAGTTCCCTGGCGTGTTGGCGCGATAGAGAAAAAACGTATCCGCAGGTCCCGGCGTTTGAGGACATCGGCTTGGAGCGCGGCGCCTATCTGCTGCGCCGCGAGCTGGAACTGGTGGTGCACGAGGGCGAATACGCCCCGTTGGTGCTGCACGGCCTGGCCGACAGGGCGCTGGTGCTGATCGACGGCAAGCCCGTGGCCGACACCTCCGGCCGTGCGGGCGGCCCCGTAACCGTCCCCCTGGCAGGCATCTGGGACGGCGCGCCGGTGCCGCGCAGCGTGCTGCTGGAGGTCTGGGTCGAGAGCGAAGGGCGGGTCAATTTCGGCCCCCACCTCGGCTCCCGTAAGGGAGTGCTGGGCGGCATCTGGCACGGTTACCGTTTCCTCAACAATGTGGGAGTGAGCGCGTTCCCGCTGCCCGATATGGGCGAGGAGCTGGAATCCCAGGCGAAGAACGCAGCATTCGCAGAAGCCGGGGAAGGCCCGCTGCCCGGAGAACCGGTGCTCGCGTCGGCCACCCTGCACTGCAAAGACGTGGCAGATGCCTACGTGGACACTGCCGGGCTGGGGCGCGGCTTCCTGTACGTGAACGGCTACCTGCTCGGCCGCTATTCGGACGAAGGACCGCAGCGCACCCTTTACCTGCCCGCGCCGCTGCTGCACGAGGGCGATAACACCCTGACCGTGCTGGAAACGACGCGCGCGGCGGGGCTGCGTCTGGCGCTGAGCGAGCGGCCCCTGCTGGGGAGCGAACGGGAAGAAGGCAACCCCGGAGGGCTCGGCTAGGCGCGCGGGCTGGCGTCGGCCACCAGGCGGAACCCCTTGTTTCCGGAGGCGTCCTCTATGGCAGACGAGGTGCGTGCGGCAACCCGGTAGCGGTTGCAGTAGGAATCGTGGCAGAGGTAAGAGCCACCCCGGATCACGTTTACCTTGCCCTGCAGGCTGGGGGAGGGGGAGGCATTCCAGGCGTCGCTGCACCATTCCCAGACGTTACCGGCCATGTCGTACAGGCCGTAACCGTTCGCCGGGTAGGTAGCGACGGGGGAGGTGCCGACGTATCCGTCCTCGCGGGTGTTATGCGTCGGGAAGTTTCCCTGCCAGATGTTGCACTGGTGCTTACCGTCCGGCATGAACTCGTTGCCCCAGGCATAGCGCGCCTGCACGAGCCCGCCACGGGCGGCCTTCTCCCACTCCGCCTCCGTGGGCAGGCGCATCCCGCACCAGTTCGCAAAAGCCTCCGCGTCCCGCAGGGAAATGTGCGTGACCGGGTGGTCCAGGCGATCATCCACAGTGCTGCCGGGGCCCTCCGGGTGTGCCCACATCGCGCCCTGCACGGCGCACCACCAGGGGGTCTGTGGCGGGCGCGGCGAGGACTTACGCACCTCGGCGCTGCATAGGGAGGCGAAAACGTAGCTCCACCCGAACTCCTCGGCTTCGCTGACGTAGCCGGTGTCGGTCACGAAAGCGGCGAATTCGCCGACGGTGACGGGGGCGCGGTCGATGTAGAAATCATCCACCTGGACCTCACGGACGGGGCCTTCCGCATCGAGCGGATTCGCGTCGGGGTCGGTGCCGCCCATCAGGAACGGGCCGCCGGGAATGAACGCCGCGCGGGTCAGACGGTGGCTGACCTGCACCAAATCGTCTATCGGCGGCAGCGAGAATGCGGCGGCACCGCTCTGTGCGCCAGCGTTCTGCGCAGCGGGGGTTTCTGAAGAGGAGCGTCCGGGACTGCAGCATGAAGACATAGCGACAGTCTATGCAGGTGGCGTCCCGCGGGCAGAGAGCAAAAACGGGGGCCGTGCGTAATACGCACGGCCCCCGTCAGGTGGCCAATTTTGCCGGTTGATCAGGCGATCTTGCCAGCGGAATCTTCGAGGTGGGCGCGCAGGAACCACTGGAACTGCTCCAGCTCGCGAGCCTCGCCGATCAGGAGATCCTCGGTGACGGGGTCGATGTCGCCAGCCAGGGCGATCGCGTCGCGGTGGGAACCGATGACGCCGTCGTAAACCTTGTCGAGAGCGGCCAGGTGCTCCTGGGTCGGGGCGCGGTCTACCGCGTAGTCGCCCCAGGGGCGCTCGTGGGCCAGGCGACCGGGAACGCCGATCGGCACGCCGCCGAGGGTAGCGATGCGCTCAGCGAGCTCGTCCGCGAAGCCGCGTACCAGTTCGATCTGCGGATCGAGCATTTCGTGAACGGCGATGAAGTCGCGGCCAATCACGTTCCAGTGAGCGTGCTTGAGGGTCAGGTGCAGGTCGTTCATCGAGTGCAGACGATCCTGCAGGGCCTCGCAAAGCTGCTCAGCCTGTTCGGTGGTGAGACCGGCTACGGTGTAGGGGAACTTGCTCATTTACGTCTCCTTAGTTCTTTCGCTTTTGCTGTTGCTATGAAGCTACCACCGGGCCATGACGCCCGAAAGGAAGTTATGCCGAACAGCCGTCAGATTGGGTAGCCTAAATAAATTGATTTAGTCCAATCTTGGGATGGATGTAAAAAACGGCGAAGACCTGGAGGGATGTCGGGGCGAAGATTTTGGCGCCCTAGCCTGCTCGGTCTGCAGGGCTGATTTGTGGGGGCAAAGCGTTCGCTGAGGGCGAACAGATTTTATTTTGCATGGCCGCCAATCCTGCGCTGCGGGCGCGCTAGCCCTGTTGTTCGCCACGCCACCTGCCCACGCCAGAGGTGATGGCCCCGTCCGTGGTGATGCGATATAGCACCCCAGAAAGGTGGCGCGAGGGACTGTCGGGCCAAACTGCCACTTTTTAGCTGTGGTTATTACTGTGAACGAATGACATAATGATCCAGATCACCCCCTATTGTGGGTTAGTGACGAGTGGACGGTGCTGTCCAGCTCAGAGCTGAGCGCCTCAGCGCCGGATATTTCAACGACGAGTATCTGTGCAACCTCGAGGAAGGTTACCTATGTCTGCAGTGACTGCCGCGAAAGCTCCACCGAGCTCGGTTAGCGCGCAGCGCGCACGCCGTGACAGGTTCGCCCTGGCCCTAAATGTTCTTTCCGTCCTGGGCGGGATCGGCCTCTGGTGGCTGCTTTCGATTTTCAATTCCACCACCCTGCCCAGCCCGTTAGCGGTAATGGAGTCTTTCGGAGCACTGATTTCCGACGGCACGCTGCTAAGCGATCTGCTCGCCTCCCTGCGGCGCGTGCTGACCGGGTTCGTGCTCGGCGCGGGGCTGGCTATTCCCCTCGGCTTCGCAATGGGTTGGTATTGGATAGCCCGCGCGGTCGTTGAACCGTGGACCCAGTTCTTCCGCACCATCCCGCCGCTGGCCATCATTCCGCTGGCGATCGTGCTGATGGGCATCGGTGAGGTGCCCAAGGTATTCGTAATTACCCTGGCCAGCTTCCTGGTTGCCATCGTGGCTACCTTCCAGGGCGTGCTGAACGTGGATAAAACGCTGATCAACGCGGGGCGCGTACTGGGCGCTAGCGACTGGGTTATCTTCCGCCGCATCGCGGTCCCCGCCTCGATCCCGTTCATCATGGTTGGCCTACGCCAGGCGCTCGGTGCCTCCTGGGCCACTCTGGTGGCGGCGGAGCTGATCGCGGCGGACGCCGGCATCGGCTACCGGATGCAGAACGCACAGATTTACTACGACCTGCCGACCATCTTCGTCGGCCTAATCACCATCGGCGTGTTCGGCCTCCTGATGGACCGGCTGCTGCTTTTCGCCGACAAGAAACTGACTAGCTGGCAGGAGCGGCGATGACCACCAAGATTCATTTCGATCACGTCCGGGCCGAATTCGAGCTAAACGGAAAGCCGTTTGTGGCGGTGGAAGACGTCGATCTCAAGATCAATGACAACGAGTTCGTTACCGTCGTCGGCCCCTCCGGCTGCGGCAAGTCCACCATCATGAACATGGCCGCCGGGCTGTTGCAGCCCTCGTCCGGGCAGGTGTTGGTAGACGGGGAAGCCGTGCGCGGTCCGGGCCCCGAACGCGGCGTGATCTTTCAGCAGTACGCGCTCTTTCCCTGGATGACGGTGCGCCAGAACGTGGAGTTCGGGCTGGAACTGCAGAAGATTTCCAAGGCGGAACGCAAACGGATCGTTGATGAACAGCTGGAACTGACCGGCCTCAGCAACTTTGCCGACGCGCTGCCTAAGAACCTTTCGGGCGGCATGAAGCAGCGCTGCGCGATTGCCCGCGCCTACGCGGCGAACCCGAAAATCCTGTTGATGGATGAGCCTTTCGGCGCGCTGGATGCCCTGACCCGCGTGCACATGCAGGTGCAGCTGCTGGATACCTGGGCCAAGGAAAAGCGCACCGTCATGTTTATTACCCACGATGTAGACGAAGCCGTCTACCTAGCTAATCGCGTGATCGTGATGGCCGCCCGGCCGGGACGAATCCACAAGATTATCGATGTCGATCTGCCCTACCCGCGCAGTGAAGACATCCGCATGACCCCTGAGTTCACGGCACTGCGCAACGAAGTGTGGAACGCCGTCTACCACCAGGACTAACCCCTCGTATTCCCCCTGATAACAAGGAGAAAATCATGAACGCGTTTACTCGTCGTAGCGTACTCGCAGCAGCCCTGACTGGCGCGGGCGCCGTTGCCCTGACCGCCTGCGGTGGCGAAAAGAAAAGCTCCGCGACCGCCGGTGGCGCTACCACCGACGATCTGAAGACGATCGTCGTCGGCTACATTGCGGACGGCAACGGGGCCACCATTACCACGGTTGCGGAAAAGCTGGGCCTTTGGAAAAAGCACGGCCTTGAGGTGCAGCTGAAGTCGTTCAACAACGGCCCGCTGCAGATTCAGGCCCTCGGCACCGGAGACCTCGACTTCGGGTACATCGGCTCGGGCGCCATGTGGCTGCCGATGCAGGGCAAGGCAAAGATCGTCTCCCTCAACAGCCTCGGCACGGCCGACCGCGTGGTTGCGCAGCCCGGCATCGCCACCTTCAAGGACCTGAAGGGCAAGAAGGTGGGCGTTCCGGAAGGCACCAGCGGTGACATGCTGCTCAACATGGCGCTGGAAAAGAACGGCATGACCGTGAACGATATCCAGCGTGTGCCGATGGACCCGCCCACCGTGATCAGTGCGTTCTCTTCCGGGCAGATCGAGGGCGCGGCTATCTGGTACCCGCACGTATCCACCATGAAGAAGCAGGTGCCGGATCTGGTCGAGGTAGTGAAATCTACCGACTTCCCCGACCTGGCCTTCCCGGCGGCTGAGGTGGCGGGTGCCAACATTCTGGAAGACCCGGAAAAGCTCAAGCGTTTCCAGGCTGTGGTGAAGGAGGCCCTGGCTTGGGCCGCCGCTAACCGCGAAGAGCTGGTGAAGGAACTCGCGAAGGCACTCAAGCAGCCCGAGGAGGCGCTCAAGTCTGAGCAGCAGTACGTGGAGATCCTTTCCCCGGACGAACTGACCGCGAAGATCAAGGACGGCACCGCCGACACCTGGCTGAAGAATCTGAACGCCCAGTTCGTGAAGTCCGGAAAGCTGAAGGAAGAGGCCGACCCCAAGAGCTACTTCCTCTCCCAGGAGTACATCGACTCCTGAGTCCCGTAGCAAACCTCTAGGGTGAGACGCGACCCCCGCAACAATGGTGGGGGTCGCGTCTCCTGCAGAAGCAAGGAAGAAGGCCACCATGAGCCAGCGCCCCAATATCGTCTTCATCATGTCCGACGACCACGCTGCGCATGCCATTTCGGCGTACGGCAGCAAGGTTAATGAGACTCCGCACCTAGATAGGATCGCGCAAGACGGCGTGCGGATGGATGCCGTCTACTGCACCAACTCCGTTTGCACCCCGTCCCGCGCCAGCATTTTGACCGGCACCTACAGCCACGTGAACGGCTGCGCAACCATTTTTGCCGAGTTCGATCACCGGGTTCCCACCTACTCCCAGGTCCTCCAGAACGCCGGCTACAAGACGGCGATCTTCGGCAAGTGGCACCTCGGGGAGTCCGAGGTGGCGCAGCCGCGCGGTTTCGACGACTGGAAAATCTTCCCCGGCCAGGGCGTGTACATCGATCCGCCGATGATCTCCGCGGAGGGGGAGAGTCAGGAAAAGGGGTATGCGACCGACATCGTTACAGACCTCTCCCTGAACTGGCTCAACAAGCAGCGCGAAGAAGCGCCGGATGCGCCGTTCTGCCTGATGATCCACCACAAGGCACCGCACCGCCCCTGGGTGCCCGACGAAAAGCACAAGCACCTTTACCCCGTCGGCACCATTCCGGAACCGGACACCCTGTTTGACGATCACTCCACCATGTCGCGCGCCGTGCAGGCAGTGCGCATGACGATTGCCGACGATCTCACCGCCACCGACACCAAGGAAGAACTTCCGGAGGAGCTGAAGGGCGAGGACGCTCGGGTGGAGCGCACCCGCTGGAACTACCAGCGTTACATGCGCGACTACCTGCAGACCATCCAGTCGATCGACGACAACGTGGGCCGGGTGCTCGACTACCTGGACGAACACGGGCTAAGCGAGAACACCGTGGTGGTTTACACCTCCGATCAGGGATTCTTCCTGGGAGATCACGGCTGGTACGACAAGCGCCTGATGTTCGACCAGTCCCTGCTGATGCCCATGCTGATTCGTTGGCCCGAGGAAATCGCGGCCGGTTCCCGCTGCGGAGCGATGGTCACGAACGTGGACTTCGCGGCCACCTTCCTGGACATGTGCGGCATCGACTACAAGAAAGAGCTGCCCAGCCAGCAGGGGGAGAGCTTCCGTGCGTTGCTGCGCGGCGAAGACGTGGCAGGTTGGCAGGAGAGCGTCTACTACCGCTACTGGGAGCACGACGATCCGAACCACCACGTCCCGGCCCACTACGGGGTGCGCACCCAGCGCTACAAGTACATCGATTACTACGGTGATGGCCTGGGAGCGCCGGGGGCGTCGGATCGTATCTTCGAGCGCGAATACGAACTCTACGACCTGGAAAAGGACCCGGAGGAACTGACCAACGTGGTGGACGACCCGGCATATGCCGAGGTGCTCACCATGATGCGTGCGGAACTGGCGAGGCTGCAGGAAAAGGTGGGGGACTACCCCTACACGGGGCCGGGCAGCGGGCATCCGGAATGGAATGAAGAGGCTACGCAGCAGTTCTCATAAAACACCTCTAAGAATTACTGCCTAGTAAGTGAGAAACCGGGTGTTACCCCTATCGCAAAGGGGTAACACCCGGTTTCTGCGTGCGGAAAAATATCCGCGTAAGAGAACGTCTTTGCCCTGGTTAGATAGTATTTTTGGGTTTTCTGGCGGTGTTTTAGCGGGGGTGACGAGGTTCCCTTTTTAGTTCTAGCGTGGGAGTTTCCAGCGGTATAGAGTTTGGTGGAAAGTTCCTGTGAAAAGTTGGAAGGCGGAACTGTATGGCAAGGGCCACCAGGGCCGATGTAGCTCGTGCTGCAGGTGTCTCTCCCTCTACTGTTTCTGTAGTTCTCAACGGCCAGTCGGACGCCATCAAAATATCCGTTGCCACCCAGAAGAAGGTGCGGGAGGCCGCGAAGGCGCTGAAGTACATTCCGCACGCTTCCGCTCGCGCACTGCGCAGGCAGCGCTCTAACGTGATCGGCCTGGTGCTAGGCAAACTACCGAGCGACCCGTTCGTGCCAGTGGTGCATCAAGTCATGATTTCCGCCGTAAAAGCGGCGCAGGAACGCGGCTTCTTAGTGGTTCCCGTGCCGGAGCCGCAGGACAGCGACGGCAGCTACGGTTACACGCACAAGCTGCTGTCGGAGATAAACCTGGCGGGCCTGGTTTTTGAAACCACCTCCAGGCCGCAGTTCGTAGGCACCCTGTTGAGCGACATTAACGTGCCCGTGATGTGGATGTCTTTGGTGGATACACAGGATCGTTACCCCGGCGTCGGCCACATGCGCGTGCAGGAGCAGGCCGGTGTAAAAGAGCTGGTTGAGGGGCTGGGAATATCTGCGGAAAGCAGCGTGCTAATGCTCGCGGGGCCGGGAGGAAGGCACTCCCGGCAAAACCCGGTGATCGAATATTTCGGGATTAACTGCCGACAGGTGTCGCTCGAAGACTGGTCGGTCGCTACCGCGCGCACGGCGGTGGAAAAGATGCTGGCCAAGGGGGAGCGTCCCCGTGTGATCTGGTGTGCCGACGACATGCTGGCAATTGGCGCGCGGGAGGCCTGCCAGGCGGCCGGTGTGAACGTTCCCTCTGAGGTCATGGTGATCGGCTTCGGTGACTATTCGCAATCCACGTTCGGAGCACACGGCATAACTTCCGCTCACTGGCCGCTGCAGCAGCTCACCGAGGAGGCCGTGAATGGCCTGATTGATTACATCGAGCAGCAGCAGAACCCGGCGGCGGAAACTACCACCGAAGAATGGCCCCGTTACCGTGACTACCCGACCAGCGCCGTCTGGCGGGAAAGCGCGCCGCGCGCGGCGCACTGACGGCCCGCCAGCCCAGGAACCTCAGCGGCGTCGGCGATAGTCAGAAAAATCGCGCGCCGCAGAGGCAAACATGCTGACGCCAAGCAGCGTGGTTGCCCCGCCTAACAGCCAGTTTTGGTAGATGGTTGCGAACCCGATATTGAGGTCTGCAAAGATTACGTACAGGCCGATACCCGTGATGAGCAGGGCTTTCAGCAATGATTCGGACACGTCCAGGGCGGTGATTTTCCGAGGCCACTTCTCTTGGCTCATACGTTTACCTTTCGTTCGGCGGCGCGAAAAATATGGCCGCGACGGGAGTTTGAAACATGTTTATCCCGCACGGTTAAGCCGGTCAATTCGACTAAAGGCTAGGTGTGAACGCTGCGTAAAGGCTTTTCTGTCAAAGCGATTCCACTTCAATCACCAGGCCGCGCAGCGGCAGGTGCACCAGCACCGTGACGGGCTTATCCTGCGTTTGCGTGAGCGCCTGCCGGTAGTAGGCGAGCTGCCCCAGATATTTGTTTTTCACCTGCTGTAGCGGGTCTTCCCCCGGATAGCTCTTGTGGTCAACCACCACTAGCGAACCGTCCGGCAGGGTGAGCAAAGCATCGATCCACCCCTCCATCAGGCTGCCGTCACCGCGCCGCCAAGAAAGCGGCACCTCCGTTTCCAGCCTCGCTCCGGGGAACTGCGCGGCGAGGAACGCCTGCCAGCGCTCGCCCGCAGCCACGATCACGTTGGCGGAAACAAACCCGCCCCAGCGCCGCGATATTTGTGCGGCTAGTTCCGTGCGCTGCGCTGCGCTCAGCCCCGCGTAAGGGGTGGCCAGGTAGGCGTGGATTGCATCGCCCACCAGATCCCAGTTTTGGCCACCCTTAGCCACCAGCGGCTCGCCCAGCTGCGCAAAAATACCGACCTGCGCGGCAACCCCTTGGGAGGGCGCCTGGCTAGCCGTGAAGCGGGCGGGGGCGTGCGCGGCAAAGTCTGCCTGCGCGGGGAGCGGATCGGTAAACCGCCAGGCAGAAGCAGCCGGGGGAAGAACTTCCTCCGGCAGGGGAGAGGCGCCCGGATAGGTGTGGAGGGCGGCGGGAACTACCGGCCCATCGGGGATACGGATTTCCGCCAGGGAAGTTTCCGCCTCCGTGTGCACCACCGGCTGAGGATCGGTTTCGCCCGGCTTCGCGAGCAGCACATCTAGTGCGCTCGGCTTGTTTGGATAACCGTTTACCAGCACATTTACATCTTTTGCGCGCGTGAGCGCCACGTAGTACAGGCAGCGTGAATCCTGCCGGTGCGTCTGCGTGAAAAGCTCCGCCAGATCGGTCCCCAAGAACAGTTTCAGATAGGGCGGGAACTTGGCGAGCAGTTTCGGAATGTAACGCAGCCGCCTGCCCGCTAACGGATGGGTTAGGTCTATGTGCTCGGGAATGGTGAGTGCCAGCCCGTGGCTGTATTCGTCCTCGCGCGAGCGGCCGATGTCGGTCACAACCAGCGGCCATTCCAGGCCCTTTGCCTGGTGGATAGTGCCGACGAAAACCCGGCCCGCGCCGGGGAGGGAACGGGAGATTTCTGTGTGGTTTTCGAGGAAGGTAGCAAACCCAGCCAGGGTGACGGGCCTGTTGCTGCCCTCGTTATCCTCCGTGTATTCGAGCGCCAGCCTGCCCAGTTCCCCCAGCGACGAACGCGTAGTGGCGGGATCGGTAGCGATGCGTTCCGGGAGGCGGAGCGCGGCCACCACCGCCTCCACCGCTTCATGTGGGGTAAGCAGGTTCGCCCGCCTGCGCAGTTCCCCGAGTGCGGCCAGGGACGGGTCCTCCCACCACTGTTCGTACAGGCGCAGCAGTCCTGCGGTGTCCCCGGCGTGTTCGGCCAGCTGGAAAAGCCAGTTTTCCCGTGCGCCGTGCTCTGGCAAGGAGACCACCAGGCGGGTCAGCGCCAACGTGTCTGCCGGGTCCGTAAGCGCACGTAAAGCCTGTAAAACCAGGTTTCCCTCCGGGGTTTTCGCCACCGGCAGCGGGGCGCAACTCGCGGGAAGACCGATCTCGCGCAGCGCCTGCGCAATTTCACGGGCGCGATCATTGCTGCGCACCAAAACCGCAGCCTGTTCCGGCTGGAGTTCGTAGCGTGAAAGCGCATCCTTCAAACCGTGCGCTAGCGAATAGCAAAAAGCCTGTGCCGTACGGCGGCCACCGCCCGATGTAAGCCAAACCTCGGTTTCGCCCGCACCTGCGCAAGCCTCACGCTCCGACGGTATCTGCAAACGCACGTTTTCGGCGCGCATCTGCGAAAACACCGGGGTGAACAGTTCGTTACTCAAATGCACCACGGTCCGGCTGGAGCGCCAGGAAAACCCGAGAGTTTCCGTTTCGGCGCCGCTGAATAGCCCGTCCTGAATGCCCTGCACCACCGCGTTAAGCAGGGCCGGGTCGGTATCGCGGAAACCGTAGATCGACTGCTTCGGATCGCCCACCCACACTGTGTCCGGGATAAGCTCGCGCAGCGCCAGGAATAGCTCTAGCTGTAGGGGAGAGGTGTCCTGGAACTCGTCTACCGCCAGGAAGCGGAAACGCTGGCGCAAAGCTTCACGCACGCGCTCGTTTTTGCGTACCAGCTCTAGCGCCTTTACCTCCTGGTCCACGAAGTCGATCGCCCCCAGCGCCCGCTTGTGCTCTTCGTACAGTTCCAGTGCGTTAGCGGCGGTGTCGGCCACCAGGCCTATCAGCGCCTCCAGGTCGGCTGCCAGGGCGGGGCAGTTCAGCAGGCTGTCTGCGATCTCCGCGGATAGTTCCGTAAATACCTGCTGCGGGTAACTGCCCGGCTTTTTTGCCTCCGGCAGCTTGCTTTCGGGGAAAGAGAAAGAGGCCACGCGCGCCCAATCGTCCCAGCGTGCGGTTTCAGGCGTTGCCAGGCGGGTGCGGCGAAACTCCTCCAGGGTTAGCAGGGAGCCGGTCACGTTGCCGACGCTGCGTTTGGGAACCTCTCCCTGCCGTAGCTGATTGCGCAGTTCCTGCACGCAGGCGTCGTAATCTGCGAGCCATCTGGCGCGCATATCCTCCCCTGCGGGCGGCAAAAGTTTTGCCAGTTCCCGCCAGCTTTCCCGCGCCTGTTCACGCAGCGCTTGCGCGTCGATCAGGTTCGTGCGGGCACGATTAACCAGGGTTTGGACGCTTTTGCGCCAGTCCACGACCGTGCTGTTAGGGGATGCGTATTCCGCATCGTGGCCGGTGCGCCGCAGCAGCGCCGCGTGCTGCCGGTAGGTGCTCGCGCAGACGCCGTCCACCGCGGTATGGAACGCTTCGCTCTGCGCTGCCTCCGGCAGTAGCCGCAGATCCGGGGATAGGCCGCCGTCTATCGCGTATTCCCGCAGGATCTGTTCCGCAACGGAATTAACGGTGCCGATCAGCGCAGCGGGAAGTGAAGCGGCCGCTTCCAGTCGGCCCTCCTCCAAAAGTTTCCGGTTGATGCGCTCACGTAGTTCCTGCGCGGCCTTGCGGGAAAACGTGGTGGCGATTATCTGATCCGGGCGCAGCCCCTCGGTGCGGATCTTCTCCGCGATCACGTTCATTAGCCGGAACGTTTTGCCCGAACCCGCAGAAGCGGTAATCACACGAAAAGTCATCTCGGTCCCTCTCAAACTGTTTCTGCGGGAAGTGCAATCTCGAACAGGGCGCAGAACGGGCAGGCGAAAGACGACGCCTCCGCGCCGGGTTTCGTGGCGTGCCTACCCTCGGTGAATATGGGGGAGGCAAACAGCGGATGCGGTTCCTGCTCCGCAACGTGCCCGCTAAGCACGGCGGGGGGAGTGATCTGCCCCTTTTCCAATTCGCGCAACCGCTGCGCCAAAAGTTCGCGTAGCTGCGGCCAAAACTGCGCCATGCGGCTGTTTTCCGGCGTGTACGCCTCGCCCTGGCGGAGCATGTAAAAGGACGTTTCCGGAGCCTGGCCGGGAGTTTCCATGCCTACGCTCCAGGAATACACGGCAAGTTGCAAAGCCTGCGCCGCCGCGGCCTGATCGCGGTATTGCTCCGGGTGCCGGGTCCACTTGAGGTCGATTACGCCGGGATTTCCACGCGCATCGGTCACATCAACATCGCGCGAACCGCGCACGGTAACGGTGTGCCCGGCAATATCCAGTTCATGCGCAAACTTGACCTCGCAGCCGCTCACCCGCAGCCCCCTGCTCAGCAGGTAATCAAACAGTTGGCGCATCGCTGTCACGGCATCGGCGCAGGCGCGTTCCTTTTCGTGTTCGCGCCCCGGCAACAGCAGCTCGCCCGCATAGCGCGGCAGCAGATCGGTAAACGCCGCACGGATCGTATCGGGGGACGGCATATCGCGCACCCCGTCGGCCACCAGCTTCTCGAACACCGCGTGCAGCAGGGTGCCGATCATGCGCGGGCCGGTAGCGATCTGCGCCAGGCTGCCCTCCTTCACCCGCAGCCGCCGCTGTAAAACCCAGGCCAGCGGGCACTCGAGTAGCTCCTTGATCTGCGTGGCCGACAGTTCCTCCGGCAGCAAAGCCCCTTCGGGAGTCGTAAGCACGAATATTTTCGGGGCGGTAGCGGCAGACTCGCGCATACGCGCGGGGCTTTCGTGCAGCGGTAGCGACGTTTCGGAAAGCGACCAGGCGGCTTCGGCTACCTGGGCAGCGTCGCCGCCCGGAGATTCGCACAGTGCGGTGGCCGGGATGCTGAGCCTTCGCAAAGCATGGGAGATCTGTTCGCCGGGCTCGGCGTATCCCCTGGCTAAATAGGTAAGAAGCGGGCTCGGTTCGCCGGGCTGGCCATCCCGGCTACGCGGCAGGAACGCCACGATGCGCTGCCCGGCGGTGAGCGGCGTTAGCTGGCAGGAAAGGTCCAGGCGGGCATATTCCATGTTGGTAAGCAGGTGCGCACCGCCCGCTTTAAGCGCGTCAGCCTCCGAGTCATCCCAGGGGGTCTGGCGCGGCAGCGCAGACGCTAGGGCCTGCCACCAAACCACGAGCGGGCCAGCGGGGCCCAGGTGCGCGGGGGAGGCAATGTTTTGCCACGGGCATGCCTGCGCCTGCACATCCGGTGTGGCGGCGTCCCGATCGCATTCCGCAACCAGGCGCAGCACCTCGGTGAGGGGCAGCGTTTCGCGTCCGGCCGCGAGCAGAGCCAAGACGTCGAGCATCGTCTGCAGCGAATCCGCGTAAGGGAATAGGTGTTCCCCGCCGGGCAGCACGGCCAGCTTGGCGGCACGTTTTTTAACCAGCCGAATGGCCTCGCCGACCAGGTTCAGCGGCACCTCGGGATTGTTAAGCGGAACGGCGGGCACGAAGGCTATAAGCGCCAGCAGCGCGTTCTCGTCGGCGGAAAGCACCCTACCGTCCGGGCCGTGGAGCGAACCGTCGGCCAACTCGGAAACCCGCTGCTGCCAAAGCGAATCGGTATCACCCGCACGACCAACTCCCGGCTCGCTACGCAGCGCCTCCAACAGGCGCGAGGTAGCCCAGCCCGGGAGCAACCCGGCTCCGGCGCAGAGGTTGAGTTGCAGCAGCGTGACAAGCTGGGGCACGTCGGTAGGGGAGCACAACAACCGCAGCAGCAGCGGCAGAGCCTGCTGATAGCCGCGCCCGCTCGCCTTTTCGCAGGCACCAACCGCGGGCAGGCCGCGCCGATTAAGTTCCCGATCCAGCGGGGCAGTTTCGCCTCCCGCCAGCACCACGGTTTGCGCGGCCAGCCCCGCCGCCTGCCGGGACACCAGCAAACGGGCGGCCGACGTCGCGGCGGCCCATTCGTCCTCGCACTCCACCACCGTTAAAGCGCCGGTGGCCGGGGTTGACGGGAGGACACAAACCTCCACGCCAAGCTCGCGCAGGGAGGCAAACACGCGCGGCCACAGATACGGTAAAAGCGCCGGATCCTCCCGGCACATGAGCCTCGATATGCCCAGCGGCCAGTCCTGCTCGGGGGCGTGTGTGAGTTCTTCCAGCCGTGCGGTGACTTCCGCCAGCAGGTCGGCCTCTCCAGCCGGAAGCCCCTCCCAAATAGCAGCCACGGCAGCAAGCCGAGGGGGCAGGTCATTCCCCCCGTCGGCCCCCTGCCAGCCCGCCGCGCGGGCCTCGTCGCGCAGACGCAGCAGCTCCCGTGCGGTTCCCCAGGAATCCACCGCAAAAGAAGTAGCGCACCAGCCGGGGGTCGCGTCGGCCAAGCGTGCCCGTGCCGCAGCGACGCGCAGCGCGGGCGGAACCTCTGGGCGGGAAAGCCCGAGCCGGGTGGCGAGGAGGCGCAGCAGGCCGCGCGGCCCCAGGGCCAGCTTGCCCGTGCCCTCCGGCCAAGCAGCTCCGTCCAGGGCGAAACCGAACGTTACCTCCACGCTGCTGCCTCCTTAACGGCCGCTGAAGAATGAGATAACGCCAGCTTAGAGCAGGGGTGTGACGGGATAGACGTTTCTGTGTATAAACTGTGCTGGTCACCCCTCCCACCCTCTCGTGAGAAAGCCGCGTAATGACCGCTGCCTCGAGCCCAGTGACCGCCTCGACCCCCGTTCATCCCGTGGATCAAGTTCCCCCCGCCGGGCGCTTGACCGTCCTCTCCTTCCAGCACGTACTCGCGTTTTACGCGGGTGCCGTAGTTGTTCCCCTCCTAATTTCTGCGGGCCTCAAACTGACCCCGGAACAGACAATTCACCTAATTAATGCCGACCTGTTCACCTGTGGCATAGCCACCCTGATCCAGTCGGTTGGATTCTGGAAGGTGGGCGTTCGCCTACCGATCATTCAGGGTGTAACCACCACCGCTATATCCCCGATCATCGCAATTGGCCTTGCCGTTACCGGCGGCGAGGGTGGAGTCGAGTCGCTACCCGCGATCTACGGCTCCATTATTATTGCGGGCCTCTTTACGTTCTTCGCGGCCCCCTACTTCGCGAAGTTCCTGAAGTTCTTCCCGCCCGTCGTAATCGGCACCGTGCTCACCACCATGGGCATCACCCTGCTGGGCGTGTCGGCAAACGACATCACCAACTACGCGGAGGGCGTGCCAGCCAGCAAGGACCTGCTCTACGCAGGCTTCACCCTCGCCATCATCATCCTGATGCAGCGTTTCTTCCGCGGCTTCCTCGGCACCATCTCGATCCTGGTCGGCCTCGTTATCGGCACCGGGGTCGCGTTTGCGTTCGGTGACACCAGCTTCGACAAGGTAGTAACGGCCGACTGGGTAGGCGTGACCACCCCGTTCTACTTCGGCCTGCCCCAGTTCACCCTGACCGGCGCGATCTCCATGATCGTGGTCATGCTGATCACGATGGTGGAAACCACCGGCGACGTTTTCGCGGCCGGTGAGATCGTCGGCAAGCGCATCACCAAGAAGCACGTTTCCGCCGCTCTGCGCGCCGACGGTCTTTCCACCACCCTGGGCGGTGTGCTGAACTCCTTCCCCTACACCTGCTTCGCGCAGAACGTGGGCCTGGTGCGCCTGACCCGCGTGCGTTCGCGCTGGGTGGTCGCCGGTGCGGGCGTCATCATGATCATTCTCGGCCTGCTACCCAAGGCCGGCGCGGTCGTTGCTTCGATTCCGTCCCCGGTTTTGGGCGCGGCCTCCCTGGCCCTGTTCGCGAACGTGGCGCTGGTCGGCGTGCAGACCCTGACCAAGGTCGATCTGCGCGATAACCGCAACGCCGTCATCGTGACCATCTCGCTCGGCCTGGCCATGCTGGTGTCGTTCGAACCGGGTGTGGCCGGGGTATTCCCGGCCTGGGCGCAGGTCATCTTCGCCTCCGGCGTGACCATGGGCTCGCTCACCGCAATCGTGCTGAACCTGCTGTTCTTCCACGTCGGCCGCCAGTCCGGCATGGACATTGCCACCGACGCTGCGGGTAAGCGCCTGGGCCTGGCACAGGTGAACGCAATGGACCGCGACACCTTCGTGGATACCTTCGCGCCGCTGTTCAACAACGTCACCTGGCCGCTGGAGATCGCTCACGAGAGCGCGCCGTTTAACGACGTGCACGAACTGCGCAGCGCCATCCAGGGAGCGGTGCTCACCGCTTCGCCCGATAAGCAGCGCGCGCTCATCAACGATTACCCGGATATGGCCGAGCTGCTGCTGGCCGACGAGGAACGCGCCGCCGAGATCGCTAGCGACGCGGGTTCGCTGGCGCTCGACCAGATGGACGATGCGGAGCAGGAACAGCTCAGCGAGCTGGCGCAGCGCTACCGTGACCGCTTCGGGATGCCGTTCGTGGCCTGCCTGGGACGCATGGACTCGCGCCAGCAGATCATCTCGGGCGGCGTGCGCAGGCTCGACAACTCGCCGGAGCAGGAGCACGTGGTGGCCCTGACCGAGGTAGTCGAGATCGCCAACGATCGTTTCGCGATCATGATTGCCGACGCCAACCCCGTCGGCAGCGCCTGGGCGCGAAAGTTCGAGCAGCTCGCGTAAGCGCGCCGCGCCGCCGTGCACGGGAGCGGCCCTGGTAACGGGGTGACGAGCCGCCACCCGGCATATAAGCGCTAAACAAACCCTGGGAGGGGCGGAGCCGAAAGGCCCGCCCCTCCCTTTTGTGCACCTAGAGAAGCCTGTGCAGTAGGTATTCGCGTATTCCGGAGAGTTATCCACCGGCGCATATCGGCTGCTCCGCCGCTGTGATGGACTATTCCCATGGATACCCCGAAAGACGAAACCGCAGCGGGCGGGGCCGTGCTGTGCGATGACGGCCTAAAACGCACCCCCTGGGCTGCCAGCGATCCGCTGCTGCGGGATTACTACGATTCCGAATGGGGGATGCCCGTCTGGGATGAAGCCGGGCTGTTTGAGAGGCTCAGCCTGGAGGGTTTCCAGGCGGGGCTTTCCTGGCTCACCGTGCTACGTAAGCGTGAAGCGTTTAGGGAAGCGTTCGCCGGTTTTAATCCCGACAAAGTAGCGGCATTTACCGACGCAGACGTGGCGCGGCTGCTCACCGATGCACGGCTAATTCGCAACCGGGCAAAAATAGCGGCCACGCTGAATAACGCGCGCGTCACCGTCGGCCTGCGCGAAAGCGGCGGTTTACCCGCCCTCATCTGGTCACACCTGCCGGAAAGGACGCCCCTACCCCGCACCGTGGGGGAGGTGCCTACCACCAGCCCGGAATCGGTGGCGTTAGCGAAAGCGCTGCGGCGGGAGGGCTTTAAGTTCGTCGGCCCCACCACGGTATTCGCATTCATGGAAGCCGTGGGCATGGTGGATACGCACCTGCTCGATTCTCACCGGAGGGGATGCTCCGGGATATGGGGGAGCGACGGCAAACGCCTTCCCGGGTTCGGTCTACCCGCTTAGAACGGGTAATAACCGCTGCGGTTCATAAACGCGCCGTGCCCGGTCTTGGCGTTCCAGCAGGTGAGGCCGTTCTTTTCGGAGGCGCAGGCATAATCGCCGTGCCTGTACACGCTGCCGTAAGGGGCTACCTTTCCGGGAGCCTCGGCGATGAATGCCGGGGCGTCTCCCTTGGGGAAGATTCCCGGAACGCCAGCTTCGCTCAAGTCGACCCACCAGGCGGCATCCTCCGGGCCGGCCGGGTAGAGATTGTCGGTAATGAACGACTGCACGCCGCATCCGGCTTGGCCGTCCGCATAGAAATCGCAGCCGATGTTTCCGCTCGGGGTAACCAGAATCGCCGTTCCCTTTGATTGCGCGTCTGTAAACGCGGTGATCGGTTTTGCATTAGCGGGGATCGGCCCGCCCGCGCCGGGATAGGCCCCCGCAGGGAGGGCGACCGGGCTAGGCGCAGCCTGCTGAGTTAGCGCAATGGGCTTGTCGGCCCTAAAAGCACGGTAAGCACCATCGAGCACACCCAGGCCGGGGCGCATAAAAACGCCCATCCCGGTGGACTGATCCCAGCACGACAGCCCTTCGTCACCCGCGCCGCAGGCAAAGTTACGGTAGGTGCCAGACTCCCCCGGTTTGATAACGGTAGGGGTGCGCTGTCCGGGGGCGAACTCCGGCTGGCTGGGGTTGATCGTTAGCAGCACCCCGGAAGTAGGGCCGTCGCCGGTGTCATCGAACTTGAGCCACCAGAGGTGTTCCCCGTCTGGAGCCTGGGGAGCGTTCTTTGCCGCGTCCAGGGAGCCGCAGTTTGCCTTGCCATCGGCGGAAAGCAGGCAGCCGACGCGTCCGCTGGCGTCCGTAACCACAGCGTATTCCGGTCCACCGCTACCGTCGCTATAAAGCGCGGTGATGCTCGGGGTATCGGGGCCGAGCTTAGTGCCCGCGCCGGGAAAAGCGCCTGGTACCGGTGGATTCGGCTTCGGGTCCGCCACCTGCTGCGGCTGCGCGCTCGCCGTGGGGGAGGGCTTCGGCTTAGCGGTTTCCGGGGTAGGCGTCGCTTTCTCCGGGCCGGATCCTGTTAGGCCGCAGCCGCTAAGTAGCAATGTCAGGGAAGCTAAACCGATGGCCGCTTTGCGTAGTTTCCTCATGTTCTGCCTTCCCCGTTGTAGACCTAGGATTCCTTAAATCCTAGCCCCCTGTGAGCGGGGGCTTTGCGCCGCACCCTGACGTTTGGGTGCAGTTAGTGCTGGTAATCCCCACGCCTTAACGTTTGGGTGAAACTAAGTACACCTCCTGAGCATAGGGGGCATAGTTACAATCACCGATAGCCCCGGGAACCTGCGCACAGGGTTTACGCGCCGAATCGTTGTTTACCC
This sequence comes from Dermabacteraceae bacterium TAE3-ERU5, assembly GCA_019218375.1. GTDB lineage: Bacteria > Actinomycetota > Actinomycetes > Actinomycetales > Dermabacteraceae > TAE3-ERU5. The sequence continues at coordinate 131,951 of JAHUUK010000003.1, forward strand.
GGAGTTCGCCCGTACAGGCTCAGATGAGCTCACTGCGGCATCCACCTCTACCCACGCTTGTCGAAGCACCGCCGCGACGGGGTCGATGCTGTCGAACGATAGCGACTCGACCTGTTACGCAAGCTAAGCGCTGCGGGCTGCTGGACGGTTCTGGAGGAGTACATCGACAACGATTCAGCCAGCGCCTTGGCGCTGCGTAATCGTAAGGGGTGGCGGCAGTTTAACCAAGGCATCTAGGCAGGCAAGGTGCCTGCCGTGGCCTTCTGGAAGCTGGACCGCACCAACCGAATCGCTTCATAGTGCATCGAGTGGATCGGACAGTGTCAAAGGGGTTTGTGTGTACTTGGTCTTGCACGAGGACGGTGACCAGGAACTGAACACTGCGACAGCGGTCACGAAGTTAATCACAGGCATCAAGGTTCTCTTGGCGGAAGTTGAGACTGGCTCGATGAGCGAATGGCAGCCCGCTGCAAAGTGACACCTGGCGGAAGCAGGGTTCCATAACGGAAGAGCGTCACCCTTGGGTGAATGGCAGGCCCTTGCATCACCTACGACTATGGACGCAGTGGCGTTCGCTTCTGTCGGTTCCACGAGTTATGTTGCGAAGTGTCTACTCAAGGACACAGAGGTGCCATAAAACAGCAGGCATACACTCGCATACGTACGTGCCGCACGTACATGGGTAACAGCTATGCCGACACCCACGAGGCATTGGCAGCTTTGAGAAGTCGGATACTATCAACGTAGAGTCGCTCACTGAATACAACTATTTCCGTGCCGATATGTTGGCGTTGCGCGGTATGAGCGATGTTAAATCGTGCCATGCGCAGCCCGGAATAGAGTTCTTCGGTAATGCGCTCACTGACGTCATAGGTCAGCATCCATGGGGTTGGGGACTCGCGCAGTTGTTCTGCGAGGAGTCGGTGATCATCGGGTGACAATGAATCGAGGTATAGACCTTCGCCCTGAACAATGTAGGGAGGATCAACATAGGCGAACGCGTCCTGTCCTAGATGTTCGAGAGTCTTCATGAAGTCCCGTCCATCCAGTTGAGAGACCTCTACCCGCCTGCGGTACTGCCCTAGGCGGCGCACTCGTTCCGCAAGGTCCACCCGGTTGAATCGTGCGTCAATTTTCCACTTGCCGGTCTGATTCATCCCCCCGATTGGGCGTGCCGTGAGGATGCCGGAGCGATTGCATCTGTTCAAGAAGAACGTCGCGAATCCTAGTTCGAGGTCCGTGCGATCAGAGGGACTCTGAAATACTTGACGTGCTTGTTCCCAGTGCTCTAGGTCAACAACGGCTGTTTCTACCTGTCGAGCGAACCGTTCAGTGTCATAGAAGACGCACCTCCAGAAGGCCGCGATTCCTGGCGAAAGGTCGTTGATGCGTACCGAGCGCACTTGCTCATCGATGAGTAGACGAAGGGCCGCGCCTGCGCCACCAGCGAAGGGCTCTGCATAGATCGTGGGCCGAGGGGACTGCGTGCGCATCAGCGATGCGAGATAAGGGGCAACACGGGCTTTGCCGCCCGGATACCGAAGTGGACTGAGAAATGGATGACTCACGCCGCGCTATTACCAATGAGTTCGTTTAGGCCTTCTAGCACCGGGCGGAACGTTTGGCTCAGGTTTCGCACTTCACTAGGGGCCGCATTACCCTGGATATTGTGAACGAAAGCATTCAAGGACTGGATAGCCAACCCGTCGTTATCTTGAGTTCTGATCCAGGCCATTTCCAGTGACTTATCTCGTTTAGTCGGGCTGCTACATTCAGGGTCAAGTGTCAATAGCGCGCAGCGAACCTTCTTTTTGAGAGAATCACCCTCCTTTGCGTCGAGCACAACTCCGAGCTTAATAGCCTCCGTAACCGTGAGTTCCAGGAGTACACGTACCAGTATCCCGCTGACAGGCGCCGCATCAACGATATTGATCTTCTGGGACATGCTGAGCAGTTCTCTAATCTGTGGGTTCAGGTAAGGCATCTTCAACGATTTAAAGATCACGTTCTCCTGAGGTGAAGTCTTCCCGCCCCGGCCCCTTCTGGAGGCTCCGCCGCCGTTGTTCGGCTCGCTACCGCCCGACGCTCTGTTTCTGTTTCCGCCTGTTACCGGGGCGCTCCCCGGATCGGTTCCAGCCCCGGACGTACCACTAGCGCCACCAGCGGTACCGACACCGTCATTCCTATCCTCATCCGGCTTATCTGATTTGTAGTGCTCTCCGGGACGCCTGGGAACGGAGAGTCGGTTCGCTCGATTGGGGAGCACCTCAGAGCGATCGGCAACGTACTTAGACCGTTGGGCTTTCGACTTGATATCAGTAACGCTTACACCACCGGTTCTCGCCGCGAGGTCACTGAAGATACGACTTACGCTAGCGCGAAGGTCGTCAGTTTCATATTCAAAGAGCAGTTCGTCATCGTCGAACCGGAACCCGAACTCACGACGCACGTCCGGGTCTGCGACCAAACGCCCTAGGGTTGTCAAGCGTGCTTGACGTACTTCCGCTACATCAGACATAAGCTGGGTCTCGCCCGAGAAATCAACCTCGACCGCCTCACAGAATAGCGCGGCACGGTCGGCCTGACTGCCTCTCCTGCGCCGGTAGTTATTGACCTGCCATGGTTTCCACCCAATGACACCCACGCCATCGTTCTCGCCGGTGTGGCGCAGTTCAATCCAATGTCGGGCAGCCTCGCGGTTCTCCGCCTGAAAAGCATTAATTGATTCCGGACCGGTGCCAACCTTCTGGAGCGCCTTGAACTTCTTGACGAGGGGTGTGCCCAACTCGGCTGCTGCCGTCGCTGCGAGGTCGGGATTGCGAAGTAGTTTTAGCGCGGCGAGCCGCCGGTTTCCCTCAATAACCACCAAATCACCATCTTCCTCAATGATCACTGGGAGTTCTGTTGGGTTGAGCGATCCCTCCGTTGCGATGTCCTGAGCAAGGCTGAAGAGTTTGTCGGCGGAGTCTAGAAGGAGGGCGGTGATTGCTTCATCCTGTCCATTAACTTGCTCTTGAAACCGAGGATTTTGTTCGTCTAAGAGTAGGCTGGACACAGCCTCGTTGATGACCACTCGCGCCCCTTACCTGGTGTACCCATTAACCATCACAGGGTATCATCGTGAGCCCCTCGTTACGGGGTCGTCGACAAGGTGCGTGACCGGCCGCGAGAACGAGAGAGGGAACGCTTGGGCGCCCCAAACGCACACTTCATCCCCGGTCAGGAGAGTGACTCCGTGGCCTTCGGGCCCTTGAGTGCCGTAGCGGCAAAGGAGCCGTCATGGTGCACGACGTCGGCGCTGCCGAGATGCGTGTCTCCCTGTTGAGGCTCAGTGCTGTGTATGGGGGATCGCGTGTAGCAAGCAAAGTGACGATTCTGCCCCAGTCAGCGCGAGCCAGAATCGCTGTATGTCCAACGCCAGAGGACAACATGGAGTCACTGTTGTCTCCAGCTGCCGTCGACGTGGGACCCCCGCAGTGTGCGCTTTGACTGTTCTGTAGCTCGTGCCGGAGAACCGCTATGCCCAAGCCAGTGCCGCCTCACGGTCGGGAACATCGCATGGACCAGGGCTGCCTTAGTCGCTGGGAAGGGACCGTCTTCGATGACTATCTTTCCGCTGTGTCGCATCACCGTTTAGGCGGTCAGCGACGGGGTGAGCATTTTGGTGGCAACCTGACTCCGGATGCCTCGAGTGTGTCGGCAAACTTGGTCATCAACTGCCGCATCTCGGGCGTCTCCTCTGTCGAAGGCCGCTCCAGAGGGCTGAGGCTTGGTTCCTCAGCTTGGAAAGCCAGTGCGTATCGCACATTGGAGTTCCCCTTATTATCACTACTCAGGGAGAGTCCCATTCGCCCTCCTGCACTAGAGACGGTTCAACGACCTCACTTTTGACATCTGCCACACGCTCCTCCGGGTGGACAGGCCCTGCACTGCTGTGCAGTTCCCTCCGGGCGTGATCCTGTGACCCGCACCAGGCTAATGTTGTGTCTCCATTGGGGGCTTTCTATCTGGTGGCGAGGGATGTATTGGGATGGGGTGGATGGGTGCAGAAGGATGGGGGCGGGGGCAGACATAGCAAAAGGCCCCGTCCGGGAAACCGGACGGGGCCTCATCTGCGGAGGATGGGGGATTTGAACCCCCGAGGGCTTGCACCCAACACGCGTTCCAGGCGTGCGCCATAGGCCGCTAGGCGAATCCTCCAGTACTCATAATGAGTAGTTACATAGTACCGGATGGTCAAGGGGTAAGGGAAATCGCTTCGGGGTAGGTCACAGTTGGCTCGCCCTCGTCTGCCCGGTTTTAGCTGCCCGCGGGCAAAGATAAGGCCCCGCCCCCGGTGCGTGCGGGGCGGGGCCTTAATCCTTTATGCGGCAGAACCTCAGTCGGTTTCTTCCGGGGTGCGCATGAGGTGAACCACCGAGGCGGCAAGGCCGCCCCAGATGATCACGATCGAGCCCACGAGCATTGCGATAGCGGAAGCGCTCATCTTGGGTTCTCCTTACTTGCTAGGGGCAACGGTGCGGTGAGCAACGTCGCTGGTTAGTGCGGAGGTGTCGACGGTCGGATCGGACTCGACCTGCTCGATGCGCTGAGCGTCGAGGATCGGGTCGAGGACCGGCGGGGGCAGCATGTCGCCGTCGGAATCGAGCGCGTTTGCGTTCGAGGCCTTGGCCCAGGGTAGGGCCGACATAACCAGGGCGATCACGACGACCCCGATCACGAGTCCCCAGCCGAAGGTGTTCACGAAGCCGGACGGCATGCCGCCGTAGCCTTCCTTCAGAACCTTCTGGACCTCGTCGATCAGCATGTAGCCGAGCACCACGGGGACGATGCCGCCCACCAGGAGCTGCCAGCCGCGGCCGACCTTGATCGAGCTAACCGAGTTCAGGTGCAGGCGCAGGGTGGGCAGTGCGCCGATGGCGGCGGCCAGGACGATGCAGCAAACCAGGGCGCCCGCGACGATGCCGAAGCTGTTGATGAACTTGTCCACCACGTCCAGCAGGTTCAGGCCGGTGGTGGTCGGGAACAGCAGCACCGACAGCAGGCCGGTGGGAACGCCCACGGCCAGCACGCTGGCGACGCGGCCGAGGCCCAGCTTGTCCTGCACAGCGGAGATGATTACCTCAAGCAGGGAAACCATCGAGGAGAACGCCGCGAACACCAGGGAGCCGAAGAACAGCACGCCCACCAGAACGCCCAGGGGAGCCTGGTTGATGATGGTCGGGAAAGCGATGAACGCCAGGCCGATGCCGGAAGAGGCAACGTCGGAAACTTCCTTGCCCGCAGCCTGCGCCATGAAGCCCAGGGCGGCGAACACGCCGATGCCGGCGAGGATCTCGAACGAGGAGTTAGCGAAGCCAACCACCAGGCCGGAGCTGGTCAGGTCCGACTTCTTCTTCAGGTAGGAAGAGTAGGTGACCATGATGCCGAAAGCTACGGAGAGAGAGAAGAAGATCTGGCCGTAGGCCGCGATCCACACACTGCCGTTGCTCAGAGCCGACCAGTTCGGGGTGAACAGGGCCTCCAGACCCTTGGTTGCGCCGGGCAGGGTCAGCGAGTAAACCACCAGCACCAGGAACATCACCAGCAGCACGGGCATGAAGACCATGTTGGAGGCCGCGATGCCGCGCTGCACGCCGAGGGCGAGGATGCCGATCAGCAGTACCCAGATGAGTACCAGCGGGATCATGATGCCGCCGACGAAGTCGAAGCCGAGGTGGGCCTGGTCGCCGGGGATGGACTGGGTGTACTGGCCGATGAAGAAGCCGGCCGGATCGTCTCCCCACGCCTGGGTGAAGGAGAAGAAGAAGTAGGAAACGGCCCAGGCGAGTACTACCGCGTAGTAAGCCGAAATGACGACACAGACGAGTACGTTCCACCAGCCGATGGGTTCCGCGATTCGGTGAAGGCGGCGGAAGGCTAGGGGAGCGGAGGCGCGGTAACGGTGCCCGATTGCGAAGTCGAGGAACAGCATGGGAATGCCGGCCGTAAGCAACGCAATGATGTAGGGAAGAATGAAGGCGCCGCCACCGTTTTCGAAAGCAACATACGGGAAACGCCAGATATTTCCGAGCCCGACGGCGGATCCGATCGCGGCCAACAGGAAGGCCGTGCGACCGGAAAACGCGCCGCGCGAGGCGCGAGAAACACTCTGGTTCTCGGCGGTCTGCGACATTGTGCGCTCTTTTCGGTAGAAGAAAAACTTATGCTAGTGAAGCAACTATCAGTATTCACACGGTTCGCGAGTTGGACAGACGTGTTTCACGATGTGAGACGCAATATGTCGGAAGGGTAACTTTTGCCCTCTCGCGTGCAGTTTCTTGGCCGCAAAACAGCGCTTTTGTGGCTGGCGTCACGACAAATGTTGCGATCTTATTTCGACGGGTTGTCAGTGTTCGCTCCGGCTTTGCTAGAGTTGGCAGCGGACTCCCCGTGCGGTGTCACCTCACTGAACTCCCCCAGGGCTTGACGGCAGCAAGGGCAGGTGGGCTCTGGCAGGTGTGCGGGGAGTTCGTTTATTTACGCTCTCTGTTATTTGCGCTCTGTGCACAAAATCTTCCCGAAGCGGCGATCCGGGTGGATGGCGCCCGCGCGTCGGAACCCTCCCGTAGTCTAGGTGTGTGGTTACCGCTCTCTATCGTCGCTATCGCCCCGAATCGTTTGCCGACGTCATCGGCCAGGCGCACGTTACCGAACCCCTCATGCGCGCGCTGCGCAACAACCGGGTCGGCCACGCCTATCTTTTTTCCGGGCCGCGCGGCTGCGGAAAGACGACCTCGGCGCGTATTCTGGCGCGCTGCCTGAACTGCGCCGAGGGGCCGACGGATACCCCCTGCGGAACCTGCGATTCGTGCCGTGACCTGGCGCGGGGAGGCTCCGGGAGCCTGGATGTGGTGGAGATCGACGCCGCGAGCCACGGCGGCGTGGACGACGCGCGCGAGCTGCGCGAAAGGGCCACCTTCGCCCCGGCGCGCGACCGCTACAAAATCTTCATCATCGACGAAGCCCACATGGTGACCGCCGCCGGTTTCAACGCCCTGCTGAAACTGGTTGAGGAACCGCCGGAACACGTCAAATTCGTTTTCGCGACCACGGAGCCGGAAAAGGTAATCGGCACGATCCGCTCCCGCACCCATCACTATCCCTTCCGCTTGGTGCCGCCGCAGACGCTGATTCCGTTCCTGGAGGGCATGTGCGAACAGGAGCAGGTGCGCGTGGAACGGGGCGTACTGCCCCTGGTTGTGCGGGCCGGTGGTGGTTCCGTTCGCGACACGCTTTCCGTGCTTGATCAGTTAATCGCCGGTGCGGGCGAGCGCGGCGTCGGCTACGCCATGGCGACCGCGTTGCTCGGCTTTACCGACACTGACCTGCTGGATCGTTTCGTGACCGGGATCGGTAGCGCGGACGGCGCCGAGGTTTATGGTGCCGTGGAGCGCGTGGTGGCCACCGGGCAGGAGCCGCGCCGTTTCGTGGAGGATGTTTTGGAACGCCTGCGCGATCTCATCGTCTACGCGGCGGTGCCGGATCGTCCGGCGGATCTTTTGCCCGACGTTCCCGCTGACCAGCTTGAACGCATGGGGGAGCAGGTAAAGCTGTTTACCCCGGTGGAGCTTTCGCGGGCCGGTGATGTTGTGGATGCTTCGCTGACCTCGATGGTCGGCGCGACTTCCCCCCGGCTGCACCTGGAGCTGCTGTGTGCGCGTCTGCTGCTGCTTTCCTCGCCTGCGGGCGGGGAGAACTCCGAGCCTGCCGATGCGAAAACCGCGCGCAGCGGCATCGAGCAGGTGCGTGCCATCACCAGGGCGCAGGCGAAACGCAACCGCGAGGACGCGGCGGAAGAAAAGCCCGCGCCGCCGGTGGCACAGCCCGCTAAACGCGGCGACGCCGTGGCCGCCGCCGTTGCCGAGAGCGCTGCCCCCGCGAGCGACGCGCAGGAACGGTCCGCGCAGCCCGTGGCGCAGGCTCAGGAAACTCAATCTCAGAAAACACAGGCTCAGGAAACGCAGGAAAAACCGGTAGCTGCTTCCCCGGCGGCTGCGGTAGCGGATTGGGAACCCGCAGCACCCGCAGGAAAACGGGATGCCGCGCCCTCCCAGGCGGTCGCGGAGCAGGCGGCGACGCCGGAATCTTCCGCGCCCACACCTGCCCCGGCGGCATCGCCCGTTCGTCAGGCCCCGCCCGCAGTGGGAATGGCCGAACTGGAATCGCACTGGTCGGCCATCATGGATGCCCTGCAACTGATCCGACGCGCCTGCCATGCGCTGGTGGCGCAGAACGCGCGCGTGCTTTCCTTCGACGGGCAGGAACTCGTGCTCGGTTTCCGCAGCATCGGCCTGGTGAACGCGTTTATGCGTGGCGCTAACGCGCAGAACGTGGCCGACGCGGTAAAGAAGATCATGCGCCTGGATGTGCAGGTATTTGCGCAGGTTGGGGACCAGCCCGAACCTTTCCAGAGCCAGCCTCAGCCGCAGACTCCGGCGCGGCCGCAGGAGGCGAGCGCCGCACGCGAATCCGGCGCGGGTGGCTCGGTTCCGCAGCGTAACGCTGCACCCGCGCAGGCCAACGCTGACGCGCACGCTAATGCGCAGGGCCAAAGCGCACAGGGTCAAGGTGCACAGCGGCAAGGCGCGCTGACACAGAGTGCGCCGGTGCAAAACGCACCGGCTCCGGTAGCGGATCTTCCCGAGCCTCCTTTCGATGAGGAACCGCCGCCGGAAGACGACGCCCCCTATCCGGACGACTACTACGCCGCGCCGCCCGTAGCGAAAAGCGCTCCGCCGTCGCAGGCGCGCCCTACGGCGGCAGAGAGGGCGGCTCGCAACGCCGCCGCGCTGCGTGGGGCTGCCCCGGCGTCTCATTCTCCGCAGGAAACGGCGAAGCCATCTGCCGCGCAGGCAGACGAAGGCGCACCGCAGCCCGCAGTCGTTGATTACGGTAGCGTGCAGATGCCGCCCTCGCCCGGCCCCGACGGCCTCCCGGACGGCCAGCCTCGTACCCACGGCGCGGGCGCCCTGCGCGCAGCTCTTGCGGCTTATCGCGATGGCGGCAATCCGCTGACCGCCGCGGCTGAACAGCTACGTTCCTTGCCCGCTGCCGGTGAACAGCGAGAACCGCAGCCCACCACCACCGCTGCCGTCACCGCTGCCACTTCGCAGACAGCCCCTGTGCAGTCGGGCACCGGGCAACCTGCCCCCGTGCAGGCGGTGCCGGAGGCAGAAGCGAAACTTTCCGGCGCGGCCATGGCCCGGGAAGCAGCGCGCCGCTATGCGCAGGAACGGCAGGCCGCGGCGGAAAACCCCGATCCCGGCTATAACGACGAAACCGGCGGCGCCTCCAGGGACGATGCCGACCTAGACGTGCAATCCAGCGGCATAGCCGTGGTGGAGCAGGTGCTGGGCGGCAGCGTGATCGAGGTGCTGGACGAAAACGGGCAGGTGGTGCGGAACCGCTAAAGCGGCCCGCCCTCTTTGCCGAGACGCGACATAACTAGACGCGACATAAGGACAAAACAGCGTGTACGAAGGCATAGTGCAGGATCTGATCGACGAACTGGGCAGGCTGCCCGGCGTCGGCCCCAAGGGTGCGCAAAGGATCGCTTTCCACGTGCTAGATGCCGATCCGCAGCGGATTCAGCGCCTCGCGGAGGTGCTGGTGAACGTGAAGGAAACCGTGCGTTTTTGCGACGTCTGCGGCAACATCACCCAGTCCCAGAAGTGCCGTATCTGCCAGGACCCAAAGCGCAATGCGGAGATCATTTGCGTGGTCGAGGAATCCAAAGACATAGTCGCGATCGAACGCATCCGCGAGTTCCGCGGCCTCTACCACGTGCTGGGGGGAGCGATTGACCCCATCGGCGGTGTCGGCCCGAATGACCTGCGTATTCGGGAGCTGATGGCGCGGCTGGCGGGAGGCGAAACACAGGAGGTAATCCTGGCGATGGACCCCAACATCGAGGGCGAAGCTACGGCCGCCTACCTTTCCCGCCTGATCGCGCCGCTCGGCGTTAGCGTGACCCGGCTCGCCTCCGGCCTGCCCGTGGGCGGGGACCTGGACTACGCCGACGAGATCACGCTGGGCCGCGCCTTCACGGGCCGCCGCGCCATGTGAGCGGCCCGCGTCGGCCCGCAAAAACTAAGCCCGCACCGGACGTAAAGAAACCGCCCCGGCCGCGCCTTGTTTAGGCGCGGCCGGGGCGGCCTGTTTCCCTTACCCTTCCCCGCACACCGTTAGGCGATGCGGAAACCTTTCGGCAGGTGCTTCACCGGGGTGCGCAGCCTGCGTGTAGCGCCCCACAGGGAGAACATGGCAGCCAGGGTCCACAGCGCGGCGCCGTACTGCCATACCGGGGTTAGCTCATTAGGTTTGATGTCGCTATCCGGGGGAGTGTAGCCGGTGTCGAGTATTTCGACGTATTTCTGCCCCGGTACGCATTCATTGCCGGCGTAGGAGGGTTGTTTGGCGGCTTTTTCATGCCCCAGGTAACGAACGCCGCCGCTGATCATGGACAGGATGTTGTAGGCCTCGGGGTTGAAGTGATCGATCCGCCGCCCCCTATCGCCGACAAGCTTGCTCTGATCGAAGCCCATTGAGCTGAAGTCCGAAATCACCACGTACGGGTTCGGGAACAGCAGCCAGCGGGTGTACTGGTTAGGCAGATGAGTTACCCGGTTAGTCGTCTGCTGACAGGTTGGGATTTCCGTGGCGTAGTCCCACTGGTAAACCTTCTCTTCGCTGTAGCTCGCGAAGGCGACCGTGGCCAGGCCGGTGGCAATCGGGCTGATGAAGGTAGTGGCGACGATCAGCAGGTAGGCCAGGACCACGGAGCCGAGGGGCTTTTTAGTCCAGGCCGATAGCCCGACGCCGATGGCGGTGATGCAGAGCATCAGGAAGCTGGTGGAGATCACCATCAGCGCAACCGAGAGCGGGTGCACCCGCTCCGAGAACGTGGCGTAGAAAACGAACGGCAGCGCCAGGCCGAAGAACACCATGCCTGTGACCCAGCCGGCCAGGGTCTTGCCGATTACGATCTCGAACGGTGAAACCAGGGTGGCCTGCAGGGTTGCCAGGGTGCCCGCGTTACGGTCGCCGTTGATGGTGGCCGACGTCTGCGCCGGGATCACCACCAGCATCATGAAGATGACCAGCATCGTGATCGCGGAATAAAGCACTTCGAAGTTGCCGGGGTCCGGGTTGGCGGAGCTGGTGCCGATGGCTGCCGTGAGTAGCGCCGTCATCAGGAACAGGAACAGCACCCAAATGCCGAGGCCGATCAGCCAGCCGCGCGAGCGAACGCGCTGTCTAAGTTCCAGCGTGATGATCGTCAGTAGCGGACGTGCGCGTAGTTTCCACATCAGAGGGCACCTTTCTCACGATCTGCGGAGTCCTTCAGGAACGCAGATTCGAGCCTGCCGTGGGCGGGACCGCTGCCCACCAGCTGTACGTCTTTTTCTGCCAGGCGCTGCAAGAGCAGGGCCGCGTGGCGCAGGTCCCGCACGGTCACGTAGGCCTCGGCCTCGCCCGTGATGGAATCCGCGATGGGAACGAACTTTTCCGGTTCCGCGCCCAGCGAGCTGAGCGCCTCGCGCAGCATTCCTTCGTGTAGGCCGCTGAAGCGCCACAGGGTGCTGGATTCGGCAAGCTCGCGTACCTGACGCTGGGCGACGCAGGTGCCGTGCTCCATCATCACCACCGCGTCGGCCATTTCTTCCAGTTCCGACAGAATGTGGCTGGAGATCAGGACGCTGCCGCCCTGCTCCGCGAACTGGCGCACCAGGCGGCGCAGGTTGCGGCGCGAGGCCGGGTCGAGGCCGCTGGCCGGTTCGTCCAGCACCAGCACCTCCGGCTCGTGGATCAGCGCGCGGGCCAGGCCGAGCCGCTGCTTCTGACCGCGCGAAAGCACGTGCGCGGATTCGTCGGCCAGGGAGGAAAGATCGAGCAGTTCCAGCAGCATCTCCGCGCGCTGTCGGCAATCATCGCGATCCAGGAAATAGGTGGCGCCGACGGTGGTCAGCACCTCCCGCACCGTCAGGTTGTCCCAGGTGCCGAACTGATCGGGCATCCAGCCGATCCGTCGGCGCACCTCCTCGGACTGCGTGAGCGGGTCGTAACCGCAGACGCGAATGTTGCCCTGGTTCGGGGCCAGTAGCGCGGTCAGCATCAGCATCAACGTAGATTTGCCGCAGCCGTTCGGCCCGACGAGCGCGGTGACGCGCCCCTGTTCCGCGGTGAACGTGAGGTCTTTGACGGCCTCTAGTTTTCCGAAGCGCCGGGTCACTCCCGACACCTCTATGGCGGGGGGTATTGCTGCTGGCATTTGTGCTCCTTGGGAAAACATTGGCGTGTGTTGCCGCGCCGGTTGCGTTCATTCTTACACCGGGTTCTTGCTAGTTTGAGGGGGTGAACAAAGAATCATCCCCAGGTATGAGTGGCGTGTACGGCCACGGGTTTGCGCGGGTCGCGGCGGTTACGCTGCCGGTAGCACTGGCCGACCCCGCAACTAACGCCCAGCGCCATTTAGAGCAGGCGCGGCTGCTGCACGAACAGGCCGTGAGCCTCGCCGTTTTTTGCGAACTGGGGATCTCCGGCTATTCGCTGGACGATCTGTTTCTGCAGGCGCCGCTGCTTGATGCGGTGGAGGAAGCGCTACTCACCGTGGCCGACGGTAGCCGCGGCCTCAGCCCCCTCCTGCTGGTAGGAGCGCCCCTGCGCTGGCGTAACCGCATCTACAACTGCGCGGTAGCGATCCGGGACGGGCAGATTCTCGCGGCGGTGCCGAAAGCGAGCCTGCCGAACTACCGCGAGTTCTACGAACGCCGCCACTTCGCGCCGGGGGATGACATCGCCGGTGAAACGCTGAGCATCGCGGGCCGCGAGGTGCCGTTCGGCGTGCGCCAGCTCTTTACCGCGACCGACCTGCCGGGCTTCACCGTGCACGTCGAGGTTTGCGAGGACATGTGGGTGCCGGTGCCGCCGAGCGCGCGGGCCGCGCTCGCCGGGGCAACCATCCTGACCAACCTGTCGGGCAGCCCCATCACCGTCGGTAAGGCCCGCGACAGGAAGCTGCTCGCCGCGTCGGCCTCCTCCCGCTGCGCCGCCGCCTACGTTTTCGCCGCCGCCGGGGAGGGTGAATCGAGCACCGACGTCACCTGGGACGGCCAGACGTTCATCTATGAGGCGGGCGATCTGCTCGCCGAAACGGAGCGTTTCCCGCAGGGCGCGCGCGCCGCGATTGCCGACGTGGACCTGGACCGGCTCACCGGGGAACGCTACCGGCAGGGCAGCTTCGACGATAACCGGCGAGCACACCCGGACGGCGACTACCTGGTGCACGAGTTCACCTTCGGGGTCGCCGCGCAGCCCGACGCGGGCGCGCTGCGCCGCGAGGTAGACCGTTTCCCGTTCGTGCCGAACGACACCGAACAGCTGGCGCAGGACTGCTACGAGGCCTACAACATTCAGGTGTCGGCCCTGGTACAGCGGCTGCGTTCCATCGGCGGAGACAAGCCGGGCGGCATCCGCCCCGTGATCGGGGTTTCCGGCGGCCTGGACTCCACGCAGGCGCTGATCGTGTGCGCCCGCGCGATGGATCTGCTGGGACGCTCCCGCAGCGACATTCTGGCCATCACCATGCCGGGCTTCGCCACCAGCAAAGAGACCCGTTCCAATGCGGAGGAACTCTCCACCCGCCTCGGCTGCACGTTCGAGGAACTGGATATTCGCCCCGCCGCCACCAGCATGTTGAAAGCGATGGGGCATCCGGCGGGCGACGGCGAGCCCGTCTACGACGTCACGTTCGAGAACGTGCAGGCGGGCCTGCGCTACGACTATCTGTTCCGTATCGCAAACCAGCGGCGCGGCATAGTCGTCGGCACCGGCGACCTTTCGGAGCTGGCGCTCGGCTGGTGCACCTACGGGGTGGGGGACCACATGTCCCATTACACGGTGAACAGCGGCGTCCCCAAGACCCTGATGCAGCACCTGATCCGCTGGGTGGTCAATTCGCAGCAGTTCGATGCCGACACCTCGCGGGTGCTCACCGCAATCCTGGAAACCGAGATCAGCCCCGAACTGATTCCGGTGGCCGACGGCGCGAAGCCGCAGTCCACAGAGGACTCCATCGGCCCCTACGCGCTGCACGACTTCACCCTCTACCATCTGCTGCGGCGCGGTTACGGCCCCGGCAAGATTGCCTATCTGGCCCGCCACGCCTGGGCCGACGTAGCGCGGGGCGACTGGCCGACCGGCTATCCGGAGGCAGACCGCACCGCTTACACGGCGGGGGAGATCCGGCACTGGCTGGAGGTATTCATTCGCCGCTTCTTCGGTAACCAGTTCAAGCGTTCCGCGATCCCGAACGGCCCGAAAGTGGTGGCGGGCGGATCGCTTTCGCCGCGCGGCGACTGGCGGATGCCCTCCGACGCCACCGCGCGCGCCTGGCTGGACGCGCTCGAGAGGGATGTGCCCCGCGACTAGGTGGGGTGGCGCACTACCCGCCCGCTAACTCACCTCCCCGGCTAGGGGCGTGGGAAGGTGGGCGCGTAGAATGGCGGCGTCGCAGCTACAGGCAGCAGAAAAGAATTGCGGGTAAACGTATGAGCCTTGTCGTACAAAAGTACGGCGGATCCTCCGTCTCGGACGCCGCCAGCGTGCGCCGCGTGGCCGAGCGAGTCGCCACCTACGCGCGCGCAGGCCACAGCGTGGTCGTGGTTGTGTCGGCCATGGGCGATACCACCGACGATCTGCTGGACCTGGCCCACGAGGTCTGCGAGAAGCCGCCCGCCCGCGAACTGGACATGCTGCTCACCGCGGGCGAACGCATCTCGATGGCCGTGCTCTCGATGGCGCTCAACAACCTGGGCGTGAAAGCGCAGTCTTTCACCGGCTCCCAGGCGGGCGTGATAACCGACGAAATTCACGGCAAGGCACACATTCTGGACGTCACCCCCGTCAGGCTGCGTTCCTCGCTGGACGCCGGGAACGTCGCCATCGTCGCCGGGTTCCAGGGCGTCTCCTGCACCACCAAGAACATCACCACCCTGGGCAGGGGCGGGTCCGACACGACCGCGGTGGCGCTCGCCGCGGCGCTGGATGCCGACGTCTGCGAGATCTACACGGATGTGGACGGCGTTTTCACCGCCGATCCGCGCATCGCCCCGGCCGCTAGGCGCATCCCGAAGATTTCCTCCGAGGAAATGCTGGAGATGGCCGCCTGCGGCGCGAAGGTGCTCATGCTGCGCTGCGTCGAATACGCCCGCCGCTACGGCGTTCCCCTGCACGTTCGTTCTACTTTCTCCGGCAAGGTCGGCACCATCATCGCGGAGGAACCGCACGGGCTGTTCCCGATCGATCCGCACCGCATGAGCGATGAGCTAGACACCCTGCCCGGACAACCCACCGCCACTGACGAGGAGACCAGCGTGGAACAGCCGATTATTTCCGGTGTTGCCCATGACCGCAGCGAAGGCAAAATCACCGTGGTGGAGGTGCCCGATACGCCGGGCAAGGCCGCCGCTATCTTCGAGACGGTCGCGGGAACCGGCGCGAACATCGACATGATCGTGCAAAACGTTTCCACCATAGATAACACGACCGCGATCTCCTTCACCCTGCCCGAATCCGACGCCCCGGCGGCGCTCGCCGCGCTACGGGCGGCGCAGGAAACCATCGGTTTCCAGGACGTGCGCTACACCGATCAGGTGGGCAAGGTTTCGCTGATTGGCGCGGGCATGAAGTCCTCGCCCGGTGTTTCCGCCGATCTGTTCCACGCGCTCGGTCAGGCCGGGATCAACATTCACATGATCTCCACCTCCGAAATCCGCATCTCCGTGGTCACCGACCAGGAACTGCTGGAAGAGGCCGTACGGGTCATCCACACCGCTTTCGGTCTGGACTCCGCCGGTGGCGAGGCCGTGGTTTACGCGGGAACGGGGCGCTAAAAATGAGCCTAGAAAAAATGAGCCTAGAAAAGCCGGTTATCGGAATTGTCGGCGCTACCGGACAGGTGGGGCGCGTCATGCTGCGCCTGCTGGTGGAGCGCGGCATTGAGTTTTCCGACCTGCGCCTTTTTGCTTCCGCGCGCTCCGCGGGCAGCACCCTCAAGGTGGGGGAGCGGGAATATACGGTGGAGGACGCCGACACCGCCGATCTGACTAGCAAGCCGGTAGACATCGCGATCTTCTCGGCCGGTGGCGATACCTCCCGCAGGCTCGCCCCCCGTTTCGCGGCTGCGGGCGCGGTGGTGGTCGATAATTCGTCGGCCTGGCGGCGCGACCCGGATGTGCCGCTGGTGGTTTCCGAGGTGAACGGCGCGGATGCCCTCACCCCCGCCAAGGGCATCATCGCGAACCCGAACTGCACCACGATGGCGGCCATGCCGGTGCTGAAAGTGCTGCATGACGAGGCCGGTCTGAACCGTCTCACAGTATCCTCCTACCAGGCGGTTTCCGGTTCCGGCGTGGGCGGCGTGCGCGAACTGGCCAGCCAGGTGCGCGCGGTTGCCGACGACATGGAGCAGCTGGCGCTCGACGGCGGTGCGGTGGAGTTCCCGCACCCCGAAAAATACGTAAAGACCATCGCGTTTAACGCCCTGCCAATGGCGGGCAGCATCGTTGCCGATGGCTCGGAAGAAACCGACGAGGAACAGAAGCTGCGCCACGAATCGCGCCGCATCCTGCACCTGCCCGAGCTGCGCGTTTCCGGCACCTGCGTGCGCGTGCCGGTGTTTTCCGGTCACGCCCTCAGCATTAACGCCGAGTTTGACCGTGAGATCACCCCGGAGCGGTCGCGGGAACTGCTGGCCGACGCCCCCGGCGTACGCCTGATGGACGTCCCCACCCCGCTCGACGGTGCGGGTCGCGACGAGGTGCTCGTCGGCCGTATCCGTCAGGACCAGGCGGTGGAAGGCAAGCACGGACTGGTGCTTTTCGTGGTGGGCGACAACCTGCGCAAGGGCGCGGCCTTGAATGCCGTGCAGATTGCCGAGCTACTGATCGCGGGTTAATTTCTCTGTTTTCGCTTTTGCGCCCCCGGAATACGGTTATTTCCGGGGGCGCTTTGCGCGATAGTGCTCACTGATACGCGTCGGGCATGTCCAGAAGTAGTCATATGTCAGATACTGGACATATGAAGGGCATTATTTTGGCCGGGGGTACCGGTTCGCGTCTACACCCGCTAACTATCGGCGTTTCTAAGCAGCTTATGCCGGTATATGACAAACCCATGATCTACTACCCGCTATCGACGCTGATGCTGGCAGGGATCAGGGACATTCTGATTATCACCACCCCCACTGATTCCGAGGCGTTCCAGCGCGTGCTGGGCGACGGCTCGCAGTTCGGGGTTTCCCTCTCTTACACCACCCAGCCCAGCCCGGACGGCCTGGCGCAGGCTTTCGTGCTCGGTGAGGAGCATATCGGTGATGACAAGGTGGCGCTCGTGCTGGGCGACAACCTGTTTTACGGGCAGGGAATGGGCTCCCAGCTGCGCCGTTACGCAGACGTAGACGGCG
The DNA here is from genome assembly GCA_019218375.1 of Dermabacteraceae bacterium TAE3-ERU5. Classification (GTDB taxonomy): domain Bacteria; phylum Actinomycetota; class Actinomycetes; order Actinomycetales; family Dermabacteraceae; genus TAE3-ERU5. The sequence continues at coordinate 149,457 of JAHUUK010000003.1, forward strand.
CGGCGGTATTCGGTTACTGGGTTTCCGATCCGTCGGCCTATGGCGTGGTGGAAATGAATGATGCGGGAATGGCGGTTTCCCTGGAGGAAAAGCCGGAAAAGCCGCGCAGTAACTACGCCGTCCCCGGCCTGTATTTCTATGACAACAAGGTTGTGCAATACGCCAAGGAGCTTAAGCCCTCCCCGCGTGGCGAACTGGAAATTACCGACCTAAACCGCCGTTACCTGGAAGAGGGCAATCTGCACGTTGAGGTATTAACGCGCGGCACCGCCTGGCTAGATACCGGCACTTTCGATTCGCTGGCCGAAGCGAGCGACTTTATCCGCACCGTGCAGAAGCGTCAGGGCCTTAGCGTCGGTTCGCCGGAGGAAATCGCCTGGCGCATGGGATACCTCAGCGATGACGAACTACGCGAGTGCGCCGAGCCTCTGGTTAAGAGTGGCTATGGCGAATACCTGCTTAACCTGCTGATCCGCACCGACGAAGCTTAATAAGGAGCCTCATTTGTCTACCCTGCTTGTTACCGGCGGTGCCGGTTTCATCGGTTCTAACTTTGTGCACTATGTCGTGGCAAACACCGACTACGACGTGATCGTGCTCGACAAGCTCACCTACGCGGGCAACCGGGCCTCCCTGGACGGCCTGCCCGAGGCGCGCGTACGCCTGGTGGAGGGCGACATCGCCGATGCGGCGCTGGTCGATTCCCTCATGCCCGAGGTCGATGCGATCGTGCACTACGCGGCGGAAAGCCACAACGATAATTCGCTGAACGACCCCTCGCCGTTCGTGACCACCAACGTGATCGGCACCTTCACCCTGCTGGAGGCGGCCCGCCGCCACGGTAAGCGCATCCACCACATCTCCACGGATGAGGTTTACGGCGATCTGGAACTGGACGATCCGAACCGCTTCACCGAGCACACCCCCTACAACCCGTCCAGCCCCTATTCCTCCACCAAGGCTGGCAGCGACCTGCTGGTGCGGGCCTGGGTGCGCAGCTTCGGGGTTGAGGCCACGATCTCTAACTGCTCCAACAACTACGGCCCCCGCCAGCACGTAGAAAAGTTCATCCCCCGTCAGATCACCAACCTGATCGACGGCGTGCACCCGAAGCTTTACGGCGCGGGCCTGAACGTGCGCGACTGGATCCACGCCGACGATCACTCCTCGGCCGTGCTGACCATCCTGGAGAAGGGCCGCATTGGCGAGACCTACCTGATCGGTGCCGACGGCGAGAAGAACAACAAAGAGGTAGTTGAACTGATCCTGACCCTGATGGGTGAGGCTCCCGACTCCTACGAACACGTCAACGATCGCCCCGGCCACGACCTGCGCTACGCGATCGACTCCACCAAGCTGCGCGAGGAGCTCGGTTGGGCGCCCCGCTTCTCCGATTTCGAGTCGGGGCTCAAGGACACCATCGCCTGGTACCGCGAGAACGAGGCCTGGTGGCGGCCGCAGAAAGCCGAGACCGAGGCCAAGTACGCGAGGAGCGGCCAGTGAGCGGCGCGAAGCAGCTCAGCGTTCGCGAGACGCCGATCCCCGGCCTGCTGGTCATCGACCTGCCGGTGCACGGGGACAACCGGGGCTGGTTCAAAGAAAACTGGCAGCGCGAAAAGATGCTCGCGCTGGGCCTGCCCGACTTCGGCCCGGTGCAGAACAACATTTCGTTCAACCAGGCCGTCGGCGTAACGCGCGGCATCCACGCGGAACCGTGGGACAAGTACATCTCGGTAGCGACCGGCCGCGTTTTCGGGGCCTGGGTTGATCTGCGCGAGGGCGATACGTTCGGCACCGTTTTCACCTGCGAGATCGATCCGTCGGTGGCGGTCTTCGTGCCGAGCGGCGTCGGTAACTCGTTCCAGACTCTCGAGGCACCCACCGCCTACACCTACCTGGTCAACGATCACTGGTCGGTGGACGCCCAGGCGAAGTACACCTTCCTGAACCTGGCCGACGAAACCGTTGCCATCGACTGGCCGATTCCGCTGGCGGAGGCCGAGCTTTCCGATAAGGACCGCCAGCACCCGCGCCTGGCTGATGTCACCCCGATGCGCGGCAAGCGCACCCTGGTGGTCGGCGCGGGAGGCCAGCTGGGCCGTGCCTTGCGTGAACTGTGGGCGGAGCGCACCGACGTTGATTTCGTGGACCGTGACACGCTGGACATCGGCAACGCCGAAACGCGCGGCGCTTTCGACTTCGCCCCCTACGGCACCATCGTGAACGCCGCCGCCTACACGGCGGTCGATCTGGCGGAAACCCCGGAGGGGCGCCGCGACGCATGGGCCGTGAACGTGGACGGCGTCGGCTTCCTAACCGCCGCCGCGCGGGAGCACAACGCGCGCCTGGTGCATGTCTCGAGCGATTACGTTTTTGACGGCACCGCAGAGGAGCACGGCGAGGGCGAGCCGTTCAGCCCGCTCGGCGTGTATGGCCAGACCAAAGCGGCGGGCGATGCGGTGGCCGGTGGCTACCACCGCTGCTACCTGGTCCGCACCTCCTGGGTGGTGGGCGACGGCAAAAACTTCGTGCGCACCATGGCTTCCCTGGCCGAGCGCGGCATCGCGCCGTCCGTGGTTTCCGATCAGCGGGGACGCCTCACGTTCACGCGCGATCTGGCTGCGGGTATCGATCATCTGCTCACTTCCGGTGCGGAATACGGCACCTACAACCTTTCCTGCGCGGGAGAGGTAGTGAGCTGGGCCGACATCGCCGCCGACGTTTACGAGCTGACCGGGCACGAGCGCGCAAGCGTCACCCCGGTTACCACCGAGGCGTACTACGCGGGCAACGAGGGGCCGATTTCCCCGCGCCCGCTTAACTCCGCGCTCGATCTGGCAAAGATCCGTGCCACCGGCTTCGAGCCGCGCGACGGTGCCGAGGCGCTGCGCGAATACGTGGCCGCGCTGTAAGGCTAAAGCCGCAGAGCTAAAAGAGAAGGGCCCCGGGGTGGAATCACCCCGGGGCCCTTCTTTCGCGTTCCAGTTTCTCTTGGGCCCTGTCCCTCGTCCCCGCCTTAACGTTCGTGTGCACTTTCCGCAGCTAACCCCCACCCCCTAACGCCTGGGTGCACTAAACGCTACGAAAACACGGTTTAACCCACCAAAAGTGCACCCAAACGTAAGGCCCAACCAAAACTGCACCCAAACGTCACCCCACCTACTCAACGCTTCCCAGCCACCCCTTCCAACGCTCGCCCTCTTTAGCGCTCCGCCCTTTTAATGCTTAGCCCCACGCTCCTTTCCTCCCCTCTTCAACGCTCCCTATCTCCTTTCCCCCGAAACGGTGGAAGAAGTTTTCGATAGGGACGGGGTAGAGAACGCTCTCCGCTGAGCTAACCAAGAAGAGGAGAACATCCGGGGTGATTTCTTTGAGTTGTTTACCCCTGGGGCGGGATTACGTTTGGGTGCACTTTTGGTTGCTCCTAACGTTTAGGTGCACTTTCGGTGGGTTAAACCGACTTTTCGTAGCCGTTAGTGCACCCAAACGTTAATGGGTGGGGATTAACAGCGCTAACTGCACCCAAACGTCACCGGGCGCCAATAAACACCGGATTCAGAGGCAAGAGTCGGAAGAAACCTGGAGAAACCCGGAAGAAACCGGGGGCAGCCCGGCAGAGCCAAATGGTGGGAACGAACATCACTCGGCCACAAGGGGCACCCGGCTGGATCAGGCCAAGCCAAACGGTGAGAGCGAACATCACTCGGCCACGAGCAGCAGCCCGGCTAGATCAGATCAAGCCAAGCGGTTAGGGCGACCAGCCCCTGATCCCTAGCAGGCCGGTCAGGCATGCATCGGGAAGAAGGTGGGGCTGCGCCCCGCTCCTTTTCCGGGCGGTCGGCCCATGTCGGAACCAAATCACCGGCGCAAAGCCGCGCGGGCGCTTTCACCCAACGCCCGCGCCGCCCCGCCTCCCGCGCCGCGCCTAGTTCTGCGGTTTGCCCTGCGAGCGGATATCGCCCAGGATCGGGTTCGGCTGGTGCGAGGAACGGGTGCCGCCGTAAAGCGAGAGCAGGTTGCTCATCACGGCCTTACGGTTGCGGTGGCCCAGCATGGCTTTTACGTGCACCAGAATCCAAGCCAGCCAGCCAACCGACCCGGAAAGGGTGGGCAGGCCCGGCATCTCGGCCAGTGCCGCCCGGCGGCCGATGGTGGCCATGATGCCCAGGTTCTTGTAGGTGAATGGCTCAGCGGGTTCGCCGCGCAGCTCGCGGGCGATGTTTTCGCCAACCCATGCTCCCTGCTGTAGCGCGGGCTGAGCCAGCTGTGGCAGCGGCTCGGGGGTGAGGGCGATATCTCCGGCGGCGTAGGTGTTCTTGAGGCCCTTGACCCGCAGGTATTCGTCGGTCTCTACCCGGCCGCCCTTGCCCTGGGGCAGGCCCCAGTTAGCCACCGCCTCGTCAACTCCGACGCCGGCCGCCCAGATGGTGATATCGGAGGGGACGCTGCTGCCGTCGGCCAGCTTGATGGAGCGCTCTCCGACCTCCTCCACTCCCAGGCCTAGCCGCAGGGTGACACCGCGCTTTTCCAGCTCTTTCGCGGCGTAGCGGCGGGAACCGGCGCGGTAGGGCTTGAGCAGTTCCTTGCCGCGCTGCAGCAGCGTTATCTCTAGCGTGCCGGGATCGATCTCCGGGTAGAGAATGTCCAGTTCCTGGGCGCGGAAGTCGGCCAGCGCGCCCGCGATCTCCACCCCGGTGGGGCCACCGCCGACGATAGAGACGCGCAGCCTGCGGCCGTCGCTACGCCGGGCGGCGCGCTCCAGCTCCTGGAAGATGCGGTCCCTGATCGCCACGGCCTGCACGCGGGTGTACATCGGCATGGCGTTTTCCGCCGCTCCGGGGGTGCCGAAAAAGTTTGTGGTGGCGCCGCTGGCGATCACCAGGTGGTCGTAGGGCATGTGGGCGCCGTCGGCCATCAGCACCTCCCGCGCCTCATGGTCGATCCCGACCACGTTGCCCTGCCAAAACCGCAGGTTCGGGGAGCGTAGCGAGAAACTGCGCAGGCTCATGGTGACGTCTCCGGGGTTTAGCCCCGCGGTTGCCACCTGGAACAGGAGCGGCTGAAAAGTCTTGTAAACATTCCTGTCTACCAGGGTCACCTGCACGCGTTCCCTACGCAGGGCGCGCACCGTGCCGACTCCCGCGAAACCGCCGCCCAGCACCACCACGTGCGGCCAGGAACCGGCCTTACCGGGGGCCTTTGGGCGCGGGGAAAAGCTCTTAAACAGGTCTTTTATAAACATGGCTACGTTTCACCTAGGGGAGAAGTCTTCCGGCTAACCCTATATCCCCATTTATGCCGTGCCTATTCGCAGCGCGCCGCGCCTTACGGTGTCGGTGGGGAAAAGTAGGCTTGCACCATGCTGATCTTGCACACCTCCGACTGGCATCTGGGACGCACCCTGCACGGGGTTGATCTCAGCGAATACCAACGCGCGTTCCAAGAGTTTCTGCTGCATCTGGTGCGGGAACGCAAAGTGGATGCGGTGGTCATTCCGGGGGACGTGTATGACCGCGCGGTGCCGCCGCTGGACGCGGTGCGGCTGCTGAACGAGACGCTGGCGGCGCTCGCCAAGGAAACCACGGTGATCTTGACCCCCGGCAACCACGATTCGGCCACCCGGCTGGGATTCGGCCGGGAACTGATGCGTTCCGGTATCCATCTGCTGACGGACACGGCGGGGATCGCGCACCCGGTGGAAATGGCCGACGAACACGGCCCCGTGCTGTTCTTCGGGCTGCCGTACCTGGAACCGGACATGGCACGCTACGAACTGGCCGGGGAGGACGGCGAACTGCTGGCCCGCAGCCACGAGGCGGTAACCCGCGCGGCCATGGCACGGGTGCGGGGCAGGCTGGAAGAGTATTCGCTGACCCACGGGATACAGCCGCGCGCGGTGGTGTTGGCACACACCTTCGTAACCGGCGGTAGCGGCTGCGATTCGGAACGTGACCTGCGCGTAGGCGGCGTAGACAGCGTGGGTGCGGCCGCGTTCCACGGGGTGGATTACGTGGCGCTCGGCCACCTGCACGGTCAGCAGTGCGTGCCCGCGCAGGACGGCCCCGGCAAAAACCCGCTGCTCTACTATTCCGGTTCTCCGCTGGCCTATTCCTTCTCCGAAAAGAACCACCGCAAGGGCGTTTTGCTGGTGGAACTGGGGGCGCCGGGGGCCGACGGCACGCGGGCGCGGATAGAGGTGGAGAAGGTGGCGGCTCCCGTGCCGCGCAGGTTGAGCGAGGTGCGCGGCAGCCTGGAGGAAATCCTGGCGCTTGCGGAAACGTACGGTGACGATTGGCTGCACGCGGTGGTGACCGATCCGCAACGGCCCGCGCAGATGCAGGAGCGGCTGCGCGCGGCTTTCCCGCACCTGTTGCTGCTGGAGTACCGCCCGCAGGGCGGGGAGCATCGGCACGGCGTGAAGCGGGTCAGTTCCGCCAGGGACCCGCGCGAGGTGATGGACGAGTTCTATCGCTACTTCCTGGGGGCCGACCCCGACGAAAAGGCGCGCGAGGTGCTGGCGGCGGCATACGAACGCGCACGGGGAGAGGAATGCAGCGCATGAGGCTACACCGGCTTAAACTGCGCGGCATCGGGCCGTTCCGGGAAGAGTTCGAGATCGACTTCTCCCGCCTGGGAGCGTCGGGTCTGTTCCTGCTGGAGGGGCCGACCGGCTCGGGCAAATCCACGGTGCTGGATGCGATCGTGTTTGCCCTCTACGGGGACGTAGCGGGGGAGGCGCGGGGCAAGGGCAGGATTCGTTCGCAGTATTCGCGCCCGAGCGAGCCCAGTATGGTTGATCTGGTGTTTGAGACGGGCAGCGGCATCTACCGGGTCTGGCGCAGCCCGGAGTACCAGCGTCCCAAGCAACGCGGCGAGGGCTTCACCAAGGAACAGGCAAAGGCCAAACTTTGGCGCATCACCAGCCCGGACGCAATCGCCGCGGTGATGGCCGACGATTCTCGTGCGTTCGGCGGAATTGAACCCGTAGCTACCCGGATAGACGAGGTGGGGCGGGAAATCACCGCCGCCGTCGGACTGAACCGGGAACAGTTCAGCCAGACAGTGGTGCTGCCGCAGGGCGAGTTCGCGCGCTTCCTGCGAGCCAAAACTGACGAACGCCGCGCCGTGCTACAGAAAATCTTTGCCACGGAAATCTATGAGCGGATCGAGGATCAGCTCGCGCAGGACCGCAGGGGAGTGGAGCGCGAACGCGAAGAGGCGCTTACGAAACTGCGCGCGGCCCTGGGCAGCCTGTGCGATGCGGCGCGCCTGGACGAAGAAAAAGCGGCGGAGCTGGAGGAAAGCCTGGGCAGCGACGAGGTGACGCGGGAACTGTGCGCGCAGGTTCTGACCGACCTCACCGAAAAGCGCGACACCGCCGCCGAGCAGCTTCAGGCCGCCGATGAGCGCCGTGCGGCCAGCGAAAAGGCCCGCGATACCGCCAGGCAGGCCAGCGCTCTGGCACAGCAGAAAGCGCAGCTGGACGGCCTGGAAAAGCGCCTCTCCGAAGGGCGTGAGGAAAATACGCGGCTACGGGAACTGCTGGCCACGGACGAACGCACCAACGCTGCCGCCCCGGCCCTGCGGGAAGAAACGCAGGCGGGGGAAGCGCTGCGCGGGGCACAAGGAGACCTGCGCGCGGCCTGGGAGCGGGCCGAGCGGGACGGCGAAGCGCCGACGCACGCCGATGACGCTTTGGCTGCCCGGCTGGAAAGCGAAGCCGACGCCGCATCACGCGCGGCGGGCGCGCTGGAGGCTGCCTTGCGGCTTGAAGCGGGGCTGGACGAGCGCGAAAAAGCCATCGCAGCGGAGGAAACCCGGCTAGAAGAACAGCGGGAATTACTGGAAAAAGACGCGGCCACGCTGAAGCAGCGGCCCGAGGAAGAAAAGAGCCTGCGAGAGCGACTCGCCGCGCAGGAAAACCTGGCGCGCGGCGAAAACGAGGCGCGCGAACGGTTGGCTGCCGCGGAACTGGTAAAAACGGCTGCGGAAGAGGCTCAGCAACTCGCCAAACAGGTGCAAGCGGCGGAGTCGGCCCTGGAAGAACTGGCCAAACATGCCTCCGCGGCGGTGACGGAAGAAGCCCGGCTGCGCCGGGCCCGGATCGCGGCGGTGGCGTTTGACCTGGCGGAAAACCTGAACGACGGGGAACCCTGCCCGGTGTGTGGCAGCGCCGAGCACCCGCAGCCCGCGCAAAGCGACGGCCCCAAGCCGAGCGATGCCGACGTGGAGGCGGCCGAAGAAACGCGCGCCGCTGCGGAAACGGACTTCAATAACGCCCGCACCGCCCTAGCAGGGGATACGGAACGGCTGCGCGGCCTGCGGGAAAAGAGCCAGCAGCTGACCCCGCAGCAGGCGGCCGAGGCGGTGGCGGAAAGAAAAACCCGGCTCGCCCAGGCAAAGAAAGCGGCAGCAGAGAAACGGGAACTAGAGAAAACGCTGGCCGACTACGCCGACGAAACCCTGCGACTGGATAAGGCGTTGCAAGAGGGGCGCGTAAACTTGGCGGCCGCTAAGAGCGCGCTCGCGGAAAAGAAAACCGCCCTGGCGGCAGACCAAAAAACCTGCGCGGAGGGCAAAGCGGAATACCCCAGCGTGAAAGCGCGGGTGGAGGCCCTGCGCGTGCAGGAAAGATACTGCCGGGAACTGTCGGGCCTCATGCGAGGGCTGGGCAGCGCAGAAAAGCAGTTGGCGCGGCGGCGGGAAACGCTGGCCGCCACGCTCGCGGAAAACGGTTTCGCGAACGCGCAGGCGGCTCGGCAGGCGCAGTTGTCGGCGCAGCAGCGAGATGCCTACCGGGAAAACGTTGCGCGCTACGATTCTGACGCGCAGCGCCTCGCAGTCGGCCTGGAAGCGCCGGGCGTGGCGGAGGCCGACGGCAGCGCGGAGAACCTGCGGCGCCTCGGCGAAGCTCTCGCCGAAAAAAGCGCGGCGCTGGAAGAAGCGAACGCTTGCGCAGGAACCGCCCGTTCCGCCGCCGCGCTGGCGCAAGACACCCTGACGCGCGCCGAAACGGCACGGCAGCGCCTGGAGGATGCCCTACGGGAGGGCGCTGCGGTGCGCGAACGCGCCGACCTGATCTACCGCGTGGCGCAGCTTGCCACCGGCAACGACAAGACGGCGGGCGCGGTACGGCTTTCCACGTTCGTGCTCATGCGCCGTTTCGATGACGTGCTCGGCGCGGCCAACAGCCACCTCAGCAAAATGTCGCAGGGGCAGTTCGAGATCGCGCGAAGCGCGGGCAGCGGCCGGGGCAAGACCGGCCTCGACGTCGAAGTGATCGATGCCCTGACGGGCCGTGCGCGCCCGGCCGACACCCTCTCCGGCGGCGAAACGTTCTACGTCTCGCTCTCCCTCGCGCTCGGCCTGGCCGACGTGGTGACAGCAGAAGCGGGCGGGATCGAACTGGGCACCCTGTTCATTGATGAGGGCTTCGGTTCGCTCGACGGCGAACGGCTCGACACCGTGATGTCGGACCTGCTGAGCCTGAGCAGTCACGGCCGCACCGTCGGGCTGGTCAGTCACGTCGAGGAACTCAAGCGCAGCATCCCCGACCGGATCCGGGTCCGCCGGGGCAGGGACGGCGCCTCCACCCTCGAAGTTGTTGCTTGAAACACGGTTACTAGCCCGTCATAGCCGCAAAGTAAATATGTTTTAGCCCTTACTCGCTAACCATGGCCTAGCCAGGGCGTGCGTGGCAGCATGAATTACGCACCGCAAAGAAAGGGCCGGGAATGGGACCAGTACAGGCCGAAACCCTAGTTGGGATTGGCACGCTAATCGTACTGGTGCTCGGCACGCTGGGAATTATTTTCCCGGTGCTGCCCGGCTCCCTGCTCGTGTTGGCGGGCCTCGGAATCTGGGCGTTTTTCATCCCCGGCTGGCACGGCTGGCTGCCCCTAGCGGTGGCTGGCCCGCTGGTCGTGGCGGGGGCGCTCGCCAGTTTCCTGCTCGCGGGGAAAACCGTGCGGGAAAGGCAGGTACCGCAGCGTTCCCTGCTGATAGCGGTGGTCGCAGCGATAGTCGGTATTTTCGTAATCCCGTTCCTGGGGCTATTCCTCGGGTTTGCGCTCGGCCTGCTCGGGGCGGAATACCTGCGCTTGAAAGCCGTCTATCCCGCTTGGGAATCCGCACTCGCGGTACTTAAATCCGTGGGGCTCGGAATCCTGCTTGAGCTGGCAGCCGCGCTGTCGGCACTCACCGTATGGAGCCTGGTGGCGTTGCACTTCTGGCTCGGCTAAGAACCTCCCCGACGCTTTGGCGGGGAGCGAGAAATGAAAGAAAAGGTAGGCATGACCCAGCAAAACTCGGTCCGCGAAAAGTCCTTCTTTGGGCACCCCCCAATGTTGGCGCGGCTGTTCAACGTCGAAATGTGGGAGCGGTTCTCGTTCTACGGCCTGCAGGGAATCCTGGTCCTCTACATCTACTGGGACGCCACCAAGGGCGGGCTTGGGCTTTCCGAAGGTATCGCCACCAGCATCGTCGGTGCCTACGGCGGTAGCGTCTTCCTGTTCACCATCGTGGGTGCTTTCGTGTCCGACAGGCTGCTCGGCCCCGAACGCACCATGTTCTACAGCGGCATTTTGATCATGGCGGGCCATATCTCGCTGGCTCTGCTCTCAGGGTTCACCGGCCTCGCCATCGGCCTGCTGCTGGTAGCCTCCGGTTCCGGTGGCCTGAAAGCCAGCATCGTGAACCTGGTCAGCTCCCTCTACAAGGTCGGTGACCCGCGCCGCGACTCCGGTTTCTCCATCTTCTACATGGGCCTCAACCTGGGCGCACTGGTCGGCCCCCTGCTGACCGGCTACGCCCAGAAGGAATACGGCTTCCACGTCGGTTTCGGCATCGCCGCCGCGGGCATGTTCATCGGCCTGGTGCAGTACAGCCTGGCCCGCCGCAACCTACCCGCAAGCGTGCACGAGGTCCCGAACCCGCTGCCTGCGGCGCACCGCCTGCCGGTGTTGCTCGGCGCGATCGCCGTCTCCGCGCTGATTGCGTTCCTGCTCCTGGGTGGCTTTATCACGCCCGACCACTACTCGGACGCGATCATGTACGTCGCTATCGTGGCTGCAATCGTCATGTTTGGCATCCTGCTGACCTCGAAAAAGGTTACTTCCGAAGAACGCCCGCGCGTTTACGCATTCATTCCGCTCTTCATGGGCATTTCCGTGTTCACCGCCCTGTTCCAGCAGGAATTCACCGTTATCACCCTGTACTCCGATAAGCGCCTGGACCGCGTGCTGTTCGGCTACGAAATCCCCGTCTCCTGGGTACAGTCCATCAACCCGGTCTACATCATTTTGCTGACCCCGCTGCTGGTGGCGCTGTGGACCAAGATGGGTAGCCGTCAGCCGGTCACGCCGGTGAAGTTCGCGTTCGGCCTGTTCCTGATCGGTACCGCGTTCCTGCTGTTCATCCCGATGGCGCACGTGGCTAAGGTGCCGTTCTACTGGATCTGCCTGATCCTGCTGGCCGCCACGATGGCCGAACTGCTGGTTTCGCCCGTCGGCCTGTCCCTTTCCACGAAACTGGCACCGAAGGCCTACCCGGTGCTGATGGTGTCCCTGTTCTACATGTCGTGGGCGCTCGGCACCGCGCTTTCGGGCGTGCTGGCCGGTTACTACAGCACCGAGAACGAGATCACCTACTTCGGCGTGCTCGGCACCATGGCCGTGGTTGCCGGTGTGCTTATGCTGGTTGGCGTGAAGCCGATCCATCGCGCCATGCGGGGCGTCGAATAAGGGTGTTACACCCTCCCATCCCGCCGGTATCTAACCGGGAGCACCCGGCGCTCAGCAGCGAGCGCCGGGTGCTCCTTGCCGCCGCTTATTCGGGGCAGGGGCCGGAATACGACAGGCTGCGTCCCGGCTACCCGGCCGAGTTCGTCACCGAACTGGCGCGCATCGCCGGTCCTCTAGGGGCGGTGGACGTAGGCGCGGGAACGGGCAAACTGGCGGCCGCCCTGTCGGCGCGCGGCGTAGCTGTGACGGCGGTGGACCCGAGCGAAAAAATGCTCGCGCAAGTACCGGCCGGGATTACCGCGCTGACCGGCGGTGCGGAGACGCTGCCGCTACCGGGGCGCAGCGTCAGCCTCTACACCGCGGCGCAGGCCTGGCACTGGTTCGATACCACCGCCGCCTGCCGCGAGGCGGATCGGGTGTTGGCCGACGGTGGCACCCTGGCCCTGCTGTGGAACACCCTCGACGTTACGGTGCCGTGGGTACACCGGCTCAGCCGCATCATGCACGCGGGAGACATCCTGAAGGACGGCTTCGTGCCCCCGATGAACGCCCCGTTTCGCCTCAGCGAGCGGCGCGAGGTGCGCTGGGAACAGCGGATGAGCACGGCCGACGTAACCCGCCTGGCCGCTACCCGCAGCTACTGGCAGCGCAGCGACGAAAAGACTCGCCGCCGGGTTGCGGCAAACCTGGACTGGTATCTGTACGAGCACCTGGGCCACGCGCCGGATAGTGAAATCGCGCTGCTCTACCGCAGCGACCTGCTGCTGTACCGCCGTTAGCGGGGAAAAGTAAACGCTATTCGCCGAGCGACATCGCGGTGGCGCGCCACGCCTTACCGTCCCAGCGTAAGGTGATATCCACGCTGCCGGTGGTGCCCTCCTCGCGGCGCGCGGGCAGGGTCGGTTCCTCTACGATCACGGCGGGATCGCTCGTGTAGGCGAGGGTGACCAGCACCGTGCCGTCCTTTTTACGGGTCGCGGAAGCATCGTTGACGTTGAATTTGCCGTCCACCTGGTAGCCGCCCTGCTTATGCAGCAGCACGGCGTTACCGATCAGCGCCTGACAGGGCTGGCAGTCGTCCGCCGTGTGCGCCTGCCAGGGGGCGATGTCCCCGGTCGCGTTCATATACGGGTAGCTGGCAAGCAGGTAACGCGCCGTCTGCTCCGCGCCCGCCTCGCTATCCTCGCGCAGCTTCTCGGGAGCCGCGGGAGGCGTGGTGGGGGAGGGCTTGGGCTGGCTGGCCGGATCGACACGTTCCTGCACGCCGTTTCCCGCCTGCTGCGCGGGCGTGGCGGCGGAAGGCGAAAACAGCTGGAAAATCCCCGCCGCGCCCACCGGCAGGATCAGTGTCAGGGCGATCAGCAGGACGACTACTTTTTGAATACGACGGCTCACGCCTTACACGGTAGCGAAGAAAAGCGCCCCACGGAAAAGAAACCTTTCGCAGCCTCTAGGCGTGTGTGGGTAATCGCTATCGTTCAATCTTTATCTCTGGCGCCCCTAAGCAGCCCCAGCCTGCGCAGCCCGTTGATCAGCCCGAAACCGTCCGGCGCGCTCACCGGATGGTGCTCGCTCCGGGAGGCCTTAAACGGCAGCGGGGAAACACCGAAGTGGGAAAGCACCTGCTGCTGGGGCGAGAGCTGGCGAATCGCCACCCCCGCTACAGAATCCGGCAGCTCGGCCGCGAACTCGCCGTAAATCTCCGGGTCGTGCTGGCCGTCGTCCCCGATCAGCAGCCAGCGTATCTGCGGAAAATCGCGCGCCAAATGCCGCAGCGAATCGCGCTTATGCGCCCTGCCCGAGCGGAAGAAGCCCGTGTCCGTCGGCCCCCAGTCGGTCATGATCATAGGCCCGGTCGGATAGCCGTTGCGGTGCAGGAAACGCCGCAGCACGGGGTACGTGTTCCAGGCGCCGGTAGATAGGTAAAGGAACGGCGCCCCCGGATAGGTGCGGCGCAGCGTCTCGTAGAGGGCGGGCATGCCCGGCACCACGCGGCGTGAGGACTGATGCACGATAAAGGCGTTCCAGAAGGCGAGCAGCGGGCGGGGCAGCATGGTAACCACCACCGTATCGTCCACGTCGCTAACTATGCCGATAGGTTGCGCGGGGTCAAAAACGGTGACGGGTGCCGACACGGCGCTGCCGTCACCCAGGGAAATCTCCACCGTGCATTCGCCGGGCGGCAGATCGGCGGGCAGGACCGCGTCGATAATGCCGGTTCTGTCGGCATTGACGGTGAAGCGCTGACCTCCCGCCGTCACCGTGGCGCTGTGGTGAATGGCCACGGAAGAGGTGAAAGAGCGAAACCCGCGCAGTGCCAGGCCGCGCATGTCATGCAGGGGGCGCGCGTAAAAATTAGCGGGGGAACCGGGAGGGGCGTACAGCAGTTTCGCTAATACGCGAATCTTGCCCGGAGTGCCGTAACCGTGAAACGGCTGGATGCGCACCTGAAACCCGCAGGCACGCAGGAGGCCACCTACCGCCAGATTGACGCGGTTTTCTACACGGGCAGCCCAGTGGGGGCGATCCGGCGCCTCGGGATGAGCACCCCCATCCCCGAAACCGGCGCAAGTCGGATCCATCCGTACTCCCGTCGTATTTGCTGCAACTAAATAACAGGGTAGTTGATAGGAACCCTGAGCGGATACGGCTTAGGGGCCGTGAACAGTCCCACGTCGCATAGAGAATCCCAGAGTGCACCTAGAGAATAGTCCGGTGAGTGTTTACCGCGTCCTTACGGTCTGTACCGGGAACGTCTGCCGCTCCCCGATGGGGGCGGCGCTGCTGCGTGCCGCGCTCGCCGGAACCCCGCTCGAAGATCGCGTGGTGGTGGAATCCTGCGGCACCAGTTGGGAAGCCGAAGGCGAACCCATAGACCCCCGCACGGCGGACGCCCTGGAAGAAATGGGCTGCCCCCTGCCCGAACATTCGGCGCGGGCCATGCGGCAGTCGGAGGTAGCGGAATGGGATCTGGTCCTCGCAATGACCGCTAACCACCTGGAAACCGTGCGGCGAAAAATGGCTGCGCTGCCGGAGGATAGCCCCAAGCCGGATCTTTTCATGTGGCGGTATTTTGATCCGTCCGCGCCCGTTAATGCCCGCGACGAAGAACTAGACGTGCCCGACCCCTGGTATTCGGGTCCGCGCGCGTTCCGGCGCACCGCAAAAACGCTAAACCGTGCGGTGCCGTCGATCATCCTCTACATCAACCTGATGCTGCAACGGCGCGGTAGGGGATAGCCCCAAAACCGCACCGAAACAGGCGAGCCGGATACGGCAGCCAACCGCTCGCCCTGTTTCTCGCCCGTTTACGGGGCGAGCATTTTTATGCCTTAGCGCGAACGCCGATGGGTGGGGGTGCGCTTGGCTGCTACGGCGGCAGCGCCACCAGCAGCGGCCGCTGCGGTAGCCGTAATCGCGCCCCGGCTGCGCAGGGTGCCCGCGGTAACCGCACCGGCAACAGCGAAAGCCGCCACCAGGGCTACCCCCAGGGCAGCCTGCAGGCCCTGCAGAGAAACGTAACTGTCGGTACTGGAGGCCGCGCCAGCGACGTTAAGTACCTGTTCCCCGGCGGAAGTGCCGGAGCTGTCAGAATTACCGCTACCTGCGATGGCCAGCGAGTTCTGCTCCTGGTCCGGCGTGGCCTGTTCGTTCTGTGCGGCCTGTTCGGCCCGCGCCGCTTCAGCGCCGGTCGTTGCCGCGTCGTGAACCTGGGTAGTTTCTGCGTTCTGGGGCGCTTCGGGGTTCTGGGGTGCTCCGGGCGCGGCCACAGTAGAATCGACGCTGCCAGCCTCCGGCGCGGGCGCGGCGAGAGCGCCGTTATCGCTCTGCGCGGTATCGCCGGTGCCGACGGCTGCTGCAGCGCTGAAACTATCCGGCGCAATGCTTGCCGCGCCGCGTGCGTGACGCCCCTGCACGGGGGCGCTCACCGGCACGGAAGTACCACGGGCGGACGGCAGGGAAAGCTCGCCGTTGCTAGCCAAAATATGCAGGCTATTGCTTTTTTCTGCGTGTTTTTCAGCGGAGGCTGCCGGGGCCGACCGATCTTGCGAAACAGCCGAACCAGATTCCGGGGCGGCCGCTTCGGCCGCTTCCTGGGAAGTTTCTTCCTGCGGGGACGCGGGCGTCGCCTCTGCTTCTTCAGCGGAAGAAGCCTGGCTTGCGCCACCCTCCTTTACCGAAACGGAGGTATTCGCGCTGTCTGTGCGGGGTGCGGGTTCCGCGGCAGCCTTGGCTTCGTCCGTACGAACCTCATCGTTATGCGCGGGCGTGGCAACAGCGGAAGTATCCGCTTTCGGGGTTTCAGCCAGCGGGGTATCGCTCTTTTTACGCTTGCCGCCGGTGCGCTGCGGCTTATCGGCCTCGCGCTTGGGACGTTTAGCATCGGTTTTTTCGCCAGCAGCCGGGATTGCTGCGGCGGGAGCGGCCGCGGTTTCGCCGCCGGAAGCGGGCAGGGAATCGGGCGAGGTCTGCGCAGGCTCCGCGTTCTCCGGGGTTGTTTCCTCGCCGCTCTTCTCGCTGTTCTTCTGGGTACCCTTCTGGGCGCGCTCGGCCCCTACGGTGGACTTCCCGGTGCTTTCAGCATCCTCTGCGCTTTCAGCATCCTCTGCGGGCTTAGTGCCCTCAGCAGGCTCGGTGGCTTCCTGACCCTTGCTCTCGCCGCTGGTCCCTACAGAATCGGACCCTGCGGAATTGGCTTCGGCGGCATCGGCTGCGGCAGATGAGTCGGCGCTTGGCTGTTTTTCTGCGGGGGCGCCCGCTCCGTGCGAGCCTTTAAAGGAGATGCTGACGCCGGGAAGATCCAGCTTTACCGGCTTAAAGAACGCCGATCCGGTTTGTTCCTCACCGCCCTCACGCTCTGCGCCTTTGTGCGAGACGTGAGTTCCGGTGCCGACCACCACGCGGGTTACACCGGTGGTTTCGCCTTTCGTGGCGCTGCCGGTAACGGAAGCTTCCAGCTGCGCATCGGTGGATTCGAGGTCGGTGGATTCGAGGGCTGTGACGGAGGTTTCGGGAGCGGCCACCGAGACTTCCAGGGAGGCATGCGGATCGTGGCTTAGCGATTCCCCTGCGGGCGCTTCTTCCGCTGCGTAGGCCGCGGTAGCGGGCAGCAAAACAAGCGCGCCCGAGGCCAGCAGTGTGGCGCGCAGACGCTTCGGGGGATACCAGGGGCCGTTCACCTGTGTCTCCTTTCGGAAGCCGTGTCTTTCGAGAATAGTCGATTAACGCGGGCAATGCACTCAGGAAATTGTCACTAGCGAGGTGCGGCGGGATACGCTAATTGGGTGAAGATCGGAAACGTGGTGGCGCTGAAGAGCGAATATCGGGAAACCGAACTGGTCATCAAAAGATCTCGCTTCATCGCCCGCGCCGCCCGCATCAGTAACGAGGACGAATACAAGGCGTTCATTGACCGCGGCAGGCGCGAACATCACGCCTCCCGGCACGTTTGCTCCGCAGCGCTCTACCTGGACGGCGACCAGGTGATAACCCGCTCCAGCGATGACGGCGAACCGTCGGGCACGGCGGGCAGGCCCATGCTGGACGTGGTGCAGGGCAGCGGGCTGGTGGACGTAGGCGTTATCGTGATCCGCTATTTCGGCGGCATTCTGCTCGGGGCCGGGGGACTGGTGCACGCCTACTCGGAGGCCACTTCCCAGGTGCTAGACGGAATCCCCACCAAGGAACGTGTGCGCCGTGAAATTTGGCGGCTCAACCTCAATCATGCCGATGCGGGCCGGGTTGAATCGGAACTGCGCGCAGCCGGGGTGCACGTGGCCGACGTCAGCTATGCGAACCGCGTGAACCTGGACCTCATGGTCGCGGATGCCGACGCGACCCGCAGGCTAATCGCGGACATCACCAGGGGAGCCTGCACCCCGGAAGTGATGGGCGAAAGAACCCTGGAAATATAGGCGAAACATCCCGCAAAGATAGCGCTGGCCCGATCCGATATCCCGGAACGGGCCAGCGCTTTATTTATGGATTAGCGAATCAGGCCAGCGCGTCGGCCACTACCTGCTTGGCGGCCTCCTGCACCTGGCGCAGGTGCTCTTCGCCCAGGAATGACTCGGCATAAATCTTGTAGACGTCCTCCGTTCCCGACGGGCGGGCCGCGAACCAGGCGTTTTCGGTCGTCACCTTCAGGCCGCCGATGGCAGCGCCGTTGGATGCCTCGGTCTGCTTCGAGACGATCTTTTCTCCCGCCAGCTCACTCGCGCTCACCTGCGCGGGGGAAAGCGACTTCAGCTTCGCCTTCTCCTCGCGGCTTGCGGGCGCGTCGATGCGGGCGTAGGCGGAGGCCCCGTACTCGGCCACCAGCTCGGCGTGGCGCACGCTCGGCGACTTGCCCGTCACGGCCAGAATCTCGCTGGCCAGCAGCGCCAGGATGATGCCGTCCTTGTCGGTGCTCCACACGGTGCCGTCCTTGCGCAGGAACGAAGCTCCCGCGCTTTCCTCGCCGCCAAAGGCGACGCTCGCATCGAGCAGCCCCGGCACGAACCACTTGAAGCCGACCGGCACCTCGTACAGTTCCCGGCCCAGGCCCGTGCAGACGCGGTCGATCAGGCTGGAAGAAACCACGGTCTTACCCACCTTCGCAGCGGCGGGCCACTCCGGGCGGTGCGTGAACAGGTAGTCGATAGCGACCGCCAGGAAGTGGTTCGGGTTCATCAAACCCGCATCGGGGGTGACGATGCCGTGACGGTCCGAATCCGCGTCGTTACCCGTCGCGATGTCGTAGTGCTCGCGGGCCGAAACCAGGGAGGCCATGGCCGACGGGCTGGAGCAGTCCATGCGAATCTTGCCGTCCCAGTCCAGGGTCATGAAGCCGAAACGCGGGTCCACCTCGGGATTGACCACGGTCAGGTTCAGGCCGTGCATTTCCGCGATGAGACGCCAGTAATCGACCGCCGCGCCGCCCAGAGGATCGGCCCCGATCACCACTCCCGCCTCGCGGATCGCGTCCAGATCGATCACGTTCGGCAGATCGGAAACGTATTCGTGTGCGTAGTCGTAGCGCTTCGCCGCCGCGAGGGCGCTCTCCAGATCGGTCCGCTGCACCCCCGCCAGGCCCGCGCGCAGTAGTTCATTGGCGCGGTCCGCGATCCAGCCGGTCGCGTCCGTGTCGGCAGGGCCGCCGTGGGGCGGGTTGTACTTGAAGCCACCATCGCGCGGCGGGTTGTGACTGGGGGTGACAACGATGCCGTCGGCCCGCCCCGGTTCCTGCGCCGACAGTTCGCGGTTGAAACGCAAAATCGCGTGCGAAACGGCGGGCGTGGGGGTGTAGCCGTCACGTGCATCGACCATCACCTCTACCCCGTTCGCGGCCAGCACCTCAAGCGCGGTGTGGAACGCGGGCAGGGAAAGCGCGTGCGTATCGCGGCCAATGAAAAGCGGCCCCGCGATGCCCTGTGCGGCGCGGTATTCCACGATTGCCTGCGTGATTGCGGCGATGTGATCGTCGTTGAAAGCGGTATCGAGTGCGCTACCCCGGTGACCGGAGGTGCCGAACGCTACCGCCTGTTCGGGTACATCAGGGTTTGGGTGCAGGTCGCGATACGCGGCCAGCAGCTCCTCAACGTCGATCAGATCTTCCGCTAGGGCTTTCTGCCCGGCGCGAGGGTGCATGGGTGACCTCCTGTGATGTCACTGTTTTTATCGGCTAATAACTTTCTACCCCAGTCGCGGCCCGCATGCACGGGACAGGGCCGGGCCGGGCGTTTCCGGCCCTTAAAAGCGAAGCACCCCGAGCCTGTACGGCTCGGGGTGCAGCTGCTGTGCGCGCTAAATCGGCTGCTTAGGCGTGCTTTTTGCTACGCACGAAACGCACGATGCCGATGATCACCAGGATCAGACCGATCAGACCAAACACGAGCAGGCCCAGAGCGCCACCGATCAGGGCCGCGCCGCCACCCAGCACGTTCACCGGGTCGTGCAGGAATGCCTGCTGGTTCTGACCGCATTCGATACGCGCCTCGCTGTCACCGGCAGCGGTGAAATTAACGACCGGAACGTATTCCTCGTTGGTGCCTTCGGGAGTGAAAGCCAGCGCCTCGTTGGTCAGGGCATCGTCACGGTTTACCTCAATATTGCTGCCCTTAACGGTGCAGGAGCCACCGGACTGCGCCTCAGAAACCGGCAGGGAAATCGTGTACATCTTGCCGGTCTTCACCGGAAGCTTGCCGGGAACCTGCACCAGCTGGCCCTCGTGGGAAGCAAAGCTGGCGGTAAGAGAGGCCGTAGCGGCGAACGCGCCCACCAGCGACAGGCCCGCGAGTACCAGGCAGACGACGCCCGCGATCAGGGTCTTAATTCCCTTACGCTTCTTCGGCTGGTTGGGCTGGTAGCCCTGCTGCCACTGGCCGGGCTGCTGCGAGCCACCCTGGTAGGGAGGCACCGGAGCTCCCGTCACCGGCTGCGCTGCCGACGGCGAAGCGCCGTAGGCGGGAGCGCTCGCCGGGGTGCCCGCCGACTGCGGGTAGTTCGGGCCGCCCTGGTTACCGGGGGCGTTATAGCCGGTCTGCGGAGAGAACTGTGCCTCCTGCCCAAAAGGAGAGGACTGCCCGGCCTGGCTAGCGGCCTGACCGTAGGGATAGTCGTTCTGCTGCGGCGCGGTGCCGAACGGGGAGGACGGCATCGGCGAAGCGGGCGTACCCAGCGGCGTAGCCTCACCTTCCGCAGCGGGTTCGGGCTGCTGCGGCGGGTTGCCCGGCAGGCCGTATTCGGGACGCTTCGCGTTGGTCTCGTCGGACATATAGAGCTCCTCATTAAGGAAAACGGATACTTGCCGCAAGCCTACGCCAGAAAGAAAAACCGAAAATAGCTACGAAGGTATAAAAATTTTTAGCAAACGCTGCTGGCTACCGAACAAAAAGCGACGTCAGACAGGCGGCCAGCGCCGCGCAGAAAAGCGGTGTGGCAAGCCAGGTAAGCATGATTTTGCCGAGCAGAGGCCAGCGCAGGGAACCCGGCCCGGCAGCCAGCCCCGCCCCCGCGACGCTGGCCGTCAGCACATGGGTGGTGGAGGCCGGAAAGCCCGGCAGAATGCTGGTGCCGTAGAGCAGAACCGCCGTGGCCGACTCCGCAGCCAGCCCCTGGGGCGTAGAAAGATCGCTGAGGCGGCGGCCGATGGTGCGAATAATGCGACGGCCGCCAAGCAGCGTACCGCCGCCTATCGCGAACGCGGCGGCTAACGCTGCGGGAGCGCTGAAATCGGCCTCCACCCCGCTTAAAAGCAGCACCGCAGCCAGCAGGGCCGTGCAGCGCAGGCCGTCCTGTAACCCGTGGCCCGCAGCCACGGCCCCGGCAGACATGGTTTGCAGCAGGCGCAGCTGGCGCGGCGTGAGGGAAAGCGCCTCCGCGAAACGCGCGAACAGGTGCAGGCCGCCCAGCGCCATAGCTGCCGCGAGCAGCGGCAACACCAGCAGCGGTATCACTAGCGCGAGGGGCGCGATCGGTTCCAGCAGGTTCCTATCCGAAACCAGACAGGCACCCCACAGCGCGGCCAGCAGGGCATGGGAAGAAGAACTCGGCATCCCCCACCACCAGGTGAGCAGGTTCCAACAAATCGCGGCGGTGATAGCGCAGCAAATAAGCAGCAGCCCGGTCGCGTCGGCCCCGCCGGGCACCGCGAAAGAAGCGAAATGCAGCAGGCTACTACCGCTTGCCAGCACAATCCCGAACGCCAGGCAGGTGCCGAGGAAATTGAGCACCGCAGCCATCACCAGGGCGGTGCGTTCACGCAGCGCTTTTGTCACGATAGAGGTAGCGACCGCGTTCGAAGCATCGTGGAAACCGTTGCAGACCGTGAACGCCAGCGCTAGAAAGACACCCAGTGCGAGCACTCAGGAATCCTTGACTCGGAGACGATCCGCCAAACGCACAAACCGCTCGTGGCACAGCGCCACCTCGCGCATTCCCTCCACCACGTCGCGCAGCTGCAACAGCGAAACGGGGTCGGTTTTTTCCGCGTAGATTTCGTGCAGTGCCTGTCGGCACAGCCCCTCCGTGTTCCCCAGCTGGCGGGGCATGTCCACGCAGAAGGCATCTATGGCCGACATATCGGATAGTTTCCAAAGCACGTCCGCCGTGCTGTTCGAGAGCCGGATCAGATCCTCGACCACATCCAGCACCCGGCTGGGCAGCGAACCCATTCGGAAAGTAACCACGAGGGAAGAAACCCGTTCCAGCCGATTCACCGCGTCTGACAGGCAGTGGGCCATCCCGAGCAGCACGTCCGCCTCAAAAGGGGTGATGAGAGCGCTCGCCAAGCGGTTACTGACCCGGCGGCTTAGATCGGCGGCCTCGCGCCGAGAGGAATCGAGGCGACGCGCCAATACCGGGCGTTCCTCGTCCGCGCTACCCAGGCAACGGGCCAGGGTCTGGCTCGACTCCGCAACCAAATGGGCGGTATCGCCCAACAAATCATGTACGGAGCGTTCCCGCTGCGCGGAGAAAAACTTCAAGACGTCCCCTAGCGCTAAAAAGTTAAGGTGCGCCGGGCCGGGAGCGCCTGTCGGCGCGAAGGCCGCTCGTAGCGGCAAATGTTGGAGCCCGGGGCTGCCGCGACCCGACGCACTACCAGTCTATGTCAGGCCACCCCGCTCAGTGCAAAAATCGGCAAACTGCCTGGGAAGTGAGCAGGTGCGCCCTAGCTGAGGATGCGCCTAGCTGAGCAGGTTGCGCCGTTCCAGCTCCGCGCCTTCCGCCAGTTCCTCCGCCGTCGCCAGCAGGCGGTCTGCGGAAAGGGTGAGCTGCTGCGGATCGCCGCCATCGTCGGCCAGATGCGCCGTGCCGTAGGCAACCAGGGTGACGACCGCGCTGGCGCGTTCCAACGCCAGGGAAAGATCGCCGGTGAAAACCCCGCGCATGATGTCATCCAGCGTGGCGCGGATCTGATCCACCCCCGGCGGTTCCTCCACCCCGGCCAGGAAACGCAGGCCGGGGGCGGAAACTATGCCCGCCTGGTAGCGCCGCGCCACCTCCGCCGGATCGCTGTGCACCCAGGCGTGTATCGCATACAGCCGCCACATCATGCCCGGCAGGGTCCCGGCGGGGGAATGGGACCAGAGGGCGGCTATGTCATCAATGCCTTCGCGCTGCACCAGCCCGACTACGCGCTCCACCAGTTCCGGGTCCGCGCAGTCGCGGCGCACGCGGGACAGCAGGGCGGTGGCCGACGCGTGCGCCAGTTCGGTGTTACCGGCGGGATCGGGCTCGCCCGGAATCTTCTCTTGACGTGCTAGGGAAAGCGAAGCGGGTCTACGAAACTGAGCCATGTCACCACTCTACGCGGCGGTGGCAGGGCCAGGGGGAGTACGCTTACCGAGTCAGTTGCAGTATCCAAAGGAGCACCCATGATTTTCGAGCAGTCATCTAAGCTGCGTAACGTTTGCTACGAGATCAGGGGACCGGTACCGGCCGAGGCCGCCCGGATGGAAGCCGCCGGCGAAAAAATCCTGAAACTGAACATTGGCAATCCCGCGCCATTCGGTTTTCAGGCCCCCGCCGAAATCGTCGCCGAAATGGTGCGCAGGCTGCCCGGTGCGGAAGGCTACTCCGATTCGCGCGGCATCCTGGAGGCCCGCGAAGCCGTGGCGCAGCGCGCACGCGAAAACGGGATCACCGACGCCCACCCGGACGACGTCTACCTGGGTAACGGCGTCAGCGAACTGATCCAGCTAGTCATGCAGGCGCTCGTAGACACGGGTGACGAAGTGCTGGTTCCCGCCCCCGACTACCCGCTTTGGACTGCCTGCGTATCGCTCGCGGGTGGCCGCGCCGTGCACTACCGCTGCGACGAAGAAAACCACTGGTGGCCAGACCTCGCCGACATCGAGGCGAAGATCAGCCCGCGCACCAAGGCGCTGGTAATCATCAACCCGAACAATCCCACCGGAGCTGTCTATCCGAAGCACGTGCTGGAGGGAATGATCGGCCTGGCCCGCAAGCACGGCCTGCTGCTGTTGTCGGACGAAATCTATGACCAGATTCTTTACGACGGCGCGGTACACATCCCCACCGCAACCCTGGCCCCCGATCTTTTCTGCATTACTTTCAACGGCCTCTCCAAGGCCTACCGGCTGGCGGGTTTCCGCAGCGGCTGGATGCTGCTGAGCGGACCGCGCGAGCACGCAGAAAACTTCATCGAAGGCCTGAACATTCTTGCCAACATGCGCCTGTGTGCCAACGTGCCCGCCCAGCACGCCGTGGCCGCCGCGCTCTCCAGTAGCGACCTGGACAGCCTGCTGCTGCCCGGTGGCCGCCTGCTAGAGCAGCGCAACCTGGCCCACAGGATGCTGAACGAAATCGACGGCATTTCCTGCGAACAGGCCGCAGGCGCCCTCTACCTTTTCCCGCGCATCGAACGGGAAAAGTTCCGTATTGATTCCGACGAACAGTTCGCCCTCGATCTGCTGCGCGAAAAGAAAATCTTGGTGGTGCACGGCACCGGCTTCAACTGGCCGGAACCCGACCATTTCCGCGTGGTGACGCTGCCCGATACGGACACCCTCGAACAGGCGCTCACGCGAATGGGGGAGTTCCTCGATAGCGTGCGCCGCTGACCTAACCAGGTAAGCAAAAAGGGGTGGCCCCGGCACTAGCGCCGGGGCCACCCTTTTATCGTTTGGGGGTGATCAGGAGTTGCTGATCCGCACCATTTCTTCGCGGGAAACAACCTTCACGCGCTCGCGCGGGTTACCTTCCGCGTCCAGGGCGGCGGCACCGAGGGCCTGCTCGTGCTCCTCCAGTTTCAGCCAGCCCTCCCAGGTGGTGTACTGCACGCCCTTGCTTTCCAGCAGGCGCAGCGTCGATTCGGGATCGCGGTCCTTCGCCGGGGTCAGGGTCGGCAGGTCCTCCAGCATGCAGGTGACCGTTTCGAGCGCGTCGGACTTGGTGGCACCGATCAGGCCGACGGGACCGCGCTTGATCCAGCCGTTCGCGTAGACGCCCTCGATGTGCTTGCCGTTTTCGTCGAGCACGCGACCGAGTTCGTTCTTAACCACGCCACGGTCGGCATCGTACGGCACGCCCGCCAGTTCACTACCGAAGTAGCCGATGGCGCGGTAAACGGCCCCCAGTTCGTAATCGACCATTTCGCCGGTGCCGACCAGGTTGCCGTCCTCGTCCAGGCGGGTGCGCTCAAAACGCATGCCGGTCATGACGCCGTCCTCGCCCAGCACCTCCACGGGGCGGTGCCAGAAGTGCAGGTGCAGACGGCGCTGTACCGGGTTGCCGTGATGGTCGGTCGGTTCGCTGCCGTTCGCTTCGCGTTCGTTCTGCTCGTTGAGCCAGCCCACGAAGGTATCCACAACCTGCTTCTGGCGGTTGTCCTTGGCGATAGCTTCCCATTCGGCCTCGCTCACCTGGTCGAAATCGCGCTGGTCGAGCACCATCTGCACGCCCTGCGGGTGCGCCAGTTCGCGGGTCTCCAGCGGGGTGAACTTAACCTGGGTCGGGCCGCGGCGGCCGAAAACGTGGACGTCGGTGACGGGGGAGGCCTTCATGCCCTCGTAAACGTTCGCGGGGATCTCGGTCTTGAGCAGTTCGTCGGCGCTCTTAGCGAGCACGCGAGCGACGTCGAGGGCGACGTTACCGTTGCCGAGAACGGCCACCTTCTCGTGCTTGAGCGGCCAGGTGAGGGGGTAATCCGGGTTGCCGTCGTACCAGGCCACGAAGTCGGCCGCGCCGTAGCTTCCGTCCAGGTCAATACCGGGAATGTCCAGGGCGGCATCCTTGATCGCGCCGGTTGCGAAAACGATCACGTCGTAGTGTTCGCGCAGTTCCTCCAGCGTCAGATCGGTGCCGAATTCGACGTTACCGAAGAAGCGAATATCGCCCCGGCCGAGGATGCGGCGCAGGGCGGTCATGATGCCCTTAATGCGGGGGTGATCGGGGGCCACGCCGTAACGGATCAGGCCGAACGGGGCGGGCAGGCGGTCAAACAGATCGATTGCGACCGGTAGTTCACCGGACTTGACCTGCTCGGTCTTGGTGAGGGTTTCCGCGGCGTAAATGCCTGCGGGGCCAGCGCCGATGACGGCCATGCGGAGCGGAGCAGAAGAAAACATCGGTCCTCGTTATCAAAGCCGGGGGACAAAAACAGTGGAGGGCCCGCGCGCGTTAGCGCGCAGCCCCTCCACTTTATAGCTGCCGGTGGCCGTGGGTCGCGTTCGCGTGTCCCACCCCACCGTTAGGCAGGTGAACCTTACTTATGCGTTCTTGTAGTTGTTGCGGCGGTAGACAACCCAGAAGTACACGCCGACGAAGATCGCGCCACCGATGATGTTGCCGATGGTGACCGGGATGATGTTGTTCCAGATCGCGGAGCCGATGGTGAGGCCGTCGTAGTCAGCGATGGTCTTACCCGCGGCCTTCACCGCGTCGGAGGTCCAGAAGGCGTCGCCACCGAAGGCCTTGATCATGAGGCCCATCGGCAGCATGAACATGTTGGCGATCGAGTGCTCGAAACCGCTGGCTACGAACAGCGAGATGGGCAGCATGATCGCGATGACCTTGTCCATCGTGTTGCGGCCGGAGACAGCCATCCAAACGGCCAGGCAGACCGCGAAGTTAGCCAGGAGGCCGAGGAAGACGCATTCCAGCCAGGTGTGGTGAATCTTTGCGTTGGAAACGTTCATCACGACCAGGCCCCACGCGCCCTTGTTGGACTTGTAGACGCCGGCCAGCAGGATCAGCACGGCCAGAATCAGCGAACCAATCAGGTTGCCAAAGTAGGAAACCGCCCAGTGCTTAAGCATCTGAGCGGTGGTGATGCGGCCCGACATACGGGGCATGACGGTCAGGGTGGTGCCGGTGAACAGGTCCGAGCCGGAAATGATGACGAGCACCAGGCCGACCGAGAAGGTCATGCCGCCGAGCACCTTAGCGAAACCGGTCGGGACGCCGGTCATGCCCTGCTGGGAGGTGACGTAGTAGATGAAACCGAGGGCGATGAAGCCGCCGCCGGTGAGGGCGAGCAGGAACATGTCCAGGAAAGGCTTGGTGGCCTTCGCGTAGAGGCCGTCTTCCATCGTCTTCGCCATTGCGGGCGGAGCCGGTGCGGTAACTTTCGTTGCCAGATCTTCCATAAATACTCCTTTAGGTTGCTGCCCGCTCTGGGCACGGTGCCGGGCACACGTTCGGGCGCGACAGTGCACCCGAACAGGCGCGGGGTCAAAGAGACGCTATTACCCTACCCGTCGTTTTAAGCTCGTTCGGGCAAAACGGCAAAAAGCGATATTAAAACGCAACCTAAATTAGAGAATTAGCTAAGCCTTGCCTAACTGGAAATTGTGTGTTGCGGGCCTTCGCTCGGCTGCACCACCACGAAACCGGGGCCGTGGAAGGCCAGCTGGAAAGCTTCGCCGCTGCCCCGCCCAATCAGCGCGCCCGCCTTAAAGGTGCTTTTCAAGGTGGGGGAAAGGTTCGCTGACCAGCAAACGGCGGCGTTGGGATCAACGAAGGTCGGCTGCTGCGAGCAGTCGAGCAACAGCGGGTTGCCGTCGCTCGTGACGGCAACCATGCCGTGCCCCTTTAACTCAAAATTAAATAGCCCGCCGGCCATTATTCCGGCGCCACCCATGCCGCGAATGTCCCAGTCGAGCGAGGAATCAAAAGCCAACACATTGCGGGTATTAAGGGTTAAAGCATCGCCCTCTAGCTGGATCAGGAAAATATTTGCCGCGTTGCGCGCGAAAAACACCTCGCCGCTTCCGGAAACGCGCATCAGGTTGTGGCCCTCGCCCGTCACCATTTTCTTGAGCAGCCGCATGCCGCCGCCCGCGCCCTGGTAGGAGAAGTCGATCTGCCCCTGGTAGGCGACCATCGCCCCCTGGGTGGCGATTAGCTCGGAGTTGCCCGCGTTCAGGGCGCAGCGGAGCATGCGCGGCGACTGCAGCAGCCAACGTTCCTGGGACTGATTTTCCTGGTGGTCTGCCGCGAATAGGGTGCTGCGCATGTTTCCTCCTTGGCTTGGCCGTAGTTTGTGCACAGCCTAGCCCCGCAGGGGCGAGACTTACAGGTCCCAGCCGCGCAGGCGCAGGGAATTTGCAACCACGAACAGGCTTGAGCAAGCCATGGCCGCGCCCGCAATCATCGGATTTAGCAATCCCGCCACGGCCAGCGGAATGGCCACCAGGTTGTAGATAAAGGCCCAGAGCAGGTTCCAACGGATCGTGTTCACCGTGGCGCGCGAAAGCCCGAACGCCTTGGGCAGTAGCGCGATGTCTCCGCCCGACAGCACGATGTCTCCGTTAGCGATGGCCGCGTCGGTGCCGCTGCCCAGCGCAACCCCCAGATCGGCGGCGGCGAGGGCGGCGGTGTCGTTGATGCCATCGCCCAGCATTGCCACGTGCCTGCCCTGGCTGCGCAGCTCATTAACTAGGCGCAATTTATCCGCCGGAGTCAGCTTCGCGTGAACCTCGCTAATACCGGTAGCGGCGGCCACTTTATGCGCGGCGGCCAGGTTGTCCCCGGTAGCAAGCACCGGCGTAACGCCCTGCTCGCGCAGCGCCGCGACTATCGCGGCAGAACTTTCGCGCAGGGTATCGCCGCAACCGAACAGGGCGCAGGCCTCGCCGTCTACCTCAAGCAGGCTGAGCGTTTCGCCCGCGCGCGCGGCTGCCTCGGCGCTTTCGGTCAGCTCTTGCGGCAGTGTCTCTGCCTGGCGCAGGCTACGCAGCCGCACCTTTTTACCCGCAACTACGGCGCTTACGCCGTCCCCCGCCTGGGCCTGGGCATCCTGCGCGGCGGGAACCTCCCCCTGCCAGGCGGACGTGATCGCGCGGGCGATCGGATGGTTGCTGTGCGCCTCCACGGCGGCCGCCAAGCGCAGCGCCGAGTCCTCTTGCCAGCCCGCGCGCACCGCCATGCGTGTTAGCTGCATTTCGCCGCGCGTCAGGGTGCCGGTCTTATCGAACACCACGGTATCCACCGCGCGTGATTCCTCCAGCGCGTGCGCGGAACGCACCAGTATGCCCAGCTTCGCGCCGCGACCGGTGCCGACCATGATCGCGGTGGGGGTGGCCAGGCCGAGCGCGCAGGGGCAAGCGATAACGAGCACCGAAACGGCGGTGGTGAAAGCCGCCTCCCAGCCCGCTCCGGCGAAGAACCAGCCAAGCCCGGTAAACAGGCTCAACGCGATTACCGTCGGCACAAAAATCGCGGAAATGCGATCCACCAGGTGTTGAATCGGTGCCTTCGAGGTCTGCGCCTCCTCCACCAGGCGGGCGATCTGCGCGAGCTGGGTGTCCTCTCCCACCCTGGTCGCGCGCACCACCAGGCGGCCCACGGTATTAACCGTGGCGCCCTCGACCGTGTCTCCCGCGCCGACGTCTTCCGGCAGGGACTCCCCGGTGAGCAGAGAGCGATCAATCGCGCTAGAGCCTGCGATAACCGTGCCATCGGTGGCAATCTTCTCTCCCGGCAGCACCGCGAAAGTATCACCCACCACTAGCTCCGACGCCGGAACCAGGCGCTCCACCGGCTGGCCGTTGCTTCCCGGCTCCAGGAGCCGCGCCTGCTTCGCTCCCGCCAGGGAAAGCGCACGCACGCCGTCCGCCGCGCTGGCGAGCGCGCGGTCCTGCGCGTAGCGTCCGGCCAGCACCAGGGTGGTAATTACCGCCGCGGACTCGAAGTAGAGGTGGTCGCCAGCGCCGCGCCAGAGGGCCCACAGGGAAAGCGCGTAGGCAGCGCTGACGCCGAGGCTGACCAGCGTGTCCATCGTGCTGGTGCCGTGGCGCAGATTTATCAGTGCCTTGGCGTGGAAAGGCCAGGCGCAGTAGGTGGCCACCAGGGTAGTCAGGAGCGCAATCGTGGGTTGCCAGAACGGAAAGTGCAGGGCCGGAATCATGGATACCGGCATCACTATTGCGGTACAGGCCGCTGCCGTAATGAGGCGGGGTAGCAGCGGATCGCTGCTCGGTGCCGAAACGGTCTCGCTTTGTTCCGGCGTGCCGGGCGCACGTAGGGAGGCATCGTAACCGGCCTTTTCTACGGTGGCGACCAGCTCTGCGTCGCTAACCTCGCTAGAAACCTCAACGCGAGCGCGCGCCAGCGCTAGGTTCACACTGGCCCGCACTCCCGGTAGCTTTTGCAGTTTTTTCTCCACCCGGCCCACGCAGGAGGCGCAGGTCATGCCGGTGACGTTAAGCGTCACCACCCGGGTGGGGGAGGTGGTCTGCGCATCTGCCGCGGGAGTGGTGGACATGGGCGATTAGGCCTCGGTGACGGTGTAGTCGTCGGAGGCCTCGGCAATCGCTGCCTGCACCGCCGCGAAATCGGGGGTCTGCGGGCCGGTCACGGTAACGCGAGATTCGCCGCCCGCAACCAGATCGACGTGCACGGATTCGATGCCGGTGACCTCGCTCAGCTCGGAGGTGACCGCGTTGACGCAGTGCTGGCAGGTGAGGCCGGTGACCAGGTAGACGGTGTCCATGATTTTTCCTTCCGGGGTGATTAAGCGCTTTCACAATACCCCTAGGGGGTATTCCGGGCAAGGGTGACTGGCTACCATGGCCACATGAGTTCCTCCGAAAACACTCCCGTAGCCTCCTGGGTAAGCGCGCAGCTCCCCCTGTTAGAGGACTCCGGATACCGGATCGGTCGCACCATCGGCAGCGGCGGCATGGGGATCGTCTACGAGGCGGTAGACGCAGATTCCCGCACGGTCGCCCTGAAAGTGCTGCGTCCGGGAGTCGGCCACGACCCCAGCGCCCGCAGCAGGCTGGCCAGGGAAGTAGACGCGCTGAAACGGGTTAAGAGCGACAACATTGCTCGCGTGCTGGATGCGGAATTGGAAGAGCAGCTCGCGTTCGTAGTCACCGAGTACATCGCGGGGCCAACGCTGGAGGATGCCGTGCAGCGGCTCGGAGGCCTGCACCCGGAGGTGGTGCGCGAGATCGGCCTCATCCTGGGCGAAACCCTGCGCGATATTCACGCCGCCGGGCTGATCCACCGCGACCTCAAGCCCTCCAACATCATGCTGCGCGAGGCGCGCGATGAGGACCTCACTAATTACGACCCCCAGGGCGCTGGGGTGGACCCCGTAATCATCGACTTTGGCATTGCGCAGGTGGCCGACGATTCCCGCCTGACATCCACGGGAATGCTGATGGGAACCGCTTCGTTCCTGGACCCGCACGTGGCGCGCAGCAACACCATTCAGCCGAGCGCCGACTGGTGGGCCTGGGCGGCGGTGCTGGCCTACGCTGCCACCGGCAGGGAGCCGTTTGGTGCAGGCAGGGCGGATCACGTGTTCCTGCGTGCAAGCCAGGGCGAAGTAGACCTGGCGGGCATTCCCGAGCAGCTCGCCGCGTTCCTGCGGCTGGCGCTTTCGCCCGACGTTTCCGCACGCCCCAGCCCCGACGAATTGCTTTACGCCCTAGAACGCCTGGAACTGGACCCAGACAGCACCAGGGTGCTGCGCACGCCGATGGTCGGCGTGAGTGGGCCGACCGAGGCAATGCGGATGCGTGAGGAGGAGATCGCGCGCGAGTCCCGCGAAATTCGTGAGGAACAGGGCACCACTGTGCTAGCGGCCCTCGCGGCAGATGCGCAGCAGCAGGACCGGGAAGCCGGTCAGGAAGAGGCTGACAAAACCGAGATGCTGCCCGCTTTGTCGGACACGCAGAGCCAGGCGGAAAGGGATGCGGAACGCACGCAGGTGCTGCCCGCCCTGGACGATGAATGGCGGGAAGAAGAAGAGTGCACGCAGGCGCTGCCGGTAGCCGGGGACGCGGAAAATACCGCGGCGCTGCCCGTGGACCGCACGGAGGTGCTGCCCGCCGTAGCGCCGCTGGAGGCCACCCGCCCGCTGCCGTTGATGCGCCCCGCGCCGCAGCAGGAGGCCGCTCCCGCAGCCAGCCCCGCCTGGGACGCGAGCGCCGATCCTTATGCGCAGCCGAGCGCGTTCCCCGTTCCCATGGCGGAGCGCGGCGCGGTTCCCGCTGATTCCGCCAGTGCGCCGCTTCCTCCCGGTTACGTGCCGCCGCCACGCAGGCACCACCTGCTGGTCTGGGTGGCGCACCTATCCCTGACCGCAGTCGCGGCCGTGGTGCCGCTGATCGCGGTTGCCGTGCTGCTGCTTATGACGGCGCTGGTGCGCACCATCGCCCGCACCCGGCGTCACATGGTGCTGCGCACCGGCATGGGCAAGGGGCGGGTAGGCACCTCCTGGGTGGTGGGGCTGGCGCTCCCGCTACGTTTCGCCTGGGCGGTGGTGGAGACGCTGCTGATAGCGATTATCCCCGCCGTACTGGGAATTGGACTGGCGGGTTCGCTGGATGCGCTACTCATCATCACCGGCACCTACACGCTGCCGGAGGGTGCGGTGAGCGCGCTCGCCTTCTTCGTGATGCTGGTCAGCATGTGGCTCGGGATCGGGGGCCGCACCACGCGGGATGGCGCGCACGTCCTGGCCGACGCGGCGGCCCCGAATGCCCTCTGGGGAGTGGCCGTCGGCGGCCTGCTGTTGCTCTTTGGCGGGGCCGCAATCACCGCTTTCCTGGCCCGCTCGGGCGCTGTCGATCTCGCCCCGCTGGTTACCAGCTACAGCATGTCGGACTTGCCCTGGCGGTCCCTTCCCGGCTCCCGGTGAGGCCTAAAAACTACCGCTAGGCTGTATTAATGTTTTTGCGCAACAAGGTGGAGGAATATCTATGACGCAAGAAAACCGCAATGCTCCCGAAAGCAAGAAGGAGCGGCGTCTGCAGGCGCGCGAAGAACTGCGCAAGCAGCGCGAGGCCGAGGTGGCCAAGAAGCAGCGCACCAAGGTCGCCATCATCGCCGCCGTGGTCGTGCTCGCGCTGGTGATCGTGGTCGGGGTCGGCTACGCGCTCAGTAAGCGCGGCGGAAACTCGGTGGGCGCGGTGCAAAACCCCGGCACGGTAGCGGAGGGGCAGAGCTACCTGGAGTTCGGCGCTAAGGCCGACAAGCCGGTGGTGGATGTTTACCTCGATTTCCTCTGCCCCTACTGCAAGCTGTTTGCGGAGGCCCAGTCCGAGAACCTGCAGCAGCAGGCTGAAAAGGGCGACATCACCCTGCGCCTGCATCCGCGCATGATGCTTGATTCCTTCAGCACCCCCGCGGGCTACTCGCAGCGCAGCGCGAACGCCGCGATCTGCGTCTACAACCAGGACCGCAACAAGTTCTTCGCTATGGAGAAGCTGCTGTTTGAGAACCAGCCGCGGGAAGGCGGCGCCGGGCTGGATGACGCCAGGCTGAAGGAGCTAGCCAAGCAGGCCGGGGCCGACGCCTCCGTAGACAAGTGCATTGACGACAGGCAGTTCGTTCCCTGGATCAGTGCGAACGTGGAGCCGGAGGCGCTGGAAACCACGCGCGGCACCCCGACCGTGAAGATCAACGGCACCATCTGGGAGGGCAACCTGGGTGACGCTGCGGCCCTGAACGCTGCGATTAAGGCTGCGGGTGCTCCTAAGCAGTAACTAGAAGCGGCCCCCTGGGGCCAGCCCTGGTACACTGCTAGGGCGCGCTGGAGTGGCGCAATTGGTAGCGCACCCGACTTGTAATCGGGCGGTTGTGGGTTCGAGTCCCATCTCCAGCTCTCTCATCGCCGTGGGTAACATCACCCACGGCGATATTTTTTGTCCGGGTAGGCAAATTTTAATTTTTCCGTTGCCACCTGCCCGAAAACTTCACGAGGAAAATTAACTAAATACTAAATGGGCTAAAAATGGCTTATGTCACTAAGGTTCGCCTTGGCTTTCCTGGGTAGTATCACTGCTCGGTGCATAAAACGGTGCATACCTTTTTGAAAGAGTCTCGTGTTTTCCCCAAATTTCCTGGCTAATTTCATCATCGCCCTACGTGAAGGGCTTGAGATGGTGCTGGTAGTGGGCATAATTGCCGCATACCTGAGAAAAACCGATAGGCAGTGCGCGCTACCTAAAATGTGGCTGGGAGTTTCGCTCGCCGCGCTACTCCCATTAGGACTTGGCGCAATTTTGACTTACGGCCCTAAAGGACTTTCGTTTACGGCGCAGGAAACAATCGGTGGCGTATTGTCCGTAGTTGCGACTGCGATGATTACCGGAATGCTTTTTTGGATGGGCAAACAAGCGCGCCACCAAAAACGCGAATTAGAGGGAAAAATTGAGGACGCGCTGGCAAACGGCAGCGACTGGGCCTTGGTCAGCATCGCCGTCATAGCCGTCGGGCGTGAGGGCCTGGAAACCGCTCTGATGGTCTGGGCTACCGTCAAATCTTCCGTGGATAACAGTGTGGCCGCGACCAGTGTCGGTCTGTTTAGCGGGTTCGCGGTGGCGATCGTGCTCGGATACCTGATCTATCGCGGGGCGCTGCACCTGAACCTGCGCCTGTTCTTCGTTTTCACCGGCTACTTCCTGATCCTGGTAGCGGCCGGAATCCTTTCCTACGGCGTGCATGACCTCCAGGAAGCGGGCCTCCTACCGGGGCTAAACAGCTACGCCTGGGATCTCAGCGCGCACTACCCGGCGCAGGGCTCTTTCGCCCACTTCGCCTACATCGCGCTGAACGCGATGTTCCAGTTCCACCTGCAGCCGAGCGTGCTGCAGGTCGTGGCCTGGCTTATCTACGCGCTTCCGGTAACGGTGCTGTTCGCGCGGGCTACCAAAATCCCTACCCCCAAGACCGTGTCCACCAGGGCATAACCAAAATATGAAAGGCATTTCCCCCATGCGTAAACCCCTCATGACGGCATCCGTGCTGCTGCTCGCCCTCGGATTCTCCGGCTGCGTGGACAACGGTTCCTCGGCCAAGCAGGCCGAAGGACCCCTCAAGGTCACCATCACCGACACCGAATGCAAGGTTTCGGGCAACACCGCTCCTTCCGGCAAGATCGTTTTCAAGGTGACCAACGAAGGCACCGTGCCCAACGAGTTCGAGATCCTGGCCGCAGACAAGCTGCAGATCATGAGCGAAAAGGAAAACATCGGCCCCGGCACCAGCGTCGAGCTGACCACCGCCCTGGGTGAGGGCGAATACTTCACCGCCTGCAAGCCGAACATGGTCGGTGCCCTGGTGGGAGACGCCAAGTTCACCGTCACCAAGGGTGAAGAGGTGCAGATTTCGGCCGACCAGAAGAAGGTAGAAGAGGCCGCGGTCGCCAACTACACCGCGTACGTCAAGGACCAGACCGGCATCCTGCTGGATAAGACCAAGCAGTTCGCGCAGGCCTACCAGTCCGGTGACATGGACACCGCCCGCAAGCTCTACCCCGTGGCTCGCGTGTTCTACGAGCGTATCGAGCCGACCGCTGAGGCTTTCGGCATCGAAGAGCCGGGCGACCTCGACGGCGCTCTCGACCTGCGTATCCAGGACCTCGCTAACGACGAGCACAAGCAGGTGACCGATCCCGAGCTGCTCAAGCAGTGGACCGGCTGGCACCGCATCGAAGCCGACCTGTTTGCGCAGGACCCGGCGTTCAAGTTCCAGGACGATGCCGCCCGCAAGGCCGAGGCCGAGCTGCTGGTCAAGAACACCCAGGCCCTGTACGACCTGGTTTACGACAAGGTGGACGGCCCGAACGGCAAGAAGTTCACCGTCAGCCTCGAGGACGTCACCACCGGCGCTAGCGGCCTGCTCGAAGAGGTTGCCCTCGGCAAGATCGTCGGCGAAGAAGAGACCTTCTCCCACACCGACCTCTCCGATTTCCAGGCCAACCTGGACGGCGCGCGCGTGGCCTACGGCAACGTAAAGCCGCTGGTAGAAGCCAAGGATCCGAAGCTGGCCGAGAAGATCGACGCGGGCTTCAAGGAGATCCAGGGCATGCTCGATAGCCACCGTAACGGTGAGGTCGATGGCGTGCCGACGTTCGTTGATTACTCGACCATCGCCGCCGTCCAGAAGGACGCGGGCGTAGCTCCCGGCGACGCCGATTACACCGCTGAGCAGCGCAAGTTCTCCGACGCGGTAAATGGCCTGGCCGAAAACCTGGCCAAGGTGCAGGGAATCATCCTGCACTGATTCAGGCAGTAAACGGCACAGATTGTAGGTAGGCAACACCATGGATGAACGCGATAACACCAAGCAGTATGAGGTCCCGCAGCAGCCGGGCCCGGTGGCTCCCGCCGCGCCCCAGGAGACGGAGGAAAACCACTCCGGCGGTCTGGGCAGGCGGGCACTCCTAGGGGCGGCCGGAGCCGGGATAGCGGCGGCGGGGATCGGCGGCTACGCCCTCGGGCGCAGCGGCGGTCCTAACGCGCAGGACCCGGTCACGCTCAGGTACGACTATCGCGGACAGCGCCAGTCGGGCATTCTTACCCCCGCCCAGGACTACATGTTCACGGCAGCCTACGATCTGCGCACCACCTCTCGGGAACAGCTCATCGATCTGCTCGGCCGCTGGAGCGTGGCCGCCGAACAGATGATGGCAGGGGACCTGGTGGGCGGCGAGCCGCTCGCCAACCGCCAGGCCCCTCCCGTGGACACCGGCGAGGCCTGGGGCTACCCGCCCAGCGGCCTCACCATCACCTTCGGCTTCGGAGCCACCCTCTTCCAGACCGCAGACGGCCAGGACAGGTTCGGGGTTGCCGACAAAATGCCGCAGGTGCTCAAAGACGGCACCCCCCGCTTCGCTAACGAGGCGCTGCGCCCCGAAGAGTGCGACGGTGACCTGCTGATCCAGGCTTGCAGCAACGACGCCCAGGTGGCGATGCACGCGGTGCGCAACCTGACCCGTATTGCCTTCGGCACGGCGCGTCTGCGCTGGAGCCAGATGGGGTACGGTCGCACCTCCTCCACCACCGTGCAGCAGGAGACTCCGCGCAACCTGTTCGGTTTCAAGGACGGCACCAACAACCTGAAGGTGGAGGCGGGCGAAGAAGCGCTCAACAAGCACCTTTGGGTAGCCGAGGGCGATGATCCGGCGGCCGACTGGATGGCGGGCGGTACCTACTACGCGGCCCGTAAGATCCGCATGCTGCTGGAAATCTGGGACCGCCTGCGCCTGGTGGAGCAGGAGGAAGTAATCGGACGGGACAAGCGCCACGGCGCGCCGCTCAACATTCCCTCCCCGCACGGTAAGGACGAGTTCCAGCCCGTCGGCCTGGAAGAAATGGACGCCGAAGGCTCCCCGGTGATCCCGATGGACGCCCACGTACGGCTCGTTTCCCCGTCGGCCAACAACGGCGCCACCATGCTGCGCCGCGGCTACAACTACACCAACGGCAACGACTCCCTGGGCAGAATCAACGCGGGCCTGTTCTTCATCGCTTTCGTGCGCGACCCGCGCAAGGACTTCTTCCCGGTACTGCGCCGCATGACCAACGAGGACGCCCTCACCGAATACATCCAGCACCACGCGAGCGCGCTGTTTGCCATCCCACCGGGCATGGGAAGCGCCGACACGTTCGTGGGGCAGAAACTGTTTTCCTAGACGGACGCTGAACGAGGGCCGCAGGCGTGGCAGGAACATCACGCTCGCGGCCCTCTGCCGTCCCCGCCCCCGGTGCTAGATTGATGCCCGTGCCTTATTCGGGAAACCTGCGCAGCAGGTTAAAACCGCCGCAGCGTATCGCCCTTGCCATGCTCGCGGTGATGATAGCCGGTACCATCGCGCTGTCGCTGCCGGTAGCCTCCTATCCGCAGGCCCGCCCGCGCTTCATAGACTCCCTTTTCACGGCCGCCTCCGCGCTTTCCGTTACCGGCCTGATTACACAGGACACCCCCACCTTCTGGACGCCCTTCGGGCAGCTGGTGATTCTCTGCCTAATCCAGGTGGGTGGCTTCGGAGTGATGGCGCTGGCCACCCTGCTTTCCCTGGCTACCGCCCGCAAGATCGGTTTGCAGGCGCGCATGAACGCCGCCAACGAAACCAAGTCCGAAAGGATGGGGCAGGCCGCCTCCGCCGTGCGCGGCATCCTCATCATCACGATCATCGTGGAAACCACGGTGGCCGTGGTGCTCGGGCTGCGTTTCCATTACGGCTACGAAATGAGCCCCGGCCAGGCCGCCTGGAACGGCATATTCCACTCCGTCAGCGCCTTCAACAACGCGGGCTTTGCGCTGTTTAGTGACAGCCTGATGGGCTTCGCGGGCGACCCGCTAATCCTGCTCACCATCTCCTTCGCGGTGATAGTCGGCGGCATCGGTTTCCCGGTGATCTTCGAACTGCTCAAGCGCTACCGCATGCCGCACTTCTGGTCGATGCACACCAAGCTCGTGCTCTCCGGCACGGCCGCGCTGCTGGCCATCGGCTGGCTCTACTGCCTGCTGCTGGAATGGAACAACCCGGACACGCTCGGCCCCATGCCCACCTGGCAAAAAATACTGGGCGGTTTCTTCCAGTCCGTCACCTCCCGCACGGCGGGCTTCAACGCGATGGATACCGGTCTGATGGAGCCGGGAAGCTGGCTCGGCACCGACATTTTGATGTTCATCGGAGCCAGCCCCGCAGGCACCGGCGGCGGCCTCAAAGTCACCACCCTGCTCGTCATCTTCTTCATCATGCGCAGCGAACTGCGTGCCGACAGGGCGGTGCTGATCTTCGGCAAACGCCTTTCGCGTTCCGTGCACCGCCAGGCGATCACGGTCATGTTCTTGATGATCGTGCTCGTGATTATCGCCAGCGTGATCCTGCTCGACCTCGAAGGGCAGCCGCTGGACAGGGTGCTGTTTGAGGTGGTGTCGGCCATCTCCACCACCGGGCTATCTACCGGAATCACGGCCAGCCTGCACGATGTTTCCAAACTCGTCCTGGTGACGTTGATGTTCATAGGTAGGGTCGGCCCGATCACCCTCGGCACCGCCCTCGCGATTAGGCATCGCCCCGTCCTCTACACCCCCTCTAAGGAAAGGCCGATCATTGGTTAGGTCACCGTTTTCCCCGCGCAGCGGCCGCGGCAAGCACCCCATCGCCGCAGGCGTACCGGCAGGCCCCCTCATGGAATCCTCCCGGGGCGTTTCCAAGGTGGAATCCGTGGCCGTGCTCGGCCTGGGCCGTTTCGGGGTCGCGATGTCGCTGGAACTGATGAGCCTCGGCATCGAAGTGCTCGGGGTGGACACCGACGAGGACGTGGTGCAGGAAATGGGGGAGTACCTGACCCACGCGGTGCAGGCCGACGTTTCCCGCGCCGAGGTACTGGAACAGCTAGGCGTGACCGACTTTGACCGCGTGGTAGTGGCGATCGGGGCCGACCTCACGGCGAACATCCTCACCACCTCGCTGCTGCGCAAACTGGGCGTACCGGAACTGTGGGCCATGGCCACGAGCGAGGCGCACGCAGAGATTCTGCGGCAGCTAGGCGTGGAGCACGTGGTTAGCCCGCAGCAGGATATGGGCCGACGCACGGCGCACATTTTGGGCGGCCGCCTCCAGGACTGGGTCGATTACGGCGGCGGATTCGGGATGGCGAAAATTGAGGCCCCCGAGTTCATGATCCACCACAACGTGGCGGAGGCCCGGCTGCCGGAGCTCTTCGACGTCAAGGTGGTGGCGCGCCGCAGCCCCGGTCAGCCCTGGGTTTACATCACCCCGCAGACGGAGATCCAGCCGGGCGACGTACTGATCGTCGCGGGCGGCGTGGACCACCTGGCGGAGTTCGCGAAGAAATCCTAGCCCGCTAGGAGATACGCCAATCGATAGGCTCCGCGCCCTGCCGCTGGAGCAGCTCGTTCACCTTAGAAAAGGGGCGGGAACCGAAGAAGCCCCGGTGCGCGGAGAGCGGGCTGGGGTGCGGGGACGCTACCGTCGGCACCCCTTCCAGCAGGGGCCGCAGAGACTGTGCATCCCTGCCCCAGAGGACGGCCACCAGCGGCCCGCCGCGTTCCGCGAGCGTACCGATGGCGCGCCGGGTGACTTCCTCCCAGCCCAGCCCGCGGTGTGAACCGGCTTCCCCCAGGCGGCAGGTGAGAACCGTGTTAAGCAGCATCACTCCCTGCCGTGACCAGGCGCTTAAATCCCCGTGCGGAGCGGGAGCGATCCCAAGATCGTCACGCAGCTCAAGGTAGATATTTGCCAGCGAACGCGGCAGCGGGCGCACGTCCCGGTGCGCGCTGAAACTCAGCCCCATCGCGTGGCCGGGGGTGGGGTACGGGTCCTGGCCGACTATCAGCACCCGCACGTTCGCGAGCGGTTCCTGGAAAGCCCGAAAAACGTTCGCTGCGGGAGGCCCAAAGGCCCTGCCCGCCGCCTGTTCCTGGCGCAGAAATTCGCCCATCTTGCGGATCGTCGGCTCCACCGGGGCGAGGGCCTGCGCCCAATCCGGGGCCATCAGCGTGTTTAGCGGGGCGGGGGAAAACTCACTCATGCCCACCATTGTGACAGGGCTAAAGTTCTCTCTATGGCAGCTAGCGAACTGGACCCGACGGAAAAGGCAATCCTTGACTTCGAGGGGGAGCTATACCGCCACCAGGGAGCCAAACAAAGCCGGATCGGTCAGCGCTTCGGAATCTCCCTAACCGAGTACCTGCTGCGCTTAAATCGGCTGCTAGATGACCCCCGCGCGCTCGCCTATGCCCCGCAAACGGTGGCGCGGCTGCGGCGGGTGCGGGAATCTCAGCGGCGGTAGTGTCGGCGCGGCAGTATCCCCACGGCGGTGGAACGTTGTTTAATAGGGACGTGACAGATAACGACTACCCCTACCCGCCGGACAAGTTCGACGAAGAAGCGCAGCACTCCACCCACTTCGGAGCGCACCGCGAAGAAGAACCGTTCTGGCGCCGCAACCTGCTCGCGATGATCATCGCGGCGGTCGCGTTTGTGATCATTGCTCTGATGCTCGCCTACTCGCTGTCCCTGTGCGGCGGCGAAGGCGAAGCCGCCCCGAAGGAAAAGGCCGGGCAGGAAGCACCCGCTAAGGCCGGAGCCGACGCGAAGCAGGACGGCGCGCAGTCGGGCGCTAAGAACGACGCCGCCAAGAGCAACAGCGCCGCTAATTCCGGTGAGGACGAAGGCGATACTCCGGCCCCCAAGGGCAGTGAACAGGAGAAGGAAGCCAAGGCCAAGGCCGAAGAAAAAGCCAAGCAGGGCGATAACAACCAGGCTGGCGAGCAGGCGGCTGGTAACGGGGTCGATAAGAACCTCAAGGTAGCCGTACTGAACGCGACCACCGTGAACGGCCGCGCTGCGAAGTGGAAAGAAAAGTTCTCCGGCGAGGGCTGGAAGAACGTCGAGGCCTCCAACGCGCAGGGCGCCAGCAAGGAAAACGTGGTCTTCTACCGCGATGCGAAGGATCGCGCCAGCGCAGAAGCCCTCGCCAAGGCGGCGGGCCTGAGCGGCGCCACCCAGTCCAACAAGTACCCGGCCCCGATCACGCTCATTGTCGTCACCAGGGCCAACTAACCACGCCGCGCACGCCGCCCCCTCCCGCCGCACCCTGCTGGCCGGAGCGGGCGGCGTCGCCGTAGGTGCGCTCGGAGGAATCGGCGGATACGCCGTCTGGCGCGGCCACGCCCGCAACCTCCAAGACGCACCCCCGCGCAGCGAAGACGACCCCCGCGCGCTCAGCGCGCAGGTGATCTTCCGCCGCGCGGGCGGGAAAAAACTAATCGCCCTCACCTTCGATGATGGGCCGGACCCGCGCTGGACCCCCACCGTGCGCGACACCCTGAACCGGCACGGTGCCCGCGCCACGTTCTTCCAGATGGGTAACGCCCTGCAGACCCCCGAGGGGTTGGCGCTCGCGTCGGCCCTGGCGGGAGACGGGCACGAACTGGCAATCCACGCCGACACCCACGAAAACCTGGCCACCCTCAGCTACGCCGAAGTGACGCGGCAGGTGGAGGTGACCGCCAGGGCAAGCCAGGAGGCCAGCGGGAAAATCCCCCGGCTGTGGCGGCCACCCTACGGGGCGCTCAGTGCGACGGTGGCGAAAGTCGCCGCGGACCGCGGCCTGCAGCTAATCCTCTGGTCGCACCACATCACCGGTGCCGACCCGGAATGGATGCGCGAAAGGCTGCTCGCCAGCGCGAACGGGGGAGAGATCGTGCTGCTGCACGACGGGCGCGGCGACCCGAACCGGGAACTAATGGACAGCCTCGGCAAGCTCGTCGGCAAGCTTCAGCGGGACGGCTGGGAAATGCTGACCGTAAGCGAACTGCTGGCACGCACGCCCGCAGCGAACAAACCCGCAAACCGTTAGCACTCAAAGGCCTAGAGTGCTTATGATGAATTAGCACTCTCCGTGCACGGGTGATAACCGGGCGCGGGTGCGGGTTGGCGGATACGTCAACCGCCAACCACCGGTAAGGGTGAGGGGTAGCTGTCAGGCCGTGACGTGAACGGCCCGGCGCGCCCCGTCCGTCGCGGGCACCACACCGGGCACATACGCAACCAACGGGAGATCCATCCACAATGGCCAAGATCATCTCTTTCAATGAAGAGGCCCGCCGCGGTCTCGAGCGCGGCATGAACGCGCTCGCTGACGCGGTCAAGGTAACCCTCGGCCCCAAGGGCCGCAACGTCGTTCTGGAGAAGCAGTGGGGCGCCCCCACCATCACCAACGACGGTGTTTCCATCGCTAAGGAAATCGAGCTCGAAGATCCGTACGAAAAGATCGGCGCGGAGCTCGTTAAGGAAGTAGCGAAGAAGACCGACGACATCGCGGGCGACGGCACCACCACTGCCACCGTGCTCGCCCAGGCGCTCGTGCGCGAGGGCCTGCGCAACGTGGCCGCTGGCACCAACCCGATCGCGCTCAAGCGCGGCATCGACAAGGCCGTGGCCGCCGTTTCCGACAAGCTGCTGGAGCAGGCCGTAGAGGTCGAAACCAAGGAGCAGATCGCCAACACCGCCGCCATCTCCGCGGCTGACCCGGCCATCGGCGAACTGATCGCCGAGGCCCTGGACAAGGTCGGCAAGGAAGGCGTCATCACCGTCGAAGAGTCCAACACCATGGGCCTCGAGCTGGAGCTGACCGAGGGCATGCGTTTCGACAAGGGCTTCATTTCGCCCTACTTCGTCACCGATGCGGAGCGTCAGGAGACCGTCCTGGAGGATCCCTACATCCTGCTGGTCAACTCCAAGATCTCCAACGTTAAGGACCTGCTGCCGCTGCTGGAGAAGGTCATTCAGGCCAACAAGCCGCTGGCGATTATTGCCGAGGACATCGAGGGCGAAGCCCTCGCGGTGCTGGTCGTAAACAAGCTGCGCGGCTCCTTCAAGTCGGTAGCCGTCAAGGCCCCCGGCTTCGGCGACCGCCGTAAGGCGATGCTGCAGGACATGGCTATCCTCACCGGTGGCCAGGTCATCTCCGAGGAGGTCGGCCTCAAGCTGGAGACCGCCGGACTCGAACTGCTGGGCCAGGCCCGCAAGGTCGTCGTCACCAAGGATGAGACCACCATCGTCGAGGGCGCGGGCGATGCGGACCAGATCGCTGGCCGCGTTACCCAGATCCGCAAGGAGATCGAAAACTCCGATTCGGATTACGACCGCGAGAAGCTGCAGGAGCGTCTGGCGAAGCTCGCCGGTGGCGTGGCCGTCATCAAGGCCGGTGCCGCTACCGAGGTTGAGCTGAAGGAGCGCAAGCACCGCATCGAAGACGCCGTGCGTAACGCCAAGGCAGCCGTTGAAGA
Organism: Dermabacteraceae bacterium TAE3-ERU5; assembly: GCA_019218375.1. Classification (GTDB taxonomy): domain Bacteria; phylum Actinomycetota; class Actinomycetes; order Actinomycetales; family Dermabacteraceae; genus TAE3-ERU5. Next base: position 192,713 of record JAHUUK010000003.1, read on the forward strand.
GGGCATCGTCGCCGGTGGTGGCGTGGCCCTGCTGCAGGCCGGTAAGGAAGCCTTCGAGACCCTTTCGCTGGAAGGCGACGAGGCGACCGGCGGCAACATCGTCAAGGTTGCCATCGAGGCGCCGCTGAAGCAGATCGCCGTGAACGCTGGCCTCGAGGGCGGCGTCGTAGCGGAGAAGGTCAAGAACCTTTCCGTGGGCGAGGGCCTCAACGCGGCGACCGGCGAGTACGAGAACCTGCTCAAGGCCGGCATCATCGACCCGGTTAAGGTGACCCGCTCTGCTCTGCAGAACGCGGCCTCCATCGCGGGTCTGTTCCTCACCACCGAGGCCGTTGTGGCCGACAAGCCGGAGCCGGTCAAGGCTCCCGCTGGCGGCGACATGGACGGCATGGGTGGCATGGGCGGCATGATGTAACACCCGCTTTTAGCGCCGACGAGGCCCCGCACGGATTTTCCGGGCGGGGCCTCTCGTTGTCTTGGTGTTGCCAGTTACGTTTGGGTGCACTTTTGGTTGTGCCTTACGTTCAGGTGCACTTTTGGTGGGTTAAACCCCGTTTTCGTAGCGCTTAGTGCACCCAAACGTTAGGGGAGGGGTGAAACAGCGCTTAGTGCACCCAAACGTTAGGGGACAAGCGGTGGCGGCTCGTTTTCAGAGCCGGGGAAGTACCGTCAAGGCATCATCCACGCTACGCACGTGCAGGCGCGCCATCGCGTCCGCGTAGGCCTGTTCGATGATCTCGGTAGAGGCCGTCCAGGAACGCTTCAGCGCATCCTCCCGCGCCGCCTCGCCCATGCGGGTGCGCGCGTCCCGGTCTTGGTAGACGCTGCGTAGGCAGCGGGCGAAACCGTCGTGGTCTCCCGGCTGTACCAAGAAGCCGGTCTTGCCGTGGTGGATAGTGTCTGGGATACCGCCTGCGTTCGCGCCCACCACCGGGACGCCGGAAGCCAGCGATTCCAGGCTGACCAGGCCCAGCGTGTCGGTAGTGGAGGGGAACGCGAAAACGTCCGAACTGGCAAAAGCCTGCGCCAACTCCTCCCCGCGCATCACGCCGGGGAAGGTTGCGGGCAGGTGCGAAAACTTGCGTTTCAGCTCATCCTCGAAGGGGCCGGTGCCGACGAAAGCGATGCGGGCCTCGGGTAGCCGCTCCATCACCGGGATTAGCTGGTCCAGGCACTTTTCTTTCGATAGCCGCCCCACGGAAAGCACGAGGGGGCGTTCCGGTTCGCCGCCGGAAAGCCGCTCGCGCATCTTCGCGTTTGCCTGATCGGGCCGGAAAAGCTCGGTGTCCACCGCGCCTGGCCACAGGCGTACCCGGCGCATACCGTCGCGGCGAGCGATATCCGTGAGCGGCACGGACGGGCACAGGTTTACGTCGGCCCGGTTATGGATCGTAAGCAGCCAGTTACGGGCCACGTTGCGCAGCGCCCCCAGCCCCAGCGCCTCCGTGTACTGCGGAATATCGGTGTGATAGGAGGCGACGATGGGCAGGCGCTGCTGGTAGGCGTGCAAAATGCCCCAGCCGCCCAGCACCAGCGGGCTGACCGCATGCACCACGTCAGGCTGAAACTCGCGTAGCAGGCGGCCGATCTTAGGCATGGGCAGGCCCACGGAAATCTCCGGGTAATACGGCTTGAACGGGAACGAAGCGATTCCCTCGACCCGCGCCCCCAGGTACTCCTTTTGGGGGTTGCCGGGGGCGATCACCAGGATCTCGTGCCCCTCGCGGCGCAGGTATTCGATGGTCTTGATGACCGTGGTGACCACGCCGTCAATTTTCGGCAGGAATACCTCGGTAAACATCGCGATGCGCAACGGCCTATCCACCATGTCCCTACCTAACCCCTAGTTACCGGCAGCGTTTCCGGCCATTTTTCCACGGACTCCCTGGGAATAAAGGACCTCTCCCAGTTTTTCGGTAACGGCGGGGATTCCCCGCTCGTGCGCTACCGCCATTCCTCCCGGCACGGTATCCGGCGCGGTTCCCGTAAGGAGCGCCTTTATCCGCTCCCGCGCGGCGGCCACCACGGCCTCGCTATCCGCTGGATCGGCCGCGAGCACGTGTGCGCTTTCGCCGTCCACCAGCCAGGGGCGAAACACGCCGATGTCGCGCACTATCGTGGGAATGCCGCAGGCCAGGGCCTCCAAAACCACGATTCCTTCGGTTTCTTCCCGGCTGAGGAAGCAGAAAATATCCGCGCCGCAGTAGGCATCCCGCACCTCATCGGGGGGCACGAAACCCGCGAAGGTCAGGTTTTCGGGTGCCGACGCGATGGCGGCTTTCACCACCGGGGTGAGCACGCTCGCCGGGGTATCCCCAAACCAGATGAAACGGACCTCGGGCAGAGAGTGCGCGAGGGCCACGAAATCGTCGATCCCCTTACGGGTGAACAGGTGGCCGACGCTCACCACGGCAGGCTGCTTGGGGGAGAGGCCGTAGCGGTCGCGGAAACGCTGCCCGGCCGGTGCATCGGGCCGGAACGTATCAGTATCTATACCGTTGCTGAGCGCGACGATGGGCCGCTTCACCCCGTAGGCGGTGACCAGGGAACGCGAATAGTCGGTGGGGGTGACGATGACATCCCCGAGCGAATAGAGCCAGGTTATCCAGCGGCGAAACAGCGGGGCCAGGGTGTCGGCGCCCCGGAACGAGGAACGGAAGTCCTCTTCCGTGGAATGCGCGTGCATGACCACCGGTATGCGCCGGGCGCGCGCCAGCAACGCCACCGCCGCGGTGTCCGGGAACACCGAGTTCAGGTGGGCTACGTCGGCCCCGAAAACGCTGGATTCGCGCATCCCGAGCAGGCGATACATCTTCTTTTGATGCTGCACGGCGACCCCCAGGCCGCTTTTTGCCACCAGGCGCAGCAGCCCCGTGTAGTGGCAGACTCGGGCACCCGAAAGCGCTGTGCGGGCGGGCATACCTTCGGTTTTCACGACAGGTTCACTCCCGGAATTAGGTTGAGAATCCAAATTAGCCCGAAGGTGTAAACAATCAGCGCCCAGGGCTTGAGCAGCCAGATGATCAGCCAGTAGGTGCGGGCCTTCATCGAGGTGGTGCCCGCGAGGTAGCAGAGGTAGTCATCCGGCGCTACCGGCAGCAGGATCGCGATAGCGAACCAGAACGCCGCTTTGGGATGGTTGGCCCATTTCTCGTAGCGGGCGAACATTTTTTCGGAAAACATGCGCTTCAGCAGCGGGGTGCCGTACATGCGGGCCAGGTGGAACACATACACGGAACCGATGCAGATGCCCAGGTAGTTATAGAGCGTGCCCAGCACCGGGCCGAACAGTACCGGTCCCGCAACCAGCCCTATCCCGGCGGGCAGAACGGGGAAAACCACCTGCACGGCTTGCAGTGCGATGAAGATGATGGGGCCGAAAACACCGAACCCTTCGACCACCGTGCGCAGTTCCTCGACGGAACGAAAAGCGCCGGAATAGTAGCCGTAACCGCACAGCAGGGCGGAGCCGACGAGTACGCCGATGGTGCTCCAGCGCGCAAACTTCATTTTGCGGTCGATATCGGGAAGCGCGCGGCCCTCCTGAGGCAGGTCGTGCGCGTCCTGCTGCGCGACCTCGTTTGCGGGCGGAACGGGCACTTCTGCAACCTCCGGGGAGCGAGCGGCGAATGGTTTCGTGTGCAGTCGGTCTGCACGTTACCTATCTTGCGTTAATTCCGTTCCGTGCGCTAACAACCTTTAGTTTATTCCCGGGCATACCTAGGGATGATTTTTGCGGATGATAACGATTACAAGAACGGGTTGTAGAAGCGTGACCCGTTCACGTGCAGCAGCCAAAGAGCGAGCAGCACTATCCCCGCGCCAGCGGCGATCACCAGCCAGTCTGCTAGCCGCAGGGGCCGCGTGGAATACCAGGTGCGGCGTTTACCCCGCCCGAAACCACGCAGCTCCATTGCCGTAGATGCGACCTCGATCCGCTCGAAGCTGCCGAGCAGAAGCGGGAACAGAATCCCGCCACCGTTGCGCAGGCGGGCCCGTAGGGGTGCCTTGCGGGAAATATCCAGGCCGCGTGCCTGCTGGGCCTGAGAGATGGCGTGAAAATCGCGCTGCACGTCGGGAATGTAACGCAGCGTGAGCGCTACCGCGTAAGAAATGCGGTAGGGCAGGCCGAGGCGATTGAGGGAGGCCGCGAACTCGCTCGGCTGCGTGGTGGCGATGAACAGCACCACCGGGGGCATCACGGCAAAGTATTTGAGGGTCACGTTCAGCTGGTAAAAGAGCTGTTCCGACGTAATATCCCAGCCGCCGGGGCCAGCCAGCAGCAGGTGCCGGGTGCCGTAGAGTTCGCTGCCGTAGTCGGGGGCGAACAGGAAGATGAGCAGGTTGTTGAGCAGCATGAAGATTGCCAGCAGCCACAGGATCAGCGAAAAATCGCGCAGCCGCATCCCGCTGAAGAAGAACATCAGCAGGGATACGCAGAATTCCAGCGCCAGGAAACGGGTGTCAAAACTGATGATCGAACCCACCAGCAGGCAGATAGTGAGCAGCAGTTTTGAGGTTCCTGTTAGCGAATGCAGGAAAGAGGGCCGGGCGCTGTAGCCGAGCAGGGGGGCGTCGCTCATCGGGGGCCTGCCTTCCCGGCCGACTGTTCCGCGCGGATGAACGCTTCCGCAAAGCCCGCTTCGTCGGTAATTGCGGCCCGCCGCGCCAGTTCGTACAGACTGGTCGTGACCAGGGAGGCCCGCTGCGTCAGGGAAGGGTCGCTAAGCACCTGGGAACAGGGGGCGTCGGCCAGCAGCCCGCCCTCGCTCAGCACGAGTACGCGCGGCGTGTATTCGAGCGCCAGGTGCATGTCGTGGGTAATCAGCAAGATGGTGTGGCCCTGTTCGTTGAGGCTGCGCAGGAACTCCATGATCTCGGTGTAGTGCGCCCAGTCCTGCCCCGCCGTGGGTTCGTCCAGGATTAAAAGATCGGGGGAAGTGACCAGGATTGCCGCTACGGTGAGCCGTTTCTTCTGGCCGTAGCTGAGCGCGCCGATGGGCCAGTTGCGCATCGGCCAGAGGCCGCATACCTCCAGCGTTTCGCGCATCTGTACGCGCTGTGCTTCGTTTAGTTCGCCGCCCTTACCGCCGGTCAGGGAAAGCGTGACCTCCGCCGCCACGGTTGGCTGGGAGATCATCTGGTTCGGGTTTTGCAGTACGAAGCCGACCCTGCGCCCGCGCTCCGCGATGGTCAGCCCCGCAGCATCCTCACCGGCGAACTCGATGCTTCCCGTATAGGGGGCGAAACCGCAGATAGTGCGCGCGAGGGTAGATTTTCCGGCCCCGTTGTTTCCCAGCAGCGCCAGCATTTCGCCGCGGCGCACGGTGAAAGACACGCCTTTCAACACCGGGGTGGTGCCCAGGGTGCAGCGCAGGTCGCTTACCCGCAGCGCGGGGGCCGGGGCCGACGTTTCCTCCCGCGCGGCAGGCGCGGGCTCCTGCGCTGCATACCAGGTACGCAGGGCGGGGGCGTCGAAACACACGGTGGCTACGTGCTCCGGGGAATCCGCTGCGGTGATTTTCTGCCCTGCCAGGCGCAGAGCGCTCAGGTATAGCGGCGTGCGGATACCGTGGCGGGGCAGCAGATCGCCCGTCAATATCTGCGCCGGGGGAGCGTCGGCGATGATCCGGCCCTCGGCCATCACCACGATCCTGTCCACGCCGTGATCCAGGACGTCCTCCAGGCGATGTTCGACGATGATTATCGTCTTGCCTTCCGTCCGGTTAAGTTCGTCCAGCAGCGCAATCGTGGATTTTCCACTGGCCGGGTCCAGGCTCGCCAGCGGTTCATCGCACAGCAGCACGTCCACGTCGTCCACCAGCACACCCGCGATCGCGACCCGCTGCTTTTGCCCACCGGAAAGGTTTTGCGGCGCGTGCCCCAGCCTGTCGGCTATCCCCACGGCTTGCGCGGCGCGGGACACGCGTGCGTGCATCTGCTGCACCGGCACCGCCTGGTTTTCGAGCGAAAACGCGATGTCTTCCGCGACGCTCAACCCCACAAACTGGCCGTCGGAATCCTGCAGTACCGTGCCCACCCGCGTGCCAAGTTCAGCCACGTGAACCTTGCGCGGGTCTAGCCCCAGGATGTCTATCTCTCCGCTTAGCTCACCCCGGTAACGGTGCGGAATCATGCCGTTGAAGATGTGCATCAGCGTTGATTTGCCGCAACCGGACTGGCCGATGATGGCAATTTTTTCCCCGCGCCGCACCGTCAGGTTGATGTCGTGCAGGGTGGGCGAGGACTGCTCCCGGTACTGGAAAGAAACCCCGCGCAGGGAAATAACAGGCGCAGCCCCACCTGTTTGGTGGGGCTGCGGCGGGTGCTGTCTGGGCACGAAAAACCTTTGCGTTTCGGGAGGGGTTAGTCCTCGAGCTTGAGGCTGCCGGTGCGGGTCTGCGTCTTGACGTAAACCGCCGCAAGCAGGGTGCCGACTAGGCAGGTAACCACCGAGTTAGAAGCGAACGCGAAGACTCCCTGCGTGTAAACCTTGCCCGCGGGTTCGGCGTAGATCAGCACATCCAGGGTCGGTGCGATGAGCAGCCAAGCCACCGCGTTAGCGACGATGATCGCCCCGTTAAAGGCGAAAATGTCTTTGCTGCTGAAAACGCCGTCGCGTACGTTCACGCGCAGCAGCAGGATGCCGACGATAAGGCCGAAAGCCAGGGTCGATATCTCCCACGAGATCCACAGGCCGTAGCCGGTGGTGTCTATCAGCAGGTGGCCGACGAAGCCGGCGATTGCTGCGACGAGGGGGCCGTAGACGAGCGCGAGCAGCGCGAGCGCCGCGTACTGCAGGCTGATCGAGGTGTTGGGAATGGGCGAGGGGATGGCGACGAAACGGCCGAGCACGAAGAAAATCGCGGCACCGATACCGATCGCTACCACCTGGGTAGCGGGCGATGCGCCCTTGCTCCAGAAGGTCATGACGGGGTCCTTTCGGATAGTAGCGGGGTGAGGCTAATGCACCAGTCGGTGCCGGTGGAAATATTGAAAGCGCGGGCGTAACTGCCGCGGTTAATGGCAAGCGCCATCCTGTCCAGGCTGTTCACGTACAGCAGGGACTCGCCCACCTCTACGGCGGCGAAACTTGTGGCGTAGACGAGCTGGCTGACGTGCGTGATGCGGGACTGGTGCGTGATCGCCACTCGTACCCTGTCGCCGTGTTTGCAGCCGAGCTGCAGGAAGGTTTCGCGCGGGATCGAGGTCCAGAGCGAACCATAGCGAATGTCTAGTGCATCGACGGTGCCGTGCACGGCGCCGTCGGCAATGCGCGGTTCCACCACGGGGAGCTGCTCCAGGGTTTCCAGCGGAAGCAGCGGGCCGACCTCGGCATAATCGATTACCCCGGCTGCCAGGCGCGCGCCGGTGTAGGCGTAAATGTCGCGGCCGTGGAAGGTGTAGGACTCGCCGGAACCGGGAAGGCGGTTTACGCTTTCGTCGATCTCGCGCAGCTCCGCCACCCCGAACAGCCTGTGCAGGTGCGTCAGGGTGCCGTTGTTGGGGGTGACAACGTAGTGGCCGCTATTCGTGCGCGCGACCACGGAAAGACGATCGGAGCCGACGCCGGGATCGACCACGGAAACAAACACGCTGCCCTGCGGCCAGTAATTGACGGTCTGGGCCAGGCGGTAGGAGCCTTCCCAGATGTCGTACGGCGGGATGTTGTGCGTGACGTCGTGGATGCGCAGCTCATCGCTAACGCAGGCGGCCACGCCGTACATGGCGCTCACCGCGCCGTCGTCGTAACCAAAATCGGACTGCAGCACCAGGGGGCTTGTTTTACTCACGTGCCAATCTTAGTGACCAGCCAGGTGAGGGGGTAGTGGTGTGAACATCTGTTTCATCTACCGCTGCACCTGGTAGCCGCTGTGCAGACGGTAGCCGCTGTGCAGATACGGCTAGCGGGCCACCATCATCGGGGTGCCGGTGACGGGATCGGGAACCACCAGGCAGGGCAAACCAAAAACTTCCGTCACCAAATCGGCGGTAAGCACCTCTTCGGGAGCACCCTGGGAAACCACCCGGCCGTCCTTCATCGCAACCAGGCGATCCGCGAAACGCGCCGCCTGGTTTAGATCGTGCAGCACCGTCACCACGGTCTTGCCGTCACGCTTGAAACCCTGCAGCAGGCGGAGAACCTCGAACTGATGGGACACATCAAGGTAGGTGGTTGGTTCGTCGAGCAGCATGTATTCGGTTTGCTGGGCCAGCAACAGGGCAATCCAGACCCGCTGCCGCTGCCCTCCCGAAAGCTCGTCCACCCGTGCCTGGGCCAGTTCGGTAACCCCGGTGGCGCGCAGCGCCGCGCTTATCGCCGCTTCGTCATCGTTACTCCACTGGCGTAACGGGCCGGTGTGCGGGCTGCGCCCGCGCGAAACCAGATCGGCCACCGTGATGCCGTCGGGCGCGGTCGCACTCTGGGGCAGCAGCCCCAGACGCAGCGCAAGTTTGCGCGAGGGGAGACGGTGTATCTCGTTGCCGTCCAGCGTGATGTGGCCGCCCGCCAGGGGCAGCACGCGCGCCATGCTGCGCAGCAGGGTGGATTTACCGCAGGCGTTCGGGCCGATGATGGCGGTAAAGGTGCCGGGCGTTATACCCAGATCTACCCCGTGTAACACCTCGCGGCGATCGTAGGAGACGCGCACGGCGCGGGCGTGCAGCCCCGGCTCGCTTGCCGAAGCCGCACGCCCGTCACGGTGAGTAGTTTCAGCCACTACTTGTTGAACGCCTTTTCGATATCGTCCAGCGCCGCGTTAGAGCCGATAACGCCGATGCCGGTCATCCAGGTGGATTCGTCTACCTGGTAAACGTGGCCGGCCTTCACCGCGGGCAGCTGGCCCCACACCTTGGCGACCTCGCCCGCGGCGTTCTCGTTTGCCTTGCCGCCGTGCGCGGTGAAGAAGATGTAATCGGCGTTCATCTCCGCGTAGTTTTCAACGCTCAGCTTTTCGATCGAGTACTGGTTCCATTCGCGCTTGGGAATGGTGAAACCGACCTTTTCGAGCAGGCTGCCGGAGAAGCTGTTGGGGCCGTACAGGCGCAGGTGATCCTTGCGGAAACGCACCATGTTTACGGTCTTGCCCTTGGCCTGGATCTTCTCTCCCACCTGCGCGGCGCGCTCATCAACCTGCTTGATGAGGGCGGTCATTTCGGCCTGCTTACCGAGCGCCTGGGCGGTCAGGTTCGCCTGGTTTTGCCAGTCGGTGCCGGAGGTCTCGGTGAAAACGGTGGGGGCGATAGCGGCCAGTTCGTCGTAAATCTTCTCGTGGCGCAGCTTCGAGCCGATGATCAGGTCCGGGTTCAGCTTCGCGATGGCGTCCACGTCAGGCTCGGTAAGCAGGCCGACGGGGGTGGTGTCCTTCAGCTTGTCGGCCAGGTAGGTGGGGAAACCGTTGCCAGCGGCCTTGGTGGTGGTTGCGCCGACGGGAACCACGCCCACGGCGACGGCGGCATCCAGCATCGGGGTATCGAGCACGACCACGCGCTGGGGATTCTTCGGGATCTCCGAGGTGCCCATCGCATGTTCAATCTTGACCGCCTCGCCCTTGGGCTTTGCGGGCGGGCCTGCGGGTTTACCGCAAGAGGCCAGCAGCAGTGCCAGGCTGAGCAGCAGCGCCACGAAAGCGAACGCGCGCAGGCGGGTGTGTCGGGTTAGGGAAAAGGGAATAAACATTAGGCCAGGCTAACAAGATTCGGTTAGTGTTGCAGCAAATGGTTGCTACAGACACCCGTCCCCTACGCGTGGGGAGAAAGGCCCCGCTCAGCCTGCTGGCGGGGCTGCTTTTGCTGTTTGCGGCCGTATGCGCCAGCTTCGCCCTGGGGGCCCGCGCGATTCCCCTGCCGGAAGTCTGGTCCGCCCTGCACGGTGTAGGCGCCCCCGACGTGGTGGTGACGGTCACCGATCTGCGCCTGGGAAGAACCCTGCTGGGGCTGCTAGCCGGGAGCGCGCTGGGAGCGGCCGGGGTGCTCATGCAATCCCTCACCCGCAATCCGATAGCCGACCCCGGTCTGCTCGGCGTGAACGCCGGGGCCGCCTTCGGCGTCGCCCTGGCAATCACCCTGTTCGGCACCCTTTCCCAACCGGCAACCATCCTTGCCGCCTTCACCGGCGCAGGGCTTGCCGCCGGGGTGGTTTTCGTGTTCGCCGGGGCGCGCAACACTGCGAACTCGCCGGTACGCCTTACCCTGAGCGGGGTGGCGATAGCCGCCATCCTGGCTGGGTTCACCCACGCGCTCGTGGCCACCAACGAACGGGTGCTGGACGAATTCCGTTTCTGGCGGGTCGGCTCCCTGCTGGCGCACGGGCTGCGCGATGTTGCCTGGTTCCTGCCCGCGATATTCGTCGGCCTGCTGCTCACCCTGTTCCTATCCCGCACCCTGGACACGATCGCGCTCGGTGACGACAGCGCGCTCGCGCTCGGGGTAAACCCTGCAAGGACCAGGCTGGTCGGCCTTTTCGCCGTAACCATCCTGGCGGGCACGGCCACCGCACTGGTTGGTCCGATCACCTTCGTCGGCCTGGCGGTGCCGCACCTGGTGCGTCGCGTAGTCGGCCCCCGTCACACCCTGGTGGTGCCGCTCTCAATCCTGATCGCCCCCGCCCTGCTGCTGATGGCCGACGTGGTCGGCAGGTTAATCGGCGGCTACGGGGAAGTGCCCGTGGGAGTGGTTACCGCGCTAATCGGCGCGCCGTTGCTCGCCCTAATGGTGATCTTCGGCGGGAAGGGGAAGCTCGGATGAGCCTGCTTCCCCAGTACCGCGTATTTGGCCGGGCGGGGCTCTCGGTGCGGATACATCGCCGCAGCCTCCTGGTGATCGGGCTGCTCGCGCTCAGCCTGTTTTGCATCCTGGCGCTGTCCCTGGTCAGCGGCGGCTACACGGTCAGCGCCGCAGACGCCTGGAATGTGCTGAAAGGTGAAAGCGTTTCGCGCCTGACCGACTTCTTCGTGCTGCAGCGCCGCCTGCCGCGCGCGCTGCTCGCCGCTACCGTCGGCGCCTGCCTCGGCCTCTCGGGCAACCTGTTCCAGGCGGTCACCCGGAACCCGCTGGCCAGTCCCGACGTAATCGGCGTGACCAACGGCGCCTCAGCCGGGGCTGCCATCGTGTTACTGCTGCTCGGAGGATCGTTTGCGCAGGCTTCGCTGGGCGCGCTCGCCGGAGCCGCCGTAACCGCCGTCCTCATGCTCCTTTTAGCTTCCCGCACGGGCCTTACCGGCTCCCGTTTCGTCATTTTCGGCATCGCCCTCGGCGCGCTTTCTTCGGCCGTGGTTTCCTATCTGATGACGCAGGTTTACGTGGGTAACGCGGCCACCGCCCAGATGTGGCTGCTGGGTTCCCTGCAGGGGCGCGGCTGGCAGGAACTGCCCCTCGCCGCCTGGGGGCTTGTCGCGGCATTCTTGCTGGTTATTTACTGCAGCAAGGACATGCTGCTGGGCGAACTGGGAGAGGAAAGCGCTGTTTCGCTGGGTGCTAACGTGCGCCGCAGCCGTGCGCTGTTGATCTTGGCGGGCATCCTCGCGGTCGCGGCAGCCATCGTTTCCGCCGGGGCGATCAGCTTTGTGGCGCTGGCCGCGCCGCACATCGCGCAGCGTCTCGCGGGGCGGGCCAGCCCGCTCGCGGCGGCACTGTGCGGTGGGCTGCTGCTCGCCGTCTGCGATCTGATCGCGCTGTACGCTTTCCCGGTTCCCATCCCGGTCGGGGCGGTCACCATCGCCGTCGGCGGAGCCTTCTTCCTCTATTTGCTGTGGCGCGAGGGAGCGGTGCGCTCCCGGTGAGCATCGTCCCGGCAAACGCGGGGCCTTCCGGGAGTCTTTTTCGGGTCGCTTTCCCGGACCGATTTTCTGCGCCGACACCACCCCCTAATACGATGGGGGCATGACGATTATTGCGGCGGCTGACGGCTCATCCCTAGGCAATCCCGGCCCGGCTGGCTGGGCCTGGTTCATCGACGAACAAACCTGGGCGGCAGGTGGCTGGGAACGCGGCACCAACAACATGGGGGAACTGGAAGCGGTAGCGAATCTGCTGGAGCAGACCTCGGCCACTACCGAGCCGCTGCTGATCCTCTGCGATAGTCAGTACGTCATTAACAGCGTCACCAAATGGATGCCCGGCTGGAAACGCAACGGCTGGCGCAAAAAAGACAAGAAGCCCGTTCTCAACGTAGATATTTTGCAGCGCATAGATGCCCTGCTGGTGGGCCGACAGGTGCGGTTTGAATGGGTAAAGGGGCACGCCGGGCACGATCTGAACGAACGCGCCGACGATCTGGCGCGCGCCGCCGCCACCGCGTACCAGACCGGTGGCGAGGTAGAGCGCGGTCCCGGCTACGCGGCGGAAAGCGCGCCCAAAGACCCCGCGGCTTCCCGACCGGCCACGCCCGGCAGGGGAGAGGCAGAAAGCGCGCAGGCCGCCGCACCTGCCTATGCGCAGGACGATCTTTTTGCTTTCAGCACCGTCGGCTGCGTGACGGGAATGCAGGTGACCCCGGAACAGGAAGCGCTGGAGGCAACCAAGGAGCTGCTGCTAACCCCCGACCGCTACCGCGAGGTGATTTTCCCGGCCACGGGAGAGCACCCCGAACTTTCCGGGTACGTTACCTGGCGCACCAGCGAGCTGACCGCCGGGGCGGTACTCGTGACGGCGGAAACTGCGGCAGCCGCCCTGAGCGCAACCTGGGTCAGGGAAAACAGCGAGGGCACGCCGCTGCGGCTGGCGCACCTGCATTGGAGCGCGCTCTAAATGATTAACCGGTGGCGGAAGTGTTATTCTCCCGGCCACCGTTAGGAGCGGGGTGCAAAACCACCCTAAAGATCGCGCCGCCACCGGCGGTTTCGTGCACGCTAATGCGGCCTCCGTGCTGTTCCACGATCTTTGTGGCGATGGATAGCCCGAGGCCGGAACCGCCTCCCTGCCCGGTCGGTCGCTGGCGGGAGGAATCGGTGCGATAGAAGCGTTCAAAGATGCGGGTGCGTTCTTCGCGCGAAATTCCTGGCCCGTGATCGCGCACCTCTATTGCAACCATGCCATCACGCTGGATGCCGACAGTCAGCTCCACCGGGGTGCCGCTGGGAGTGTGACGGAAAGTGTTTCCCACCAGGTTGGAAAACACCTGGCGCAGCGAGGCTTCGTCAGCGAGCACTATCACCGGCTCGGCATCTCCCGAAACGGGTAGGCCCGCCAGGTTACAGATAGTGACCTGCCTGCTGGGATCGAGGGCGCGCAAATCCTGCGCGCTATCCATGACAGTCTTCATCACGTTCAGGGGCCGCAGCTCCAGGTGCGGGTTGTCCTCTAGGCGCGCTAGCCGGAGAAGATCTTCGACCAGGCTCCCCATTCGCCGAGCCTCGTCCTCAATACGGCGGATTGCGGATTCGACCTCGGCATCCGTATGCAGCGCGCCCATACGATATAGCTCCCCGAACCCGCGAATTACCGCCAGGGGAGTGCGCAGCTCATGGGAAGCGTCGGCCACAAACTGCCGCATCTTTGCTTCCGAACGGGTGGCGCGCGCCTCCGATTCGGCCTGAGACGAAAAGGCTTTTTCGATCTGCACCAGCATCTCGTTGAGCGAAACGGACAGGTGGTGCACTTCGTAGGAGGAGGTCGTGACGGGGACGCGTTTTCCAAGGTCGCCACGGGCGATGTGGCCGGCCGCAATCTCCATGTCCTGTAGGGGAGACAGCGAACGATGGGTGACATAACCGCCGATGCCTACGCCGACCAACACCACTAGGGAGCCGGTGATAAGAACCGCCATCCCCATCGTGCGCATATTGGTATCCAGGCTTTTGAGGGGTATCGCCAGGAACACCGAGCTGGGCTGCGGCGCGTTAGGTAATTCGGTGGCTATCACGCGCCAACGCTGATCGTTCTTATCGGAGACCGTAAAGGGATGTTTTTCGAGCGCCTTCACTTCCGCGAGGGAGAGATCCGGCAGTTCGATGGTGGGAGTTTCAATCCCGGCCTCTTTGCGGTGAATGCGCTGTTCGAGGTCCCCGTTTTCCCGGTGAAATTCGACGATGAAATCGACCGGGGAATAGCTTGATTCGCTGGTGTATTTGTTGACGGCGACCATCGGCCGTTCGCTCTTTTGCGCGACATCAACCAGTACGTCTATGCCACGGTTGAGGTCGCTATCTATCGTTCCCAGCAGGGTGCGCTGCAGGAGGAACAGGGAGGTGAGGCCCGTAATCAGGGTGCCCGCTACCAGCAGTAGCACTATCAGGCTAACTATCCGGGTCCAGAGGGAGACCGGATGAGATGAGTCTGTCAGATGAGAGGCATACAGGGACGGGCGCAGCACCATTTAAGGAGAATTTGGGTTTGCCGGGCGCAGCACGTAGCCGACCCCACGCTTGGTGTGGATCATCGGCTCTCCAATCACATCGATCTTGCGGCGCAAATACGAAATGTAGGACTCCACAATACCGACTTCTCCCGACCAGTCGTAATCCCAGACGTGATCGAGGATCTGGGCCTTGGAAACCACCCGTCCCGAATTAAGCATCAGGTAGCGCAAGAGCTTGAACTCGGTCGGAGAAAGATCAATCGGGGTGCCGGCGCGAGTCACGTCGTGGCTGTCCTCATCGAGATGCAGATCGCCGACGCTCAGGCCGCTGCCCTCGGTCGTGTCCAGCGGCGACGCCGTGCGGCGCAGGATGGCGCGAATGCGCGCAACAACTTCCTCGAGGCTGAAAGGCTTGGTTACGTAGTCGTCTCCGCCGACGGTCAGCCCGGCTACCTTGTCCTTGGTTTCGTCCCGTGCGGTCAAAAAGAGCACCGGGTAGTGCTCGTTGCGCTCGCGCAGGCGACGGGTGATGGTGAAGCCGTCCATGTCGGGCAGCATGACGTCGAGCACTATCAGATCCGGATTTAAATCGCTCGCCATGCGCAGCGCGTCGTTTCCAGCCCCGGCTGTGAAAACTTCAAAGCCGGCGAAACGCAGCGAGGTAGCCAAAAGTTCGCGGATATTAGGCTCGTCATCAACGACGAGGAGTCGCGCTTCATAAGCTTGCTCGGTGGTCATCACTACAGTTTGGTATCGGTAAATGAAATTAACCTGAAAGAAAACTGTATGAGTCGTGTGTCAGCGCGCGGAATTGACCAATTTCTCCTGGTATTTACGGATCTTGCGTAGCTGTCGGCGCATCTGGAACATGCGTACGGAACCGACCAGGGCCATCACCAGCGCGCCCGCGATTGCCGCCAGCAGCATGGCTACGCCGAGGGGCAGCTCGAAACCGTAGTTGAAATAGGTGAACGTGGCCGGGGTGTTGTTCTGCACGATGAAAATGAGCAGCAGAATCATCACGATAGCGCCGACGATCAGGGCCGCCCAGGTGGCTGCGGTGCGACCGCCCGAAGGTGCTGCTGGGAGTTCCAGCTCCGGCTTGGGGGCGGGCTTTGCTGCCTGGGGCGCTGCCGCCGTAGCTTTCGCGGCGGTCGGCGCGGCCTTGGGGGCGGCGGGGGTTTCGTCGGGCAGCTGGGAGGTCATGTGAAGTCCTTGGGAACGGGAAATGGGAAAAGTAGTTCGCCCCCACTTTAGCCGCCCCCTGTAGCGCCGGGGCAACGTGCGCCTAGAATAAATATGACCAATCGTCTTTCGTTTAGGAGCCAACATGGTTGAGTTCAGTCCTTCCCCCGCTAACAGTGCAGACATCGGCGTTACCGGCATGGCGGTGATGGGGTCTAACCTGGCCCGCAACCTGGCCCGCAACGGCTTCAAGGTGGCGATCCACAACCGCAGCACCGGCAGGACCAAGGCCGTCATGGACGCACACGGGGACGAGGGCGAATTCTTCCCCGCCGAAACCATGGATGACTTCGTGAACTCCCTGCAGAAGCCCCGTGTCGCCCTGATCATGGTGAAGGCCGGCCCCGCTACCGACGCCGTGATTGAGGAACTCGCTTCCCGCATGGAAGAGGGCGACATCATCGTGGACTGCGGTAACTCCCTCTTTAGCGACACCCGCCGCCGCGAGGCAGCCCTGCGCGAGCGCGGCCTGCACTTCGTGGGTGCCGGTGTTTCCGGTGGTGAAGAGGGCGCGCTCAACGGCCCCTCGATCATGCCCGGCGGCACCGTGGAGTCCTACGACCGCCTCGGCCCGATGTTCGAAAAGATTGCTGCGCAGGTAAACGGCGAACCCTGCTGCACCCACGTGGGTGCCGACGGTGCCGGTCACTTCGTGAAGATGGTGCACAACGGCATCGAATACGCCGACATGCAGGTTATTTCCGAGGCTTACGACATCATGTCGCGCGCGCTCGGCATGAGCGCTGCCGAAATCGCCGAGGTGTTCTCCGCCTGGAACCAGGGCCCGCTCGAGTCCTACCTGGTAGAGATCACCGCTGAGGTGCTCGCGCACGTAGACCCCAAGACGCAGCAGGCATTCGTTGACATCGTGGCCGACCGTGCGGGGCAGAAGGGCACCGGCGCCTGGACCGTGCAGACCGCCCTCGACCTCGGTGTGCCGGTAACCGGTATCGCGGAGGCCACCTTCGCCCGCGCCGTTTCCGGCTCCGTGCCGCAGCGCACCGCGGCCCTGTCGGCCTTGCCCGCGCTTGCCGAGGACGTCACGATCGAGGACCGCGCGGCCTTCATCGAGGACCTGCGCAAGGCCCTTTACGCTTCCAAGCTGGTCGCCTACTCGCAGGGCTTTGATGAGATCAACGCCGCCGCCGAGGAATACGGCTGGGCCATTGATCGCGGCGCTATGGCGCGCATCTGGCGCGGCGGCTGCATCATTCGCGCGCGCTTCCTGGACCGCATCACCGAGGCCTACGAGCGCAACCCGCAGCTGCCCCTGCTGCTGGCCGATGAGTACTTCACCAAGGAAATTTCCGACGTGGTTCCGGCCTGGCGGCGCGTGGTTTCCTTCGCGGCGCGCGCGGGCTTCCCGGTGCCGGTGTTCGCCTCCACCCTGTCCTACTACGACGCGATCCGCTCCGAGCGTCTCCCCGCAGCCCTGATTCAGGCGCAGCGCGACTTCTTCGGTGCGCACACCTACCAGCGCGTTGATCGCGAGGGCACCTTCCACACGCTGTGGAGCGGCGACCGCAGCGAGGTGCAGGAGTAATTCCTTGAAACTCCCGGGTGGCGGCAGGCGGCTGCCGCCACCCGGGAATCGCCCCGCTTGCTCGGGGCGGTATAAAATCTAAAAGCAACCGTTTATGCGACGGTGTAGCGCCTGCCCCTCTAGCCCAACGGTAGAGGCAGAGGACTTAAAATCCTTGTGTTCCGGGTTCGAATCCCGGGAGGGGTACCATTCCAGAAAAATCGCTGTTTAAGCAGGGGTTATTCATTCTTAGCGGGCTTGGGCGCGCCGCGTGGAAATGCGCCGCGGAAAAGGCGATGAGGGGCGGCAAGAGTGACGCAAACACCGGACGTACAGGCCCTAAATGCGCGTATAGATAAGGTGCTGGCGCGTATCGCCAGTTCTGCGCAAGAAGCCGGGCGCGACCCCGGCGCGATACGCCTGGTGCTCGCCAGCAAAACCCGTACGCCCTCGGAAATAGCGGCTGCTCTCGCCCACCTGTCCCGACTAGGGGTTAAACCCGTGGCGGGCGAAAATCGGGTGCAGGAACTCGTAAAACACGCCGAAATCACGGATATTCCTTACGAACTGCACATGATCGGGCGTTTGCAGCGCAACAAGCTTTCGCACGCCATGCGCGGCTGCAGCATGATTCATAGCCTGGATCGCGAAAGCCTGCTTACGGCGCTGCTGAGGCGGCACGAGGAAGACCCGGCGGCTACCCCCGAAGTGCTGCTCCAGGTGAATACGTCGGGAGAGCCAAGTAAAGCGGGCTTCGCGCCGGAAACTGAACTGTTGGCCGACGCCGCCGGTCGCCTGCTCGCGGCCGGGGTCGCGCTGCGCGGCTTAATGACCATCGGGGCCCGGAGCGAGGACTCCTGCCGCGTGCGTGCCTCCCTGGCCCTGCTGCGGCAGCTGCGCGACGAACTGGCCCTTTCTGAGGTGCGGGAGCTGTCCATGGGCATGAGTGGCGACCTCGAACTGGCCGTTGCCGAGGGTGCGACCCTGGTGCGGGTCGGGTCCGCCGCGTTTGGTCCCCGCCCTGCTCAGCCGGGGGCGTAAAACATGGCTAAGTGCATCGCCAACAGGTAGTATTGAGCGTCAATGGCATCGGCGTCTTAGGTGCCATTTCAACCACTTACATGGAGGCCCCGTGGCACGTCACAACACTGTCCTCGGCAACGACAAGCGATTCCAGCCGAACCCCTACGCAGACTTCTCCGCGCAGCGGCGCGACGCGGCACCTCAGTACCAGTACCCGCAGCAGTCGGCTCCGCAGTACGGTCAGCCCGCACCTCAGCAGCCCACCGCCGAAGAACTGAACATGATGTACGCCCGTCCGGCGGCAAACAGCTACGACACGGACAGGATGTCTTATGACGACGTCCTCTCTAAGTCGAGCATCGTCTTTGGCGTGATTACCCTGCTCGCGGTCGCAACCGCTTCGCTGCCCATCATCACCGGCATTTTGGGGATGGGGCAGAGCGTCGGCTACGGGCTGGCTTCGATCGCCACCTTCGTCGGCATGATCGGCGCGCTAGTAATTGGCCTGATTGCCGCTTTTAAGCGCGTGAGCGGTCCCGGACTGGTTCTCACCTACTCCGTATTTGAAGGCATGTTCCTGGGCGGCATCAGCATGTTCTTCGAGATCAGGTATCCCGGCATCGTGCTGCAGGCGGTTATCGCCACCCTGGCTACCTCCGCTGCGGTGCTGCTGCTGTTCCGTTCCGGCAAGGTGCGTACCAGCCCCCGCCTAAACAAGATCTTCTTCGTGGCCATGCTCGGTTACCTGCTGTTCAGCCTGGTAAACCTGGTGCTCATGCTGACCGGCGTGGTGGGCGGCGAATTCGGCCTGCGCTCCGGTGTGTTCGGTCTGGCGATCGGCGCACTGGCCGTGCTGATGGCTTCCTACTCGCTCGTGATGGACTTCGAGGACATCAAGAACGGCGTAGACAACGGGGTGCCCCGCAATACCGCCTGGCTGTGCGCGTTCAGCCTCGCCGTAACCATCGTCTGGATGTACGTCGAGTTCCTGCGCATCCTGGCGATTTTGCGCAGTAACGACTAATTTGCGCAGTAACGACTAAACAGCCGGTTCTCCCGGCAAACACAAATAACAGTAGTGCGGCGTTCCCGTTCAGGGGACGCCGCACTACTGTTATTGCTAGCAAACTAGGTAGTAGGAGATAGCGCTTTGCTGGTGTGGATAGAGTTCTTTTTCGCCTGGATGTTAGAGCACGCCGGGATCATAGTTACGGGGCTGCTATTCGCACTGGATATATCTCTGCGCATAGCCGCGCTGATAGTGGTGCCCCGTAACCGTCGGCCCGGTTCCGCCATGGCCTGGCTGTTCGCGATCTTCCTGCTGCCCTTCGTGGGCTTTCCCCTGTATTTGCTGCTCGGCCGCACCGAACTACCGAAGAAGCGCAGGGTGAAGCAGCAAGCCGTTAATCAGCTGATGCGGGAGCGTTCGCAAAACATTAAAGATGCCGAACTGGATACGGATTCCCCCTCCTGGCTCCAGTCCGCGGTGCAGCTGAATCGTTCGCTCGGCGCGTTCAGCCTGACGGGGAACAATTCCGCCGATCTTTTCACCGACTACGACGACACGATTCAGCGCATGGCCAACGACGTGCGCACCGCCCGGCGCTTCGTGCACGTGGAGTTTTACACCGCCTGCTACGACGATGTGACGGAGGACTTCTTCCGCGCGCTCGCCGAGGTGCGCGAGCGGGGCGTAGCGGTGCGTTTCCTCTACGATCACCTGGGTTCGTTCACGCACTGGCAGGGTTACCGAAAAATGCTGCGTTTCCTGGATCGGATCGGCGCGGAACACTACCCGATGATGCCGCTTAAACCTTTCAGCGATGGTGCATTCCAGCGCCCTGATCTGCGCAACCACCGCAAGATTTTTGTGGTTGACGGCGAGATCGGCTGGATGGGTAGCCAGAACCTGATTTCGCGCGATTACAACAGTCGAAAAAACATTCGCCGCGGCCTGAAATGGCAGGAAACCATGGGGCGTTTCCGGGGTCCGGTGGTGGAAGAAATGAACCTGCTGTTCGCCACCGACTGGTTCTATGAGTCGGGCGAGATCCTGTCGGGAGACATCCTGCTGCCCGGCACGGGAGATTCCTCCGGTAGCTACGAGGCCCAGCTAGTGCCGTCGGGCCCCGGCTTCGTGCAGGAAAATAACCTGGCGCTGTTTAATCAACTGATTTACGGGGCGCAAAAGAAAATCTGCGCCGTCAGCCCCTATTTCGTGCCCGACGAATCGATGCTGGCCGCGCTGGTGACGGCGGCCCGGCGCGGGGTAGAGGTGGAGCTGATAGTTTCCGAAATAGGCGATCAGTTCCTGGTTTTCCATGCCCAGCGCTCCTACTATGAGACGCTGCTGAACGCGGGCGTGAAAATCCTGATGTACAAAGCCCCCTACATCCTGCACGCAAAGCATTTGAGCGTGGACGAATCGGTGGCGGTGATCGGCAGTTCCAACATGGATATGCGTTCGTTCCTGCTGGACATGGAATCTTCGCTAATGGTGGGCGGGCGCGACTTCCTGGAAAAGCTACACGCGGTGGAGGATCGCTACCGTGCGGCCAGCCGCGAACTAACACGGGAGGAATGGGAGTCCCGGCCCGCGCTTTCCCGCTACCTGGATAACCTTTGCCGGCTCGCCTCGGCGATTGTTTAGCTGGCGCTTGTTTAGCTGACGCGCAGGCTGGATATTACTTCTTCCAAGGCGGCGCGGTGCCCGGGAACGTCGGCGGCAACGTCGGAAACGAGCGCTGCACGGCGGCCATCGCCGGTTTCGACGATAATCGCCGTCACGACCGAACTGGAGGTCGTGGTGAGCCGCTGCGAGTTGAAGTTGTAAACCGCCTGCACTTTCCAGGCCCGGTGGCCGTCCACGGTTATCGCGCTGGAAGAATAATCGGTCACCAGGGAATCGTCGCCAAATTCTTCGTACACCCCGGCGGAGGTCGCATAGCACTGGAAGATCGCCTCGGCCGCCTGTTTATCTCCCGGATAGGCCTGGCCCGGCTCCCACACGACCCGGCCCAGCGTGACCACGCTGTACCAGTTCCCCTCCACGTGCGCGCCGCGCCCCACCGTGTCGGTCAGGTAGCCGATTTCCTGCCCCCAGCTTTGCCCGAAGAAATCCGGGTAGGTTGCCGTCAGCCCCGCCACTGATACCGCATCGCCGGATTCTCTGGCGCGGTAGCTTGCGGGCGGGTGATAGCAGGGCTTGGTCGGAGCGGTGGTGAAGATGGGCGGCGGCGGTGTCTCATCCGGTTTGTCCGGCGGCGGCGTGTATTCCTGCCCGGTATGCACCGGCTCGGTGTTCAGCGGCTGGCCGCGCAGCGCAGAAACGTCGCTATCTTGGCCCCGGAAGAAGGTCAGCCACAAAATCAGCAGCAGCGCTAAAACCAGCACCGAGCCGCCGATGAGAATTGAAAGCACGGTGCGGTGGGTGTCGTCGTGCCGCTGCGGCGCGGGGGAGGCGGCGTTTGCCGCGTTGTGATCCGGCAGCGAGATCTGCTGACCGGAGTTGTTCTGCGGTGGCTGCACGCGCATCTCCCCTCTCTTCTTCTGCCGTAATTTTTGCACATCTAACCTGGGCGGGGTGGCTTGATGTGGGGTAGCGTCAATGCTGACACAGGCTCATAGTTTAGGAGTTTTGCTAATGCGCCCGCCCATAGCTCTCAGTGTTGCCGGTTCCGACCCCAGCGGCGGAGCTGGAATCCAGGCCGATCTGAAAACCTTTACCGCCCTCGGCGTCTACGGCTGCGCCGTGGTTACCTCCCTGACCGCGCAAAACACGCAGGGCGTGCAGGGCGTGCAGAGCGTTTCCGGGGACTTCGTGGCCGCGCAGCTGACCTCCGTGCTGGACGATTTGCCGGTGCAGGCAACCAAGGTAGGGATGCTTGCCAACGCGGAAATTGCGAGCGCGGTAGCGGACGTGTTTACGCGGCGGCGCGCCGACCTGGGCAGGCTGGTGTTGGATCCGGTAATGATCGCTACCAGCGGGGACCGGCTGCTGGATGAGGCGGCAATTAGCGTGCTTACCCAGCGCATCATTCCGTTGGCCGACGTAATCACGCCGAACCTGCACGAGGCCGCCTACCTGCTGGGGGCAGACCTGGCGACCGACGTGGACGAGATGCGGGAGCAGGCCGACGAACTGCTAGCGCTGGGGGCGCGCGCCGTGCTGCTTAAAGGCGGCCACCTGCGCGGACGCGAGGTGGTGGACGTCTACCGGGACGGTGAACGCACCGAACTGCTGCGCGGCACCATGTTCACCACGCAAAACACGCACGGCACCGGCTGCACGCTGTCCTCCGCGATCGCCGCACAGTTCGCGCGGGTAGCGCGGCTTGCGCAAATGGAGCGCGAAGCCGGCACGCAACCGCCCGCGAGCGACGACGTGGTGGCGATTGCCAGCGCACGCGAATACCTGGCCAGCGCCATCGAAAACGCGATTGATTGGCGGCTTTCTAAGACCCCGGAAAGCGGGCACGGCCCGGTAAACCACCTGATCACAGTAGGAGCGTGAAAAATAGATGCGTGAGCTGACCCCCGCCGGGCCAATCACCGCAGAACTGTGGCAGGCCGCCACCCAGATCCGTTCCCGCATCTCTGCCCTGCCCTTTCTGGAGCAGCTTGCCGACGGCACCCTAGCGCCGCGCATATTCGTGAACTACCTGCAACAGGACGAGTTTTATTTGGCGTCCTACGCGCGGGCGCTGGCGATGCTCGCGACGCGCGCCTACACGTCGGAATCGGCCGAGTTTTGGGCGCGTAGTGCCAGTGAAGCGGTCACCGCGGAACGCGCCCTGCACGATGACCTATTCAACGACCCGCATCTAAGCGGCCTGATCCGCCCGGAAGTGGCTTCGCCAACCACCCGCGCCTACGCTAATTTCATGCTCGCCACCTGTGCTTTTGAACCGTACCCGGTGGCTGCGGCAGCGGTTTTGCCCTGTTACTGGGTGTATGCGGAAGTCGGGGCCGAGCTTGCTGCACGGGCCAAAACGGCTGCCGGTCATCCTTACGCCGCCTGGGTCACCGCATACGATGATGCGGAGTTTCGCGAGATCGCCCAGCGCGCGATAAACGAGGTGGAATTGGCCTGCACGGGCCTCAGTGAAGCGCTACATGGCAAGATTAAAACTGTTTTTCTGGACGCCACCCGCTACGAAGAGCTGTTTTGGCTTTCGGCGATGGAATGCGAACAGTGGCAGCTATAGGAGGAAACTGACGACATGCGCGAAAACCTGCGGCCCGCCCTACCCGCCAACGACGGCAGCAGTGACCCCTGGCTGTGGCTGGAAGAGATCGAATCGCCGCGGGCGCTGGATTGGGTGCGCGAACATAACCGCAGTTCCGAGCAGGAAATAGACGCCGACGGGCTGAGCGATATTTTCGCCGCGCAGGTGAAGGAAATCCTGGATTCTAGCGAACGCATCCCGCACGTCGTAAAACGCGGCGAATACGCCTACAACTTCTGGCAGGACGAAGCGCACCCCAAAGGTATCTGGCGCCGCGCCCCGTTTAGCGAATACGCCGCGGGAAACCCGACCTGGGATGTGCTGCTTGACGTAGACGCGCTAAACCGCGAAGAGGGCGAAGACTGGGTTTGGCACGGGGCGTCGCTGCTGCGCGAAAACGGCACCTACCCGCTCGCTCTCATCTCTCTATCCCACGGAGGCAGTGATGCGGACGTAACGCGAGAGTTCGACCTCGTGGCCCGCCGCTTCGTTCCCGAAAGCGAGGGCGGGTTTTTCCGGCCCGCCGCGAAGGGCGAGCTTTCCTGGATAGACCGCGACAGCGTCACCGTCTACACCGATTTTGGCCCCGATTCGCTCACCCTTTCGGGCTACGCACGCCAGGGGAGGATCTGGCGGCGCGGCCAGGCCCTAACAGACGCGGAAATGGTGGCGCAGGCCGGAGAGGACGATAACGCGCTCGCTATCTGGCACGAACAAACCCCCGGTTACGAACGCACCTGGGTAAACGTCAGCCACACCTTCTACACCTCCACCACATACCTGCTGCGGGACGGCGCGCCCCAGCGCATAGACGTGCCCGACCACGCGCAGGTGTCGGCCTTCCGCGACACCCTGCTGATCCTGCCGCGTAAGGACTGGGAACTGAACGGCACCACCTATCTGGCGGGCAGCCTTCTAGCTACCTCGCTCACCGCTTACCTAGCGGGGGAGCGCGAAGTGCAGCCGCTCTTCACTCCCGACTCCGCCCGCGTGCTGCAGGACCTGTGCGTAACCGCAAACTACCTGCTGCTCACCCTTTCCGAGCACGTAAACACCCGCCTCCACGCCGTCTGGCACGACGGCGAAGACTGGGTGCAGGCACCCGTTTTCACCAAGCTAACGGGAACCGTGAGCGCCCGCGCCGTGGACCGAGAGGTAAGCGACGAGGTCTGGCTGACCGCCGCCGGATTCCTTTCCCCGGCCTCCCTCTATCTGGGGGATCTGGGGGGCGTCTCCTCCGGCGAAGGCAGCAGCCAGCGGCTCCTGCGGAGCGAACCCAGCCACTTTTCGGCAGATGGGCTGCGGGTTGAACAGCACTTCGCGCTCAGCGACGACGGCACCCGTATCCCCTACTACCAGGTCGGCCCCGAAAACCCGCACCCTGAGGCGCCGACCCTGCTTTACGGCTACGGCGGTTTTGAGGTTTCGCTGCAGCCCGCCTACTACGCCAGCATCGGAAAGACCTGGTGCGAACGCGGCGGCACCTTCGTGCTGGCCAACATTCGCGGCGGCGGTGAATACGGTCCGCGCTGGCACCAGGCCGCCCTGCGCGAAAAGCGCCCCCGCGCCTACGAAGATTTCGCGGCGGTAGCCAAGGACCTCATCGCGCGCGGCGTAACGCAGCCCTCCCGCCTGGCCTGCCAGGGCGGCAGCAACGGCGGGCTGCTCACCGGCAACATGCTGGCCAGCTATCCAGAACTGTTCGGGGCCATCGTGATTCAGGTGCCGCTTATCGACATGAAGCGGTACACGAAACTGCTCGCGGGGTATTCCTGGATGGCGGAATACGGCGACCCCGAGGGAGAAGACTGGGACTACCTGCGTAATTACAGCCCCTATCACCTGCTCGATGAGGCTACCGAATACCCGCCCACGCTGGTGACTACCTCCACGCGAGACGATCGGGTGCACCCCGGCCACGCCCGCAAACTCGTGGCGGCGCTGGAAAGCATCGGCAAGAACGTGCGGCTGTGGGAGAACGTCGAAGGCGGTCACGGCGGCGCCGCAGATAATGCCCAGCGTGCCCGCATGACCGCCCTAATGATGGCGTTCCTGTGGCAGCAAGTGGGCGCGGGCGCGCCCGGAAGCGCGACAGAGTGAGGCAAATCAGGCACGACAGGCTCCGCCAGGACGAACTGCTGCTGATCCGTAACGACATCTTCACGGTTTACCGGCCCGTGGAAGAAGGCGCGGCGCCGCTGTTTCCCCTGCGCTACGCCCGCACCCGGCCGGGAAACGAAAGGGTGCCCGCGCTGATAGTGCCCGGCGGTCCCGGCACGGCCTCCGTGCTGCCCTTCGACCAGGCCAGGAAACTGTTTGCGGGGCGCGGTATCGACGCCGTGATGATGGAACATCGCGGCGTAGGCCTTTCCCGGCTGGACGCACGCGGCAGGCAAATTCCCCCCGCCGCGATCACCACCGACGCGGTGGTGGCGGACATGCGCGCCGTCCTCGACCATGCGCGCATCCCGCGCGCCTGCCTCTACGGCACCGGATACGGCGCCTATCTCTGCCTGGCGTTTGCGCTGCGCTACCCGGAACGCACCGATTCCCTCGTACTTGATTCCCCACTGGTGGCGGCCAGCGATCAGGTTTGGTCGCGCCGCGTGCTGCGCGAAAAACTCTGGTCGCGCCCCGGAGAAAACCCGCTCGCGGCGCGGGTGCGGGATCTGGTGGCCGACGGCACGTTAGACCCGCTAGAAGCGGGGCACGGCCTACGTGCGGTACACGAAATTGGTGGCCCGGCGGCGGTGGAAAAACTCATCGGTCTGCTCGGCGAAGCCGGTCCCGGTCTAACCTGGACGCTGATCGTGGCGGCCATGAAACAGCACTTCTTCAGCCACGCCCCCTACGTGCAAGAAAACGATCTGCTGCACGACTTAGCGTTCAGGGAACTGGGGCGCGGCAGCTACGCCGACGGCCTACCGCTAGACACCGCCAGCCCGCTGATGCCGATTCCCAGCCCCGCCGCCGGGCCGCTGCTTGCCCCCGATGGGCACTGGGACAAGCTTTCGCAAATCCGGGTGCCGGTAACCGTGCTGTCGGGCACCTGGGACGTTACGTGCCCGCCCGAACTAGCCGCGGAAGCAGCCCGACGCATTCCGCAGGCGCAGCTAATTCGCGTTCCCGAAACCGGCTTCAGCGTTCTGGATGCCCGCGCGGGAGCCGCCGCCATCGCAACCCAGTGGACGCTGCGGGGATCGGCCGCGGAACTGGCTAGCAGGGAAGATGAGCTGCTCACCCTGCCGCGCACGGCGAGCGGGCAGGTGCTAAACGGGTCGGTGCAGCTCGGGTTGGCCGCAGAAAGCCTCAGCCCTTTACGTTGGCGCATACAGCGCGCCAAAGTCAGACGCGCCCAGGACCCGGGCGCGCGCCGCCGGAACCGTCGCGCACACGCGCAAGGAAGACGATAATGACGCAAGAAACCCGCCGTCCCTGGCTGGCGCTCGCCGTGCTGGTGATGCCGGTGCTGCTCATCAGCATCGATATGTCGGTACTGAGCATCGCGATTCCGGCGATCAGCGAAGACCTGCAACCCTCCACCACCCAGCTGCTGTGGATAGTGGATATTTATTCGCTCCTCCTTGCCGGGCTGCTCATCCCGATGGGGTACTTGGGGGACACGATAGGCAGGCGGAAACTGCTGCTGAGCGGGGCGTTAGTGTTTGGCCTGGCATCGCTGGGGGCGGCCTTTGCGCGCAGCCCGGAAATGTTGCTGGCGGCGCGTTTGGTGCTGGGGATCGGCGGGGCCACCCTGATGCCCGCCACCCTGGCTTTGCTGCGGGTGATCTTCCCCGACCCCGATAGACGCAGGATGGCGATAGCGGTCTGGGCGGCGGCGTTCTCGGTAGGTGCGGCCGCCGGTCCGCTGTTTGGCGGCATTTTGCTGGGGGCGTTCAGCTGGGGAGCGGTGTTCTTAATCAACGTGCCGGTCATGCTGGTATTCCTGGTGGCCGCCCGCCTGCTGGTTCCCGAATCGCGGCCCGGGGCCGGGGCGGGGATCGATCTGCTTTCGGTATTTCTGGTGCTGACAGGGATGATCGGCGCTGTGTGGAGCGTAAAAGAGGCGGTGCACGCCCCCCACTGGGGAATCGCCCCGGTTGCCGTGGCCGCGCTGGCGCTGCTGGTGGTGTTCGTGAGGCGACAGCGGACCCTCGCCAACCCGTTGCTGGAACTTTCCCTATTTTCACTGCCGGAATTTCGCGGCGCTCTTGCCACCAACACCGTGATGATTTTTAGCGTGGTCGGCGTGATGTTCTTCCTGCCCCAGTATTTCCTTTTAGTTTGGGAAATGACCCCCTTCAAAGTGGGGCTTTACCTCTTGCCGCTCGCCATTTCCACGGTGGCCGGGGCAATGCTTTCTCCGCTTTTGCTGCGCTTCTTTACGGCGCGCACGGTTATTAGCGGCGGCCTGCTTCTCGCCGCTAGCGGTTTAACCCTGTGCGCTGCATTAATACTTTCTGAAGGTTCGCTTATTGCGGTTTGTGCGGGAACTGTTTTGCTCGGAATCGGTTCGGGATTCGCGGAGACGCTGACTAACGACGTCATCTTGGAAGCCGCCCCGGAGGAACGCGCAGGGGCGGCGTCGGCCATTTCCGAGACGGGCTACGAGCTGGGCGGCGCCCTGGGAACAGCCCTGCTGGGCAGCCTTGGCATGGGCATTTACGCGACAAAACTGGCCGCGGCGCTGCCCGAGCTGCCGCACGCGGCCCTGCAAACCCTGGGCGGTGCGCACCGGGTAGCGGAGGGCACGAAAACGGCTTACTCGCTGGTAACCGAAGCGAATCATGCTTTTGCGGCGGGTAGCGCCGCAGCGTGTCTCGCGGCGGGCATATTATGCGCCGCAATAGCGTTTTACGCCGCTTATGCCCTTCGTGTGCGCGCGTGAGTTATGTTTCATCACCGTGCAAATCTGGTACTGACAGTGTTTCTCAGGCATGCTTAAAGGAGAGGGTTTTCGTCTCGTGTATCACGCGGTGACGCAACATTCTCGTTTCCCAACCCCGACTGAGAGAGCTAACAATGAATGATTTTCTCGCCGGTCTCCAGCTGCCCGTGGTAGCTAAGACCGCCATCTTCGCAGTGCTTATTCTGCTGGTGACCTGGATTATTGCCACCGTGCTGAAGAGCGCAATCGTGAAGCTGTCGGAGCGTGTCGCGTTCCTGAACCGCACTGATGGCAACGGACAGGCCCTCGGTACCACCCTTGGCACCATCGCTTCGCTGGTTGTCTGGCTGTTCGGCCTGATGGCCCTCATGGATCTGTTCGGTCAGCACAACGCTCTGGCCCCGATCCGCGCCATGCTCGAGAGCTTCCTCGGCTACCTGCCCCGCCTCATCGGCGCTGGCATCATCCTGTTCGTGGGCGTCATGGTCGCCAAGATCGTGCGCACCCTCATCGAGACCGCTATGGGCGCTGCTAGCGTTGACAAGCGCCTCGCTAGCGTCATGCCGGGCAAGAAGGGCGCCGACGCCAAGCCGTTCCCGCTGACCAACCTGGTTGCTTCCTTCGTCTTCGTGATGATCGTCCTGGTCGTTGCTATCGCCGCTGTTGAGACCCTCGAGATCGAAGCGATCTCCGTCCCGCTGACCGCGATGCTGACCACCGTCTTTGACATGATCCCCGCGATCGTTACCGCTGCCGTTCTGTTCACCGCTGGTGCACTCCTCGGTGGCTTCCTCGGCAACTTCGCTGAGAGCGCCATCTCCGCCACCGGCGTTGACGGCAAGGTACACAGCCTCGGCCTGCTCCCGCAGGGCACCAACCTGTCCAAGCTCGTGGCTATCGTTATCCACGCTGTTCTGGTTGTTCTGTTCGCCATCATGGCGTTCGACGTCCTCAACCTGCCGCAGGTTAGCGCGATCCTGAACGACGTTCTGAGCCTCACCGGCCAGGTCCTCTTCGGCGCTGTCATCATCGCCCTCGGCGTTGTTGTTGCCAAGTTCCTGACCACCCTCGTCAGCGGCCCGGTCAAGCCGGTCCTGTACTGGGGCGTCATCGTTCTGTTCTCCGCCATGGGCCTCAAGTTCATGGGCATCGCAGACTCCATCGTGAACCTGGCCTTCGGTGCCGCAGTGATCGGCGTTGCCGCCGCTGCCGCCCTGGCCTACGGCCTCGGTGGCCGCGAAGCCGCTGCCCGTTCCCTCGAGAACGTTGGCAAGTGCAAGAAGGAGATCTGAGCCCTAAGGCTTAGCTAACTTTCTAAAGAGGAAGGCCCCGCCGTACGGCGGGGCCTTTCTTTTGCGCCTTGTTCTTCTACGTCTTGTGCCCGGCCCTTTGCCAAACCCGCACCCGCCCGTCGGGACGGGAACCCCTTACCGCCTGTTAGCCAGCCAGAAGGTGCAAAGCGCAAGCCCCGCCACCGTAGCGGCGGTAAACGCCCCGCCCGCGGCGGGTAAGGCAAGACCCGGCAGGAATAGCAGCAATGCCGCGCACGCGGTGCCAAGGGCGCAGCACAGCAGCAGCGAACGCAGGAAGGGCCACCAGAGGGCGGCGGAAAACCTGGCGTGTGCCGGAGCGGCGGCAGCGAGCGCCCAAGCCTGGTGGGAGACGCACAGCAAAATCCCGGCGGCGAAAGCGGTTTCCCAAGCGAGCGTCGGGTTTGCCGCATACATCAGCACGGCTCCCGCCGTGCAGGCCAGCCCCGCGTACGAATCCGGGTGGAACGACGCCCAGGCAGCGCCCCCGCACAAAGCCAGACAGCCACCCCAGGCCCAAACATTATGAGCGGGATAGCCCAGCAAAAACAGGGTCAGGAGAGCGCAAAGCAAGGCCAGCGTACGTACCGCGTACTGGCCTCGGCTGGTTAGGGAAAGCGCGTCGCGCCATGCCAATACGCGTTCGATCAGTCGATTAGTCATCTGCGCCTCCGTGCTCCCTGCCGCGATAGCGATGCCAATACGGGCGAGAGCGATTCGCTGCCACGCCAGGGAATAACGGGGGTGCCGTATTCCTCTATGCGTGCCACGGTTTCCGCGCGCTCCAAAAGCCGCAGCCGCCAGGCGAGCCTGCGCGTCTCGTCACCCTCCGCCGTAAGATCGCCAGGCAGCGTATCGATCAGCACCACCTGCGCGCCGCGCGCAAGCAGTGAAATCACCTCATCGGTAACGTCGGCCCGCAGCAGCGGGGAACAAACGAAGACCAGGCTGCCGCCGCGTAGCCGATAGAGGGGACGGGGGCGGTTATTACGCGCCGTGGCGCGTTCCGCACCCGCCACCAGATCCGTGAGCAGCCGGTACTGGCCGCGCCCGGAACGCGGGCGCAGCGAACCGAGCACGGTCCCGAAATCGTGCAGGCCAACCCGGTCCCCGGCATCCAGGTAGTAGCGGGCCAGCACGTTTAGCGCCGACACGCTGGTATCCAGGCTGGAGCCGGTATCGCTGCCGACATCGGTGAGGGTATCGACGGCGATGATGACATCGGTATCACGGTCGGTCAGGGTCGCGTTCGTGTGTAATTCCCCGACGCGAGAAGTAACCCGCCAGTTGATGCGCCGCAATCTATCCCCCGGCAGGAAGGGGCGCACGTCCGCGAGCGCCGAACCGTCCCCGCGCCGGGGAGAGGTATGCGCGCCGGTGACCCCTATCGGGTGGGCGAGGGAGGAACGGGCGCTGCTCGTATCCGCCCGGGGGGTGACCCTGACGGGCGGCAGCTGACAGGGGGAGAGGCAGCGCTGGCTAAACAATGCATCGTGCGAAACGAGCGTAACGGGACCGACCTCGTACATTCCCCAGCGCGAAAACGAGAGGGAAATCTTGGCTTTGCTACCCGCGCCGCCTAGCACCGCACCCCAGGCCGGGGTGTATTTCGTGTGCGCACGCAGCGTAGTAGCGAGCGCTACCGGACCGGCGGCCTCGGAGGTCAGCTCGCACACCTCACCCTCGCGGGCGCGCGAGGAAGAAAGCCGGGCGGCTGCCGGACGCGGCTTGGGGGAAGCTGCGGCGAGCGCCAACCAGGCAGCGAGCGCAGAAACCAGCAGCAAAACCTCCGCCCTGCCGGTCAAAATCGCCAGCAGTGCCCCGAACGAACAGGTGAGCAGGGCGCGGACGTAAGCGGCGGTATGGCCGCTGGCAGCGGCTGGCATTAACGCTCCGCCGGGTCGATGTCGGGCACGGGTACGCTGCGCAGCAGGTCGGCCACTACGTCGCCGGGCTGCACCTCCTGCAGCCAGAGTTCGGGCTTGATGGCGATGCGGTGCGTGAGGGCGGCCGGTGCCAGTTCCTGCACATCGCTTGGCAGCACGAAATCGCGGCCCTGCATGAGCGCCCAGGCCCGCGCCGTGGTCAGCAGGGCCAGGGAGCCGCGCGGCGATGCGCCGAGCAGCACCTGGCGGTGTTCCCGGCTGGCGGCGCAAAGCTGCACCAGGTAACGCACGATGTCGGGATGCACGTAAACGGTTTCGGCGCATTCCTGCAGTGCCAGCAGGGTCTCGGGATCGACCACGGTGCGCAGCACCGTTTCTTCGCTGCCGCGCGTCATGCGGGAGGCGAGCACCCGGCATTCGTCGTCCAGGCTCGGGTAGCCGAAGCTGAGGCGGAGCAGGAATCGGTCCAGCTGCGCCTCCGGCAGGGGATAGGTGCCCTCGTGTTCGACCGGGTTAGCGGTGGCGATGACGTGGAACGGGCGCGGCAGGGGATGGGTTGTTCCCTCTACCGTCGCCTGCCCCTCCTGCATGGCTTCGAGCAGCGCGGCCTGGGTCTTGGGGGGAGTGCGGTTGATTTCGTCGGCCAGCAGCAGCCCCGTGAACACCGGGCCGGGACGGAAGTTGAAACGCCCCTCGGCAGGGTCGTAAACGTAGCTGCCGGTGAGGTCCGAGGGGAGCAGATCGGGGGTGAACTGGGCACGCGTAAAGGGCAGCCCTAGCACCTGTGCGAACGCGCGGGCCGTGACCGTTTTACCCAGCCCCGGATAGTCCTCAATCAGCACATGACCGCGGGCGATAAGGGAGGCGAGCAGCATCTGGAGCGGTTTCTCGGCACCGATAACGGCGCGGGCAACCTCCGCCAGGATTTCCTGGCTCAGCCGGTGGGCTTCTGCGTGGCTAAGGCTTTGCGTGTTCACAGTGACTCGATTTCTCCTAGGTAGGCGGAAAGCTTACGGCCGTCCATTTGTTGCTCCGTATCGCGCAGCAGCCGGGTGAGTTCCGGGGTTAGTACGCCGTCGGTGAGCAGCGGGTCTTTCCCGTGCAGGCGCTGGCCGCGGGTGCTGGCGCAGGCTGCTAGCCGACGCTGCAGGGTGCGGGACTCACGCCCGGTGAGAACGGCGCGCACGGCGTCCTCGGTTTGCGTGATCTGACTGGTGTCGGCCCCGAAAACTTCCGCTTCGGCTGCGGCGGGCGAGGGCCAGGCGACGCTATCCGCCGCGAGCGGCCCGGTCTTTAGCAGCAGATAACCGATCGCTCCCAGGAAGGTGGCGCAAACCAACAGGTAGGGAGCGAGTGCCACCCCCATTAAGAACAGGGCCGCAGCGGTGAGTGTCACTACCGCCGCGCTGCCCAATAGGGCGAGCGAAAAACGTTTCACACCGCCTCACCCCCGGCCGGAGAATCGGCCTGACGCAGGTTTGCATCGGCCTGGGGCAGGCTTGTTAGAAGGCGGCGCAAAGCGGCTTCGGCAGCGGCCACCGCAGCTTCATCAAGCACCCGGCCAGAATAGCGTTCCTGCTGGTAGAGGGACTCTAGGCGTTTTAGCGCGGCAGCGTCCAGGGGGAGCGCCGACAGCGCCCGACTGGTGAACTGATCGGCGGTTTCGTGAGGCCGCCGGGGCACGCCACCCGCAGCGGCAGCAAACTCTAGCTTCCGCCAGGCGCGACAAACCGCTCCCGCGGGAGGGCCGTTATCCAACTCCGCGCGGGCCGCCACGAAAGCGTCAGCCACGGCCCCTAAATCGCGCGGGGCGGAAACCGGGCCGGCAGCTACATCTACCTCTTCCCGTAGCGGGGTGCCGTGAGTATGCAAAGCCCGCACCACGCGCAGCACCAGCCAGGCGGCGCAGATAACCGCGACCACCACCGCCAGCGTAATGAGTATCCCCAGCCAGGCTTGCGTCTCGTAGGCGCGGGCCGGATCCACCACCGGCTGCTGCGGCGGGGGCGGCGGTTCCTCGGGAGAAACGGTGCGGGGCGGGGGAGGCGAAAGCCTAAACTCCCTGCCGGGAATCGTATGGCTCGGGGAGGGGCGCGCAGAACGGGCCGACACCACGGCGGCGGCACCTAACAAGAAAACCCCCAGCGGTAGCAGGAAGCTCCCACGCCCAGGCTTCACAGTGGCTCCGCCTCGGTATTTTTAAGCGGCTCAGCCACTATCACACTATGTTTTCCGGCCACCCTGGTAAGGAAGATGGTGGCCCGCCCGTCACCGTTTTGGGCGGGGCGCAGCATTCGCCGCAGCTGCTCCGGTTCCAGCGCCGCCCCGCGCTTCTTAATGACGAGGTTCCCGATGCGTTCCTTACGCAGGTACGCCTTCAACGCCTTCACGCCGAACGGCAGCACGTCCCGCACGCGATAACCGGTCAGGAACGGGCTTTCCTGCGCGGCAGCGCCGCTCAGGTAGGCGATGCTCTGATCAATCACGTGCAGATCGAGCGCGGCGGCCAGGGTGCCGAGCAAGCCGGAGCGAATCACCGCGCCGTCCGGTTCGTACAGGTAAGGGCCGACCTCGCCCACCGGAACCTCGCTGTCTTCCCCGGTGCCGTCCAGGCGGTGCGTACCGCCGGGGCCGAGCAGGAGCGCGCTGCGGCGCACCCCCGGCCGCGCCAGGGGGCCACACCAGAGGGCCGCCTCCACCACGCTGCCGCGCACGCTCACCCACTGGGTTTCGCAATCATCCGGCAGCGCCGCGTGGTCGATACCGGGGCCAAGTTTCACGCCGACGGGGCCGTATGCGCCGTCGCTGCCCAGCCTGCGGGCCAGCTCCAACACCTGGCTGAGCGGAGGGGAACATTCCTCCGGGTCGTAGAGGCGCCGCCCGTTTTCGCGCCGGGCCGGGTCCAGCCAGAGGGCATCCCCGGTCGTCGGCACATACGCGTGGAAATCTCCCGCCTCCGCGCGGGCCGAGGGGAAGGGCATCAGGTTAATGCTGGCCAGGGACGCGGTGACAGGATCGCGGTCGATCGCGAGCACGTTTAGCCCCATTCCCGCGAAAGCCAGGGAATCCCCGCCCAGACCGCAGCCCAGATCCACCACCCGCTGCGGGGAAAGCGCGGCGTAACGCTGGGCGTGATGGGCGGCGACGCTGAGCCGCGTGGCCTGCTCCAGGCCGTCCGGGGTAAAGAGCATCCGCTGCGCGAACTCCCCGAACTTATCGGCGGCGCGAGCACGCAGGCGCGACTGCGTGAGCAGCGCCGCCACGGCCCCCGCCGGATGCCCCTCGCGGCGCAGCTTTTCGTTCAGCGCCAGCGCCCCGTCCTCGCTGTAGGGCGGCAGGGAATTGAGCAGCTGCCAGCCCTCCGGTTGGAGCACGTATTGCAGGTTTTCAAGAAAGGCATCCTGGGTCACTCGGCCATCGTAGTGCCTGGCACAATAGGGGGCATGCATGATGAGCCGTCTTTGGAAGCGTGGCGCAGCGCCGCAGCCGCCCTGAACGTTCCCGCGCAGATCGCGCAGCTGCCGCTGGAAGCGGCGCTCGGAATGCCTTTAGCCGAACCGGTTACCGCACCGCACCCGCTGCCGCACGTGCTCTGCTCCGCGATGGACGGCTACGCGGTGGCTGCGGGAACGGACCCCACCGCCACGCTGCCGGTGGTGGCCGACATCCCGGCGGGCGTCGGCCTGCCCGCGCCCCTTCCCGAAGGGACGGCAGCCCGCATCATGACCGGCGCGCCCCTGCCCGCCGGGGCGGGAATTGTGGTCCCCGTAGAACTAACCGACGCGGACCCGTTCGGCCCGCTGCCGCAGACGGTGACACTCGCCGCGCAGGAAACGGACATGCGCGACGGCAGGCACATTCGCGCCGTGGGTGAAGAACTCGCGCAGGGCGCGGTGATCGCCGCCGCCGGACAACGGGTCGGCCCCGGGCTGGTCGGGCTTGCCCGCGCCGCCGGCATAGACACCTGCACCGTGCGCAAACCCGTGCGGGTCGGAATCATCGCTACCGGGGACGAACTGGTGGACGAATCTTGCGCCGACGGTTCCGTGCGCGAATCCAACACCGGAATGTTGGCCGCCGCCGTCACCGCCCTCGGCCACAGCGCCGAAACGGTGCGCAGCGGGGACGACCCCGACGACTTTTTCGCCTGCCTGAGCGCGCTCGCCGCCCGTAGCGACCTGGTGCTCACCACCGGCGGCGTGGGGGTGGGCGCGTTCGACGTGGTGAAGTTGGCGCTCACCGAACAGGGGTGTTCGCGCTTTGCGCACCTGGCCCTGCGTCCCGGCGGGCCGCAGGGGATGGGGGAGCTGCTCGGGGCCGACGGCCGCCGGGTACCGCTACTGCATTTCCCCGGCACCCCGGTGGGGGCACTGCTGGCGTTCCACCTGTTCGCGCGCGAGGCGCTGGGGCAACCCGCGCTGCGCTGCGTGATGCCGCTGGCTTCGGGCGAGGAAATCCTGCGTAAGCCGGGTGTGTTCGCGCGCCCGGTAAGGATCGGTGCCGACGGCGCGCACGTGATGGGAGGGAAACGGCTTGCCCCGTTCGCTACCGCCCACGGGGTGGCGCTGCTCGGCTACGGGCAGAGCGCCGGCATGAAACAGATTCCGGCCGCGCACATGGTCGATATCTTGCTGTTTTAACGGCTTTTCGGCCCTATGCTGGGGTTATGGCACGTAAAGATGATCCCCGCGTAATCGCTACCCTCAACGAATGGGCCACCGCCGTTTCTCAGGACCTCGAAATGGAGCAGGTCTTTGACGAGGACTCGGTAGGCATGTACCTGGCCCTGACCGGCGCCGCCGCCGTAGAGGTGGTTCGCCCCGCAGCCCCGTTCGTCGCCCTGTTCGCCGGTTACCTGTACGGGGCTGGCCGCGCCGACTCCCTGGAAGAGGCGGCTGATCTAGCCGCGCAGGCGATGCGCCGCCATCTGCCGGTAAAAGAAGAAGAGGAATAGTCCGCAGGGGCTAGAGGGAATCAATATCCAGCTGCTTGCGGCGTCTTTCGTCCTGCTGCTTCTTAATTTCTTCTAGCCGCCGACGGTTGCGGGCGAAATCCCGCCCCCAGAGCGTCAGTGTGACGCTGCAGGTACCGATCGACGCGCCGAGTGTGAATGAAAGCAGATTCGCACTGTAAAGGTAGCCCGAGAGCGGGATTAACAGCAGAACGACGGTGGGTAGCGGCCATTGTGGCAGGTCACGGTGCCTTAAGAGGTCGTGACCGGCTATCGCCGCCACGACTCCGGACGCGAGTAGAAGTGCTTGCCACAGACTCATTTCGCTATCGTACTGTGACGTCTTGATTGTGAACTACTTGCTCCAAAGGGGTAATCTGTGTGGGACTTCCGTGCGGTAACCCCACCGCGTAAATAAGACAGTAAGTAAGGAAGGCTGCCTCGGTTTGCGGCGAACGTTTTTTGGAAAACGGCCATCGCCGCCGCTCAACTCCGCGTAGGCTCGCAGTATTGCGCTCCTACAGGAGGAGCGCTGGACGTAGCTAACCCGAGGATAAGGAGTGTGCATGATGAGCCGGAGGCACCGTGGCTAGATTCATTGCAACCCGATTCGTGACCTACGTCATTCTCGCGTTCGTCGCAACCAGCATCGCCTATGTTCTCGCGGCGACATTCCTGCACCCCGAAGAGGTGCTTTACCCGCCGGCAGCCACCAAGCCGGTTCCCGCCGCGACCGCGCAGGCATATCTAAACGTGCGTAACGTCAACCCCGATACGCCCGTTATGGAACGCTACGCCACCTGGGTGGGTGGCCTGGTGCGCGGCGATCTCGGTATGACTACCGGTACTAACAAGGAACTGCGCCCCGTCCTAGACGTGATGGCTGAGCGCATCCCGATCTCGCTGCGCCTCGTGGTGATCGGTACCGTAATCGGCGTTATCCTCGGCGTCACCGTGGGTGCGGTCACCGCCGTTAAGCGCAATGGCGTGGGCGACCGCGTAGCCACCCTGTTCTCATTCATCGTGCTGTCGCTCCCCACCGTCGTGGTGATCCTGATCGTGCAGCAGATAAACCAGTTCATCATGGACTACACCGGTTACGGCCTGCCCGCCATTAACCCGGTGAACCCGCTGCTCGAAAATCAGCCTTGGGAATACTTCATTTACCAGGTGCAGGCGCTGGTCATGCCGACCATCGTGCTCGCCATCTTCGGCCTGGCCTCCTACTCGCGCTACATGAAGGTGACGACCCTGGACGTACTGGGCTCGGACTACCTGCGTACCGCTCGCGCCAAGGGACTCACGCGCTCCCAGGCCATGCGTAAGCACGGTCTGCGCATGGCGCTGATCCCGATGGGCCAGTACTTCGCCTTCGCGGTGGGCGCTGCATTCAGCGGCTCGCTGTTCGTTGAGCGCATGTTCAACTGGCAGGGCATCGGCGCCTACGCCGTGCAGTCGATTTCGATTGCCGACGTTAACGGCACCGCCGCGATCGTGCTTTACTCCGCGGTCCTGACCCTGCTTTCCGCGACGTTCGCAGACTTCCTGCAAGGCCTGCTCGACCCGAGGATTCGGTAAAAATGACGAACCCGACTACCCCCACCGTGGCAGAGGTGGAGGAACTGGATCAGCTTGCCCCGGACGCACCGGAGGCGGCTCCGGCAGCCCCAGGCTCCAAGCCCATGTCGCGCGGCCAGCTGCTGCGCCGCCGCTTCCTGCGCAACCCGAGTGCCTGGATCGGCATGAGCGTGCTCAGCGTGCTGATTGCCGCCGCCGTTTTCGGCCCCATGTTCTACCCCTGGACGCCCTTCGAGCGCGACCTCGCGAACTCCTTCACGCCGCCGAGCGCGGAGCACTGGTTCGGGGTGAACTCCAACGGCCTGGATATCTTCTCGCGCACCGTCGCCGGTCTGCGTGTCTCGCTCATCATCGGTGCGGGTACCGCGCTGCTGACCTCCTTCATCGCGGTGCTCGTCGGCACCATCGCCGGCTTCGTGAGCCACCGCGGCAAGGTCGGGGCGATGGTCGATACCTTCATCGTTAACCTGATTAACCTGTTCCTGGTTGTGCCGGGCCTGCTGCTGCTGATGCTGTTCAGCCCGGCGCTGCAGAGCGCCAGCTGGCTGTGGTTGATCCCGCTGCTCGCCATGTTCGGCTGGATGCTCACCGCCCGTGTGCTGCGCTCCCTGACCCAGCAGCTCGTGCGCACCGATTACGTGGAAGCGGCCAAGTTCATGGGCGTGAACCCGGTGGTAAATGTGCTGCGCCACATCATCCCGAACGTGGCCAGCTGGATCATCATCGACACCACGCTGGGCGTGGGCGGCGCGATCCTCGGCGAAACCGGCCTTTCCTTCATCGGCTTCGGTATTCAGTACCCGATGGTTTCCCTCGGCACCGTGCTGCAGGACTACAACATGGCCGCCCCCTACACCTGGGTACCTGCCGCAGCGGTACTGGCTGCCCTGGTCATTTCGATCAACCTGATGGGCGAGGCTCTGCGTGACGCGCTCGATCCCACCAGCGGCTCATCCCGGATCTGAGGTATTTGAGCATGAATAACGAACCCATACTGTCCGTAGAGAACCTGACGGTCGACTTCTTCTCCGAAGCTGGCACGGTTCACGCGGTACGCGGTCTTTCCTACGATGTGAAGCCGGGCGAAGCCCTGGCCATCGTGGGTGAATCCGGATCCGGTAAGTCGGTTAGCTCCCTCGCGATTATGGGCCTGCTGCCCGGAAGCGCCAAGGTAAACGGCTCCATCACCTTCGACGGCCAGGACATGCTGAGCATGAACGACCAGCAGCTTTCCAAGCTGCGCGGCTCGGCCTTCTCGATGGTGTTCCAGGACCCGCTGTCGGCGCTGACCCCCGTCTACACGGTGGGCGATCAGATCGCGGAAGTGATCATGATTCACCGCAAGGTGAGCAAGGCCGAAGCGCGTAAGCGCGCCGTCGAACTACTTGACGCGGTGGGTATTCCGAACCCGTCGCGCCGCGCCAACGCCTACCCGCACGAATACTCGGGCGGTATGCGCCAGCGCGCCATGATCGCGATGGCGATCGCGAACGAACCGCGCCTGATCATCGCCGACGAACCCACCACCGCGCTGGACGTAACCATCCAGGCGCAGGTGATGGAGCTGATGAAGACCGCGCAGGAAATGACCGGCGCGGCCACCATTCTGATTACCCACGACCTCGGCGTCGTGGCGGGCTTTGCCGACCGCGTGCTGGTGATGTACGCGGGCAAGGCGGTCGAATACGGCCCCATCAAGGAGGTCTTCGACAGCCCCCGCATGCCCTACACCGTAGGCCTGATGGCGTCGGTGCCCCGCGTGGACGCGAACTCCTCCAAGGAACCGCTGATCCCGATTAAGGGCAACCCGCCCTCGCTGGTAAACGTGCCCGCGGGCTGCCCGTTCGCTGCGCGCTGCCCGATCGCGGAAGACAAGTGCGGCGGCGACGAACCGCAGCTGATTCCCGTCACGAGGGGGGATCGCCTGGACGAAAGCCACCTGGCTGCCTGCCACCGCAGCAGCTACCTGGCGGAGAACCGGGACATCTTCCCGCGCCCGAAGATCGCGGAGCCTTCCATCCGCACCCCGCGCGAAGAGCGCGAGCCGGTGCTGGAGATCTCCGGCCTGCAGCGCGTCTTCCCCGTTACCAAGGGTGCGCTGGTCAAGCGCCGCCTGGGCGAGGTCAAGGCGGTAGACGAGATCGACCTCGACATTCGCGAAGGCGAAGCCCTCGCGCTGGTGGGTGAATCCGGTTGCGGTAAGTCCACCACGCTGATGGAGATCATGCAGCTGCGTTCGCCGCAGAAGGGCACCATCCGCATCACGGGTAAGGACACCTCCACCCTCACGCGCAAGGAAAAGTCGCGTATGCGCGCCGACGTTTCCATCGTGTTCCAGGACCCGATGTCCTCTCTCGACCCGCGTATCCCGATTGGCGATATTCTGCGCGAGCCGATGAAGGTGCAGGGCTACAGCGAGGAAAAGATGCGCGAGCGCGTCGCCTGGCTGATGGAAACGGTTGGCCTGATCCCGGAACAGGCTTCGCGTTACCCGACCGAGTTCTCGGGCGGCCAGCGTCAGCGCGTGGGTATCGCGCGTGCCCTGGCCTGCGATCCGAAACTAATCGTGCTGGACGAACCGGTTTCTGCACTGGATGTATCAATTCAGGCGGGCGTTATAAATCTGTTAGATGATTTGAAGAATCGTCTCGGAATTAGTTATCTATTTGTGTCCCACGATCTCTCGGTTGTCAGCCATATTTCCGATCGTATTGCGGTAATGTACCTAGGAAAGATCGTGGAAATCGGGGATACAAACTCCGTATTCAACGATCCGCAGCATCCTTACACCAAGGCTCTGCTCTCCGCGGTTCCGGTGCCTGATCCGGCACGGGAACGCACGCGCAAGCGGCTTGTTCTGACGGGCGATCTGCCCTCTCCGGACAAGATCCCCACGGGATGCCGTTTCGCGGGCCGCTGCCCCGTCTACCGGGACATTCTCGGCCCGACGGAACAGCGCCGCTGCTCGGGAGAGCTGCCGGCTTTGGCGGGTATGGGTGCAGACCACGCGGCAGCGTGCCACTTTGTGGATCGCGCCGCGAGTCTTGAAGTGTCGTGAACTTAAAAGAAGCGCGGCAGTAAATCGGATTCTTAGGAGCAATAAATGCAGCTCACTCGACGCACCGTCATCGGTGCTACCGCCGCCTCCGTGGTTGGCCTGGCAGCCGCTGGCTGCACGAAGAAGGGCGGCTCCGCCAGCGGCGCCGACTCCGGCACCAAGGCCGAGGCCATCAAGGCAGATTCGAACGACATCAACCCGCTTAAGCGCGATGAGCTTGGCGACGGCGGCACCATTCGCCTCACCATGAACTCGTTCATCTCGAACTGGAACGGCTTCCACACCGACGGCAACACCCGCAACACGAGCGACGTTATGGCCGCGGTTTACCCGTCGCTGGTGCGCAGCAACGCGAAGGCTGAGCTTGAGCCGAACCCGAACTACCTCAAGCGCATGGAGGTCGTCTCCAAGGAGCCGTTCACCGTTGAGGTTGAGCTGAACGAAGGCATGAAGTGGTCCGACGGCACCCCGATCGACTACAAGTCGATTGAGAACGTCATCCGCGTCATGTCGGGCAAGGACGATAAGTACCAGGTCGTCTCCACCGAAGGTTACGACAAGGTCACCAAGATCGAGCAGGGTGCGAACGACCGCACCGCTCGCATGACCTTCTCCGCCATCTACCCCGACTGGCCGGGCATCCTCGGCGTTATGCCCGATTCGCTCGCGGCAACCCCCGAAGCATTCAACACCGGCTGGGTCGATGGCCCGAAGGTGACCGCTGGCCCGTTCAAGATCGGCGCTATCGACACCGCGAACAAGACCGTCACCCTTGAGCGTGACGAGAACTGGTTCGGCGAGAAGCCGGCTCTGAAGCAGATCCTCTGGACCACCATTGAGGATCCGTCGGCAGCCGTTACCTCCTTCAAGAACGGCCAGCTCGATTCCATCGAGACCACCGTTCCGGCCATGTACACCGTGGTTAAGGACATGATCGGCCACGGCGCCGTGCTGCGTAAGGCCGCAGGCCCGAACTGGACTCACCTCACCCTGAACGGTGCCGAGGGTCGTCCGCTCGCGGACCAGGCCGTGCGTCAGGCATTCTTCCGCGCCGTTGACCGCAAGGAAGTATTCCTCTCGGTTAACGCCGTTATGCCTTACCCGAAGGACATGGTGCAGCTCAACAACCGTCTGCTCATGACCAACCAGGAAGGTTACGAGAACACCTCCAAGGGCCGTGGCGACTACGACATCGAAGCTGCCAAGAAGATCCTGACCGACGCTGGCTACACCTTCGACGGTGAAGGCCGCGCGGTTAAGGACGGCAAGCCGGTCGAGATCACCTACGTCTACAACGATGGTTCCAAGACCAACGAGGCCGTGGTTCCGGTTGTGC
The DNA here is from genome assembly GCA_019218375.1 of Dermabacteraceae bacterium TAE3-ERU5. Taxonomy (GTDB): domain Bacteria; phylum Actinomycetota; class Actinomycetes; order Actinomycetales; family Dermabacteraceae; genus TAE3-ERU5. Next base: position 235,034 of record JAHUUK010000003.1, read on the forward strand.
AGGAGTCGCTGAAGAAGGCCGGCATCACCATGAAGGTGCAGAAGGTGCCGCCGACAGACCTCTTCTCCAAGTACGTCATCCCCGGCAACTACGACGTGACCCTGTTCGGCTGGGTAGGCACCCCCTACCTGTCCTCGGGCGACGCGATCTGGAAGACCACCGGTGGCCAGAACTTCAGCCACGTTGGTTCCCCGGAGGCGGACAAGCTCATCAACGAGGCTGCGAGCGAGGTCGATATGGCCAAGCGTCTCAAGCTGATGAACGAGACCGACTCGATCCTGTGGGACGTCGCGGGCACCCTGCCGCTGTGGCAGGCCTACACCTTCCAGGTGCAGGACCCCGATCTCGCCAACTACGGTGCGTTCGGCTTCGAGAGCGTCGACTGGACCATGGTCGGCTACAAGAAGGGCTCGCCGAAGGCCAAGTGACCTGCTCTTTTGTGAGATAAGCAACTGCGCCCCAGATGATTCGTTCATCTGGGGCGCAGTTTTGTTCATATATCTTCCAAATCTCCATAAGTCTCTCACGTGCAGGTTTAGGCTCATGCCTGGGTTGCGCTAAGCAACTCAGGGTCGGCAAACGCCGACACGCAGACTCACAGGAGACAACATGCAACTCACACGACGCACCCTGATCGGGGCTACCGCCGCAACCGCGGTCGGCCTGGCAGTAGCTGGTTGCACCAAGGCCGGTTCCGGCGGTGCTAATGCAGGTGCGGCCGGAGAAGGTAAGGCCATCGCCGCCAACGTGAACGACATCAACCCGCTGCCGCGCGAGGAGCTCGCGGACGGCGGCACCCTGCGCCTGGTGGTGAACTCGTTCGTTCCGAACTGGAACGTTTTCCACCAGGACGGCAACGAAACCAACACGAACAGCATTGTCGCCGCGCTCTACCCCTCGCTGGTGCAGAGCAACGCGAAGGGCGAACTCAGCCCGAACCCGAGCTACCTCAAGCGCATGGAGATAGTTTCCGAAAGCCCGTTCACGGTTGAGGCGGAGCTGAACGAGGGCATGAAGTGGTCCGACGGCACCCCGATTGACTACAAGTCGATCGAGAATGTGTTCCGCATTTCCTCGGGCAAGGAGGAGGGCTACCAGATCCTCACCTCCGAGGGATACGACAAGGTGACGAAGATTGAACCGGGCGCGAACGAGCGCACCGCCCGCATCACCTTCTCCGAGGTTTACCCGGACTGGACCGGCCTGCTCGGTGTCATGCCCGACGCTCTCGCGGCCAGCCCCGAGGAGTTCAATAGCGGCTGGCTTGACGGCCCGAAGGTTACCGCAGGTCCGTTCAAGGTCGGCGCGATTGATAAGGCGAACAAGACCGTCACCCTCGAGCGTGACGAGAACTGGTTCGGCGAAAAGCCCGCGCTGCAGCGCGTGCTCTGGACCTCGATTGAGGATTCCTCCGCAGCCGTCACCGCCTTCAAGGCCGGTCAGCTAGATTCGCTTGAAGCCAGCGTGCCCGCTCAGTACACCGTGCTCAAGGGCGATATCGGCAACACCGCTGCGCTGCGCAAGGCGGCGGGGCCGAACTGGACCCACCTCACCCTAAACGGCGAAAAGGAACGTCCCTTCGGCGATAAGGTGCTGCGCCAGGCGTTCTTCCGCGCCGTACCACGCGAAGAGGTGTTCCTGACGGTAAACGCCGTCATGCCCTACCCGAAGGACGTCAAGCAGCTGAATAACCGTCTGCTTATGACCAACCAGGAAGGTTACAAGGACAACTCCGAGGGCCGCGGTGAATACGACATTGAGGCCGCGAAGAAGATTCTGGCCGACGGTGGCTACACCTTCGATGCGCAGGGCCGGGCGGTTAAGGACGGCAAGCCGGTAGAGGTCACCTACGTCTACAACGACGGTTCTAAGGCTAACGAGGCGATCCTGCCGGTCGTGCAGGATTCACTGAAGAAGGCGGGAATTACGCTCAAGGTGCAGAAGGTGCCGCCGAGCGATCTGTTCTCGAAGTACATCATCCCCGGCAATTATGACGTCTCCATGTTCCGCTGGACGGGCACCCCGTACCTGTCTTCCGGCAACGCGATCTGGCGCTCTAACGGGGGGCTTAACCTGAGCCGTATCGGTACCCCCGAGATCGACAAACTGATCGATCAGTCCTCGGTAGAGGTCGATCGCGAAAAGCGTCTGGAACTGCTGAACCAGACCGACGCGCAGCTGTGGGACCTGGCCACCGTGCTGCCGCTGTGGCAGACCTACACCTTCCAGGTGCAGCACCCTGACCTGGCTAACTACGGGGCGTTCGGTTTCGAAACCGTCGACTGGACGAAGGTCGGTTACAAGAAGGGTTCACCGAAGGCGGCAGCCTGACAATAGCCCAAGGCCCCGCGCCGGGAAACGGTGCGGGGCCTTTCTTCGCGTAAATATATAAAAAAGAGATGATTCCGTAATCGTCCCGTTATAGGTTTCCAAATCGTTATAATTTTTATTCGGTAATATTGCCGAAAACCGCACTTTCTTCGTTTTGGGGCGGCTAATGTTTCTGCAAGCCATTTCGGCTTGCGAAAAGAAACTACTTGGGAGGAAGCATGCGGTTCACTCGACGCACACTGATCGGTACCACCGCGGCGTCGGTCATCGGGCTGGCAGCCGCAGGGTGCACAAAGAGCGGCGGCAAGGCCGGCGGCCAGAGCGCCGACGAAAAGAAAGAGCTGGTTAACGGCAACGCGGACATCAACCCGCAGGAGCGAGACGCGCTCGCGGACGGCGGCACGGTGCGCCTCACCATCAACTCCTTCATTCCCCAGTGGAACCTTTACCACCAGAACGGCAACCTGAAGAACACGGAAGACGTTATGCGTCCCATCTTCCCGTTCCTGGTAAACATCGATGCGGAGGGCAATAAGTCTCCCAACCCGCACTACCTGAAGCGGATGGAGCAGGTATCCGAAAGCCCGTTCGTTATCGAAGCGGAACTGAACGAGGGCATGAAATGGTCCGACGGCACCCCGCTCGATTACAAGTCTTTGGAAAACACTTTCCGGGTGCTTTCGGGGAAGAACAAGGAATACCAGATCGGCTCTTCCGACGGCTATGACAAGGTGAGCAAAGTCGAGCAGGGCGGCAACGACCGCACCGCGCGGGTCACGTTCTCCCAGCCCTATGCCGACTGGCAGCAGCTGCTGGTGGCCATGCCCGATGCGATGGCGGCGACCCCGGCGGCGTTCAACGATGATTGGGTGGAACAGCCGAAGGTGACCTGCGGGCCGTTCAAGATCGGCTCGATCGACAGGGCCAACCAGAGCGTGACCCTGGTGCCGGACGAAAACTGGCACGGCCCCAAGCCGAAGCTGCAGCGCTTGCTGTGGACGGTAATCACCGACGAGGCCGCCACCGTACCGGCGTTCAAGGCGGGGCAGCTGGACAGCCTAGAGGTTTCCCGCCCGGTCGCCTACACCACGGTGAAGGATACCGTCGGTAGAACCTCGGTGATGCGGCGTGCCTCCGGTTCTTCCTGGACCCACTTCACGCTGAACGCGGAAGAGGGTAGGCCGCTGGCGGATAAGGCGCTGCGCCAGGCGTTCTTCCGGGCGGTTCCCCGCGAGGAAGTGTTCGCTACCGCGAATGCCGTCATGCCCTACCCGGAGGGGCACAAGCCGCTCGGCAACCACATCATCATGCCGGGGCAGACTGGTTACCAGGACAATTCGGGAGACTGGGCGAAGTATGACGTCGAGGCCGCGAAGAAGATCCTGACCGACGCTGGCTACACCTTTGACAGTGAGGGCCGGGCGGTTAAGGACGGCAAGCCGGTTGAGATCACCTACGTTTACAACGAGGGCGATTCGGAGGACGAATCTCTGCTGCCGATCATCCAGGAATCCCTGGCCAAGGCCGGTATCACGCTGAAGATCCAGAAGGTGCCCTCGAACGACCTGTTCTCCAAGTACGTTATCCCCGGCCGTTACGACGTCACCATGTTCACCTGGGTGGGTGCGCCCTACCTGTCGAGCAGCGACGCGGTCTGGCGCAGCGACGGCGGCTACAACATCTCGCGTGCGGGCACGCCGGAGGTGGACAAGCTGATCGACGCTTCCTCGCAAGAGGCCGACCAGAAGAAACGGCTGGAACTGGCCAACCAGATCGATAAGCACCTGTGGGAGTACGCCAGTGTGCTGCCGCTGTGGCAGCGCTACACCTTCCAGGTGCAGCACCCTGACCTGGCTAACTACGGCGCTTTCGGTTTCCAGACGCCAGACTGGACGAACGTCGGCTACGTGAAGGGATCGGAGAAGGCGAAGTCCTAACCCGAGCAACCGTTCGTGGCAGGTGACGGCGGGGGAGGCCCATGCGGGGCCGCCCCCGCCGTTACCATGTATAGGTCACGTAAACGGGGAGGTCTAAACGGTATGACGCGCGAAACGGTGAAGGAACTGTCCGGCCCGGAAAGGGCACGCTATGCCCGTCACCTGACCCTGCCCGGCTTCGGGGAAGACACCCAGCTGCGGCTAAAGAACGCGCGGGTCGCCGTGGTCGGCGCGGGCGGGCTTGGTTCTCCCGTGCTCATGTACCTGGCGGCGGCAGGCGTCGGCCACCTTACGGTGATAGACCCGGACAGGGTGGACGAAAGTAACCTGCAACGCCAGGTGATCCACGGCCAGTCGCGCCGGGGGGAACTAAAGGCGGAATCGGCCCGGCTCAGCATCGCGGAAATAAACCCGCACGTACGGGTGACATGCGTGACCGAGGCGCTGGAGGCGGCGAACGCGCTGGAAATCTTGACCGGTCACGACGTGGTGTTGGACGGCACGGATAACTTCCCCACCCGCTACCTGGTTTCCGACGCCTGCGAAATCCTTAACCTGCCGCTGGTGTGGGGATCGATCCTGGCCTTTAACGGCCAGCTCAGCGTGTTTTGGGCCGACGCGGGCCGGGGCGTCACCTACCGTGACATCCACCCGAACCCGCCCGCTCCCGGAAGCGTGCAAAACTGCGCCGAAGCGGGCGTGCTCGGCATGCTGTGCGGACAGATCGGCACCGCGATGGCCAACGAAGCGGTGAAACTGATTACCGGCATCGGGCGGCCCCTGCTGGGCCGGATCGCGCTTTACGACGCGCTGGAAGCACGCTGGCAGGAAGTGCCGGTGCGCCGTAATCCGGAGCGTGCGCCGGTGCGGGAACTGGTGGACTATCAGGACCTGTGCGGGGTGCCGCGCCGGGCCGGGGGAGTGGCCGTGGCCGACCTCCCCGAACTGCTAGCCGCGGGACGCGCCCTGGTGGACATCCGCGAAGACGCCGAGGTTGCGGGGGGCATGCTGGAGGGCGCGCACCACATCCGTATGGGGGAGCTACTGGCCGATCCGCAGGCGGCGGATAACGCTCTGCGCGCAGCGGGGGCGGCGGGGCTGGCCGACGCGGTGCTGTACTGCCAGGGCGGGATTCGCAGCGCCAAGGCGCAGGCGGCGCTGGCGGAGGCGGGCTGGCGGGTCGGCAGCCTGAACGGCGGCTACGCGCACGCCGCGCGCAGCCTATGATCTAAATCTGAACTCTTAAACAGCACTCGTAGGGGAGGAGACAGATGCAAACCCTTTTACGTTCGGTAGCTGCGGGCCTGCTGGGAGGGGTCGTCACCTTCCTAGTAATTTCCGCCCTCAACTACTTCTTCCCGACGCCCGGCGGCACCCGGATGGCGCTCATCGCGGCCTCATTCGTCGTAGTTTTCGAGGCCGGTTTCGTTTATTACCGGGAAAAGAAGCTTAAAGCGGCGTAGGGGCGGCGCTTTCTGGCGCTCAGCCGCCCGCGAACGGGGGCAGCAGGTCCAGGTGGTCCCCGTCGTTCAGCGCGCGCTGCGGGTCCTCGCAGCTCACCTCGTTAAGCAGCACGGAGCAGTTTGCGAGCACGCGGGCCGCGTCGGGGCCCTGTGCCTGGGTGGTGGCCGCCTCCAGCGCTGCGGCCACGGTGCCGGCTGAAACGTCCAGTTCATTACGGCCGACCGCCGCCGCTGCGGCGGCAAAGAAACGCAGGTGGACGCGGGGAGCCTGTGCGCCGCCGGGGGTGGCGTTGTTTTTGCTCATGGAAATAACTCCTATTGGCCTAGGTTTTGTCAGCCGCCGATAGCGCTCATGGGGCGGTCGGGCTGCACGAAATCGGGGCGATCCATGCCGTGCCCGGCCTGCTTGCCCCACTGGGCGGCGCGCCAAATGTCGGCCACCTCGGCGTCGCTCGCCCCGCTGCGCATGGGGGTGAGCAGATCGGTTTCATCGCGCGAGAACAGGCAGGTGCGCACGCGCCCCTCGGCGGTCAGCCGGGTGCGGGTGCAGTCGGCGCAGAAAGGCCGGGTCACGGAGGCGATGATGCCTACCTTGCCCAGGCATTCGGCGCTGCCGCGCGGATACACCCTAAACAGTTCCGCCGGTGCGCCGTTGCGCGGCTGTTCGTCGGGGCGCAGCGTGTAGCGTTCGCTGAGCAGCCCCATGATGTCGGCTGCGGTCAGCATGCTGGAACGGTTCCACGAATGGCCCGCATCCAGCGGCATCTGCTCGATGAAACGCAGCTGGTAGCCGCGATCCAGGCACCAGGTCAAAAGATCGGCGGCCTCGTGGTCGTTCACGCCCGGCATCAGCACGGCGTTGATCTTCACCGGGTTCAGCCCGGCTGCGGCAGCGCCGTCCACGCCCTCGATCACGCGGTGCAGCAGGGGGCGGCGGGTGATCGTTTCGAACGTTTCCGAAACCACCGAATCTAGCGAGACGTTGATGCGGTCTAGCCCGGCCTCTTTCAGCTCGGCGGCCCGCACCTCTAGCCCGATGGCGTTCGTGGTCACGGAGATGTCCGGCTTGGGGGAAATCTGCGAAACGCTGCGCAGGATTTCCGGCAGGTCCTTGCGGGTCAGCGGCTCGCCGCCCGTGAAACGCACCTGTTCCACCCCGAACTCGTGCACGGCGATGCGTACCAGCCGGGTGATTTCCTCGACGCTCATCAGCTTATCGCCGCGTAGGAAGTCCAACCCCTCGGCGGGCATGCAGTAGGTGCAGCGCAGGTTGCAGAAGTCGGTCAGGGAAATGCGCAGGTCTATCGCGTGGCGGCCAAAGCGGTCCACCAAGCCCGGATCGTCGGGCCTGCCGGTGGTGTCGGGGAGCCCAGTTTCGGGGTCAACCGACCGGGGGATGCGCGGCATCCCGAGGACAGTGCGACCGGACGACATGGCACTCCTTTGCGCGCTCAGAGAGGCTGTAGACAATTCCTGCTAGGACTATCAAGTGTAACGAGAAGCGAACTTTTTTCTGGCCGTTTACGAGATACTGAGAAAAAGCCAGGGCGCATTAGGGAGGGCATGCAGATGAGCGAACAGGAAAAAGACCGGTTGGCCAGCGTGCAGCAGTACCGAGAAACGGTTGCGCAGCTATTACGCGCAGAACGAAAAACAGTGCGTTTGCCGCTTTCCCTCGCCGTGGGAGCCACACTTGCGCAAACCGTGACCAGTTCGGTGGACGTGCCGGGGGCCGATAATTCCGCGATGGACGGTTACGTGCTTTGCGCTGCGGACGTCGCGAGCGCGCTGCGCGGAGAAGCTCCCGCCCCGTTCTGCGTCGTGCCCAACACGGCGGAAACCGCGCTGCGGGTGCAGGCGCCGCTGTCGGCCACCATCGCGGCGGGCGATGCCCCCGGCAAGCTGGCACCGTTCAGCGCCGCCGCGATCATGACCGGAGCGCCCGTGCCGGAGGGGGCCGACATCGTGGTGCCCGTGGAGGACTCCCTGCACGGCACCTTCCAGCCGGATGCGGAAACCGTGGAACTGACGCTGCCCGCCGACGTGCTCGGCGCGCGCGGCCGCTTCATTCGCGAACGCGGCTCCGACGTGGCCAGCGGCGCGGTGATCGGTGAGGCGGGGGATCTGCTCACCCCGGCCCGGATAGCCCACCTGGCCTCCTGCGGTGTGCGCGAGGTAGCCGTGGCCGAGCGGCTGCGCGCACTGGTCGTATCCACCGGCAGCGAGGTGGTTTCCCCCGGCGCGCAGCGCGGCGCGGGCATGGCGTTTGATGCGAACTCGGCGGGCCTGGCCGCCGCGCTCAGCCTGGCAGGTGCCGACGTGGTGGCCTGCGAGCGGGTGCCCGACAGCGCCGATGCGCTGCTTGAGCTGCTGGAAACCTACACCGGCATGATTGACCTGGTGGTGACCACCGGCGGGGTGAGCCGGGGGGCGTTCGAGGTGGTGCGCCACGCCGCCACCCGCCCCGCCGTAAACCTGCAGATGACGCGGGTAGCGATGCAGCCGGGCGGGCCGCAGGGCTGCGGCACGCTCACCCTGGGCGGCAGCCGCGTGCCCTGGGTTGCATTCCCCGGCAACCCGGTATCCGCGCTGATCAGCATGGAAGTTTTCCTGCGCCCGGCGCTGCTGGGGGCGGCCGACGGGCAGCGTTTGCACGTCACGGCCCGGCTCAACCTGGAGGGAGAGGAAACCTCCCCGGAGGGAAAGCTGCAGTGGCGGCGCGGCATACTGGCCGACGACGGCACGGTGACGCTGGAGGGCGGCCCTTCCTCGCACTTGCTCGCCGCCATGGCCCGCGCTAATTGCCTGGTGGAGATTCCCGCAGAAACCACGCTGCTGCGCGACGGCGACGCGGTGCGTGTCAGGATAGTGCGGTGAACCAAAACGAACTTTCCCACGTGCGCGGCGACGGCTCCTCCCACATGGTCGACGTCAGCGACAAGAACGTAACCAAGCGCGAGGCCACCGCCCGTGCGGTACTGCACACCCGCCCCGACGTGATCGCCAAGATCGCGGACGGCTCCCTGCCCAAGGGGGAGGCCCTGCCCGTCGCGCGGGTCGCCGCGATCATGGCCGCGAAACGCACCCACGATCTGATCCCGCTCTGCCACCCGCTGCCGATCTCCGCCGTCACCGTGGACTTCATAAGCGGCGATAGCAGCGTGAGCGTTACCGCCACCGTGCGCACCACCTCCCGCACCGGCGTGGAGATGGAAGCCCTCACCGCCGCCAGTGTCGGCGCTCTCACCGTCTACGACATGATCAAAGCGGTGGATAAGCACGCCCGCATCGACGGCATCCAGGTGCTCGCGAAATCCGGCGGTAAAAGCGGCGACTGGCAGGTTACGCCCGATGCTGAACCGGCCCGGCCCGCGGTGGAAAGCACCGCCGCGGAGCACCCCGTGCGGGCGAACGCCACCACGGAAAGGCGCGGTGAAAAACGTGCGGCCGTGCTGATCGCATCGACTCGGGCCGCGCGCGGCGAATACGCGGACCTCACCGGCCCCGAGCTCGTGGCCTGGCTGCGCGAGCAGGGATACGAAACCCCGGAACCGACCGTGGTGGCCGACGGCCCCGAGGTGGGCAAGGCCGCCCGCGAACTGCTGGCCACCGGCATCGACGTGTTGATCAGCTCCGGTGGCACCGGCATTTCCCCGAGCGATGCGACTCCGCAACAGCTGGCCCCCCTCATCGAAACGCCCCTGCCGGGGATCGCGGAAAAAATCCGTGCCGTCGGCCAGGAAAAGACCCCCTATTCGCTGCTCACCAGGGCGGTTGCCGGGCTGAACGGTAACACCCTGCTGGTGGCCCTGCCCGGCTCGCCCGGCGGCGTGCGCGACGGCATAGCCGTGCTCACGCCTATCCTGGAGCACGTACATCACCAGCTACGCGGAAGGAACCACGAGTGAGCCAGCTACGCGAAAGCGGCGATCCGCAGATGGGGCAGGTGGCCGAGCGCTGCCGCTACGCCGACGTCACGGAAAACGAAATCTCCACCACCCGCATGGCCAGCCTGGTCGCGGACCCCCGCTGCGGCGCGCTCGTCACCTTTGACGGCGTAGTGCGCGATCACGACGGCGGCAAGGGAGTGCTGCGGCTCGTCTACTCGATGCACCCGAGCGCGCCGTCCGTCATGGCCGACGTAGTTGCCGAGGTGGCTGAGCGGCACCCCGACGTCATCATCGCCGCCGTGCACCGCGTCGGCCCCCTCACCATCGGGGAAACCGCGCTCGCCGCCGCCGTTTCCGCGCCGCATCGCAAGGCCGCGTTCGTGGCCTGCGACGACCTGGTGGACACCGTGAAGAAACGCCTGCCCATCTGGAAAGAGCAGGGATTCACCGACGGTTCGAGCGAATGGGTTAACGCACTCGACTAGCGCACACGCTGCGCCGCGAGGAGTAGGGTACGAAAGCGTGGGCTTTCAGCCCGCCAGAGGTAAACGGGGCCGCACTACACGCGGCTTTTCCAGAAAGGTTTTTCATGCCCGATAATCTCCCGCTCAGCGTCGCAGAAGCCATCGCAGCCCGCCGCGCGGTACGCGCCTTTCAAGAACGGGAGATCCCCGGCGAAATCCTGGAGCGCGTGATCGTCCAGGCACTCGAAGCCCCCAGCGCGTTCAACGCACAGGCGCGCGACCTGGTTGTGGTGCGGGACGAGAACGTGAAGCGGGCACTGTACGAAGCCTCCGGGCAAAAACAGTTCCTCACCGCGCCCGCCACCCTCATCGCGGTGGGGCGCGCCGAGGTGCTGCCGGAGGACGCGCACGAAATCCTGCCCCCGGAACGCATCGCCATCGTGGAAGCGTTCAATTCCGCGAAGAACCCGGCGCAGCTGCGCGAGGCCGCGCTGCGTGACGCCATGCTGCTGGCGGGCTTCGCCATGCTGGCGGCGGCGGGGGAGGGGCTGGCCACCAGCCCCACCAGCGGCTGGGACGAAGAAGCCGTGAAACAGGCCATCGGCCTGGGCGGCCGCGCGGATCGCCTGATCGCGCTGGTGCTGGCGGTCGGCTACGCGGACGAAAAGCCGCGCCACCCCGGACGCCTCGCCTCGCGCAGGATTAACGACAGCTACTAAAACAACGGCTACTAAATAAGGTCGGCGCTTACCACGTGAACCTACTGCTAACGGCCCTCACCCCCATCATCTGGGGCACGAGCTACCTGGTCGTTACCGATACCCTCCCACCGAACCGCCCCATCCTCGCGGGCGTCATGCGCGCCCTGCCCGCCGGGCTGCTGCTACTGCTCTGGTATCGCAAACTGCCCAGGGGAGACTGGTGGCTAAAAGCGATAGTGCTAGGCATCGTGAACATCGGGGCGTTCTTCGCCTTCCTGTTCCTCACCGCCTACCTGCTTCCCGGCGGCATCGCCTCGGTGCTAACCAACTCGGTGCCGCTCGTGGTGATGGTGCTCAGCCGCCCCCTGCTGGGCGTGCGCGTCTATCCGATGCAGGTATTTACCGGGCTGCTCGCGCTCGCCGGGGTGGCGGCGCTGGTGCTTTCCCCCGGCGTGAGCCTGAACCCGACCGGCGTGGTGTCGGGCCTGATCGCCACCCTGCTGGCCGGGACCGGCATGGTGCTCGCGAAACGCTGGGGCACCCCGGAGGGCGTACCGCAACTCGCGGTCACCGGCTGGCAGCTGCTGTTTGGCGGGCTTTTCCTATCCCCGCTGCTGCTGTGGGAGGGGCTGCCCTCCCACCTCACCCCGCTGAACCTGGCCGGATACGGCTACCTCACGGTGATGGGGGCGCTCGTGGCCTACGGGCTGTGGTTTAGGGGGATTGCGCTGCTGGATGCCGTGAGCGTTTCCCTGCTGAGCGTGCTCAACCCGCTCACCGCCTCCCTGCTCGGGCTGCTGGTGAAGGGCGAACAGTTCACGGCCCTGCAGGCCGTGGGTGCGGTGGTCATCGTCTTTGCCGGACTCGCCGCGCAGATCGTGGGTATTCGCTACCGGGCGCGGGAAGAGAAAACAAAACAGACGCGCGCCGTGGCTTAGAGCCGACGGCGCGCGGGTTTATCTGAAAGTTGGCTTACCGGGGTAAATTACCGAGGTAGTCCGGAGGTTCCCATGCCCGTTTGGGTGCGGGCGTTGAGGAACCGGGCGTAGGTTTCTCCCTCACGCTTTTTACCGCGTGATTCGCTACGGTCATCATTGTCCGTGCGACGGAAGAGATCCAGTAGTCGGTTAGTTTTTGGGCTGTCCGACTGGCGGCGCATCATCTTTCGCTCACTTCCTTGTGGACTCGGATTGGGTGCCATTTTGGAGGGGGAGTCCCGACCTCTCACCAGCCACACTAACCGGCTTTTTTCGCCCGCGCAGGGGTTTGCGCAAGCCTGGGTGCAGGCTGGGCAAGATCTTTTGCGCGATGCCCGTTTTTAGGACAAACGTCCTGGTCAGAAAAGGTTTGAGGGCAAAGTATTTCTCCGCTGTGGGTGGTGGCCCCGCAGCCCCTTCGCTTAGCCGACGGCGAAACGTCTGGCACTCGTGTTGCAAGAGTGCCAAACGGGGCCTAGATTAAGGAACGTTGGCAGTCTCTTAGTTAGAGTGCTAACCACAGAGGTTCAACCGGTCGGCACCGCGACGGCGATCGGAAGGGCCATCCTGGCGGCAGCAGCCGCCAGCCACGAATTTTTCTATGCTGAGACGAAGGAGAGGTCGTATGTCGGTCTCGATTAAGCCCCTTGAGGACCGCGTTGTTGTTCGCCCGCTTGAGGCGGAGCAGACCACCGCTTCCGGCCTGGTAATCCCGGACACCGCGAAGGAAAAGCCGCAGGAGGGCGAGGTTATCGCCGTTGGTGCGGGTCGTTTCGATGACAAGGGCCAGCGCCTGCCGATGGACGTGAAGGTCGGCGACAAGGTGATCTTCTCCAAGTACGGCGGCACCGAGGTTAAGTACGCGGGCGAAGAGCTGCTCATTCTGGGCGCACGCGACATCCTCGCGATCGTCGAGGGCTGATATCCATGCCCAAAGAGATCATTTACGACGAGGAAGCGCGCCGCGCCCTCGAACGTGGCGTAGACAAGCTCGCCAACACCGTCAAGGTCACCCTCGGCCCCAAGGGCCGTAACGTCGTTCTCGACAAGAAGTGGGGCGCCCCCACCATCACCAACGACGGCGTCACCATCGCCCGCGAGGTCGAACTGGAAGATCCGTTCGAAAACCTGGGTGCGCAGCTCGCCAAAGAGGTAGCCACCAAGACCAACGACGTTGCCGGTGACGGCACCACCACCGCCACCGTGCTGGCGCAGGCCCTGGTACACGAGGGCATGCGCAACGTGGCCTCCGGTGCCGCCCCCTCCGCCGTTAAGCGCGGTATGGAGGCGGCAGTGGCCGCCGTTTCCGAGAAGCTCGGAGAGCTGGCCACCGAGGTCGACGGCAAGTCCCAGATCGCTAACGTCGCCGCCATCTCCAGCCAGGACACCGGCATCGGCGAGATGCTGGCAGAGGCCTTCGAGAAGGTCGGCAAGGACGGCGTAATCACCGTCGAGGAGTCCTCCACCACCGCAATGGAGCTGGACTTCACCGAGGGTATGCAGTTCGATAAGGGCTACGTCTCGCCCTACTTCGTGACCGACGCGGACCGTCAGGAAGCCGTTCTGGAGGATGCCTACGTCCTGATTAACCAGGGCAAGATCTCCAACGTGCAGGATCTCCTGCCGCTGCTGGAGAAGGTAATCGAATCCGGTAAGCAGCTCTTCATCATCGCCGAGGACATCGAGGGCGAAGCCCTTTCCACCCTGGTTGTGAACCGCATTCGCGGCACCTTCAAGGGCGCGGCCGTGAAGGCTCCCGCCTTCGGTGACCGCCGCAAGGCCATGATGCAGGACATCGCGATCCTCACCGGCGCGCAGGTAGTTACCCCGGACGTCGGCCTTGATCTCAAGACCGTCGGCCTGGAGGTGCTCGGCACCGCTCGCCGCATCGTTGTCACCAAGGACAACACCACCATCGTGGGCGGCGCGGGCGACGACGAACTGGTTGCCGACCGCGTGGCGCAGATCCGCAGCGAAATCGAGCGCACCGACTCCGAGTGGGACCGCGAGAAGCTCCAGGAGCGCCTCGCGAAGCTCGCCGGTGGCGTTTCCGTCATCAAGGTCGGTGCCCACACCGAGGTTGAGCTGAAGGAAAAGAAGATGCGCATCGAGGACGCGGTGGCAGCTACCCGCGCCGCGATCGAAGAGGGCATCGTTTCCGGCGGCGGCAGCGCGCTCGTGCAGGCCGTCACCGTGCTCGAGGGCGACCTCGGCTTGACCGGTGATGAGGCTGTCGGCGTGCGCGCCGTAGCCAAGGCCCTCGTGGAGCCGCTGCGCTGGATCTCCGAGAACGCGGGCCTCGAAGGCTACGTCGTGGTCGAAAAGGTCAAGAACGCACAGCCCGGACACGGCCTCAACGCCGCCACCGGCGAATACGTGGACCTCGTCGCCTCCGGCATCATCGACCCGGTTAAGGTGACCCGTTCCGCTCTGCGTAACGCCGCCTCCATCGCGGCCCTGGTTCTCACCACCGAGACCCTGGTCGTGGAGAAGGTTGAAGAGGAAGAAGAGGGTAAGTAACCGGCCGGGTCGCTAAGCGGCCGGGCGGTAACTGCACCGTCTCGTAAGGGCGGGCGGGCACTCCGTGTGAGTGTCCGCCCGCCCTTCCTTTTTGCTGCGTGCCGATTCCTTTAGCGCGCCGGGGGCAGCAGAGCGAATGCTCGCCGCACCTCTGCCACGGGTAACTGGCCGGGGGCCGACGCGGCGCTGGCCACCGCGAAGCTGGCGCAGGAACCGAAGAGGTGCCCGCCGAGGCGGGTTAGCGCTCCCGCCTGTCCCATGCCTACCGTAATCACGGGGACCGGGCAGGCCCCCTGGCTGGCGCGCAAGGTGGCCGTGCAGAGGGCCAGCAGATCGTGCGGCCCCTGCGGGGTGAGCGCTAGCTTGGCCGCGTCGGCGCCGCTCGCTGCCAGCGCGCACAGCAGGGATACGATTTCTTCCTCGCCCGGCGTGCGTACGAAATCGTGGTGGGAGGCGAGCACCGTGTGCCCCGCCGAACGTAGTGCCGCGACCAGCGCGGGCGCGTCGTGGCAGCGCAGTGCCTCCACGTCGAACCCGGCGCAGGCAACCTGCCCCGCGCACGCCGAAAGCAGCCGGGAATAGTCGGTGGGGGATATTTCCATCTGCCCGCCCTCGGCCGCGCTGCGCAGGGTGAGCAGCACGGGCAGGTCAATCTCGGCCAGCTCGGCACAGACCCGCGCCACCTCCTGCACAGCATTTTTTAACGCGGTATCGGAAAGGTGGGACGCGCCGCGCGCCGCTAATAGCTTTCGCAGCGGCAGGTAATGATCTAACCGCCATTCGATCACCTCTCCACCCACGTCAGAAACCCGTTCCGCCTGCGCCAATACCTCATCGGCGGTGCCCCCGGTGACGGGGCAGATGATTAGCGGATGGCGCGGAGAGAAAACCAGTCGGGGCGTCATAAGACTAAAAGTAGCCCACACGGTTAGTTGTCACGCATCCGAGACGTAATATTGGATCCGTGACGGATATTCCCAGCGATCAGATGGCCGGACGGGCGGAAACCCGTTTCCGTGCCTCACGAGGCGCCCGCATGGTCGCGGTCGCCGGGCTGGTTGTGTTCTCTGTGATGCTTGAGTTCCTGGTCATCGTCTCTTTCCTGGGAAGGCGCATCTGGCATAACCCGCTGCTTTTCCACGACTGGTGGTTCACCCTGCCTTTCACCCTCTGGCTGCTGATAGTGCTGCTGGGGGTGCTCGTGATTGTGCGCACCGCGCTCGGCAGCCTCGTGATGAACTCCGCCGGGGTGCGCGCCCGCACCCTGCTGTCGTCCTTTTCTGCTGACTGGGGAGAGATCGCCAGCATCTACTTCATTCGCGACATTCGTCGGAACGCGGCGAGCGGAGACTTCCTGGACCCCAACGGCAAGGGGGCGGCGTTCGACGACGTCATCTTTATGTCGCTCAGCGGCCGCCGCATAGGTTCCCTCAGCGGTCGCTTCTTTAGCGGCAAGGCCCAGCGCGCCCTCCTGGAAGAAGCCAAACGCCAGGGAGTCCGGGTGCGTTTTATCGACGAGATCACGCCCGCCGAACTGGCCAGCCGCATCCCCGGCTCGCTGCGCCTTTGCGATAGGCACCCCGGACTGATGGTGCTGCTCATGTTCGTCATATTGCTGGCCCACCACGCGATTACTTTTAAAATCTGGGGGATTTAGCCCCGCCCCGTCGGGCCGCCGCGCCCGCGCAACGCAGCCACTGGGAGGAACGGTATGAGCGCCGACGGATCACCCGTCGATGACTATCCGGAAAGCGAATACGAACAGGTGGGAACCCACACCTCCCCGATGGGACTGGTGGATTCCCTGACCGTCAGATCGGAGGCCGCGGCCGCCGTCGGCAGCCTGCTGCTCGCGAGCGGGATGGCCTCCTACCGGGTGAAATGGGCGATGGCGCGCACCGCGCGAGCGCTCGGTCTGGACTCTTTCGTTTCCATCGTGACCTTCACCGACATCACGGCGACCGCCACCCTGGGCGGGCGCTACCGCACCAGGGTCACCCAGCCCGACCATTCCGGCGTGAACGTGGATCACCTCTACCGCACCCAGCGCATGGTGGAGACGCTGCCCGACGGGGTGAGCGCGGCGGAGGTCTACGAACGCCTGGAAAGAATTAAGGCGCGCGGGCCGCGCTACAGTCGCCTCACCAACGCCCTGGCGGCCGGTTTTGCCTGCGCCGCGTTCTCTTTCCTGAACCTGGGCGGCCCGGTAGAGATGCTGTGCGTTTTCTTCGCCGCGCTGATCGGGCAGTCGGTGCGGCGCACCTGCCAGCTCAGGCACTGGAACCACCTGCTCGTCACCCTGATCGCGGGGGTGGTCACCTCCGCCTGCTACCTGCTGCTCGTCGGTAGCCTGTTCGCGCTCGGGCTGATCGCATCCGGCTATCAGGCGGGATATTTCGCCGCCGTGCTGTTCCTGGTGCCCGGTTTCCCGCTGATCACCGGGATCCTCGATCTGGTGCGTTCCGATTTCTCCGCCGGTATGGCCCGGCTCGCCTATTCGGCGCTCATCATTACCGGTGCGGCCGCTTCGGTTTGGGTGGTGGCCCTCGCCTCCGGCGCTCCCGTTACGCACGCCCCCGGGTACGAGCTGCCGTTCCTCACCGTGCTGGGGCTGCGCGCGCTGGCCACCTTCGTCGGGGTATTTGGGTTCTCGATCATCTTCAATTCGCCCTGGCGGATCGCGTTGGTGGCGGCGGGCATATCGCTGCTCGCTAACTCGCTGCGCTTTACGCTTTCCGAATCTGGCATGCCGATCCAGCTCGCCACCTTCGTGGCCACCGTCCTGATCGGCCTCGCCGCCTACCTGGTGGCCCGCGCCTACCATGTGCCCCGGCCCGCGATCTCGGTTCCCGCCGTGGTCATCATGATCCCCGGCTTCACGCTCTATTCGGCCTACGCCCAGTTCAACGCGGGAGAGGTGGCGCGCTCCAGCGTGCTCGCTTTCGACGCGGTGCAGGTGGTGGTGGCGGCCGCGCTCGGCCTGGCCATCGCGCACCTCGCCTCGTCCCCGGCCTGGCGCAAAGTGGTGCATCCTAGGTGAGCAGGGGCAAGCTGCGCCGCACTCCCGGCCCGCTGCCTCCCAGGGGCGGGCTGTCGGCCATCCGGGCGGTGCCCGCCCCCGGCGTGCGGGCCGTGCCGCTGCGGGAATGGCTCACGCTGCGCTACCCGGCGCTGCTATCACCGGCGGCAACCCCGCTGGCGCAGCGCATCGCCGCCGGTGACTTCGTGCGGCGAAACGGTATCCCCTACACGGCCACGGACCCCGTCAGCGCGGGGGACGAGGTGTTTTTCTACCGCGAACTAGCTCCCGAAACCGTGCCGGACACGCCGCTGCCCGTGCTGTTTAGCGACGCCTCCCTGCTGGTGATCGACAAGCCGCACGGCACCGCCACCATGCCGCGCGGAACGCACGTGCGCGCCAGCGCCCTGGTCAGGTTGCGTGAAATCTACGGCCCCGAGCTAACGCCAGTGCACCGCCTGGACAAAGACACCGCGGGCGTGCTCGTCTTCAGCCGCGTCCCCGCCGAACGCTCCGCCTACCAGGAACTGTTCGCGGCGCGCCTGGTCACGAAAACCTACCTGGCCCGCACCCTACCGCCCGCCGCCAACACACCCGGTATGCCCGCGCTCGGAGAAAGCCGGGAGCTGCGCCACTACCTCAGCAAACCGCCCGGCAGCCTGCGCGTCACCGTCCGCAGCGCCGACGGCGCGGCGCTGCCGGGTGAGGCGCTCGCCCACACCCGCGCCACCCTGTTAAGCACCGACGCCGACGGCGCTCTCTGGCGGCTCAACCCCGTCACCGGGCGCACCCACCAGCTGCGTGTGCAGCTCGCCGCGCTCGGCACCCCGATACTGTCGGACCCCCTCTACGGCCCCACCCCGAAAGAGGGCGCGCCGCCCCTGCAACTGCTGGCCCACACGCTGGCATTCACAGACCCGTTCAGCGGGCGGCGGCACGAATTTACTTCCCGGCGCGCGCTCATAGGTCAGGACACTCAACCGCCGGGGGAGTAACATCTAGACATGCGCGATCCCTTCGGCTACACCGGCCTCACCTATGACGATGTCCTCCTACTCCCCGGCGAATCCGACGTAATCCCCAGCGAGGTAGACACCACCTCGCGCTTCACCAAAAACATCAGCCTGCACCTGCCGTTCGCGTCCGCTGCGATGGATACGGTCACCGAATCACGTATGGCCATCGCCATGGCCCGCCACGGCGGCATCGGCATCCTGCACCGCAACCTTTCTATCGAAGACCAGGCGCACCAGGTAGACCTCGTAAAGCGCACCCAAACCGGCCGCATCAGCAACCCGATCACCATTGGGCCCGACGCTACCCTGGAAGAGCTAGACCGGGTCTGCGGCCAGTTCCGCGTCTCGGGCCTGCCCGTGGTCGATCCGGCGGGCAAACTGCTCGGCATATGCACCAACCGCGACCTGCGCTTCACGCCCGTCGCCCAGTGGGCCACCACCAAGGTGCGCGACATCATGACGCCGCAGCCGCTGTTCACCGCCCCCGAAAACGTCAGCAGCGAAGAAGCCACCGCGCTGCTGCGCAAGAACAAGCGCGAACGCCTGCCGCTGGTGGACGCAGAGGGCTACCTCAAGGGCCTCATCACCGTGAAGGACTTCGTGAAGTCCGAACAGTTCCCGCACGCCAGCAAGGACGCGCAGGGACGCCTCCTGGTAGGCGCGGCAATCGGTTTCTTCGGCGACGCCTACGAGCGCGCCCAGCGCCTGGCCGAAGCCGGCGTGGATGTTCTGGTGGTGGACACGGCGCACGGGCATTCCCGCGTCATGATCGAAATGATCAAGCGCCTCAAGGCCGACAGCGGCTTCGCCGGTATCGACATCGTCGGCGGCAACGTCGCCACGTTCGACGGCGCGAAGGCGCTCGCCGACGCGGGCGTGGACGCTGTCAAGGTCGGCGTCGGCCCCGGCTCCATCTGCACCACCCGCGTCATCGCGGGCGTCGGCGTGCCGCAGGTAAGCGCGATCTACGAGGCCGCCCGCGCGGTGGAAAGCTACGACGTGCCGGTGATCGGTGACGGCGGCCTGCAGTATTCGGGAGACATCGCAAAGGCCCTGGTGGCGGGCGCATCCACCGTCATGATCGGTTCCCTGTTCGCGGGCTGCGAGGAATCGCCCGGCCAGCTCGTGCTGATCAACGGCAAGCAGTTCAAGGCCTACCGTGGCATGGGCTCCGTCGGCGCGATGGCTTCGCGCGGGAAGAAGTCGTTCTCGAAAGACCGCTACTTCCAGGCCGACATCACGAGCGACGACGACATCATTCCCGAAGGTATCGAGGGCCGGGTGGCCTACCGTGGCACGCTGTCGCAGGTTTCGCGCCAGCTGGTGGGCGGCCTGCACCAGTCGATGTTCTACGTCGGCGCACGCACCGTGCCGGAGCTGAAGGAACGTGGCCGCTTCGTGCGGATCACCCCGGCGGGGTTGAAGGAATCCCACCCGCACGACGTGGTGGGAATCGCCGAGGCCCCGAACTACACGGCCCGCTGACCCGGTAATGCCTCGTCTACAACTGGAAACACCCGCAGCCCGCGTCAGCGTCCTCTCCCTCGGCGGCACCATCTTCATGGAGCACGTCGCGGGGGAGAAGGCCGCCCCCTCCCAGCGTACCGACCTGGTCGGCACCAGCCTGGTGGAGGGAATCGCGGTGGAGCACCGCGCCATCGCCAACGTCGGTTCCCCGTCCATTCGCCGCGCCATGCTGCGTGACGCCCTGGCCGCCGCCGAGGAAGCCATCGCGGGCGGCGCGAAGGGCGTAGTGGTGACTCACGGCACTGATACGCTGGAAGAAACCGCGTTCCTGCTCAACCGCTACTGGCGGCGGGAGGAACCGTTGATCGTCACCGGCGCGATGCGTCCCGCTAACGCGGCCGGTGCCGACGGCCCGGCGAACCTGCGCGACGCGGTTTTCGCGGCCGCCAGCGACGACGCGCGCGGACTGGGTGTGATGGTTTGCTTCGACGGTGCGCTGCACCTGGCCGACAGGGTCACGAAAAACCATTCCCGCAGCGTAGACGCCTTCGTTTCGGAGCCTTCCGGCCCGGTCGGTTTGGTGGCGCACGAGGGGATCAAGTTCCTCTACGAACCGCCGACCGAGCCGTGGCGGCCCTCCGGCGGGGAAATCGGGCAGGAACACACCGTGTTCCAGGTGGCGCTCGGACTGTTCGACGACGGCGAGGTGCTGGATGCGCTTTCCCCACAAACGCTGGATGGCCTGGTGATTATCGGCTCCGGCATGGGGCACGTGGCGGCCCCGGCGGTGGCACGTATTCGCCGTCTGACGGATGCGGGAGTGCCCGTGGTGGTGGCTACCCGCGTGCCGCAGGGCGGCACCAGCTCGCGCCACTACGACTACCCCGGAAGCGAGGTAGACCTGATCGCGAACGGCGCGGTCATGGCGGGCACCCTGCCGCCGCACAAGGCCCGGCTGCTGCTCAGCGCCCTGATCGAGGACGGTGCGGACGCGAACCGGGTAACGGAAGTCTTCGCGCGCTACTCCCTGTGAGCTTTCGCTGTCATCGCCACAGCGTAGGCTTGTGGGCATGAGCGATAACTGGTTGTCCCGCCCGCTGCTCGGCTTCGATACCGAAACGACGGGCACGAACGTGGCCGAGGACCGCATCGTTACCGCCGCGCTGGTGCTATCTACCGGGCCGGGGCGTGAACGCGAGGTCGTCTCCACCTGGCTGATCGATCCGGGTATTCCGATCCCCGAACAGGCGCAGGCCGTGCATAAGATCACCACCGAACACGCCCGCACCCACGGTATGCAGCCCGCGCAGGCGCTGAACGAGATCGCCGACATACTGGCCGACGCGCTGGGGCAGAACATTCCCGTGGTCGCTTTCAACGCCTCCTTTGACCTGATGATCCTGGAGGCAGAGCTAGCGCGTAACGGCCTGCCGACCCTGGCGCAGCGCCTGGGCCACGACATCGCGCCGGTGGTAGACCCGCTGGTGCTGGATCGTAACTTTGATCGTTTCCGCAAGGGCAAACGCACGCTGGGAACCCTGTGCGAGCTGTACGGCGTGGTGCAGGACGGCGCGATGCACACGGCCGACGTCGACGTGTCGGCCACCCTGGACGTGCTGCGGGCGCAGGCCGCGAAACACACCCAGATCGCGCAGACCCCGCTGCACGAACTGCACGCCCAGCAGATCGGTATGCACCGCGCCTGGGCGGAGAACTTCAACGAGTTCCTGGCGAAGAAGGGCAAGCCCGCCGACGTAAATACGCTCTGGCCGCTGTAAAACCCGGTGGTTTATCCAAGTGCCGCTCGGGTAGACTTCCAGGGTGGCAAGTGAAATTGAGATCGGCCGAAACAAACGCGCCCGGCGCGCCTACGCTTTCGATGATGTAGCAGTGGTGCCTTCCCGCCGCACCCGCGACCCCGAGGACGTTTCGACGTCCTGGCAGGTGGACGCCTACCACTTCGATATTCCCATCTTCGGTGCGCCGATGGACTCCGTCGTTTCCCCGCAGACGGCTATCCAGCTGGGCCGCATGGGTGGCCTGGGCGTACTGGATCTGGAGGGGCTGTGGACCCGCTACGAGGATCCGACCCCGCTGCTGGAAGAAATCGCCCGCCTGGCAGATTCGCAGGCCACCGCGCGCCTGCGCGAGATTTACGCGGAACCGATCAAGCCCGAACTGATCACCCAGCGCATCAGCGAACTGCGCGAGGCGGGCGTGACCGCCGCCGGTTCGCTTTCGCCCCAGCGCACCCAGGAACACTGGAAGACCGTTGTGGATGCGGGCGTGGACCTGTTCTTCATTCGCGGCACCACCGTTTCCGCCGAGCACGTTTCGGGCAACCGCGAGCCGCTTAACCTGAAGCGTTTCATCTACGAACTGGATGTGCCCGTGATTGTGGGCGGCTGCGCCACCTACACCGCCGCCCTGCACCTGATGCGCACCGGCGCGGCGGGCGTGCTGGTCGGTTTCGGCGGCGGCGCGTCCCTCACTACCTGGAAGACCCTCGGCGTGAAGGTGCCGCTCGCCACCGCCATCGCGGACGTGGCCGCCGCCCGCCGCGACTACATGGACGAATCCGGTGGCCGCTACGTGCACGTGATTGCCGACGGCGGCCTCGGCACCTCCGGTGACCTCGTGAAGGCGATCGCTTGCGGTGCGGACGGTCTGATGATCGGCGCGGCCCTGGCCCGTGCGGCCGAGGCCCCCGGGCGCGGCTTCCACTGGGGCAGCGAAGCACACCACCCGTCGCTACCGCGCGGCCACCGCGTCCAGGTCGGCACCGTGGCCCCGCTCGAACAGGTCTTGTTCGGCCCCGGCATGGCGGCCGACGGCACCACTAACCTGGTGGGCGCTCTGCGGCACGCGATGGCCACCACCGGATACCTGGACCTCAAGGAGTTCCAGCGCGTCGAGGTGGTAGTTAATTCCTGACGGGAAATAAACCCGTAAAACAAGGGGTGGCCCGGAGCTTCATGCTCCGGGCCACCCCTTTTAGTTACATCCGACTAACTGGTGGTCCCCGCTCAGTTGGCCCGTGCCTCCGGTAAGGAAACGCGGCGTGCGATCACCCATCCCGCCAGCGCAGCCACCGTCAGTGATGCGCACAGTAGCGTGAGGCGCGGATCGCTCGCGGTCTGCAGCGTGTAGCCGAGCCAGGCCCCGGCGATGCCGCCCAGCGAAGTCAGCGAATAAGACCAGCCAACCACGGTACGGAAGTCTGCCTGGCTGAGGCAGGACTGCCGCAGGGCAGAAACCGCGAAACGTTCCCCGCTCGCGGCGCTACCGGCAACGATCAGTGCGGCAAGGACCAGGAAGAGCCGGAGGTTTCCTGCGGGGAGCAGCGCGATGGCGGCCAGTGCGCTCGCATAACCGGCCAGCATGACGAAGAGGAACAGCAGCAGCATGGGTCCCGCAGCCGTGCCCTGGCGGTTTCGCATGAGCCGGGAAACCAGCAATGGGGTGAGGGCTTTCGCGGCTCCCATCACGAACAGCATGCCGCCCAAACGGAGAGCCGGCCGTTCACCTTCTCCCGCCAACCAGAGCAGAACGTAGGTTGCGACCATAGCCGGGGCTAGGGCGACGAAGAAAGAAAACAGCGGGGAGAGGAAACCGAAGCTGAGAATACGGCGCGGGCTGTGCGGCAGCAGAAAACGCTTCACGCCCGACCACAGGCCGCCAGCCGGTTCCTCCTCCTCTTCTTCCAGCACATGTTCCGGGCGGAAAGCTACCGTGGAGCGCCAGCGTAGAAACATGGCGAGCGCCGAGAACGCGATGTTGAGGGCAAGAATGAAGGCGATCCCGGTGGCGCTGAAAAGTGCGCCTAGCGGCCTGCCCAGCATCAGCCCGGCGACTCCGGTGCCAACGGACATGATCGTGTTGGCACGCAGCACCAGCTGGGCATCAACCTGGCCGATGTCGTTCAGATAGAACTCTTCGGCCAGATCGACTATCAGAGGCAAGATTGAAACCAGCAGCAGGTAGCAGATCAGCACCGGTGCCAGGTAGTTTTCATCGAGGGTGAGTACCAGGGCGAGTGTGAATAGCGAGATGACCACGTCGGTCCCCTCGCAGGCCATCAGCACCCGTCCCGGATCGCGTTTTTCTACCAGGCGGGCAACGGTGGCCGCGAAAGAATCCTGCAGATCGGTCAGGGTCGCATACAGCGGCACCCAAATTACCGGCAGCACGCCGAGCGCCACCAAGCCAGTCGCCGCCCCCTCTATCAATTCCGAACCGATGAAAGAGGTTAGTAGGCCAGCGATCATTAGATACTGTGCGCGGCGCACTAGCGCGGGGCGGGTGATCATGTTTCCTCCTGCAACGGGCCTCACGCGGAGGCAGTTCGGCCCGGTTTGGCCGCAACGAAAGAAAACTTATCGCAGCTGCCCTGCAGGAACGGACATTTTTGGGTAACGGTTAAATATCATCTGCCTGGGGATGCGCTGTGCTGCGCGTTTTGCGCCGCCCCAGCCACACGCCGATCCCGATCGCCACGGCAAGCAGCACGAGGGCTATCGCGGCCCAGCTAGTCTGCACGACGGTGGCGCTGCTTTCCAGCACCTGCGTAGTGCCGGGGGACTCGTCTATCCCCATGGAGCGGGTGGTAACGGTGACCTTGGTGGGCCCGAATCCCCAGGCGGGGAGGGTGACTTTACGTTCCAGGGTGTGCCCCGGCAGCACCTCGGGCAGGCGCTCACTCTTTTCAACCGTATAAAGGCCAAACAGGCTGCTCACGCGCACCGTCTCCAGCACGTAGATGCGGGCGTTACCCACGTTGGTCAGTTTGTAGTCGGTACTCACCTGGCCGGGGGCGGTGAGGGACCAGGTGGAGGTGCCCTTACTGGCTATCTCGCCAATCGCATGCGCCAGTTTGATGTCGCCAGGTACTCGCACATCCACCCGGGTGGCGTTGCGGTGATTAACGGAAACCGTTGTGCCCTGCGAACGGTAAAGGGTGGTGATACCGGCGCTGTAATCGCCCGGTGCCGCGTCGGCGGGAACGTGCACCTTGAAAGGCAGGGTGACGCTTTGCCCGGCGGGAATGTTCAACGGCTGGGTATCCATGCTGATCCATTTGCCCAGGTTCGTGTTTACCTCCGGGGACTCCACCAGATCCAGGTGACCATCTGTAGTGGTGGTGGCGTCAAGCGTCTGCAAATCCAGGTGCAGGGAAGTCAGATTGTGGTTGGTGATCTTAACCGCGCCCTCCTGCGTGCTTCCCGGCTCAAGCACCCAGGAAAGGGAACCCGGCCCGCCCTCTGGCGCGATAGACCAGGTGACGTCGTCGGCCTGGCCCCGCAGGGGAAGCGCGCACAGGTAAAGAACGGAAATGCTGAAAACCAGCAAGAACCGCAGGGAAAGGGAGCTTAGTCGCGCCACGCGAACACAACCTTCGTTTTGTAAATGGTGCCGAAGCATCGGGCAATGGTGCGCCCCCGCGCGCAGCGGGGACGCACCATTTTAGGTGGGTACTATTAGCTGATCGCCGTGACCGTCAGTACCGAGGAGTACTGCCCGGCGGGAGCGGTCTTGGGGGCCTGGAAGGTCAGCTTGGTATTGACCTTAACCTCGCCCTTGGCGTGGCCAGCCGGAGCGGATACGAGGCTCTTCGCCTCCGCCAGGCCGGGGTTGTTGGCCTCTACCGGGGCACCCTCAACCGCGCCGACGGTGTTGTCGGCCAGGCTAGGAGCCCAGCCCAGCGAAGCTGCCGGGATGGTTCCGGCGGT
The DNA here is from genome assembly GCA_019218375.1 of Dermabacteraceae bacterium TAE3-ERU5. Lineage (GTDB taxonomy): Bacteria > Actinomycetota > Actinomycetes > Actinomycetales > Dermabacteraceae > TAE3-ERU5. The sequence goes on from JAHUUK010000003.1 coordinate 260,548, forward strand.
GCCGGTGAAGTCCGAAGCCTTACCGTTAACGGTGAACGCCGGGGCATCCTTACGGGTGTCTTTCACCGTGATGGTGGGAAGCGCACCCGCCGCGGCGAAACCGGCGGCGTTTTCGGTGGCAGTGCCCAGGTCAGCGGAGGTGCTGCTGACGGTGTAGGTGAATTCGCCAGCCGGTTCCGGATCCGGGGTGCCCTCGCCCTCGCCGGGCTTGGTGCCGCCATCGCCCGAGCCATCGCCCGGTGCGGTGCCGTCACCGGTGCCGGGATCGGGCTGGGTAGCTTCGGGAACATTCACGGAGATATTCACCTTGGTGGCGTCCTTCTCCTCGTCCTTGTCAGCGGCCGGCGGCTCTGCCGGGGCGGCCTCCGGGGCGCTCCAGGAAAGAGTCACCGGTGCGGCGACCTTCTTCGGGTCGGCTGCGCCACCCGAGCTGTACCAGTAGGAAGACTGACCGGTCTTGAGCTGGAAGTTCACGAACTCCTGCGGGAAGGAACCCCAGCCCTCACCCTTACGGGACTGTGCCATGCCCTTCTTGGTATCGATGTCTACCTCAACGCCCTTGAACAGCGGGGTAGCGGTGAAACCGGTCTCGGTCACCTTCGCGTCCTTGAAGTTAGCCAGCACGATCTGTTCGTCGGGCAGCTTCTCCCACTTGGAGGTATCAGCCATAGAGGAGGCATAGCCGGAACCGGTGGCGGTGATGCTGCCGGTGCCGTCAGAGTTGATGACCAGGTGCGGGTTGCTGAACGACCAGTAGGTCATACCGCCGTAGAAAACGACCGAAGCGGAACCTTCCCAGGTGATGTCGGCCGTGTTAGCGGCAACATCAACGGTGCCCTTGCCCTTGCTGAAATTAACCTTGGCCCCGGTGGTGGAACCGGCGCGTGTGGTTACCTTCTTACCCGACTCGTCCAGGCACTTGGTGTCCCAGGTGGGGGTGCCGTTCGGGGTGGTGATGGTGACGTTGCCTTCGGCGGTCTTGTACCACTTATCGGCGTCTTCCTGCTTCCACACCTTCGACTTGCCGGTGTTGCCAACCGCCCCGGCGGTGATGAAGTTGCAGCCGCCGAAGTAGGCGCCGCCGCCCGCTTCGTCGGACATGCGCCAAGAGAAGGTGGCGTCATTGACGGGGGCTGACTCCGCGTGGGCAGCGGGGACCGTGAGTGCGAAGCCCGACGCGAACAGCGCGAAGGCTCCCACCAGGCCGGTCAGCGACCGGCCCTTGAAAGAGGTGGTGTTCATGATGCTCCTTATCTGCATTAACTAATGACGGCTTTACGCTGCTGCGTCCCGGCCGCCGCGGAGGTTTTTATTTGCCGGTGCCGGGCAGCACCAGCCAGCCACGCTTCAAACCCGCAGCCAGCAGCAGGCAGAGCAGAAGCAGGAGGGAGGAAAGGGCCAGCGCGAGCGCCGGATGGGTAGTTGCAACACTCGTCGCCGCCGGAATCAGGCTTGCCCCCACCCAGATCGGGGATACGGCGGGAGAAACCGACTCCGGAGCGCCTGCCGAAGAACCCGCACCATCGGGCGCGCCCGGCTGGGCGGGCTGTCCTGGCTGAGCGGGCTGCCCCGGCTGAAGCGGTTGCGCGGGCTGCTGCGGCTGGGAAATCGCGCCGCTACCGTCACTAGTTCCGGGCTGGCCGGGCTGCTGCGGCTGCGCGGGGGTGGCCGGTTGCGCCGGGACTGCGCCCGCATCGCCCGGCAGGAACTCTCCCGGCTGCTGCGGCTGGGTGATTACGCCGCCCTCCTGACCGGGGGCGCCCGGCTGGGTGGGCTGGCCGATGGTGGAACCGCCGTTTCCGGTGCCTCCCGCCACGGGAACCTGCGGCTTAGCGGCGTCCCAGCTAACGGTGAGCGGCGACGGCGGCTTGGCCGCGTCGCGGCTACCGCCGGAGCTGTACCAGTAGGAGGACTGCCCGGCGACTATCTGGAAATCGACGAAATCCTGCGGGAAAGCACCCCAGTTAGCCCCGCTGGTGGCCTGCGCCTGGGCCTTGCCGGTGTTTACCTTCCGGCCCCGGTAATCGGGAGTGATGCTGAAACCGCGCTCGCTTAGCTGCACGCCGGAAAGGGTTGCGAGCTGAACGGTGCGCGAAGGCACCGCCTGCCATTTGCTGGTGTCGTCCATGGCAGAAGCCCAGCCGCCGACGGTCGCGGTAAGCGTGCCCGTGCCGTCGGGATTCACGCGCAGCACCGGGTTTTCCGCCCACCAGTAGGTAAGCCCGCCGTAGAACACCACGCTGAAAGCGCCATCCCAGCGCACGGTGGCGGATTTCCTGCCCTGGGCATCGGTTTCGATACTGCCGGTGCCGCCGCTAAAAACAAGCTGGGTGCCGGTGCCCATATCGCTCGGATTGGTGGTCACCTGCCTACCGTCGGCCGTCTTGCAACGATCCGCCACGCTCGGAGCCTTACCGCCCTTGCGCAGCGCCACGTTACCCGCCTGGGCACGATAAACCCGGTTCAGTTCCGCATCGCTCCAGGCATGAGAACGGCCCATGTTGCCGACCTTGCCCGCCACCAGGAAGTTGCAGCCGCCAAAGAAAGAACCGCTGCTTGATTCGGGGTTGATGCCCCACACAAGCGAGGCGTTAGTGAGTTTTTGTGCCTCTGCCGCAGGCGCAGCGCCGGGGATGGTTACCGATACCCGAATGCCGTCGTTTTGCGAGGAATCGGTTTCGTCGGCAAAGGAACTTGGGGCAGGACCGGCCAGGGAGGCGAGCACCAGAGTAAGACCGAGTAGTGCCGACAGCGCCGGGGTGCTGCGGCGCTTACGCAAGAACGCCGTGATAGCGGCCACCACCAGCACGATCAGCACCAAAACGGCCAGCGAACCAGCGACCACAGCGGCCAGCCCCCAACCGTCGATACCGGATTCCGCCGCGGCCTTGGTGGCGGTGACGGCTGCGGGTTCTTCCACCGTGAAGGAGATACGTGCGGTTTCCTGCGAGGCCGCGCCGCTCAAGGAAAGCACGTGCGTTCCCGGACGCATATCTGCGGGAAGCGGCGCGGTACCGGCGATGTCACCGTATTTACCTGCCGTGTACGGGCCGCCCGCGCTGGTGCCGGTGTCCAAGGTAGCCACAACCTGTTCGCCGGGCAGAAAACCGTTCCCGGTGAAACTGAGGACCTGCCCCTGCGTAACCTGCTTTGCGGCCAGCCCCAGGGTCGGCTTCTGCGCCGGTCCCGGAAGCGGCGCGCCCGCCGCCTCAACCGGTGCGGTTTCCGAGTCTCCGGGCGCTACCGCCTGCGCATCGCTGCCAGCCGGAGCCGCGGGCTGCTGCGAAACAGGGCTACCACCCTGCGGCTGCGCTGCCTGACGCGGCTGTGCCTCGGGAGCAGGGGCCGTAGGAGCAGGAGCCGCGGGAGATGCAGCGGTGGCGGGCTGTTTCTGCGCTGGCTGAGTCTGCGCTGGCTGTTTCTGCGAGGTGGTGGGCTGCTGCGCCTGCCGTTTAGCGGCAGCGGAAATAAAACGCACCGGCGTAAACGATTCATTGCGTGCGTTATGCACACCGTGGGCACCCACCGTGATGATGCCGCAACGCACCTTGCGGCAATCCACCTGGCTCACCTTGCCATTGCGATCCACCGAATTGAAAAGCGGACCGGGAATGGTAAGCGTGGTGGACCAGGTGCCGTTCGCGGAAATCTTGCCGCCGTTCGCAGCCGATTCCGTCTCGGAGCCGGGGAAACTCACAAACCTGACATAACCCCGGTTGTCCTTCTGCTCGGAATCGGGAACGTAACGGTAATTAGTGCCCGCCTTACCGCCCGCGCTCGGGCGCCAACCGTCCCCAACCCAACCGAACATGACGTAGATGCCGCCGAACCCCTTTTGGATCGACTGGAATCCGCTGCCGCGCAGCGTCACCGTAGTGGCGGAAGAGGACGATACGCCGTCCCCGCCCAGCGGAGAGTCAACCTCTACCCGAGGGGCCGCATGAGCGGGCAAACCGCCCGTCACAAACAGCACCGCAAGGGCGGCAAACAGGGCGGCAGCCCTGGCTAGCAGGGAAGAAGGCAGGCTTTTAGTCATGGGAAACTTCTCCGGGCTGGGTGCGGGACGGAACGATCAGGGGGCTACCGGTATGCGGGTCGGTAAGCACCAGGATCGGATGGTCATAAACTTCGGAAAGCAGGGGAGCGGTAAGGACTTCTCGGGGTGTGCCGTCTGCGCAGATACGGCCCCCGCGCAGTAGCACGATACGGTCGGCGTAAGCCGCGGCAAGCGAAAGATCGTGCACGATCATCACGACCGCAGCGCCTTCGCGTGACAACCGGCGCGCATGCCCGGCAAGCCGTTCCTGATGGTGAATATCCAGGGCCGCCGTCGGCTCATCAAGCAGCAGCAACGGAGTCTCCTGCGCAATCAGCCGCGCAAATGCGCTGCGCGCACGTTCACCGCCGGAAAGCACCGGAACCGGGCGCTGCGCCAGCGTGCTCATGTCGGCCGTATCCAGCGCGGTGGCCACAACGGCGAGGTCTTGCGCCTCTTTTTCGGTTCCCTGCCAGGGGGCGCGGCCCATCAGCACGGTGTCTCGCACCGTGAAAGAAAACGCCAGCTGCGACTGCTGCAACTGCACCGCACGCTGCCGCGCCAGTTCCAGATGACCGTAATCAGCAAGGGGGCGTCCGTTGAGCTGCACGGTGCCGCTATCGGGCTGCAAATCACCCGCGAGCACACCGAACAGGGTGGACTTCCCCGCCCCGTTCGGGCCGACCAAAACCGTGGTCTGACCGGCCTCAATATCCAGGGATACGCCGTCCAAAATCAGATTGCCCCCGAGCGACAGGCAAACCTCGCGGGCCGACAGCAGCGGGCTCATGACCAACCTCCCGCGCGATCACGCGTGCGGCGTATCAGGTAGAAGAAGAACGGGCCGCCCACCAGAGAGGTGAGGAGTCCGATCGGAAGATCCGCGTACGGCACCAGCGTGCGCGCTAGGGTGTCGGCCACCAGCAGCAAAACAGCCCCGGCCAGCATGGAGGCGGGAAGTAGGTAGCGGTGCCCCGGACCGATCAGCATGCGAATCACGTGCGGAACCACCAGGCCAACGAAAGCGATAATCCCCGTAAATGCCACGGCGGCGGAGGTGAGCACAGCGACCAGCAAAATCACCCGCAAACGCAGGCGTTCCACGTTCACTCCCAAGTGGCGTGCGCCGCGCTCGCCGAGGGAAAGCAGGTCCAGGCGGCGGGCGGTAAGGAAGCTCAAAACCAGGCAGATTATTGCCAGGGGCAGAATGGTTAGCACATGGCTCCAGCGGGAACCGTTCAGGCTGCCGAGCTGCCAAAACACTATCTGTTCGCGTGCCGCGCGGCTGGCCATGAAGGTCATCAGCGCAATGATCGAACCGGCCACCGCATTCACCGCGATCCCGGTCAAAACCAGCGTCACTACCTCGGTACGGCCGTTCTGGCGCGCGGTCACGTATGCCACGAGGGTGGCGGCCAAGCCTCCCAGGAACGCACCGAACACCAGCGTCCAATCGCCCAGCACGCTCAGGCCGGTGGCGATGATTACGCTGGCGCAGGCAGCCGCCCCGGCGGACACTCCGACGATTCCCGGCTCCGCGAGGGGATTGCCGAACACGCCCTGCATGAGCGCACCGCCGACCGCGAGGGAAGCGCCTACCAGCAGCGCCATCGCAACCCTGGGCAGGCGGATGCTCCAGAGCGCGGCGTCTGCCGTGCGCGCGGCAGCGGTCGGTGCGTTGGTACCGGTGACGCCTCGCCACAGTCCCTCCAGCACCCCGCCGGGAGTGATGGTGAACTGGCCGGTTCCTGACGAAATCACGACTGCCAGCAGCAGCGCCGCCGCAAGGCCGACCCACAGGAAGGGCAGGCGGCGGGTGCGCGGATCGTAATGGGGAGGAGCCGTCATCTCAGCTTGCTTTGGGGGTCGGGGCGTAGATCGCCACGGCGAGGGCATCCAGCACCTGCGCGGTATTGGGGCCGAAACTGAGGATGTCGGTATCGTCCATGTCCACGATGCGGTTGTTCTGCCCCGCCGGGGTGAGGGCGATGGCGGGCAACCTGTCCAGCAGACCCTCCACGCCACCGCAGGATTCCAGGCCGCCGGTCATCATCAGCAACAGGTCCGGTTTTGCCTGCAAGAAGGCTTCGTCGGTCATGGGCTTCATGCCATCCCAACCGATCTCGCTCGCTATATCCACCCCGCCGAGGGCCTTGATGAGATCGTCGGCACCCGATCCTTTACCGAAGATGTAGTAGGTTCCAGAGCCGCCGCGCGCGTAGAAGAACATCATGCGCAACGGCTTGCTGCCCTGCGGAATGGCCGATTTGATTTCGGCTATCTTCTTTTCGATCTCCTTGGCGGTGCGGCTTGCCAGCTTTTCGCCCTCATCGGGCAGGCCCAGCGCGTTCGCTACCTGGCGGATCAATTCCGGGGTGGAAGAAATGCTGCGGTGAGAATCCATCACCACAACCGGAATGCCGGCGTCTCGCATCTGCAAAACCACATCCCAGGGGCCGAGCGAGCTGTCGGTCAAAATCACGCTCGGGTTCAGCTGCAAAATCGCTTCCGCGTTGAGCTGGTGCCCGTTCTGCGTCACCAGGGGCCGGTCTTTGACCTCGGCGAACTCGGAGGAAACATCGCGGCCCACCACGTTAGCGCCCAGGCCGAGATCGAACACGATACGCGAAAGGGACCCGTAAAGATCGAGGGGCAGAATCCGCGAAACATCCGTTACCTCGACGCGGGTGCCCTGGGAATCCACCATCACTCGCGGCAGCTTCGGCTGCGGAGAATCGGTTATCGGCCGCACCCCGGACTGCTGCAGATGGGCGGTGCTGGGGCCGCGATAGCTGGCTGGATCGGCAAGGAGATTCGCAGAGCTTAACCCGGCCGCCCCGCCGCTGACGCCGGAAGATGGGGCGGCTTTATCGCCGCATCCGGTGAGCGGAATGAGGAGCGTTGCCGCGAGGAGGGTGCGGCGGGAAAGGCTTAGCGTCTGCATGGAATCCTGTTCTGACAAAAGCACGCCCTACGCCGGCCGGGAAGAGCGCTGCGCGAAGCAATGCGGTCCTGAAAAATACAAAAGTGTAGACTTTCATAAATTGGTTAGGTATACCAAACATACGGGGCCTTGTTGGCTCTATCAAGGGTTACCCTGCGGTTTTGAGAGCGTAGGCACGCCGCTTCGCTTAGGGGTTGCTAAGTTCGGCGGTCATGCTGCACTATTAAATGACGCTGTGTCAGAAAAATTGTTTGCGGATTTTAGCCCGCAAACTTCACCAGAGTTGGCGTCGGCCGCGCTTCGCGACCGTTTAAGAGAAAGCGTTGAGAAGTCACCATGACCGCAACCGTAGATACCCAGCAGAAGGCGTTTTCGGAAATAGCGCGGGAGGCAACCCGCGCCGAACACGAGGCTGCGGAAAACGAAACCTTCATCGGTCAGCTCATGTCGGGCAAGCGCAGCGAGGCCGACTACTGGCGCCTGCTCTCCCAGTACCTGCCGATCTACGCCGCGCTAGACGAAGCGATGGATCGCGCTACCGAATCGGGAGGCAGCATCGTGGAACGCTTCCATGACCCTCGCTTTAGCCGCACCGCCGCCATCCGCGCCGACTTCGCGGCCTCGGGTGCCCCCATCGATCCGCCGCTGCCCGTTACCGAACGCTACGCCCGCCGCATCCTGGAGGCGGAACCGGCGGCGCTGCTGGCCCACCACTACCTGCGTTACCTGGGGGATCTTTCCGGCGGCCAGGCGATCGGGGCGCTGGTGGCGCGCCACTACGGCATCCCCAAGGGGCAGCTTGCCATGTGGGACTTCTCCGACATCGAATCTCCCAAGCGCATCAAGGACGCCTACCGGATCCAGCTAGACACGCTCACCGATCCGGCGCAGCAGGAAGAGTTTTTGGCAGAAGCCCGCGCGGGGTACCTGCTGGCCGGGGAACTCTTCAACGCCCTCGCCTAGCGCTAATCGGTGTCGACAAAACGGTCGTAAAGGTAAAACAGGCAGAAAAGGCGCGCCGCCCCGGATGGGACGGCGCGCCTTTCGCGTAGCTTTTCGGATCAGGCTCCGGTGACCTCTAGGGTCTGGCGGGCAATCGCCAGTTCCTCGTTGGTCGGGAAGACCAGGACGGTAACCTTCGACTCCTGCGCGGAAATAACCTGCGGCTCGCCGGTGCGGAGTCGGTTCTTTTCCTCGTCCAGTACGATGCCGAATTCGGAAAGGCCCTCGAGAGCGTCCTTGCGCACGATGTAGGCGTGAGAGGAGCTAACTGCGGTGAAGCCGAGTACGAAACATAGGAATAGAGTAGTTGTTGGTGAGGG